>NZ_JBEZYA010000040.1:0-79569 GCF_040638295.1 Actinoplanes sp. NPDC026619
TGCTGACGATCTCCCGGTAGGTGCCGGCCTTGATGTTGATGGTGGCCCGGCTGGCGTTGTTGGTAGCGACCGCGTTGACCGCGGCCTGCACGGTCTTGTACTGCCCGGTGCCGTCGGCAGCGACGGTCAGCGTGGTCGCTGCCTCGGAGGACAGCGCGGTCACGCCGAGGACGGCGGCGGTGCCGCTGACGACCGCGACGAGCGCGGCCGACCATTTCACGATTCTGAGCAAGGCGGATCTCCTCGAGCTGGTGCGGAAGCGGGCAAGCGCGCTACCGCCGTTGCATCAGCCGTGCCTCGCGGCGGTGGATCGCGAGGCACCGCCACACGGCGGTATCGGCAGGCCGGCACCGGTCGAGGAGTGCCGTCCCTCAGGACGGCGGAGTGCCGGTCGAGCACCAAAACCCTACGACTGCCCCGGTACCCGGTCAATCGATGCAAATAAATGCAAAAGCTCCTGGCGCCAGGCGGGGGCGAGGCCCAGGTGGTAGATGCTGAATCGGCCGGCGCCGGCCTCCCGCAGCCGTTGCGCGTGCGCCGCCAGCGCGTCCGGGTCGACCGGGGCCAGGACGGTGACGTACGCGTCGATCGGCAGCCCGGTGGCGGCCGCCCGGCGCACCAGCTCGGCGGTGGCCTCGGTGGTCGGCCAGGACGGCACCAGCAGCGCGTCGACGTCGCCGGCGGCGGTCGGGGTCAGGCCCGGCGAGGGCCCGGTGACCCACGGATCGGGGTGGGCGTGCAGAGTCACCGGGACCCGGGGGAGTCCGTCGAGGACCTGCCGGCGCAGCTGATCGGTGTGCCGGTGGCGGACCGCGAGCAGCGCGGCGAGCATCGGGGCGGCCGGTTCCGCGCCCGGACCGCGGACGGCCTCGCGCAGTGCCGCGACGACCTCGTCCGGCTCGAGTCCGTCGTTCCGCCAGGCGGCCCGGCAGGCCGCGCAGCAGCAGATGGACAGCAGCTCAGCGGTCCGCGGCGTCCAGGCGCCGTCGGTCTTCTCGTGGTGGCCGAGGTGGGCGATGCCCAGCTGACCGCACGCCTCCAGGGAGATGCCGTCGACGTCGGTGTCCCGGACGGCCTCGGCGGCGAGGGTGGCGGCGTAGTCGCGGACCTCGGCGTGTGCCGGGCACAGGGCGTACGGGTAGGTCTCGCCGAAGCAGTTGACCACCGCGACGTCCGGTCGTTCGGTGCCCAGCCGGGTGTTGTGGGTGAGCACGATCCACGCGTTGACCCGCCGGCCGGCTTGTTTCAGCAGCGTGGCTGCCTCGGCGAAGGGGTCCGGGACGCTCATCCAGCCGGCCGGGTGCGGGGTCAGGCCGTGGCCCTTCCACGCGTCGGCGCGCACCGGGCGGTACAGCGCCGCGTGCCGGGCGTCGACGATCTGATGGGCCGGGTGCAGCGGGGTGGCCGCCCGGGTGGAGTGGTAGGCGGCGGCCAGCGTGACCGTCTCGGTGGCCCGGTCCAGAAAGGCGGGATCACCGACCACATCCCAGGGGTACGCGTGCCCGTTCAGCATGTGTCTCCTGTCTACATGCGCCGGCCCAGTGGCCAGTCGCACCACCAGCCGCCGACGCGGTTGAGCTCCGGATCCTTCCGGAAGTCGGGTTCCCCGAATTCGGCGATGCGCTCGGCCGCGTACACCTCGGCATCGTCCTTGGGGAAATAGCCGATCGCCTCGCCCTCGGCCAGGGACCACCACCGCCGGGTGTTGCGGCTGACGCCCCAGACGATCCGGAAGCCGGGGCTGGGCGCACTGAGGCAGGCCTCGACCAGGCGGGCGCCGTCGTCGGGGGACAGCCACGTCGCGAGGCCGCGGTTCTGCGGTGGCGTCGGGAACCACAACCCGATCCGTACGCAGATGATGTCGAGCCCGAACCGGTCCACATAAAGGTGGGCGAGCGCTTCGATGGTCGCCTTGCTCCAGCCGTAGAGCGTGTCCGGACGCGGCGGGAGATCGGCCGGCAAACCGTCGGGGAAGGCCGCGTCATCCCGTACGTGGAAGCCGGCCGCGTGCGTCGAGGAGGCCAGCATGATCCGCCGGAGGTCGTGCCGGCGAGCGGCCTCCAGCAGGTTGTACGTCCCGAAGGCGTTGACGCGCAGCACCTCCTGCGCCTCCGCCTCGGTGCTCTGCCCGCCCAGGTGGACGATGGCGTCGACGCCGTCGCACGCGGCCCGCACGGCCTCGGCATCGTCGAGCGAGGCGACCACGATCTCCTCGTCGCCGGTCCCGGCGACGGCCGGCGGCGCGACGATGTCCAGGAGTCGCAGGGTCCGGCCGGGGGCCGCCAGGCGAGGGCGGAGCGAGGTGGCCACCTTTCCCGCGCCGCCGGTGATGAGGATGCGCTGCGCCATCGATGCCTCCCGCTGCGTCCGGATCGAACGGCGCAGAGCCTAGCACCAATCTTTCCACCTAGATCATGTCCACATACTTGTACTTGACCGGATCGAGGTATGTCTCTACGTTGGCATTCATGTCCTCAGGAGAGACGTCGTCCACATATGTAGACGTGTTGCGCGGTCGGCTTGCCGCCGGCGAGACGCTCTACGGAACGTTTCTCGGCCTCGGCTCGGCGCTGGCCACCGAGGCGTGCGCGGTCGCCGGGTTCGACTGGCTGCTGGCCGACCTCGAGCACGGCGGCGGCGGCGAGCACACGCTGCTGCATCAGCAAGTGGTCGCCGAGGCGCGCGGCGTGCCGATGTTCGCCCGGGTCGAGTCGGCCGAACGCATCCGCACCGGCCGGCTGCTCGACGCGGGCGTGAACGGCATCATGTTTCCGCGCCTGGACTCGGTCGAGGAGGTCCGGGAAGCGGTCCGGCACACGCGATACCCGCCCCAGGGCGACCGTGGCGTCGCCACCTACAACCGGGTCTACGACTTCGGCCTGCGCCCGGAGGGTCTCACCACGGCCAACGACCGCGTCGTCGGCATCGTGCAGGTGGAGAGCCGCCGGGCGCTGTCGGTGGTGGACGGGATCGCCGCCGTCGCCGGCGTGGACGTGCTCTTCGTCGGCCCCCGGGATCTATCGACCGATCTCGGCTGCCCCGGCCAGTTCGATCATCCCGACTTCCGTAAGGCGCTCGACCGGGTGCTCGCCGCCGCGAACAACGCCGGCATCGCCGCCGGCATCCTCGCCGGTGACGAGAGCCAGGCCGCCGGCTACGGCGCCCTCGGGTTCCGGTTCGTCGGCGTCGGGTCGGACGCCTCCCTGCTCGCCCGGACAGCGTCCACCGCGCTGGCGAATCTGCGCCGCTGAGTCTTTGAGGAGAGAGTCATGAACAGAAGAAGCGTGCTGTCGCTCTCGTTGGCCGTCGGCGCCGCCGGTCTGGGCGCTTGCAGCCGGCCCAAGGGCGGTGGCGGTGGCGCCACCACGATCCGGCTCGGCGACGACGTGGCCGAGGACAACCCGGAGATCGCGGCAGAACGCTGGTTCGGCGACCAGGTGAAGTCGCTGACCGGCGGCAAGTACGAGGTGAAGGTCTTCCCGAACGCCACCCTGGGCGACTCGAACCGGATGAACGAGCAGGTCCGCAGCGGCACCCTGCAGATGGCGAAATCGCTGTTCAGCAACCTCACCGCGTTCGACAAACGGCTCGGCGTGCTCTCCCTGCCCTACGCCTTCCCGAAGCCGGAGGACGGCTTCACCGCGCTGTCCGGCCCGCTCGGTGACGAGTGCAAGAAGATCCTCGACGGCGTCGGCCTGACCGTGCTGTCGTGGTTCTACACCGGCACCCGAAACGTCTACAACACCAAGCGGCCGGTACGCGGCGCCGCCGACCTGAAGGGCCTGCGTCTTCGCGTGCCGCAGAACCCGGTGACCGTCGACTCGTTCAACGCCCTCGGCGCGCAGGCCACCCCGCTGCCGGCCACCGAGATCTACTCGGCGCTGCAGCAGGGGGTGATCGACGGCGCGGAGAACAACCCGATCTACTACGTCTCCAGCAAGCAGGTCGAAGAGGCGAAGCACTGGTCCTGGACGCGTCATCAACTCGGCGTCGACGTGCTCATGGTAAGCAAGAAGTTCTTCGCCGCCCAGCCGGCCGATGTGCAGGACGCGCTGGTGCAGGCGGGCAAGCTGACCCAGGATCACGAACGCGAGCTCTGGAACGCGCAGACCGACGTCTTCGTGAAGAAGGCCCAGGACGCCGGCGCCACCTCCAACGACGACGTCGACGTGGCGTCCATGCAGGCCGCCTTGAAGCCGGTCTTCGACAAGTACCGGCCGACGTTCGGCGACCTGATGAAGCTGCTCCCGATCGCATGAAAGCGGTACTGCGGGGGATCGCGATCGCCGAGAACATCCTCATCGGGCTGCTGCTCATCGGCATCGTCACGGTGATCCTGGCCCAGGTCTTCTTCCGGTACGTGTTGTCGCAGCCGCTCTCGTGGTCGACCGAGGTGGCCACCGGGCTGCTGCTCTACGTGGCGTTCGTCGGCTTCGCGATCGGGGTGCGGGACAACGCCCACGTCACCCTGAACCTGTACGAACGCCGGCTGTCCGACCACGGGCGCCGCGTCGTCCGCTCCGTCGAGCTCGTCTTCCTCGGCGGCGTCCTGGTCGCGCTCGGCACCGGCACCGTGCAATACATCAGCGAGCAGCGCGACGTCACCACGCCCGCCGGGCTTCCGCTGTGGACCATCCTGCTCGCCATTCCGCTCGGCTCGGCGCTCGGCGCGCTGCACGCCGTCGTCGAGCTCATCGCCCCGCAGCCGGTGCCCGACGAGGTCAGTGACGAGGTCGAGCTGATCGGGGGTGGCGCGTGATCCTCGCCGCCGGCTTCGCCGGCATCGTCGTGCTCATCCTGCTCGGCGTCCCGGTGGTGGCCGCCCTGGGCACGGTCGGATTGGCGCAGGCCTGGTGGGACGGCCTGCCGCTGTCCGCGGCGGCGCAGTCGGTCTATCACGGCCTGGACAGTTTCACGCTGCTGGCCATCCCGCTGTTCGTGCTCACCGGCGAGATCCTGCACCGCTCCGGCGCCGCCGAACGCCTGGTCCGCTTCGTCACCATGCTGGTCGGCTGGCTGCCCGGCGGCCTGGGGATGAGCGTGGTCGCCTCCACGATGCTCTTCTCCGGCCTCTCCGGCTCGGTCAACGCCGACGCGGCGGCGATCGGCGCCACCATGATTCCGCCGATGGCCAAGGCCGGCTACCGGCGGCCGTGGGCCGCGGCGATCGTGGCGGCCGCATCCGGCACCGGCATCCTCATCCCGCCCTCGATCACCATGATCGTGCTGGGCACGGTCGCGCAGATCTCGATCCGCGACCTCTTCCTCGCGGCGCTCATCCCGGCGACCGTCGTCGCGCTGGCCAAGGGCGTGGTCATCTTCTTCTACGCCAAGTACGTCGAGCCGACCGGCGAACGGGTCGAGGTCACCCCCTCCGCGCTCGGCCGCGCCGCGCTGTCCGCAATGCTGCCGCTCGGCGCCCCGGTGATCATTCTCGGCGGCATCCTGGCCGGCATCTTCACCGCCACCGAGGCCGCCGCCGTCGCCGTTCTCTACGCCACGCTGCTGGCGATCGGCTACCGCAGCGTGTCCCGAGCCGACTGGCAGACCATCCTGGTCAACGCCGGGCGGATCAGCGGGGTGGTGCTGTCCCTGGTCGGCGTGGCGCAACTGCTGGCCTTCATGCTGGCCTACGACCAGGTCGGTGACGAACTGGCCCGGTGGACCAGCCAGTTCACCGGCAACTACCTGGTCTTCGTCACCATCCTCATGTTCATCTTCTGGATTCTCGGCGCCCTGCTCGACGGCATCCCCGCCCTGGTCGTGCTGATCCCGCTGTTCCTGCCGCTGGCCGCCCAGGCCGGCATGGGGGAGCTGCACTTCGCCATCTTCAGCCTGGCGGTGTTCGGCATCTCTCTGGTCACGCCACCGCTCGGCTCGGCCAGCTTCATCGTCACCGGCCTGGCGAAGATCCGGGTGGTCGACCTGATCCGCCCGATGCTGCCGTTCATGGCGGTCATGTTCGCGACCATCCTGCTGCTGGCCTACGTCCCGGCCTTCTCCGAGTGGCTGCCGTCGCTGGTCCGATAAGGCGGCGCCTCACCCGCCGGATGGCAGTGCAGCTCCACCTTCGGCAACAGGCGGAACGGCTCGACGGCAACCTCCACGCGGACCCTCCCGGTCAGATCAGAGCGGCGGCCAGGTCGCGGAAGGCGTCCGCCGGGAAGACGGTGTTGACGCCACCGTTGAGCACCTGGATCGCCACCTCGTCGGCGCCGGCCCGGTAGTGCGCCTCGATGCCGGCCGCGACCTGCTCGGGCGTACCCCATGGAATGACGGCGTCGACGAGGCGGTCACTGCCGCCGTCGGCGAAATCGTCGTCGGTCCAGCCGAAGCGGCGCAGGTTGTTGGTGTAATTCGGCAGGGTGAGGTAGCCGCTGGTGTATTGCCGCGCGGTGGCCCGCGCGGTGGCCGGGTCGGCGTCGAGGACGACGGCCACCTCGGGGGAGAGCAGCCGGTCGGGGCCGAGCGCGGTGCGGGCCTCGGCGGTGTGTTCGGCGGGAATGAAGTACGGGTGGGCGCCGGCCGCACGGTCGCGGGAGAGCTCCAGCATGCGGGGGCCCAGAGCGGCCAGGATGCGTTGCTCGGGGGCGAGCCCGGCCGCGTCGAGGGCGTCGAGGTAGTCGACCATCTTCGAGTACGGCTTGCGGTATCGGGTGCCGTCGCCGTCGCCTTCGACGAGTACGGCGTGGCTGGCGCCCAGGCCGAGCAGGAACCGGCCGGGGTGGGCCTGCTGGGCGTCCTGGGTGAATGCTGCCACCTCGGCCGGGGACGAATGCCAGATCGACACGATCCCCGGGGCGACCCCGATGCGCTCGGTCCCGTCGAGGATGTCGCGGAAGCGCTGCGGGACGTCCTGGCCGAAACCGGCGGAGAACCAGATCCGGGAGTAACCGAGCTCCTCCAGCTCGAGCGCGGCGTCGACGGCCGCTTTCTGATCTTCGGCGCCGAGGAAGAACGGTTGCCAGACGCTGACGAGTCGTTGAGCCATACCGAAACCCTACGACCCGGCGACTGACCCGAGATCTTGGCCGCCGGGTCGTCGTCGCGTCGCAGGCGCGGTATACCTCCGATCGGGGCCCCTATGCGAACAGGGACGAGATCGCGGAATCGTCGAGGGCGGCCAGCAGGGCGGCCGGGTCGTCGTAAACCGCGACAGCGCCGGCTTCGGTCAACTCGCCGGCCGAGGTGCCGCCACAGGCCAGGCCGATGCAGGGAATGTCCAGGCGGGCGGCAGCCTGCACGTCCCAGACCGAGTCGCCGACGAAGACGGCAGCACGCGGATCGACGTCGGACTGGTCCAGGGCGGCCTGGAGGATGTCGGGCGCCGGCTTGCTCTGCTCGGCGTCGGAGGACGATGTCGCCGCGGTAATGACGTCGTCCGCGTCGATCACCTGGCGCAGCAGCTTCAGCTCCGGCTCCTTGGCCGACGAGGCGAGAACGACGGCGGGGCCGCGCCCGGCGACGGTCCGCAGCAGCTCGGATGCTCCCGGGAGCGGGCGCAGCCGCTCCCACCAGGCGCCGTAGAGGACGTCGTGGGCGGTGGAGGCCTCCTCGTCCTGATCCCGGTCGCGGTCCGGACCCAGCAGATGATCGAGCAGCTTGTCCGAGCCCATCCCGATGGCGCGGTGGATTTTCGCCATCGGGACGTCCGCGCCCCGCTGGCGCAGCGCCTCCCACCAGGCAACGGTGTGCAGATATGTGGTGTCGACGAGTGTGCCGTCGACGTCGAAGAGGACGCCGGATCTCATACGAGCCGAATACCCCGGATCAGAGCCGCGAACCACTCCGGCGCGCTTCCTCGGCAGTCAAGGTGGCCCTCGTCCCGGTGCTGCCGGGACGAGGGCCCGCACCTCGGGTCAGCTCAGCAGGGTGACCGAGTAGTTCAGGGTGGTGCCGCTGGCCGTGTAGGTCGCCGTCTGGCCGTTGTTGCAGAACGAGACGAACACGTTGCCGGCAACCGTGTTTCCGGCCTGGGCGTGCACCAGCGGGCGGACGTCCGCGCCTTCGGCGATGGGCGTCGAGTTGAGGTCGGTGACCCGGAACTGGTTGATCGGGTAGTCGTCGGTGGGGGCGGACAGCTGCCCGTCGCGGGTGGTGATCTGGTAGTTGATCACGAAGCCGCCGTTGTTGACGACGGAGATCTTCTGCACGCACGGAGTGGCGGCGGCGGCGGGCGAGACAGCGGCCAGGGTGAGGCCGGCCGCGCCGGCGAGGGCGAGGGCAGCGCTCATTGCTCGGGACTTCATCAGTGATCCTCCTATGTGGTCGATTGGTTCGTCAGGAGGACATTGACCGAACGCTCGTGACATAAACGGATGATCCGGTTATAAAGTCTTTTTACAATAAAGTTGGTTGTTAGTTACCCGGTTAAGCTGCGGCACACGCTCCTGGCTGGCTGGGTCGGCGACCATGGAGGTATGGAGTTCGCAACCGCGCCGGGAACGAAGGGTCTGCAGCTCGGCGACGTGGCCCATCTGATGGTGCCTGGCCGTGGGCGGGATCCGTCCGGGTTCGGTCTCAGCGCCGCGGCGCTCGATCGGCTCGCCGTGGCGCGGGAACTCTACGATCAGATCGCTGGGCCGGCGTCGGGGCGCATCGTCTGTGCGGGCTACAAATCGCCGAACGACGACGCCGGGACCCCGTGGCGTTCCGGCGAGCCGCCGTACCGGGTGTTCAACGGCATGCCCGAGGGTGAGCTGATGAGACGGCAGCTGGTCAGCATGGGTGTGCCGGCCGCGGCGGTCGATGCGGAGTGCAGTTCGATCGAGACCGTGACGAACTTCCTGCACGCTGAGAACGGCGGCTACTTCGGAGATCAGCGACCGGTGGCCATCGTCGCGCAGGCGGACCACCTACGGCGGATCCTGTCGGTCATCGCGCCGCGCACCCTGCGCCGCCCTTACCTCGGAGTGGTCGTGCCGCAGCGGCTGCCGCGGTCGGAGCCCTGGGCCGCGACACTTGCCAGCCTGCTGATCGTGGTTGCTCTGCCCAAAGATCCGTCGGCTGCCGTCGACCGCGCCACCTCGCGGGCCAACCTGGTCTGGCGCATCGTGAAGGCAGCCGGCCGACGTCGCTGACGCATGAGCCTCGCGCTGGTGATCGCGACGGCGGTGACCGTGGTGGCCGGAGCGGCGTACGCCCTGGTCGCCTGACGCCGCCCGGAGACCTGCTTCCGCCCTGTTACGGCGTGGGGACCTGCCCGGGTGCCCGGGCGGGCCGCCACACTGAACCCGCCGGCGACGGAGCTCGCCGCGGTCCTGCGCGGTCAGGCCGCGTCGTCGCTGCTGGACACCTACACCACCGAGCGCGCCCCGGTGGCCGAGCAGATCGTCAAGCGGGCCAACCGGTCCAGCCGCGAGTTCGTCCAGTTCTTCGAGGTGCTCGGGCTGCTGGACGCCAAGGACGAGGCGGAGATGGCCGAGCGGATCGAGGAGCGCAAGGCCAACACTCCCGCCGGCGCGGCCAAGCGCGCCGCGCTGGTGTCGGCGATGGAACTCAAGCACTACGAGTTCAACGCGCACGGCGTCGACCTCGGCCAGTTCTACGAGTCGGCGGCGATCGTCCCGGACGGCAGCACCCGGCCGGCCCCGGCCCGCGACCCCGAGCTGTACTACGAGCCGTCGACCGTCCCCGGCTCGCGCCTGCCGCATGTCTGGGTGGGCGACGCCCGGCATCGCGTCTCCACCCTCGACCTCGCTCCGATGACCCGGTTCACGCTGTTCACCGGCATCGCCGGCGAATCGTGGGCGGCCGCCGCCGAACAGGTCGGCCAGGAGCTCGGCGTACCGCTGGCGGCCGTGGTGATCGGGCCGGGCCGCGAAGTGACCGACCTCTACTACGACCGGGCCCGGGTGCGTGCGGTCGAGGAGGCCGGCGCCCTGCTGGTCCGCCCGGACAAGCACATCGGCTGGCGTTCGGCGCGGCTCGCCGACGACCCGCAGCAGGCCCTGCGCGACGCCCTGACCGCGATCCTCGGCCGGCCCGCTACGGCATGACCACACGCTAAGGGCGGGGCGCCGGCCCGCGCCCGCCGACACGCCGTTCCGGCACGGGCTACCGGTGGGATGCCGGCCACTGCCAGTGGGGTACTTCGCGCAGTGGATGCAGGTCGGCGTCGGTGGTGGCGTGTGAGTTCTGTTTCGCCACCTGGGAGCCGAACTCGACGTGTTCGCGCAGCGCCTGCCGGAACGGCTCGTCGGCGGGCAGGCCGGCCGTGTCCGCGGCGTGCAGGTAGAGCTCCACGAAACGCCGGCGCTGTTGCTCGGTGATCCGCAAGCCTCGGTGGGCGTCGATCAGCGCCGGGAAACCCATGGTCCGGGAGAAGCCGTCCGGGCCGCCGAACGACTCCGCGTCGAAGGCGGCCAGGTGGGCGACGTGCTCGGGCCGGCCGGCGCCGAAAAGCTGCTGGAGGATCGGATCGTCCAGCACGCTGCGGTAGAAGACGGCGACGAAGCGACCCAGCGCCTCCGTGCCGCCCGCGTGGTCGTAGAGAGTTTCCATGCATACCTGCCTACGCGGGATTCACCTGGTCGTCCAACAGCCGTTGGTCGCCGGCCACAACCGATGGTTGTATGCGGGGCAGGAAGTCCAGCAGCCGCTTCAGCCACGGGTGCAGCGGATCAGCGGTCCACACCGCGTACCAGGGGAATCGCGGAGCGGGATCGAGCGGGACGAGCCGTACCCGTTCGTCGGCCGGGACGCCCCAGGCCGGGTCGTAGAGCGTGACCGCCCCGGGGTTCGCGGCGACGTGGGCGACCAGGACGTCGACACCCAGGTTGGCGCCACCGGTGTCGAGGGGCACGGCCAGTTCGGCGGCGTATCGGCGGACGAAGGTGGCGAGTTCCGGGCTGCTGCCGCCGAACGGCGTCCAGAGGCGGCACGCGGCGAGGTCGGCCGGGCGCAGCAGTGTTGCCCGGCCGAGTGGGCCGGTCCGGTTGACCAGGGCGGCCAGCGGTGAGACCGCGACCAGTTCGGCAAGCAGACCGGTGGGCAGCGGGCCGGGCAGATCGAGGACGTCACCGAACGCCAGGTCCAGCTCGCGCCGCTGGAGCGAGTCGAGCGCCTGCGGAAGGTTTCGCCGCATGCTCAGTTCGACGGTGGCGTCCGCATAGGTGTCGGCGAAACGGCGGACCAGGCGCAACGGCTCGTGCAGGTGCCCCCAGACGTCAACCCGCAACGGGGCGAGCGGCTCTGCCCGGGCGGCCGCCAGCGCGGCCTCGGCGGTGTCGAGCAGATGGCGGGCGGCCGGCAGGAACCGGGCCCCGGCCGGGGTCAGCACGACGCCGGCGGCGCCGCGCTCGAACAGCGTGCCGACCGTGTTCTCCAGGCGCCGGATGCGCTTCGACAGCGCCTGCTGGGACAGGTGCAGCGCGACCGCGGCCTGACTCATGCTGCGCCGGTCGGCGGTGGCCACGAAGGCGCGCACCTGTGCCAGGTCCAGTTCCACCCGGTCCATACTGCCGCGCCGCGGCCGCCGGATCATCGTGGGGTGGCGTGGGTCAGCACTGCCCATCCGTGCGGAGGCACGGTGGCCGGGTCCGCTGACCTGAGAGCACGGCTACTCGCCGACGGTGGCGGTCAGCAGGCCCAGGCACATCTCGTCGCTGGTGCCGTCGCCCCAGACCACGTAGCGCGGCGGGAGGGTGCGCAACTGGGGCAGCAGCCGGCGCAGGGTGGCGTCGTGGGTGCAGGTGACGCGTACCTTATCGCCGGTTTTGAGGTGGACCGGCGCCGGCAGCGGCGTGAGTTTCTGGTCGTCGAAGTTGAACTGCGGGACGTCGAGCAGGGTCTGTGCGGTGGCGGTGCCGGGATTGACCTCGATCCTGATCGAGCGGCCCAGCAGGTGCATGTGGCCCATCGCGGCGTACACCGTCATGGGTTGCGGCACCGTGTTGTCGCAGTGCTGGGTGTTGCCGGGCACCGGCGTGCCCTGGCTGCAGTCGTTCACCAGGTGAGCCTCGGTGTGCCCGACGCCCGGGCCGAAGCGGGCGGTCACGTCCGCGACCGCGGCGGCCCGATCGCACAGCGGGCCGGACTCCTCGCTCGTGCAGGGCAGCTCGATCGGCGCCTCCAGCGGCACCGTTTCCAGCGGCTTGGTGGCCGCGGTGCCGTCGGTCAGCCGCAACCGGACGCCGGACCGGTCGGTCGCGCCGGTCTTGCCGTCGAGGGCGAGCAGGTTGTAGTGGATCTGCAGGACGATCAGGCTGCCCGCCGGCAGGCGGAACCCGGCGTCCTGCTGCAGGACGGTCTCGGTGCCGTTCGGCGTCCAGGTCCCGACCCACGCGGACGGGTGGTTGTCGTCCACGCTGCCGTCGCCGAAGCAGGTCCAACCCTGCCCGGGGGTCTCGGCGTCCGCGTGGTGGGCGGCCGCCGCGGCCTCCGGCGGGACGGCGAAGACGATGGCGTGGTGCACGATCGGCACGTTCTGCGGCTCGAACCTGGTCCCGGTCAGGAACGCCGTTTTGGTCAGATGGGGGTCGATCAGCAGGCAGCGGTATTCGTCGGTGCCGCCGTGCGGCGCGGCCGGCGCATAGGGCTCCGGCATGGCGAGGTCGAGGAACCGCTCGCCGGCGCGCAACGGCTGGGGCGGGGCGGGCGAGCCGCCGCCGTGGCCGGTGTGAATCGCCTGGGGCGGGGCGCTTGATGCACACGCGGCCAGCGCCAACGCCCCGGCCAGGACGAAAATCCGCAGTGGACGTTTCATGATGCCCCTCATTCGCTGCGTGCGGTTTCGGGTCCGGTGATGCGCTCCAGCAACGGCAGCGTGGAGGCGATGACGGCGAGGCAGACCGCGAGCCCGGCGCCGACGACGAGGTAGAACTCCGCGCCCGGCGGTTCGAGTGTGTAGTGCATCTGAGCTCCTAGGAAGAGCTGTGCGGCGAGCAGGCCGATCCCGACCGCGACGACGGCAACCGTGAGCATCGGCACGGCGCTCTCGAGCGCGACCACCCGGCGCAGGACCCGGACCGGCGCGCCGCTGAGCCGGAGAAGACTGAACGGGCGTTTGCGCTCGACCAGGCCGCCGACCACGCTGACCGCGAGGCTGCAGCCGGCGAGGGCCAGGCTGGCGATGATCGTGACGTTGGCGAGCTGCTGCCAGCCCCGCAGGGTGTTGGCGAACTCCGACTCGAAGTCGCCGGGCACGTTCGCGCCCACGTAGTACGCCGGGAAGGTCAGCTCCAGGACGGTGCGCGCCTTCTCGATCGCGTCGGCCGAGCCGTCCGTCCCCACGACGACCGACTCCACCGGCAACTGCGGCAGGGCATCGACGGACACCGGGGCGGCGGGCCAGACCCGCGAGGATTCGACGGTTTGACGGTACGGGACGAAGCCGCTCGCCACCGCGGCGACGGTCGCACCGGCCTCGCAGCGGCCGTAGACCGCGGGGATGTCGGCGCAGGCCACCAGGGCGTCGGCGTACTTGACCGGATTCTTCCGCAGGATGGTGGTGGAGCTTACGCCCCGGATCGGGCGCAGGCCGGCCAGCACCGGGCCGGCCACCGTGGGCGGGCTGTCATTGGCGTTGACGGACAGGGTGGCGGCCTCGATCGAGCCGACCACCGCGGGCCCGCGGTTCGCGACGATGGAGGTGATCACGCCGGTCGCCACGCTCGTGATGAACAGCGCGAGCATGATGCCGCTGATCGCCCGGAAGCCGGCCTTGGGGTTGTCGGCGAGGCGCCGCGCGGCGATGAGCGTGGCCGGCCGGGTGGCGCGCCGGGCCATCAGCCGGGCGCCCGCCATGGTCAGCAGGGGGCCGGCGAGCAGCAGACCGGTCATCACGAGCAGGAGCCCCGGCAGGAACACCGCCGCCTGGCCGTCCGAGGTCTCGGGCTTCGGCCCGACCAGGAAGAACGCCAGCTCGGCCAGGCCCAGCAGGAGCGGAAGCAGCCGGTACCAGCGCGGCGCGCGGGGGGTGGCCCGCCGGGTGACGCCGAGCGGGGAGACCCGCACGCGGTGCAGCGAGACGGCGGCCGCCACCGCGGCGCCGGCCGGCACGCCCACGGCGACCAGCAGGACGTTCAGCACGCCCAGGGACAGGTCGCTGGGGAAGAACGGGTCGCCGGTGAACGGCACCGCGGCGAGCGAGCCGCGGAACAGGAAGAACAGCACGAAGCCGAGGGCGGTGCCGGCGAGGGCGGCGGCGGCCGCCTCGATCGCGGCGATCACCGAGATCTGCCGGGGGGTGGCGCCGACCAGTCGCATCGCCGCGAACCGCTGCTCCCGGCGGGCGGCGCTGAGCCGGGTGGCGGTGCCGATGAAGATCAGCACCGGGAAGAGCAGCCCGGCGACGATCACGCTCATGATGAGATCCACGACCGTCTCGGGGAGCGCGGGGGTGTTGTCGCCGGTGCTGGTGAGCCGCACGGCGTGCGGAAGCTTGCCGACCTGGTCCGCGGCGCCGCCGATGATGACCACCAGCGAGTCCGGCGAGGTCAGCGCCGCGTCACCGATCGTGCCCAGGTCACGCCCGGGGTAGCGGGCGCCGAGCTGATCGGGCGCGGTGGCGGCCAGCAGCCGCTGCATGGCCGGCGAGGCGTAGAACTCTCCCTCGCCCGGTGTCCTCGGGATGCCGACCGGGGTGGGCGACGAGGCGCCGGTGGCGGCGACGTCGACCCGCGTGATCAGCGAGCCGTGGAAATAGTCCTCGCGCGAGGTCCACCACAGCGGATCCGCGTCACTGCCGCCGGCCGAGGGATCGGGATAGAGCGATGCCACCCGGGTGAGCTGCGCATTGACGGCGTTGACCCCGGCGAAGGTGGCGAGCAGCAGCCCGGCGCCGACGGCAACCGCGGCGGCGATGACGACCAGGCGGGTGATCGCCTCGCGCCCGCCGCTCACCGCGAGCCGGAGCCCGAAGCCGATCATGACGGGATCCGGTCCGGAGCGTTCACGCGACCGTCGCGGACGATGACCTCGCGCCCCGCGTACGCGGCGACCCGTGGCTCGTGCGTGACCAGGACGACCGTGGTGCCCTGCTCGCCGGCCGCGTCGACCATCAGGTCCATCACCTGCTCACCGGTGAGCGAGTCGAGCGCGCCGGTCGGCTCGTCGGCGAACAGCACATCGGGCCCGGCGACCAGGCCACGGGCCAGCGCGACGCGCTGGGCCTGCCCGCCGGACAGCTCACCGGACCGGCGATCCTCCATCCCGGCCAGACCCAGGCGCTCGAACCAGGCGTACGCCTTACCCAGCGCCTCGCTCCGCCGGACCCCGCTGAGCAGCAGCGGCAGCGCCACGTTCTCGGCGGCGGTGAGCTCGGGGACGAGCTGGCCGAACTGGAACACGAACCCGAACCGGTCGCGGCGCATGCTGCTGCGCCGGGCCTCGGTCATGGTGTCGATCCGCACCCCGTCGATCAGGATCTCGCCGGAGTCGGGCACCAGGATGCCGGCCAGGCAGTGCAGCAACGTGGACTTGCCGGAGCCGCTGGGCCCCATGATGGCCAGGACCTCACCGGCCTCCACCGCGAGGTTGGCGCCCCGCAGCGCCGGCGTCGTGCCGAAGGAGAAGGTGACATCGCGCGCCTCGATCGCAATCGTCATGGCCGCACCATCTTCGTCAGGGCGTCGAGCCGGGCGCCGGTCATCTCGATCCACCGCAGGTCGGCCTCGAGGTGGTAGAGCCCGTGGTCGGCGAGCAGGCCGTCGACCAGGCCGCCGGTGCGCTTGATCTCGGTCAGCTCACGCATCCGCTCCAGGTGGGCGTGGCGCTGGGTGTCGAGGTACTGCTCGGCCGGGCGCTCCAGCATCAGCGCGAGCACCACCTTGGCGAACAGCACGGTCTGCAGGTGCGGCTCCGGATCGACCGGCTGGGTCAGCCACTGCTCGACCTCGGTCGCGCCCAGGTCGGTGATGATGTAGCGCTTGCGGTCCGGCCCCTCGCCGGGGCCCACCTCGCTGATCACCACCTTGCCGTCGCGGGCGAGGCGGCTCAGGGTCGAGTAGACCTGGCCGAACGGCAGCGGCTTGCCCCGGCCGAAGTAGGTGTCGTATTCGCGCTTGAGGTCGTAGCCGTGGCTGGACTCTCGTTCGAGCAGCCCGAGAAGGGTCAGAGGAACGCTCATGCCGGAAGACTACACCGAGGGTATACCTCGCGTATATACCCTCGGTGTAGCCGGAGTCGGACCGGTCAGCGCACCGTGATCACGGCGACCGGGAACTTGCGGTCGGTCTTCGTCTCGTAGTCGGCAGCGTCCGGCCAGTACGCCCGCCACACCCCGTACAGCCGGTCCCAGTCGTCGTCGCGGCCGGGCCGGACCACCCGGTGGCCGGCCTCCACGGTGTCCGCACCCAGTTCGATGGTCACCGGCCCGTCGACGGCCTCCAGATTGGCCACCCACTGCGGGTCGTCGGGCGCCCCGCCCGCGCTGCCGCAGACGATGAACGAGTCGCCGTCGGGCGCCGCGACCAGCGGATTGATGAAGTTCTTGCCGGACTTTCGGCCGGGTGTGTGCAGCAGGAGGGTCGTCTTGCCCTCCCAGTGCCCGCCGAGCACACCCTGATTGGCGCGGAAGTTCTCGATCACGGTGTCGTTGAAAGAGGCCATGTCCGCAGGTTAGTGCGCGGCGGCGTCAGCGTTGGCCGACCAGGGCCGGCGGCCGGTCGAAACTCTCCCGTGGCAGCGGTTCGGTCCGGCCGGCCCGGCGTGCCGATCCGACGATCAGCCAGCACAGGCTGGTCAGGGCCGCGCCGGCGATCGCGTCGACCAGGTAGTGGTTCGCGGTGCACAGCACGGTGATCACCATGGCCACCGGCAGGGTGACCGCGATCAGCCGCAGCAGCACGTGCCGGGAGGCGGCCGCGATGGCCAGCCCCATGACCAGGTCCCAGCCGACGTGCAGGCTCGGCATGGCGGCGTACTGGTTGGTGAACATCGCCGGCTGCAACACCCGGTAGGCGTGCGCCCCGGCCGTGACGGTGTCGGCCATGCCGAGACCGGCGAGCCGCGGCGGCGCCACCGGAAACGTCGCGAAGATGAGCAGGCCGATCCCGCCGGACAGCAGCATCGTGTCGCGGGCCCGCAGATAGACGGCGGGATGCCGCCGCGCCAGCCAGATCAGAGTCACCGCGATGACCGGCCAATGACCCCAGATGTAGATGTCGTTCAGCACCGTACGCAAGAACGGCATGTTCATCACCGCGGCCTGCCACCCGGGCTCGTGAAAGAGCCCGAGCGCACGTTCCAGATCGACCACGGAATGCGCGTTACGCACCGCCTCGGCGGTGGCCGCCTGGGTGGCGCCCCGAACCAAGAAGTACGCCGCGACGGCCGCAACCATGACCGCCACCTGCGGCAGCAGCCGCACCCGCTCGACACTGTCTACTCGCGACCGCAGCCGCGTCCCCCCGATGACCGCCATGCATCGAGCCTGGTCGTCAGCGTCCGCCGGGCCATCCGGCATCAACTCCGACGTCACCCTGAATTCCGCGGCCGCGCACCCCGTAAGGGGCGTCTTCGTGCGCGACCGTAGACGTTGCTGTTGACCTTGCGGTCGGCCTCGCCATAATGTGTGTTCGTTCACACACAGCTGATCCACAGCGGCGTGAACGGCGGCCGGACCAGGGAATTGCCAGCGGGAGTCGCTATGTCTGCACGCAACGACAGTCATCTCCGGGTCGGCGGCTGGGTCGATTCGTACCGGCCGCCCGCACCCGAGGAGCAGGCGGAGCCGGCGGTCGATCATCCGCCCCGGTCCGTCCCCTACGACCGTCGGAGCCGGCCACCCGCCGCCCCTACCGCCAGGCGGGCTACCGAGCGACGGCGCCGGAGCCGCCGCCGTGCCGGCGTGGGTCTTCCCGCTCGCGCCAGGGCGATGGTGGCGGCGGCAGTCGTGCGATGCCGTCGGATATTGCCGTACGAGGACGGCGGCGTGAGTCCCACGGCCGTCACCGCTGCCGTGGTGGCGGTCGTGGTGGCGTTTGCCGCCTTCGTCACCGCGTTGGTCGTGATGCGTTCGATGACGTCGGCGCCCGCCCCTTAGCGCTCGTTATGCCGGGACCGCCACCGGCCGGCCGGCGGTCCGCTTGGTCGTACCGGTCCGCGCCGGGCCGCCGAGCTGAAGGGCCTGGACGGCGGCGGCCCGCTCCTCGTCGCGCAGGCTGGTGGCGGCGCGGGCGGCCAGCCCGGCGTCGTGCCAGGCGACGCGCTCGGCGATCACGGTCTGCTGGTGGCGCTGCCGCAGCCACGCCGCCGAGGCGCGCGCGATCATCAGGTCCTGCTCGAGGGGGTGCAGGCGAGCGTCCCAGTCGGGGTGACCCTCGAGCACCTCGGCCAGCGCCGGGGCGGGGAGTTCGCCGCGGTCGACGGCGGCCGCCACCGCACGGTGCAGGTGTCGCTCCCGGGCGGCGTACTCCTCGCAGGTGCGCGCCGACCGCGGCGTGCCCCATGCCGCGGCGGCGAGAGCGTCCCGCACCCGGGCGTCGGCGTCGAGCCATGCCTGCCACGCGGCGTTGAGCTCCTCGCCGGACTGTTCCCACCGTTCCTGCCAGCGCCGCGCGCCCGCGGCTGCCTGGTCGGCGGCGGTGCGGACCTCGTCGGCGTACCGGAGCGCCCGCACGGCCTCGCCGGCCTGCCGGCGTCGCTGCTGCCGTGGTTCGAGCAGCAGTCGCACCAGCTCGCGCGCGGTCTGCCGCGGGTGGCGCAGGCCGTCCGGGCTGCCCAGCATCAGCACTGCCGGGAGAGTCAGCAGGATCAGCGTGGCCCAGATGGCGATCGGCGTGGGTTCGGTCAGCAGCATTTCGGCGACAACGTTCATGGCAGGGCCCGTCCGCTCAGGTGGTTCGTTCGTCTGGGGAGCTGCGACCACCGGCGGCGCCGACGCGCCCGGAACGGTGATCAGACGGACGCGGCCGGCGGCGCGCGGGAACCGCGGACACCCGCGGTGAACTGAGCGAGCAGGGCCGGGGCGTGGTCCGCCGGTGCGGGCTCCGCGCCGGCCGGCTCCACGACGGGGGAGTCGGCCGGCTCGGCCGGCGAAGTCGCGACGGCCGGCACGCCGGCCACGGCCCGAGGCGCCACGGCTGACTGCGGCGGCGCGGCGACCAGCGTCAGTAGGACCGCAAGAAGGTACGGCAACGACCGCAGCAGCACTCTGCGCAGTCGCTCGGTCACCATGAGTGCACGGTAGCGGGTTTCCCGCCTCGAAGCCGGTGCGCCACTCCGGCGTACCACCGAACCGGTCATCGGGCTCTGGGCAGGCGGGTCGCGAGGATGTGTTTGCAGGGGCCCCGGCCGAGGCCGTGGGTGGCGAACCAGGCGCAGGTACAGCGTTCGCCGTCCGGGGTGCGGCGCACGGTGTAGGCGGTGCCGCCGCTCTCGACGATCGTGTGGGCCGGGCCCGGTTTCACCGCGCCGGCCTCGACCAGTGCCCGGGCGTCGCGCAGCCGGGGCTGGTCGGCGTAGACGGCGCGGGCATCCAGCGGCAGTTCGCGGTCGAACGTGCTGCCGTCGGCCAGGTCGTAGCCGGCGTCGTGGTCGGGGCCGGTTTCCAGCAGGCCGCCCTCGCCGGAGAAGCCGCGGCTGACGGCCGGGCTGAGCAGCACGGTCAGGCGAGCCGTGGGCATCTCGAGCAACCAGGCGCTGCCGGTGTTCAGGCCGAAGGTGCGCACCGTCGTCGCATGGCGTAGCAGCGGTTCGACCACGCGCAGCCGGTCGAGGCCGGCGACGGCGACGCTGCCGGCTGCCGGGCGGGTGGCGAGCCGCGGGCCGCCGGGGCCGGGGGTGACGTGCAGGACGCCGGCGTTGCGCGGGCCGCGGGGCTGGGTCTGCAGCAGGCGGCGCAGGTGTGCGGCCGGATAGGTGGCGGCCGGTTGCATGGCGCGGGCGATCACGTTCAGTTCGGCGAGGCTGCGCACCCAGCGGCCGGGCAGCGGCACCCGGCGTTCGACCGCTTCGGCGTCCAGGGTGCGTACCCGGACCTCGTCGTCGCCGACGGCCAGATGCATCGGGTCGTGGCCGGACAGGCCGGCGAGGGCGTCCCGCATCGGGCCGTTGAA
This sequence comes from Actinoplanes sp. NPDC026619, assembly GCF_040638295.1. Taxonomy (NCBI): domain Bacteria; kingdom Bacillati; phylum Actinomycetota; class Actinomycetes; order Micromonosporales; family Micromonosporaceae; genus Actinoplanes; species Actinoplanes sp. NPDC026619. The sequence goes on from NZ_JBEZYA010000040.1 coordinate 20,001, forward strand.
GTCCACATTGGTCGTTCCCCGCGCGTGCGGTGCCGTGTCCAGGCCGTCGGGCAGCACGTCCAGCCGGGCGTAGACCCCGCAGTCCGCGGAGAAGCTCTCGAACCGCAGCTTCGCGCCGTCGCTGGTCACGATCGGGTCGGCGGCGCGCAGGATCGCGGCGACCATGCTCGGCGGTGTGTAGAAGCGGGTGCGGGCGACCCGGGCCACGGCGAGAAGACCGGCGGCGACGATCGGCGGGCGTTCGATCAGACCATCGAAGAAGTACGGGTGGTCAGCCGGCCCGCCGGAGGTGGCCAGCCGCAGGCCGTCGGTGTCCAGGATGGACGGATGCCGGTAGCGGTAGAGCTGCTCTACGGTCACGCCGCGTCCAGCCGCAGCAGGTCGCGGGCGGTCCGGGCGGCTTTCGACGACCCGGCGAACCCGAGAAGCCAAGGGCGAAGAGCGGCGGACGGTACGGCGGACATCCGTACGCTCTCCTCGAGCAACGCCTCCAGCAGCGCGCTCAGGCCGGGATGATCGTGCGGGAGCTGCGGCAGCAGCGCGCCGAGGACCGCGATCACCGTGCCCGGTTGTCCGGTGTTACGCAGCGCGCCCGCCCACCGGTTCGCGGTGGCGTGCCCGGCGAGCTGTGCCATCGCGCCGGCCATCACCGGCGCCGGGATCCGATGTGGAACGAGCGTCGTGAGTGCCTCGGCGGCCCGGATGCGGCAGCCGGTGTCCTGCGCGGTAAGGGCCGCGGCCAGCACCGACGCGGCCATCGGCCCCAGCCGGCCGGGGTGGGTGAGCAGGGCGTCGAGGCGGTCCGGGGTCCGGCCGTCGTTCTCGCCGTAAGCGGCCGACATCGCCGGGTCGATCTCGGCCGTCAGGAACGTTTCCGCGTCGTGCGGCCAGGTCTGCGCCTGCCATCGGACGAAGCCGGCCGACCCGTCCGTGACGGGCACGGTCGGCTGGTCGGCGCTGGGGGTGACCGGAGGTTCGACGTCGATGTGCGGTTCCCAGACGACGACCGTGCGGTTGCCGGTCGCGGCCTGATAACTCCAGGACTTCGAGGTCAGCCGGAGGGTCAGGCGGGCGGCGTGGCCCCGGCCGGCGCCGGTGAGACCGGCCGCGATCAGGTTCGGGTCGTCGTCGAGCGGGGCGCGGGTGCGGGCGGCGGCCACCCAGATGGCCGGGTCGCCGATCTCGGCCGGGGCGCCGCCGAGCGCGTACCGGATGGCGGCGCCCGCGTCGCCGGGCCGGGTGCGGGCGGTGTGCAGGGCCTCGGCGCGACCGTCCGGGTGCAGCCGGAGCAGGGCGGCGATCAGGTCGTGCCGCATCGGCTCGGGTGTGCCGGACAGGCGGCGCAGGAATTCCGCCGGATCCAGCCATCCGGTCGGATCGGTCGGGGTGGCGAGCAGGGTGCACGGGCCGGAGCGGGCCTGGATCTCGCCGATCCGGGCGGCCAGGAACCGGGCCCCGTAGATATGTGGCTGCTCGCCGAGAAGCAGTGCGGCGACCACGTGCCGCAACTCGCCCCGGTACTGCAGCGCGCGGCGGGCGGGCTTGCGCAGTTCGACGGCGGCCCGGCCGGCGGCGACCTCGGCCAGGAACTGTTCGATCTCCCACGGGTCGGTGTCCCCGGCGAGTAGAGCGGCGGCGCGTTCTCCCGCCGTACGCCCGCTGGTTCTGGTCTCTGGAATCGCCGCAGGCGCCGGGTTTTCGTCGTCGCGGGTGAAGCCGAACCAGGCGGTCGCCTGCCGGGCCACCGAAGGCTCGAGCAGGTCGAGCCGGGCGGCCACGAGGTCGCCGGCGTTCAGGTTATGCAAAAGCGACAGAGCGGCTTTCTGTACGTCGCGATGCCGGTGCTCCAATGCGGTGGCGGCGACCTCCGCGGCCCGCTCCGGATGGTGTTTCGCGGCCGCTTCGACCAGCCGCAGGACGATCAGCGGGGTGTTCTTGGCCGGCACCACCAGGGCGGGCGGGCAGGCGTCGAGGAACGCGTCGTCGTCCCGGTCGATCGTGGCCAGGTGCCGGACCGCGAAGCTGACGGTCGCCGGAACCGTCGAGGACAGCAGCCGCAGCAGCCGGGTCTGCGCGGCCAGGAGTTCGCCGGTGGCCGGCGTCAGCGAGTCGAACAGCCGGGCGAAGAAGCCGGCCCGGTAGGTGCTGAAGTCGCGCCCCAGTGCGGCCAGGCACGCGGACAGCACCCGGTCGCGGGGGAGCGTGCCGTCCGCGACCAGGGTCCGGAACGCGTCCGCCCACCCGCATCCCGGCATGCTGAACTTGTCGACGTTCGTGAGGCTGACCTCGCCGCCGCCCTCGACCTCGAACACCCGCCAGAGCAGGTCGGCACGCAGCTCGTCGTCGGCGCGGATCGCGTCGAGCCGGTAGGCCGCGTCCCCGCGATCGCCGAGCGCCGACACCATCGCGAGGATGTACGCGTCGTCATGCGGCAGCGGGACGATCCTCGCCCGGTCCAGCGCCCGGATCGGCCGGAACAGCGGCCGCTGCGGCCACGTCGTCGCGAGCCAGCCGACCGCGTGTTCGACACCTTGCCGGAACCAGTCCGGGACCGGCTTCTCCGGCGGCCGCACCGGATCGTCGAGACGGCTCAGCTCGTCCGCGAACTGCCAGCCGACGCGCTCCGCAGCCGGGGTGTCCGCGAGCGCGGCGACGATCTCGTCGACAGAGGCCATGATCAGATTCTGCCGGATCCCGGATCGCATTTACTGTCGCTGCTGGGATCCGGCCCGGCGCCTCAGCGGAAAGCGTCGATGTTGCGTGTCGCCCAGGCGCGGAACGGTCGGGGTGAGCGGCCCAGAACCTCGGCCACGTCGGGGCTGATCCGTTGCTCCCGTTCGGTCGGCGCGCCGATGATCGCCAGCGTGCCCTCGACCGCCGGTGGCGGCATGAACCGCAGCATCTGTTCGCGGGCCTCGTCCGGTGTCTGCCCGGCGAAGCCGATCGGCTCGCCCAGCGCGGCGGCGAGATCGGCGACCCGTTCGCGCGGCGTGCTCAGGGCCGGGCCGGTCAGCTCGTAGGTGCGGCCGTCGTGCGCGGTGTCGCGGAGCGCGGCGGCGGCGACCTCGGCGATGTCGTCCGGGTCGACCACGGGCAGGCCGACGTCGCCGAACGGTGCGGCCACCCTCCGCTCGGCCCGGATCGGCTCGGCCCAGGCGAAGGCGTTGGAGGCGAAGCCGCCGGGACGCAGGACCGTCCAGCCGAGGCCGGACCGGCGCACCAGGTCCTCGATGGCCTGCAGCGGCGCGTGCGATCCCGCTCCTGGGCGCGTGCCGACCGCCTGCGAGGACTGCAGCACGATGCGCTTCACGCCGGCGGCCGTGACGACCCGCAGGATCTCGGCCATGTCGAGGTTCGCCCCGGCGCCCTCCACCAGCAGGAACAGCGCTTCGGCTCCGGTGAGCGCCGGACGCAGGCTCGCCGGCTGCGTGAGGTCCGCGCGGTGGACGTGGACCGTGTGGGGGACGACGACTGGCCGTTGCCCACGGGACACGGCCGTCACCGCGGCACCCGACGCCGCGAGGATCGACGTCAGCGTGCGGCCGACGTTCCCGGTTGCTCCTACCACGACAAACATGCCTGTATCTCCCGTTCGCCCGCGTCGTTCGCGCCGGCTGGAGGAGACGTTAGTAGCGTCGATATAGTAGGTACCTAGAGGATAGTAATGGGACTGTGACGGAGGGCACGTGGAGCGGTCGGCCGATTCCGAGCTGGCGTGCCCGGTCACGCCGGTCGTCGACATCGTGTTCAGCCGATGGACCACGCCCATCCTGTGGGCCCTTCATGAGTACGGCCGTCAGCGCTTCGTCGAGCTGGAGCGGCGGCTGACCAGTATCACGCCGAAAGTGCTCACCCAGCGGCTTCGCCAGCTCGAACGGGACGGGCTCGTCTCACGCACCTATCACGCCGAGGTGCCGCCCCGGGTGGAATACGAGATCACCGAGCTCGGCGCCAGCCTCGGCCCGCTCTTCGCTAACCTGACCACCTGGGCCGACACCAACCTCAGCGCGGTGGAGCGGGCACGGCAGGCCTACGACGCGGGGCGTTGACTCCTCGATCGGGCGACGCGGCGCAGGACGTACATATAAGCCGGGGGCACCACCAGGATCGTGGCGAAACCAACCAGGTCCGGGTGCGCGAAGCGGGTCAGCTGCGCGATGAGCGCCGTGCGGGCGCCCGCCGCCAGCAGGCCTGGGGGCGCCTCGCCCCAGAGCCGGACGTCCTGCAGCCGGCTCATGACCGCGGGGACCACGATCGACGGCGTCCTCCGGGCGGTTGTCGCGCAGCCCCGGCCGCCGAGACGCCTCGGGCCGTAGGAACAGTCCGCCGAGGGCGGCGAGCAGAGCCGGTCCGATGAGGACTGTGCCCAGGAAGTATGCGTACAGGGCGCCGGGGTCGTCGCGGACGAATTCGGGCGACTCCTGCGGGGCGATGCCGGCAAGCGGGACGGCCAGCAGGCCGACGACCATGGTGTACGCGAACAGCCCGGCCGCCGCCAGCCAGCCGGCCCGCATGCGAGCGCCGCGGCGGATCGCGAGCGGGGCGTGCAACAGCGCGCCGAGCAGCAAGGTCACGCTCGTCAGCAGGAGGACGTAGCCCTCGGTGCGCAGCGCGCCGCGCCAGGAGGCCCACCGCTCACCGCCGTCGGCGAGCGGGTGGCGTAGACGGCGACGAGGACGCCGGCCGCGAGCGTGATCACGCATGCGACGCCACGGCCGTCGGCCATCGCTCGGTCGCCGGGCGTCCTGGGCGGCTTGTACTCGCGCGGGAGTTCGCGCGGGCGACCACACCATCGTGCTGCTGCAGCTGCACGCGGTCGAGCACGCCGACCACTCGCTGCCGCTGGTCTTCCACCGCAGCGCCTTCGGCCTGCAGCAGCGCCACCCGTGATCGGCGCGATGTCGTGTCGCCCGTACCGGCCCGGAGCTATCGGGATAGTGTGGTCGGCATGATCGTCGTACGGCCCGTTTGATCCGTGGGCATTGATTTCGCCCCGTCGCTGAGATCGCGCCTGGGGATCGAGTGGGAGATCGCGTGCGTCGACCGGCGCAGCGGTGAGCTTGCCCCCGCGGGCCCGGAGCTGCTTGCCCGGCTCGGCTCCGCGGACGGGTTCCCGCACGTCACGAACGAGCTGCTGACCAACACCATCGAGATCGTCAGCGCGCCGCATCACCGGGCCCGGGACGCCGTCGCCGACCTCACCGGGCTCGTCGAGCGGGTGAGCGCGATCGCCGAACCGATGGGCATCGACCTCCTCTCGTCCGGAACGCACCCGTTCAGCCAGTGGTTCCAGCAGCAGGTGACGCCGGGCAAGCCGCGCTACGACACGCTCATCGACCGCACCCGCTGGTGGGGCCGGCAGATGATGATCTGGGGGGTGCACGTCCACGTCGCGGTCGAGGACCGCCGCAAGGTGCTGCCGATCATCGACGGCCTGCTCACCTATCTGCCGCACTTCCAGGCGCTCAGCGCGTCGAGCCCGTTCTGGGCGGGGGAGAACACCGGTTACGCCTCCAACCGGGCGCTGATGTTCCAGCAGCTCCCGACGGCCGGCCTGCCACCGCAGTTCACCGAGTGGGCGCAGTACGAGTCGATGGTTGCCGATCTCCAGCACATCGGCGTCATCGAGGAGTTGAACGAGCTGCGCTGGGACATCCGGCCGTCGCCGAAGTGGGGCACGATCGAGGTGCGTACGTTCGACGGCATTCCCACCGCCCGGGAGATCGGCGCGCTCGCCGCCCTGACCCAGTGCCTGGTCGAGCACTTCTCCCGGGAGCTGGACGCCGGCCGGGAGGTGCCGAGGATGCAGCCGTGGTTCGTCCGGGAGAACAAGTGGCGAGCGGCCCGGTACGGCATGGAGGCGATCATCATCCGCAACGCCGCCGGTGACGAGCGGCTCGTGACCGAGGATCTCGACGAGCTGCTGCCGGCCCTGGCCCCGATCGCGGATTCGCTCGACTGCGCGGCCGAGCTGGAGCAGTGCCGAGACATCGTCGAGCGCGGGGCGAGCTATCAGCGCCAGCTGCGGGTGGCCGGGGCCAGCCACGGAAGCCTCAAGGCGGTCGTGTCCGCGCTGGCGCGAGAACTGCACGAGGGCATCTCGACCTAGGCCCAGTCGTCCGGATAGTGGCAGGCGGCTTGCCGGCGCTCGTCGCCGGCGAGCCGCGGTTCCTGGTCGGCACAGCGGGCCCGCTGCGACTCGGGCAGCCGGGCGAAGAGGGGGCAGCGCGCCCGGAACCGGCAGCCGGTGCTCCGGACACCGGCGCCCGGCGGGTCGCCGGTCAGCAGGATCCGCTCGCGGGCCCGTTCCACCGCCGGGTCGGGCACCGGCACGGCCGACAGCAACGCCCGGGTGTACGGGTGCCGTGGCGCACCGAACACCGCGTCGACGTCGCCGGTCTCGACGATCCGCCCGAGGTACATGACGCTGACCCGGTCGGCGATCGTGGCGACCACGGCGAGATCGTGGGTGACGAACAGGTAGGCCAGGCCCAGCCGTGCCTTCAGGTCGCGCAGCAGGTTGAGGATGCCGGCCTGGACGGACACGTCGAGGGCGGACACCGGCTCGTCCAGGACGAGCAGCGCCGGCTCGACGCTCAGCGCCCGGGCGATCGCGATCCGCTGCCGCTGGCCGCCGGAGAACTCGTGCGGGAACCGCCGCGCGTGCTCCGGTTCCAGGCCGACCAGGCGGAGCACCTCGGCCACCCGGAGGCCGATCGTGGGCGGCGGCGCATGCTGGGCGCGCATCGGTTCGCCGATGATGTCGCCGACGGTCAGGCGCGGGTCGAGGCTGGCCATCGGATCCTGGAAGACCAGCTGGACGTGGCCGCGTAACGCGGCCCGCTCGGCCGGCCCGAGGGTGGCGTCCACCGGCCGGCCGAACAACGTGACCTGGCCGGCCTCGGGCGGGGTCAGGCCGAGGATCTCGTGCAGCGTCGTGGTCTTGCCGCAGCCCGACTCGCCGACCAGCGCGAGTGTCTCGCCGCGCCGGATGTGCAGGTCGACACCGTCCACCGCGAAAACGCTGCCGGTGCGGCGCTTGAAGACCTTGCCGCGGTACTGCGCGAACGTCTTCACCAGCCCGCGCACGTCCAGCACCGTCTCCCCGGCGGCCGGCTCCGCGGGCGGCGCGGTGGCGGCGATGCCGTAGATCTCGGCCGGCGTCATCGATCGGTCGGCGATCTCGGCGGAACGGCGGCAGGCGACGGCGTGACCGGCGGTGTCCTCGAGTGCCGGTTCGGCCAGGCGGCAGGCCGGTTCGACCATCGGGCAGCGGTCGGCGAAGGGGCAGCCGGTGTGCTGCCGCGGGCTCGGCGGGCGGCCCGGGATCGGCACCAGACGGCGGTCCCGGCCGGTGGCGAGGGTGGGCAGGGCGCCGATCAGGCCGAGTGTGTAGGGCATCAGCGGGCGGGCGAACAGGTCGCCGGCCGGCGCCGACTCGACCACCCGGCCGGCGTACATGACCGCGACCCGGTCGGCCATCCGGGCGATCACCCCCAGGTCGTGGCTGATCAGCACGAGCGCGGCGCCGGTCTCCCGCTGGGCGGTGCGCAGCACGTCGAGGATCTGCGCCTGGACCGTCACGTCCAGGGCGGTGGTCGGCTCGTCGGCGAGGATGAGGTCGGGATCGTTGGCGATGGCCATCGCGATCATCGCGCGCTGCCGCATGCCGCCGGAGAACTCCTCCGGGAAGGCGTCGGCGCGCACCGCCGGATCGGGGATGCCGACCAGGTCGAGCAGTTCCACCGCGCGCCGGCGGGCGGCGGCCCGGTCGATGTCGTGGTGCGCCCGGATCGCCTCGGCGATCTGGTCGCCGATCCGGTAGATCGGCGTGAACGCGGACAGCGAGTCCTGGAAGACGATGGCCGCCCGGGCGCCGCGCACCGTGGCGAGGGTCCGCCGGGACGCCCCGATCACCTCCTGGCCGGTGACGCTGATCGAGCCGGTCACGGTGGCCTCGGCCGGCAGCAGGCCGAGCGTGGCGAGGGCGGTGACCGACTTGCCCGAGCCGGACTCGCCGACGATGCCGAGCACCTCGCCGCGGCGCACGACCAGGTCGACGCCGCGCAGCACCGGCACCGGGCCGTCCGCCGACGGGAACGACACGTGCAGGTCGTGCACGGCCAGCACGACGTCGTCGGCGACCGGCGGGCGGGGCGCGGCCACGGTGCGGCCGGTCGCCCGCGCGGCCGCCCGGTTCGAGGCCGAGGTCGGGTCGATCGCGTCGCGCAGGCCGTCGCCGACGAGATTGACCGCCACCACGAAGACGACCAGCAGAATCGCCGGGAAGAAGAAGATCCAGGGGTACGTCACGGCGGACGCGGTGCCGTCGGCGATGAGGGTGCCGAGCGACACGTCCGGCGGCTGGACGCCGAACCCGAAGTAGGACAGCGACGTCTCGGTCATCACCGCGCCGCCGACCGCGATGGTGGCGTCGACGATCAGGAACGACGCGGTGCTCGGCAGGATGTGCCGGAAGACGATGGTCAGCGGCCGCACCCCCATGAACTGGGCGGCCAGCACGAACTGCCGCTGTTTGAGGGAGATCGTCAGGGTGCGCACGACCCGGGCCGAGATCATCCAGCCGAAGACCGCGAGCAGCCCGATGAACGCCACCCAGCCGCCGCTGCGCAACCGCGGCGAGATGATCGAGATGATCAGGAACGCCGGGAAGATGAGCAGCAGGTCGACGACGAACAGCAGGAGGCGTTCGAGCCGACCGCCGAAGTAGCCGGCGACCGCGCCGGCCAGCGCGGCCATCACCGTGGTGGAGACGGCCACGGCCAGCCCGATCAGCAGCGACTTCTGCAGCCCGCGCAGGGTCTGCGCGTAGACGTCCTGGCCGATGCCGTTGGTGCCCCACCAGTGCTGTGGCGACGGCGCCGCGCGCAGGGCGGTGTAGTCGATGTCGCGGTAGGACCAGTGCGTCAGATAGGGCCCGGCGAAGGCAAGCAGGAAGAGCACAACGACGACGGCCAGGCCGGTCAGCGCGCCCGGGTGGCGGGCCAGCCGGGCGGCGACGACCCGCAGCCGCCCGGTGGGAGCGCGGCGGGCGGTGTCGGCCGCTTCGGCGAGCAGCTCAACCATGGCGCACCCGCGGGTCGAGGGCGGCGTGCAGCAGGTCGGCGAGCAGCCCGGAGAGCAGCACCGTGCCGGCCGCGAACAGGTTGACCGCCACCACCGCGTTGACGTCGTTGTTGTTGATCGAGTCGATGAACCACTCGCCCATGCCGTGCCAGCCGAAGATCTTCTCGGTGAAGGTGGCGCCGGTGAGGACGCCGAGGAAGCCGAACGAGAAGAACGTCGACATCGGGATCAGCGCCGTTCGCAGGCCGTGTTTGATCAGCACCCGGCGGCGGGACAGGCCCTTGGCCTCGGCGGTGCGCAGGTAGTCGGCGCCGAGCACGTCGAGCATGGCGCTGCGCTGATAGCGGCTGTACGAGGCGAGCGTGGCCAGCCCGATGGACAGCGTCGGGAGCAACAGGTGGACGGCCCGGTCGGCGAACACCGCCCCGAACGGTTCGGTGAGCCCCGGGGTCCCCTCGCCGGTGAACGAGATGAGTTGCCGCCCGGTGCCCTGGTTGAGGGCGAGCGCGCCGATCTTCAGCAGCAGCGCGAGCAGGAACGTCGGCGTGGACAGCAGCACGAACGCGATCAGGGTCATGGCCCGGTCGGACAGCCGGTACTGCCGGACCGCGCTCCACATGCCGATCAGCACGCCGAGGCCGGTGCCGATCGCCGTGCCCAGCACCAGCAGCCGCAGGCTGACCCCGATCCGCCGGCCGAACTCGTCGTCGATCGGGCCGCCCCGGATGCTGCGGCCGAGATCGCCCCGGACGGCGTGCGCGGCCCAGTGCCCGAAGCGGACGAGGACGGGTTGCGACGGGTCGAGCCCGATGGTGGCGAGCTGGGCGTCGACCTGCGCCGCCGGCGGAGGCGGTTGCCGGGCCTCGAAGTAGGCCCGCGGCGAGAGTGCGGTGGCGGCCAGCACGTACGACAGGAACGCCGCCACCAGCATGAGCCCCGTGAAGTACGCCAGCCGTCGGATCAGGTAGGCCAGCACGTGGTCAGCCAGTCGGCGGCGCCGAGGACCGGTAGCACCGACATCAACGAGCAACCGCGCAGCGCGCTGAAGACCGGTGGCACGCTGAACCTGTCGATCCAGCAGTGGATCAGCCAATACAACGTCGGGCAGGTCGACGGCACCCAGGGCGACGCGCAGGCGATCCTGGCGATGACCCAGCCACGGCTGTGGTTCCTGGACGAGAGCGCGAAACCGTCACCCAACCCGGACGTGCTGGCCGCGGCCGCGGTGACCGGCACGAATCCGCAGGTGGTGACGTACAAGCTGAACCCCGCCGCGATCTGGTCCGATCAGACGCCGATCACCTGGCAGGACTTCGCCACCCAGTGGAAGACCCGCAACGGCGCCGACAAACGCTTCCAGATCTCCGGCAGCACCGGCTACGACGTCATCGCGAATGTCGAGAAGGGCGCCGACGAACGCGAGGTCAAGGTCACCTTCCGGGAGCCGTACGCCGATTGGCAGTCGCTCTTCGATCCGCTGTTGCCGGGCACCGCGCTGGACACGCCGGCAGAGTTCAACACCGGGTGGATCGAGAAGGTGCCGGTCTGGGGCGGCCCGTGGAAGATCGGGACGGCCGACAAGACGGCGCAGACCATCACGCTCGTCCCCAACCCCGGCTACTGGGGCGTCAAGCCGGTGCTCGACTCGGTGGTGTTCCGGGCGCTGGACTCGGCGGCGATCACCGACGCGTACCTCAACAGCGAGATCGACCAGGCACCCGGCCGGCAGCCGGACGACTACAAGCGGCTCGCCGGAGCGGCCCGCACCAAGATTCGCAGTGGCGGCCGCTGGGACCTCACCGTCCTGACCCTGGGTAGCAAGGGCCCACTCGCCGACGTGCGGGTGCGTCAGGCGATCGGCGCCGCGATCGACCGCGACGCGATCGCCAAGGCGCAGTCCTCCGGGCTCCCGTTCGCCGTGCACACCGTCGGCAACCACTTCCTCATGCCGAGCCAGGACGGCTACGCCGACAACGCCGCCGAGTACGGCAAACTCGATCTCGCCCGCGCCAAGTCACTGCTGGAACAGGCCGGCTACGCCGGGAAACCACTGAAGCTGACGTACGTCGTGAGCGCCAGCAGCACCTCGACCGTCCCGCAGCTGATCCAGAACATGCTGGCCCAGGCCGGCATCACGATCGAGCTGCGCAAGGTGCCCGGCAACGACTTCTTCGAGAAGTACGTCAACACCGGCTCGTTCGACCTGGTCTCGTTCCGCAACGTCGACCAGGTCTTCCCGTCGCTGTCCTACCCGGTCTTCCTCAGCAACGGCGAGCAGAACTACGGCCGGATCGGCTCGCCCGAGATCGACAAGCTGATCGGCCAGGCCGCCGCCGAGACCGACCACCCCAAGCAGATCCCCCTGCTCAACCAGATCGACGTGCTGCTCTGGCAGGAGGAGCACTCGATCGCGCTGTTCCAGACACCGCAGATCCTGGCGGTGCGCGACGGCCTGGCCAACTTCGGCGCGTTCGGCCTGCGTGACGACCGGCAGTACGTCGAGGTCGGCTACCTCAAGTAGCCGCTCGACATCGCCGGCTAACCGGCGCCCCCTTCCGAGGGGGCGCCGGCCCGCCGGGCGAAGTCGTCGATGTCCGGCATGTGCCGTTCGGCCCACTCACGCAGGGCGGCCAGCGGCTCGTCGAGCGAGCGGCCCAGATCGGTGAGCCGGTAATACACCCGTGGTGGGGTGGCGGGCTCCACCCGCCGGCCGGCCAGACCGTCGGCGGTCAGCGAGCGCAGGGTCTGGGCCAGCATCTTGTGCGAGATGCCGGGGACACGGCGCCGGAGCTCGGCGAAACCCAGCTCGGCCGGCTCGGCCTCGGCCAGCACCTTCACGATCATCGCGACCCACTTGCCGCCGACCCGGTCGAGCAGCCGCCGGGTGGGGCAGGCCGGATCGAAGAGATCGCCCCGTCGGGCAGGCACCACGGGGTTACCACCTTTCGGCGAAGTGCGTTCTTCCGGCCGACTCTAGTCTTTCCTACGGTGATCAGGTAACTGATGGTTACCACCCCGGGAGTGACATGCGCGTCGCCGCCAACGGCATCGAGATCAACGCGACGGTCGCCGGTGCGGGCCCGGCGATCCTGCTGCTGCACGGGTTTCCGCACACCTGGCAGGTCTGGTCCGCGGTCATCCCCGAGCTGGCCCGCACCCGGCGGGTGATCGCGCCGGACCTGCGCGGCCTCGGCGGCACCACGCGGGCATCCGGCGGGTACGACGCGGGCACGCTCGCGGAGGACGCCCGGGCGCTGCTCGACGCCCTGGACGTCCCCGCTGCCGAGGTGGTGGCCCTCGACCTGGGGGTGCCGCCGGCGGTGCTGCTGGCGTTGCGTCATCCGGAGCGGGTGTCGCGGCTGGTGGTGATGGAGGCGGTGCTCGGCGGCGCCGAGGGCTTCACGCCGCCGTGGTGGTTCGGCTTCCACCACGTCCCCGGCCTGGCCGAGAACGTCCTGATCGGTCACGAGGGCGAATACCTCGATTTCTTCCTGCGGGCCGGCACGTTCGACGGGTCGGGCGTCCCGAGTGATATTCGGGATGCGTTCGTCACGGCGTACACCGGCCGGGAAACCTGCGCTGCGCCTTCGCGCACTATCGCGCGATGAGCGTGACCGCCGGCCAGATCGCGTCGGAGGCGCCTCGGCGCCTGCTGATGCCGGTGACGGCGATCGGCGCCCGGCCGGTCGGCGACGCGTTGTACCGGCAGTTGTGGCCGATCGCCGACGATCTCGAGGGGCATCTCATTCCCGAGTGCGGCCACATCGTGCCGCTGGATCGCCCGCGGGCGTTGCTCGCGCACCTGTAGGCCCGGCCGGGAGTTCCCGGGCCGGGCCGCTGGTCGGGGCAGGTCAGCTCGAGAGGGAGGCGGTGTAGACGGTAGGTCAGGAGAGCAGGTCGAGGCAGTCGTAGGAGACGCCGGGGCTGAGGTAGCCGTCGCCGGCGGAGCCGCTGATGATGTTCAGCTTCAGCTGGTTCCACTGGGTGACGTCGGTCTGGAAGGCGCTGGCCGGGATCGAATAGGTGAAGGTGGTGTTCCACTCGCGGTAGGTGCCGACGGTCAGGTTGCGGGTCTTGGCGCTGGCCGGGGCGGCGGGCGCGGCCGAGGTCCAGCTGTTCACGCTGACCTGCGGGCGGCCGCTGATGTAGCTGGCGGTGATCCCGATCCGCAGACTGTGCGCGGCGGCGGCCTGCGCGGCGGTGAGCTTGAAGTAGACGATCAGGCCGTTGTTGATGTCGTTCCACTGGTAGCACGGGAAGTCGGCCGCCACCGACGTGCCGACGATGAAGTTCTCGGTCCAGGCGGCCGCGCGGGCGTCCGAGGGGTGGGCGTAGGTCATCAGGGTGGCGTTCTTGAAGCCGCCGGGCGTGCCGTTCCAGCTGCCGATGCGCCAGATCGCGGCGGCACTTTCCGGGTCGTTGGTGATCGTGATGGTGTTCAGCGCAGTGACGCCGCCGGCGGTGACCGTGACCGAGCCGGCCCAGACGGCCAGTTCGCTCTTGTAGATGGTCATCGTGTAGACGCCGGGAAGCATCCCGGGGCAGCTGAAGTAGCCGGTGGTCGCGTCGGCTCCGGCCCAGTACTGCGCGGCGGTGCTGGCGAAGCCGACGGTGTACGGGTTGGAGCTGTCCCGCCCGTTGATGCCGACGCCGGTCACCCGGCCGCGCCCGGCGGCGCCGGTCCAGCCCTGCAGGCCCAGCGAGTCGACCCAGGTGGTGTCGCGGTTGCGGGCGTAGAGCGAGGTGGCCGGCGCGCCGCCGTCGGTGAACGACAGGACGTACGGGCCGTGCAGGCCCCATCGCTGCGCCTCGGTCTGGGCCATGCCGTACCAGACGATCTCGTAGAGGTCCGGCGAGCCGGTGCTGCCGGTGCGCAGCAGCGAGCGGTAGAACGGGCCGCCCGAGGCCTTCTCGTGGTTGCTGCGGACCATGAACACCCCGACGGTCTTCGCGCTGTTGGTGGCGCCGATGTAGTCGTAGTCCTTGACGCGTACGCCGGAATAGTGCTTTGCGTGGGTGGTGCCGTCGGGCTCTTTGAAGATGTCCGCGGACTCGATGGTGCTGACCGAAGCGTCCCAGGCGTCGCCGCCGGTGAAGTTCAGCAGGCCGGGCTTGAGGCGCACGATGAACCGCTGCATGGTCGTCGAGCCGGCGTCCTTGTAGGAGAACAGGTAGATGTTGTTCTCCCCGGCGCGGGCCACGTAGTAGTGCACCAGCGTGCCGTGCACGACTTTGATCACGATGACCGACGAGGTGGCCTTGATCGTCACCGCCGAGGCGCCCAGGCCGATCTCGACCTGCGAGTTCTTGCCGTTGTAGCCCTGGTACTCGACGCCGCGGTAAACCAGCGAGACGAGGTCGCCGTTGCTGTGGTTGACCTTGAAGACCAGGTTCGCGCCGGTGTTCACCACGTAGTTGGTGCCGTCGTCGGTGTAACTGGCCGCCGAGGCGGCGTGCGCGTCGGGCGCGAACGACTCGATCAGCCCGGCGGCGCCGATGACCAGCCCACCGATGCCGCCGGTTTTGATCAGCCGGCGGCGGCTCAGGTGGTGCGGACGTGGCGGGGGTTCGGGGGACAGGGACATGCGGACACTCCTTCGGACGCGACCCACTACGAACTTGTTGATGCCGAAGGCGTCCGCCGACAACAGAAAACGGCGCCTCCTCTCGGGTGACTGCCAGGCGTGGGACCCGGGCCGGCGCGATCCGGTGCCCTAGCCTGCTGCCATGCCGGGCCAGCGTCGCGTTCGATCGTCCGCGCGCCGGGTCTGGTTCGCCGTCGGCTGCTTCCTGGTCGCGGTGGTCGCGTTCGCCTCGCTGCTGGCCCAGGCCGGCGACGTCCTGCAGACCGCCGACTCGCTCGCCAGCGTCGCGTCCGGTCTGATCGGTGCGGCGTCGCTGGTGCTCTCGGTGGTGCTGCTCCGCGGACGGCCGCCGGAGGCGCCGGAAGACGCCCTGGACGCCGCGGCCGCGGCGCTGCGCGCGGGCGTGCGCCGGGACTGGACCGCGGAGCTGCTGGCGCGCCGGCTGCGGCAGCCGGCGCCGCTGCGGCTCACCTGGCGCCTGACCGGCCGCCCGGCGGCGGTGACCCGTCCGGCTGTCCGGGACGGACGCCTCCTGATCGATCCGTCCGGGCGTGAGCCGGCCGGCGAGCTGGTGCGGCAGTTCCGCCGGCTCAGGACGCCGCAGCTGGTGATCCGGGGCGAGCCGGGCTCGGGCAAGAGCACGGTCGCGGCGCTGTTCCTGGTGGCGGCGCTGGCCGAGCACGACCGGGTGCCGGTGCTGTTGCCGCTGGCCGGCTGGCGGCCCGACCTGCAGCCGCTGGCCGCGTGGGCGGCGGAGTGGATCGAGGAGAGCTACCCGGAGCTGGCCAATCCGGCGAAGTACGGCCCGGACGCGCCGCGCGAGCTGCTCGCCCAGGACCGTGTCCTGCTGATCCTGGACGGGATGGACGAGATGGCGCCGTCGCTCGCCGCCCCGGCCGTCCGGCAGCTGAGCGGCGTGGCGACGGCCACGGTGATCACCTGCCGCAGCGGCGACTACGACAAGATCGTGCAGGAGGTGGGCCGGCTGCCGATGGCGGCCGAGGTGACCATCGAGCCGGTCGGCGTCGACGACGCCGTGGCCTTCCTGGCCGGCGGTGAGGACCCCGCGGACGCCGTGCGCTGGGACGGCGTCGCCACCGTCCTGCGGGCCGATCACCAGGGGCCGCTCGCCCGGGCCCTGTCCACGCCGCTGATGATCGCGCTGGCGCGGGCGGCGTTCCAGCCGCGGCGGACCTCGCCGGACGAGCTGCTGGCGCTCGACTCCCGGGAGGCGGTCGAGCGGCATCTGCTCGACCGGTTCCTGGCCGGCGCCTATCCGGACCGCCGGTCGGAACGCCACCTGGCCACCCTCGCCCGGCACCTGCGGCACCGGCTGTTCAGTCCCAACCTCACCTGGTGGGCGCTGTCCACCGCGGTGCCGTCCGCGGTGCTCATGCTGCTGGTCGCCACCGTGGTGGCCGCCGGTGGCGCGCTCTCCTGCGCGGTGCTGCGGCCGTTCGCCGGCGGTGTGCGGGTCAACGTCGAAATGGGTCTGATGCTGTCCCTGGCGGTCGGCGTCGTGGCGGCTCTGGGCGCGGCCCGGGGAACGCGCACCCGGCCCGGCGGCGGCCGGCTCGCCCGGACCCTGCTGATGCCGGCCACCATGATCCGGGACGTCTGCGCGGCGGCCGCCACCCTGACGGCCGCCGGCTTCGTGATCGACCTGGCCGACGACGGCGTCCGCTGGAACGCGCTCACCTATCAGAACACCGCGCTGGTGGCGGCCGGCATCGCCGCGGCGTTCAGCCTGGTCAACAACGTGCTCGGTGGCTGGCGCGGGTCGCTGCCGGCCCAGCCGTCGTGGCGGCTGTCCCGGCTGCCCGTCGCGCTGCTGCGCGGGGTGGGCACGGGCCTGGCCTACGGTCTGCCGCTCGGCCTGGTCATCGGCCTGGTCATCGGCCTGCGCGACTACGACCCGGCCGACCCGATCGCGGAGTGGGCCGGGGTGCTGGCGGCCGGGCTCACCCCGGCCCTGCTGGTTGCGCTCGCGATCACGGCGGCGCTGGCCCTGCCGATCGGGATCGGCCGGTGGCTGGCCACGCCACTGGACGACCAGGTGCCGGTGAGCCCGCGGTCGGCGCTGCGCACCGACCGCGTCATCGCTCTGCTCGTCGCGGTGAGCGCCGCGGTCTCGGCGGGCGCGGGCGCGGCGGCCTTCGTGCTGTACGCGCCGGGCCTGCTCCGGGTCGGCGAGCACAGCTCGGGCCGGTGGGACGGGCCGGCCTGGCTGGCGTTCGCCGCGTTCGCCGCGGTGCTGTTCGGCGGTGGCTCGCCGTCGGTGGCGTACGCGCTGGCCGGCGGCTGGCTCGCGGCCTGGGGTCGGTTGCCGTGGAACATCGTCGGGTTCCTGGAGGACGCACACGCGACGCGACAGATCCTGCGGCAGGTCGGCCCGGTCTACCAGTTCCGGCACGACCGCCTCGAGGAGCACCTCGCCGGCCCGGCCCCGGCCGGTCGCCGGCTGCGGCCCGAGGCGCGCACGTTCGGCGACGCGGCCGAGCGGCAGCATTCCGAGCGGGTGCGGGCGATGGTGGCCAACGAGACGACCGGCTATGTCACGGTGATCATCGTGATCGTCGTGGCCGGGCTGGTCCTGCTCGGCGGGCAGCCGTTCGGGGAGGACGTGTTAAACGATCGTCTGGACCGGCGCAGCGAACTGGCCGCTCAGCTGCTGCTGCGAGCCGACCGGCTGGCGGAGGACCGGTCGGCGGACGCGTGGCGGTTGCGGATCGCGGCCGCCGAGATCGACCCGGACAGCAGCTCGCGTGCGGAGCTCGCCACGTTCCTGCGGATGCGTGCGACGTCGCCCGCCGTCGCCTGGGCCCGTGTCGGGGACAGCGCTGAGGTGGGCCGGTGGCGGGTCGTGCTGCGGCCCGACCACGTCGCGGTGGCTTGGGACCTGTCCTCGGCCGACCGGCGGCCCCGCGTGCTGGCCACCGGCGTCACCGAGATCGCCGGCGGCAGCGACACCTTCGTGGTCCTGCGCTCGCGGGCCGGCCTCCAGGTGTGGCGGCTCACCGGCACGCCGGAGCGGGTGGACGTGCGGCTGCCCGACGGCAGCCTCGCCGCGGTGGGCAACCGGTGGCTGGCCATGCACGGCGCCGACGGCACCGGCCGGCTGTGGGACCTCACCCGGCCCGCGGCCGCCATCTCGCTCGGGCCCGGGGTCCGGACGATCTCGTTCGATCCGGACGAGAACTGGGTGCTGAGCAGAACCGAGGCGGGCCGGATGTCGGTCTGGGACCTGCGCGGCCCGCTCGACGCGCCGGCGGGTGCGATGAGCGGCCCGTTCTTCGGCGGCATCGTCGGCGCGCGTGGTGACTGGCTCCTGGCCGGCGACGATTTCTTCGGCGAGTTCACGGCCCTGCGACCCGCGGACTCGGCCACCCGCGACTTCGACCTGAGGCAGCGCTGCACCACGTCCTCCGAGGGGCAGTGCGTTGTCCGGCTGGTCGGCCAGAACCACCTGTTGCGATTCGACGGCCGCCGGATGGATCTGGTCGACCTGGAGCACCCGGACGAGGTGACCACCCTCGTGGCCGATGTCGCCGCGGCCCATTTCGGACCCGATTACCAGGCCGCGCTCGTCGTCACCACGGACGGCCGGGCGCACCTGGTCGACCTCACCGGTGCGGCGCCGGTGGTGCGTGATGCCGGCACCGGCGTGGACCCGTTGCGCTCCTGGATCACCGGCCGGTGGGCCATGGTCAACCGGTCGAACGGCACCGGCCGGCTGTGGAGCATCGACCGCGGGATCCGTGCCGTCGCCGATGGGCCCGCGTACAACCTGCACTACTACTACAGCCCTCGCCAGTTCGTCGGATCCGCCGGCGTCTCCGGCGACGAGGCCTGGGCGTTCGTGGACGCCGTCGGCGGGTCGCCCTACCTGTGGCACCTGGGCACCGACCGGCCGGTGCCACTGCGGCTCTCCGTGCCCGACGGCGGCGACTGGACCGGCGCCTTCGGCGACGGAGCCGCGGTCGCGGCGGTGCCTGGCGGCGAATCGATGATGTGGCGGCTGACCAACGCCGGGCAGATCTCCGAGACGGTACGGCTGGGCCCGGCCATCTCCGCCGTCGAGCTGGGCGGCAGCGGCAGCAGCTGGGGCCTGTTCTGGCACGGCACGCCGGACGACCGCTCCGTCTACACGAAGACGCCGCAGCCGCTTCTCACCAGCTGGCCGATCGGCCGGCCGCCGGTCGCCGAGGCGGCCGACCCGTGGCGCGAGGCATGCGACCGGGCCGGCCCGCCGCTGACCCGGGCCCGCTGGATCGACCTGGTGCCCACCGTGCCGTACCGCAAGATCTGCCAGGAGCGGGGCGCCGCCTGAGACGCACCGCCCGATGGCCGCGACCGCGCGATGACCGGCGTTCGGCTCGACTCGCCGGACGGCCGCACGGCGCCACTCGTACCAGCCCCAGACCAGGTCGGGATCCGCACGGAACGCATCCGGCGTGGCGAGCTGCCGGGCGTCGAATTGCGCCCAGAGACCGGTCAGCGCGTCGCGAAAGGTGGGAATGCCGCTCTCGGCGGAATACCTGCGCCGGTGAAGACCACCACCCGTTCGGCAGCTGCGAGCATCGCCGCGGCCTCGTCCATGCCTGTCATGCGGCGAGTCTGGCAGCGCGCCGAACCGGGCCGCCACGCAATTCCCCGGTCGCGCTCCTTCGAGGCGCATCGGCGCCGGCCCGAGGCCTTCCTGCCGCTGCGATTCACGCGCCCCGCACCGCGGCCGGTGTTCTGTAATACTCCGAGCCGTGTTCCTCTACCACCCCGCCCTGCGTGTCCTCGCCGCCGTCGCCGCGTTCGCGCTCGTCGCCGTGTTCTTGCTGGTCACCGTGTTGAGGGCGGCGTCGAATGGGCCGCAGGGGTCGCTGACGTTCGCCTACCACCAGCACAACGGGTCCGGCCGGATGGATCAGACTTTGGAGATCCTCAACGCCGGTTCGTCGGCCGTGGTTCCGAGGTTGGAAATCGTGCCCGTCGACAGTTCCGGCGCGGCGGTGGCGGGCGTCCATGTGAGCACGGCCTACGGAAGCGACGAGGGCCGGCTGCTCGCTGCGGCTCAGACGATCTCCCTCGACGTTCTCGCCTTCACCGGTGGCGACGCGCCGAAGGTGGCGGATGTCCGGGTGACCGTCCTCGCCTCGGCCACGGTGGAGTTCCCGGTCGCGCCGCAGGAAGTGGTGGTGCAGGCGGTCGACGCCGCCGGGGAGCCGACGTCGAAGTACGGGCCGTTCTGGTCGGTCGAGCTCACCAACCCCAACCCGAAGAAGGTGACGGCCGGGGTGGTCTGCATCCTCTGGGACCAGCCGCCGGCCGGCCAGTCGCAACAGGCCCGCATCGTCATCCCGGTCGGCGTCACCACGATCGCCGCGAACGCCTCCACGACGATCAGGGCCGGCGGTGCGGCGGCGGACGGCTGCGGAAGTCTCAAGGCCTATTTCACCACGCTCGACCACGCGTGACGGCCTGGCAGCCGATCCGCCGCAGACCGGACGCCCATTCTATGAATGGCCTTTCCGAAGGCTGTGCATTTCCGATCAATGCTATTTAAGAAAGCAGTAAGAATTGCCGCCCGGCCATTTCGCCGAGTCCGCAAGGTGGGCATGCTTTGCGGCGCGGAGGGCTGATAGCCGGCGGTTAAGCCGCCTTTGTTGCCGCATGTACTAGATGCTCGAAAATGCTGGCGACGACAGAGAGGCAGTCGATACATGTTGAAGAACTCGAGGGCGGTGTCCGGAGTGGTCGTGGCGACCCTCCTGGCGGCGGCGGGATGCAGCAGTGACTCGAGCAGCACCGGCACGGCTACGCCCGGCTCGTCGTCGCAGGGCGGTGGGCAGGGTGGCCCGGGCGGTGGGATGGGCAACCTGCAGACGTTCACCGCGGTCAACCTCAACACCGACGGGGCCAGCCCCGGTGGCGCGAACACTGCCGCGGTGGTGACCGCCGCGCAGGCGTTCCTGGCCACCCTGGATGACACCCTCAAGGCGAAGATCAACCTGGCCTTCACCGACAACCAGTCCCGGCAGACCTGGTCGAACTATCCGGCCAGCACGGTCGCCCGCAAGGGGGTCGCGCTCAAGGACCTCAGTGAGGCGCAGCGGGCCGCCGCCCTGGCGATGATGAAGGTGGCGCTGAGCGCCGACGGATTCCAGCAGGTGCTGAACATCCAGAAGGCCGACGACTATCTCAACAGCCTCGGCGGTCAGGGCGCCGACGGCTTCGGCAACCTGGTCGACTACTACGTGGCGGTCTACGGCGCCCCGTCGGCCACGGATCCGTTCATGCTCCAGTTCGGCGGGCATCACCTGGCTCGCAACCTGACCTACAACGGCGCCAAGGTCAGCGAGACCCCGCAGTTCGTCGGCTCGGAGCCGACCTCGTTCACCAGCGGCGGCCAGACTGTCGCGCCGGTCAAGGACGAGTCGACCGCGATGTTCGCGCTGTTCGCGTCGCTGTCCGACAGTGAGAAGTCGGCCGCGAAGCTGTCCTCGGGCACCTATGACGACCTGATGATGGGCCCGACCCACGACGACGGGGTGTACCCGGCGTCCGAGGGGCTCGCCGTCTCGGGGCTGACCGCCGCGCAGAAGAAGCTGGTGCTGGCCGCGATCACGCCGTACGTCGATGATCTGGCCGACGACGCGGCCGCGAAGCTCCTCGCCGAGTACGAGGCCGAACTCGACTCGACCAAGATCGCCTGGGCCAACAACACCGGGCCCGAGGACGAGAGCAGCTATCTGCGCATCGACGGGCCGAGCGTGTGGATCGAGTTCATCAACACCCGCAGCCGCAGCACCCCGAACATCCACTACCACTCGGTCTACCGGGACAAGACCAACGACTACGGCAGCACCAAGCCGTCATGAGGTTGGTGCTGCTGATCGCGAGCGTGCTCATCGTTCTCCTTCCGGCCTCGCCCGCGTCGGCGCATCCGATGAGCACCACCGCGATCCTGCTCGACACCGCCCCGGACCGGGTGACCGGAGTGGTCGAACTGCCGATCGACCGCCTCGAGGTGGCCCTCGCCGAGCCGCTCACCGCGACGACTGTCCTGCAGTCGGCGAAACTCGAAGAGCTGCGCCGGTACGTCCTCGCCCACACCTCGGCCGGCACCTGGACCGTCGGCCTCACCGGCGGCCGCGTGCAGAAGGTCGACAACGTCGATCACCTGGTCTTCGACATCACCCTGGTAAATGACAAGACGACGAACCTCGAGCTGACGTACGACGCCATCCTCCACAAAATCGTGTCCCACCAGGTGTTCGTGGCCGCGCGCCCGGTCGGGCAGGGTGACTACACCACGATCGGGATCCTCGACTGGCGCACGCACACCGTCACGGTCCCGGTCGCCGCCCCGGCGAGCGCCGGCACCGGCTTCGTGGCCGCACTCCGTCTGGGCGTCCGGCACATCTCCCAGGGCGCCGACCACCTGCTGTTCCTGATCATGCTGCTGCTCCCGGCGCCCCTGCTCGCCCGCCGCCGGCGCTGGGTCCCCGGCGGTGACCTGCGCCGCCAGGGCCTGCGCGTGGCGCACGTGGTGACGGCGTTCGCGGTCGGCCACTCGATCACCCTGGCGCTGGCCGCCCTCGGTTACCTCTCGGTGCCGGCCCGCCCGGTCGAGGCGCTGATCGCATTGTCCGTGCTGGTCTCGGCCGTGCACGCGATCCGCCCGCTGGTCCCCGGCGGGGAGGCCTGGATCGCCGCCGGGTTCGGTCTCATGCACGGTTTCGCCTTCGCCACCCTGATCGGCGGCCTCGGCCTGACCCAGGGCTCCCTGCTCACGAACCTGCTCGGCTTCAACCTGGGCATCGAACTCACCCAACTCATCGTGGTAGCCCTGGTAATGCCGTCACTACTGGTCCTGGCCCGCACCCGCGCCTACCCCTGGATCCGCCTCGGCCTGGCCGCCACCGGCGCGGTGCTGGCCACCGCCTGGTTCGCCGAACGCACCACCTTGATAGCCACGAACCCTCTCGACGGCGTCGCGAACCAGTTGGTCGCCCACCCGTTCGTCATCGCTGCGCTGCTGGCCGCAACCGCCGCAACCAGCGTCGCCGTCCCCCGCCTGCGAGCCACCCTGAACCCCGCAACCCCCGACCCGGCCCGCTGACTGCCGCCCGCATTTCCTTGAAGCCGGGGTCTCGTTTCGCTTTGTGGCCCCGACAGCAAGGAAACTCCGGCAGCCGGGTGCGGGGGAGTTACACGCCGTCGAACTGGTTGAGGGTCTTGTTCAGGGCGGTCAGGCTGGCTGCGCAGTCGGCCTGGCTCGGGCTGCCGGAGCGCAGCGACGTCAGCACCGCGTCGATCTCGTCGTCGAGCTGGTGCCACTTGGCCGAGTCGCGGGGTTTGAGGCCGGCCTCGGCGTCGTCCCAGCTGACCTCGAGGTCCTTGACGCGGGTCTTGCCGCCGGCCAGGTCGTTGCGGGCGACCTTCGCCTGGACGTCGGTGGTGATGACCGAGAACCTGGTCAGGTTGCCCAGCCGCGTGGTGGGGTGGATCTGCCGGGTGGCCGCCGGTTCGCTGGTCGTGATCGCGATCTGCTCCACGGCCTGGGTGCTCGTGGTGTTCTGCTGCGTCGCGCCGAGGAGCCCGCCGGTGATCGCGATGACCGCGGCGCCGGCCGCGGCCCACGTGTAGTCGCCGCGCCGGCCGCCGAGTGGTCCGTCACCCTTGCGTGACACGCCGTGCCGATTGGCCAGGAACTGCTCGCGGGCGACCAGGATCAGGATGACGCCGAAGAAGAGCAGGCTGGTCGTGCTGGCGCCGAGGTCGAGGCCGCCGAAGTCCTTTGACTGGGTGAGCAGGTCGCCGAGCGAGGCGCCGAGCGGGCGGGTCAGGACGTACGCGATCCAGAACGTCAGCACCAGGCCGGCGCCGGCGCGGCGGGCGAGCCAGGTGAGCAGGATGAGGCTCGCGAAGATGATCGTGCCGGTGCGGAAGCCCAGGCTGAGCGCCTCGGTGGCGAGGTCGCCGGCGGCGGTGCCGAGCGCGAACGTGGTGAGGATCGCGCCCCAGTAGAAGGCTTCGCGGCGGGGCGTGTCGATCGAGGCGATGGCGAGCGTGCCCTCCTGGCGGTGCCAGGCGAGGAACACGACGGCGAGGACGACCGCGAACACCCCGGTGCTCACGTAGAGGCTGACGCCCAGGGTGTCGGTGAGGAAGTCGGTGATCTGGGTGCCGACGATGCTGACCAGCACCACGCACAACCAGTAGATCCACGGGGTGTAGCGCCGGGTCCGGAACTGGATGACCAGCGCGACGGCGAGGACGGTGATCATCATGGTGTCGGTGACCACCGGGCCGAGTCCCACGTTCACGGTCAGGTAGTCGGCGAACGTCTCGCCGACGGTGGTCGACAACACCTTGATGACCCAGAAGGTGGCGGTGATCGCCGGAACCTTCGTCAGCCAGCCGCGGTACCCCATCGTGTCTCCTGCCTGTGCCGGGGCCGCGGGTTGCGGCCGACGCCGGCACCACGATGGCGAGGCGAGGCTGAATTCTCGCTGAAGATCACGTTCGAGTGAGTCTCGGCGGCGACCTTAAGATTCGGTGAACGGGAGCCGGATCGTGACGACCGTCCCGTTCGGGGTGTTGGGTTCGGCGACGACGGCGCCGCCGTGCTGGCCCACGGTCTGGGCCACGATCGCCAGGCCGAGCCCCGAGCCGGGCATCGAGCGGGCCGCGGTCGCCCGGTAGAAACGCTCGAACACATGCGGCCGGTCGGCCTCGTCGATGCCCGGCCCGGTGTCGGCCACCCTGAGCGCGCACGTTCCGCTCGCGTCGTCCTTGACCAGCTTGAGGTGTACGGCGGAGCCAGGCGGACTCCATTTGGCGGCATTGTCGAGGACGTTGACGATCATGCGTTCCAGCTCGCCGGGCCGGCCGTGCACGACCGCCGGGTTCAGGTCGGCCTCGAATTGGATGCCGGGTGCGCGCATCCGGACCCGGCCCAGCGCGGCCTCGGTGATCTCGGCGAGGTCGACCGGCTCCGGCGTCTCCCGGGTCGACTCGGCCCGGGCCAGCTCGACGAGTTCGCTGGTGAGGGTGGTCAGCTCGCGGATCTGCGCGTCGAGGTCGGCGAGCAGGCTCTCGCGTTCCTGGGACGGCAGGCGATCGGCGAGCTCGGGGTGGCGTTCGATGCGTAACAACAGTTCGATGTTGGTGCGGATGCTGGTCAGCGGCGTACGCAATTCGTGGCTGGCGTCCTCGATGAGCGTGCGCTGAGCGCGCCGGGCCGTGTCGATCGCCTCGAGAAGGGTGTTGACGCCGGCGCCGAGCCGGGCGATCTCGTCGGTGCCCTCGACCGTGAGGGGTTGGTCGAGGTCCATGGTGACCGCGACGTTCTCCACCGCGGCCGTGAGGTGCTGCACCGGGGCCAGCCCGGAACGGGCGACCAACCGGCCGAGCAGGGCCGCCCCGGCCGCGCCGACCAGGCATCCGCCGGCGAGCAGGAAACCGAACAGGGTGACTACGTCGTCGTCCTGCTCCTGGCTGAACGCGACCTGCACGGCGCCGCCGCCGGTGGCCGGCACGGTCAGCATCAGATAGTCGCCGACCTCCTCCTCCGCGGCACGGTTGCGGCCGGCCGCGACCTGCCGGGCCCGCGTGGTAACCGGCAGCGGATTGTCGGTGTCGCTGATGACCGCGCCGGCGGCGTCGAGGATCTGCCAGCGCGGGCCGAGCTGATGCGGACCGTGCCGATGCCCGGCGTCGGGCAGCGTGCCGGGGGAGGAGAGCCACTGGTCCGGTTGCGC
Organism: Actinoplanes sp. NPDC026619; assembly: GCF_040638295.1. Lineage (NCBI taxonomy): Bacteria > Bacillati > Actinomycetota > Actinomycetes > Micromonosporales > Micromonosporaceae > Actinoplanes > Actinoplanes sp. NPDC026619. The sequence continues at coordinate 45,433 of NZ_JBEZYA010000040.1, forward strand.
GGCGATGGCGTCGGCGTCCGCGGTCAGCTGCGACTGCGTCTGGTGGTGCTGGATCTCGGCAACCGCGAACCACGCCCCGGTGGACAGCGCGATCAGCGACGCCGACACCGCCGCGGTAACCAGCAGCGCCACCCGGCCGTGCAGGGTCCGGCGGCGCCACCAGCCGCTCACCAGGCTTCCTCGCGCAGCACGAAACCGACCCCGCGCACGGTGTGCAGCAGCCGCGGCTCGCCCTCGGCCTCGAGCTTGCGGCGCAGGTAGCCGAGGTAGACCGCGATGCTGTTCGACTCCTCGCCGAAGTCGTAGCCCCAGACCTGCTCGAACAGCGCGGTCCGGGTGAGCACCTGCTTCGGGTGGCGCAGGAACGTCTCGAGGATGGCGAACTCGGTGCGGGTCAGCCGCAGCGGCCGGGCGCCGCGCCAGACCTCCCGGGTATTCGGGTCCAGCCGCAGGTCGGCATAGGTGAGGTGTTCCGGCGCGGGCGCCGCGGCGATCAGCGAGCGGCGCATCAGCGCCCGCAGCCGGGCGAGAAGCTCCTGCAGGGCGAACGGTTTGGCCAGGTAGTCGTCGGCGCCGGCGTCCAGGCCCGCGACCCGGTCGCCGACATCGTCGCGGGCGGTGAGCATGAGCACCGGGACGAGGATGCCGTCGGCGCGCATCCGCCGGCAGGTCTCCAGGCCGTCCAGCACCGGCATGCTGACGTCGAGGATCACGGCGTCGGGCGCGTTGCCGCGGACGGCGTCGAGTGCCTCGCTGCCGTCGGCCGCGGTGTCCACGTCGTGCCCTTCGAAGCGCAGCGTGCGCGCGAGGGAATCGCGGACGGCCGTGTCGTCGTCAACCACCAGTACTCGCATGCAACTACCCTCTCGTACCGCGGCCGTGCGTCCGGCGGGAACCGTCAGCGGTTCAGGAGGCCGAGGCCGACGGCGTGGCGACGGGGGCGGAGCTGCTGGGCGATGTCGACGGCGTCGAGCCATTCCGGTCGTCGTCCGATCGGCCGCCGTCCCGGTCGCCGCTCCTGCCGCCCTTGCCGTCGCTCTTGTCGCCGCGGCCGTCGTGCCCGGATTCGCCGCGCCCGGCCGAGTGGCCGCCGTCGCCCTGATCGGCCAGCGCGAACACGGCGACAGCCGCGCCGCCACCGGCCAGACCACCGATCAGCAGAGTGCCGGCGATCACCAGGGCCGGGATCCCGCCGATGCGCCGCCAGCGGCGTGGAGCCGGGGCCGCTGTGAACGCCGCGGGCTCGGCGATGGGGGCGGGCGTGGCCTCCGGGGTGGGCTCGTTCATGATCTATTCCTTTTCAGCTGCTTCTCGGGGTGTGCAGACAAGACTGCGGGCGGTTCCTAAATGCGGTGACGGTGCGCGAATAAGAGATTCGTAAGGAGTTGTCGACGTGGCCCAGGCGGCAGTCGAGGTTGGCCCGGTCTTCGCGGCCGTACTGGCGGTGCTGGTTCTTCTCGCCGTCGCGGCGGCGCTGGCCGGCCGGTTGGGGGTGAGCCGCGCGGTCGTGACGGCGTCGCTGCGGGCGGTGGCCCAGCTGGGAGTGGTGTCGCTGCTGATCGCGGCGGTGCTCCGGTCCTGGTGGGCGACCGCGGCGTTCATCACCCTGATGCTGCTGGTCGCGGCCGCGACCTCGGGCCGGCGGATCGGCTCGTGGCGGCTGGCCCGCTTCGCGATCCTGCCGATCGCGGCCGGCGCCGTGCCGGCCGGCGTGGTGGTCGTGGCCGGCGGGACGGTGCCGCTGACCGAGGTGGCGGTGCTGCCGATCGCCGGCATCCTGATCGGCGGCGCGATGACCGCGACCTCGCTCGCCGGCCGGCGCGCGCTCGACGAACTGCGCAACCGCCACGGCGAGTACGAGGCAGCGCTGGCCCTGGGTTTCCTGCCGCGCGAGGCCGCACTCGAGGTGGTCCGCCCGACCGCCGGGCACGCCCTGGTGCCGGCGCTGGATCAGACCCGCACGGTCGGTCTGGTGTCGCTGCCCGGGGCCTTCGTCGGCGTGCTGCTCGGCGGTGGTTCGGCGCTGCAGGCCGGCGCCACCCAGCTGCTGGTCCTGGTGGCGCTGCTGGCGGTGGAGGCGATCGCCATCGCGGTGACGATCGAGCTGATCGCGCGGGAGAGGTTGACTAACACCTACAAGTTGTAGGAGATTCCTCCTTGCTCGAGGAGCTCGCTTCCCATGCGTACCCCTCAATTGATCGTGGTCGTCCTGGCTGCCGCCGCTTGTTCCTCCGCCGGAGGCGAAAAAGCTGGCGGCGCGGTGCGGGTGCGCGCCGACGACACCACCTGAGCGGCCGCCGGGACCTCGATCTCTTCGATCAGCAACGAGGGCTCGAAAATCACCGAGTTCTACGTGTACGCCGAGAGCGATCGCGTCATGGGCGAGGTGGAAGCGAAACCGGGGAACGGCGATGCGGGCGTTATCCGCGGCAGATCAGGAAGGGTTTGTGATCTCTAAAGTCGGCTGTTATGCGTCAGCGCGTGGCTGGGAGCGCCGATGTCCTACGGTCGAGCACATCGACCACAATTCGGCGGGGGCATGGCACATGATCTTCAACCGGCCGCTGGTGAAGTGGGGGTTGCTTGGCGCGGTTGTCTTCGGGCTGCTGGCGGCCGGCGTCTTCTTCGTCGACGACAAGCTCCGCAAGGACGTCGTTGAGCACGGCACCCGCACGCAAGCGGTCGTCATCAGCGACCACGACGACGAGATCGACCACTGGTTCACGGTCAGTTACGCCGTCCAGGGCGAGCAGCACAGCGCGAACCTCCGCCACCCCTGGATCATGGACAAGGTCCGCGAGGGCCAGCAGTTGACTGTCTATGCCGACCGGACGAACCCGGAACTGATCGCGACCGAGGACGGCTACGCGACCCCGGTGTGGACCTCTGCTCCTGGCGCACTCGCAGTCTTGGCGCTACTCGGCGTCTTCGTGGCCGTCGTCGAAGGCTGGCGGTCCCTGCGCCGCGGACGCCGAGCTGATCCACGAGACACTCCCTGATCGAGGAATTACTCGGGTGCGTGCCAACGCCCCGGCCGGTCGTCAACCGGCGTTGCAGGTAGTCCCTTGCCGCGCAACTATCGGCGGCAGATCCGGATACGTGATCTTGGCTAGCCGTAAGTCGTGGTGGCGACCACTAGGGCTACGCCGGCGCTGGACGCCTAATTCGGCGTCCCGCCGGCCCTGAGCCGGCGGGACGCTCTGGCCGATCCCCGGCGGCAGCTCGCTCCCGCCCCGGCGAGTGCGGCACTCACCGGGGGTGTCCGAAGAACACGGAAACGGACAGCGGTCAGAAGGGGGAGCTGACGGCTGGATCAGCGGCTTTCGGCGAAGTACTCGTAGTTGTCGGCGTTGTCGACCGCGTTGGCCGGGCTCGACACGGCGAGTTGCTTGGCCGCGGTCTGACCGTAAACGTGGTCGTCGGTACCGCCGTTGACAGTGAAGTGGCTCGACTCGTGGATCAGTGTTCCGGCCTTCGAATCGGTACCGGTGGCCGGCGCCGACCAGAACGCGTTGCAGAGGTAGATGATGTACGGCTCGTCCGGGTATACGTAGGCGTAGTAGTCCTCGTCGCTGGTGCAGTCGAGCGTCACGGTCTTGCTGGTCAGCTCGCTGGTGATTTTGCTGTAGGCAGAGGTCACCCGGGAGAACCGCGACGAGCTGTACGTGCCGAACCAGGTGGTGTAGGCGCCTCCGCCGGAGGGGTTCGCCGCCAGCCAGGTCTGGGACTTCTGCGAGAACGTCGTGGCGTTGCTGATGGCCGTCTTCAGCGTGGTCTTCTCACTCGTGGTGCAACCACGGTAGGTGAGGGTGACCGCTGCCGCGGCGGCGCCGACGTTCACCTGCTCGGTGGCTGTCGGCGCGGCACTGGACACCTTGGCGGCACCCCGGATGCCGGCGCTGGTGCGCACGGTGGCGCGACCGGCGTTGACCCGCAGCGTGCCCGCGGAGGCACGCACCTGGGTCGAAGCCAGCGCGACCGTGAAGGTTCCCGGCTGCGACAGGTCATACTCGTCGGCCAGGTCCATGGTCGCGGTGTAGGTGCCACCGGCGGGAATGCTGGTGTAGTCGGCCGCGGTCGGCGCCGCCGGCTTCACCAGCTTGCCCTGGTAGGCCACCGGCGTACCGTTCCTGGTCACGGCCAGGATCGCTCCGGAGTCGTGCGCCTGCGGCAGGTCACGGGAGAGCACGCTGACCGGTGCCGCCGACGTGTTGCGCACCGTGAATCGCACGGTGAGGGCGTCGCTGGTCGCCTGGCCGATCTGGACGGTCGTCGTGAGACCGGAGGGGGTGCCGGCCGCCGCTGCGTTCGCCCCGGCGGCGACTGCGGTCGGGACCGCGATTCCGACGGCGAGGCACGCCGCCCAGAGTGGACGTCGAGAGTTGCGCACGTGGTTTCCTTTCCCGGGCATCGATCCCGTTGCCGCCTGCCCGTTAGAGCCAACGACGGGGATCAATGCGTTAGAATCACGTGCATCAATTTATATGACCGTCATTGCGGATCAATGGGCTTCCGCATCCCTGGTGGGTCATACCTTGACGCCGATTCGACTCGAGCGCGTCGCTGCAGATCTGGGGCTGCAACCCGGGCTGGCAGCAACTGTGGGCCTACGACACCTTCAGCCCGGACGCGTTCCGGCTCATCGCCGCCTACACACTGCCCGGCTCCGGCCACACCCAGATGTGCGTGGAAACGTGAACATTGCGCGAACGACGGCGTGACCGCCGAGCGTACGGGGAAGTCGAACACGGAGAAGCTGTACGACGACGAATGAGGTGTGCGATGACTGAACCTGCCGCCACCGGTGGTCTCGTCGACCCGGAGATTGCCTTGCAACGCCAGGCCGAGGCCCTTGGCCAGCGTTTCCCCGATGTCGACCGCGCCGAGCTCGACGACCGTGTCCACGACACCTACGCGCGCCTGAAGGAGGAGGCGAGCATCGACTCCCACCTGGTCGCAGTGACCGAGAAACAGGTCACCGAGGATCTGCGCCGCAGCGGCGAGACCGTCCACGTTCGCAGCGACGATCCGGTTCCGGACCATTAAATCCGAGATGACCGGCAGGCTGAGCAGGGAGGTGACGGCTTCGAACAATTCCAGCCGTACGCCGGAGAGCAGCGCCGTGGCCACGTAGGTGAGCACGACCCCGAGCGCCGCCGCGCACACGACGGCGGCGCCGACGGTGAATTCCTGCTGCTTCACATCCCGTACACGCCTGAGGGGGCCCATCCGCCTACCTCCTACAGTATGTAGGTTTACCGCCTCGGCGGTCGGGCATTGGAGGCGGCGTGATGACATCGGCCCTGGGGCCCTCGTTCCTCGACCCGGAGTGGCTGATCTCCACGTTCGGCCTGGTCGGCATCCTCGCCATCGTGTTCGCCGAGTCCGGGCTGCTGATCGGCTTCTTCCTGCCGGGTGACTCGCTGCTGTTCACGGCCGGGCTGCTGGTGGCCGACGGCACCTATCTGCATCAGCCGCTGTGGCTGATGTGCCTGCTGGTGTCGGTCGCCGCGATCGCCGGCGACCAGTTCGGTTACCTGTTCGGCCGCCGGTTCGGGCCGTCGTTGTTCCGCCGCCCGGACTCGCGCCTGTTCAAGCAGGAGAACCTGACCCGGGCGCGGGAATTCTTCGCGAAGTACGGCGCGCGGTCGATCGTGCTCGCCCGCTTCGTGCCGATCGTGCGGACGTTCACCCCGATCGTGGCCGGCGCGAGCCACATGCACTATCGCACCTTCCTGCTCTACAACGTCATCGGCGGGGCGGCCTGGGGGAGCGGCGTGACGATCCTGGGTTACTTCCTCGGGCAGGTCGCGTTCGTGAAGTCGAACATCGAGCTGATCCTGATCGGCATCGTGGTCCTCTCGGTGATTCCGATCGGCATCGAGCTGCTGCGCTCGCGATCGAGAAAATCCGAACGGCGTTTCCCGCAGGGCTGAGTCGGCTTGCTCCTACATCATGTAGGAGCAAGCCGACATTCAACCGATAGCGGGAGTAAACCATGCTGGCAGCAGCGGTCGCCGTCGCGACCCTTCTGAGCACCGCGGCGTACGCCGCCCCGACCGTCCCGCCGCGACCGGACCACGTGGTGATCGTGGTGCTTGAGAACAAGCGGTACGACGCGGTCGTCGGTGATCCGCGGACCCCGTGGATCACGTCGCTGGCCGCCGGCTCGGCGAACATGCTCCAGTTCCACGCCGAGACGCACCCCAGTCAGCCGAACTACCTCGCGCTCTTCTCCGGCTCGGCGCAGGGCGTCACCGACAACAACTGCCCGCACGACCTCGGCGCCCGGCCGAACCTCGGGCGGCAGCTGATCGACGCCGGCTACACGTTCACCGGCTACTCGGAGGATCTGCCCGGAGCCGGGTGGCGGGGCTGCGGGGATCGGGGTTACGTGCGCCGGCACAACCCGTGGGTGAACTTCAGCAACGTCCCGGCCGCGGCGAACCAGCCGTACACCGCGTTCCCGCCGGACTATCGCCGACTGCCCACCGTCAGCTTCGTGATCCCGAACCTGTGCCACGACATGCACGACTGCCCCAAGGCGGAGGGCGACGCCTGGCTGCGGAGGGAGTTCGCGCCGTACGTCGCCTGGGCAAAGACGCACCACAGCCTGTTCGTGCTGACCTTCGACGAGGACAACCGGACCGGCGGCAACCGCATCGCGACCATCGTGGCCGGCGCGGGCGTGCGGCCGGACGGTTACTCCGCCCGGGTCGACCACTACGACCTGCTGCACACGCTGCAGAAGATCTACGGCCTGCCGCTGACCGGCTTCGCCCAGCGCCGTGCCGGCATGCCGTCTATCTGGCAGTAGTCAGAGCCAGGCGCGGGCGAGGTGGACGAACGAGTCGGTGGCCGCTGCGGCGACCGCCACGATGGCGACACTGAGCAGGGCCGGGCCGATCAGGCGCCGCAGCAGCGGGGCGGGAGTGGGCCGGGTCAGCGCGCGCACCCGCTGCACCGCGACGCCGCCGTCGATGCCCAGGGCGGTGCCGGGGCCGGCGGCGGCGAGGGCGGCCCGGGCCACCGCGCGGGCGGTCAGGTCGCGGTCGCCGACGTCGGCCGCGGCGTCCTCGTCGGCCCACCGCTCGACCAGGAACTCGACCGCCCGGCGCACCGGGATCAGCAGCGGGTTGACCGCGGCCGCCGCGGCGGCGACCGCGGTGAGCCGGTGGTGCCGGTGGGCGAGGTGGGCGCGCTCGTGGGCGAGCACGACCTCCCGCTCCCCGGCGCTGAGCAGTCGCAGGATTCCGGTGGTGACCAGCAGATGCCCGCGGCGGCGGGCGGTGCCCGGCACGGCGACCGCCATCGGCAGGGTCCAGTCGGCGACGACCATCTCCTGCTGGGCCGGGTCGCCGACCGCCCGCAGCCGCCGGTTGGTGGTGATCCGGCGCCCGGCGTCGCGGACGAGCCGGACGCCGCCGGCGAGCAGCGCCAGGCCGGCGACCAGCGCGATCAGCCCGGGCACCGGCTCGGGCAGTTCGAGCGAGGCGTGGTTGTCGAGCGTGGCCAGCGGCGGGACGTCGTCGAGCATGGTCAGCGCCAGCATGGTCAGCGACCAGGTCGAGCAGATGGCCACGACCGCGGCGGCGACGCTCAGCGTCCAGGCCGCCGGACCGGGCGCGCCGCGCGCCGCGATCCGCGGGGCCGCCAGCGCGAGGGGCAGGGCCAGCAGCAGCGGCAGGTAGACGCTGAACGTCATGAGTCGTCGGCCAGCAGCTGCCGCAGCAGGTCCACGTCGGATTTGTCGAGCGAGGCGGCGAACAGCTGGAGCACCGCCTGCCGGTCGGGCCGGTCGGCCAGGGCGGCCTGCATCTGCGAAGCGGCCTCGGCGGCGGCGTCCTTGGCCGGCCAGTAGGCGTGGCCCCGCCCGGCCCGGTCGCGCTCGACGGCGCCCTTGTCGTGCAGCCGGAACAGGATGGTCTGCACCGTGTTGTAGGCGAGATCGCCGCCCAGCTCCTGTTGCACCTCCGTGGCCGTCATCGGGGCGTCGGCCGCCCACAGCACACCCATCACCGCGGCCTCCAGGCTCCCGGGTGGGCGTCGGCCTTCCTTGGTTCTCACCGTCGCGGACCTCCCGGGCCAGGATAACCCCGCACGGACGGGCACGCGCTCCGCGACACCTGAGCACCTACAAACTGTAGGAGATAGGCTCGGCGGATGATCGCTTCCCCGGTGCGGCTGGTCGGTGCGGCGGCCGCGGCCTTCGTCACCCTTTCCCTGGTGGTGATCGGCCATGCCGGTCCGTTGTTCAGTTTCGACGCGCTCGTGAGCGGGGCGGCGCACACGGCGGCGCTCGCCCATCCGCTCTGGCGGGCCGCCATGGCAGCGGTCACCGCGACCGGCAGCACCACGATCCTCGGCCCGCTGACCGCGGCCGGCTGCGCGATCCTGCTCAGATTCGGCCGCTGGCGGCAGGCGGTGTTCGCGGCCACCGCGATGATCGTCACGCTCGCCGCGCGCCTGGTCGTGCTCAACCTCATCGCGCGGCCCCGGCCGGCCGACCGGCTGGCCGCGTCTTCGGGCTTCTCGTTCCCGTCCGGGCACAGCACCGCCTCCGCGGCCGCCGCGCTGATCCTCGTGCTGATCTGCTGGCCACTGCTGAAGCAGCGGTGGAGCCGCGTCCTGCTGTGTCTCGGCGCGGGCGCCTGGGCGTTCACGGTCGGGCTGAGCCGCGTCGCGCTGGTCGTGCACTGGCCGTCCGACGTCGTCGGCGCCTGGCTGTTCGTGCTGGCGCTGGTGCCCGCGATCGGCCTGGCACTGCGGCATTTCCTGGGCCGCGCCGAGTCACCGCGCCGAGGGCAGGCCGCCGGCCGCCCGGGTGCGGCGACGGGAGCGGAGCAGCTCGACGGCGATCGGCAGGACTGAGACGACCACGATGACGATGGCCAGGATGCCGATCAGGCCGAACGTCGAGATCAGGTGCTGCGGGTCAAGAACGCTCATCGGCGGAAAGGTAGGTCTCCGGCCCTGAAGATTCGTTGAACGGCAGCCGGATCCGCATCGCCGCGCCCTCGGCGAGGTCGTCGACGGTGAGCGTGCCGTCGTGCGCGGCGACGATGTCGCGGGCGATGGCCAGGCCGAGGCCGGTGCCACCGCCGGTGCGCGAGCGGCTGTCGTCGAGGCGCACGAACCGGTCGAAGATCCGCTCGCGGTCGCCCGCGGGGATCGGTGGCCCGTCGTTGCCGATGACGATCTCGGCGTACCCCTCGCTGCTGCCGACCTTGATCGTGACGGCGGAAACCGCGTGCCGGGCCGAGTTGTCGACCAGGTTGCGCACGACCCGCAGCAGCGCGTCCGCGTCGCCGGTGATCCGCACCGGCTGCACCGCCGCCCGCACCTGCAACGCCGGGTACTCCAGGCTGAGGCGCTCCCGCTCGGTGTAGGCCAGGTCGTCCAGGTCGACGTCCTGTCGGCGGCCCCGCAGGCCGACGTCGTCCATCCGGGCCAGCAGCAGCAGGTCCTCGACCAGGCGGGCCATCCGGGCGCTCTCGTTCCGGATCCGGGCGGCCGAGCGGGCCGCGGGCGGCGGCAGATCGGCGCCGGCCAGCAGGTCGGCGTTGGCCTGCACGGTGGCGAGCGGACTGCGCAGCTCGTGGCTGGCGTCGCCGACGAACCGGCGCTGGGCGTCGGACGCCCGCTCGATCCGGTCGAGCATCGTGTTCATGGTGGCGGCCAGCGCGGCGATCTCGTCGTCGGCCGCCGGCACCGGCAGCCGGGCGTGCAGGTTGCGCGAGGTGATCAGGGTGGCCTGGCGGCGCATCGCCTCGACCGGCCGCAGGGTGCGCCCGACGAAGTGGAACGTCGCGAACCCCACCACCACCGCGAGCATCGGCAGGCCCAGCAGCAGCGCCACGACGATCGCCTCGGTGCCGTCGCCGACGGTGTCGAGCGACTCCGCGACCAGCACGGTCTTGGTGCCGGAGGCGGTGCTCACGCCCTGCGCGACGATCCGGAACGGCTCGTCCGCCGTACCGGTCAGATGCCGTTGTTCCCGCACCTGTTTGCCGGCCGCCGGGCGCAGCGCGGAGATCGGGCCCTGGCCGGTCAGGGCGTCCGAGGACGCCTCGACCGTGCCGGACGCGTCGAGCACCTGCACCACCGTCCGCTCCCGGGCGGTCGGGCGCACCAGCGTGGTGAGGTCCGAGCCGGCCTTGATCGCGGCGGCGACCTGCGCGGCCCGGTCGTTGGCGGCGGTGTTGATGTTGTCGAGCAGGGTGCCGCGCACCGCGACCAGGAGCACCCCGCCGGCCAGCAGCGAGGTGACGGCCACGACGACGGCCGCGGCGAGCGCGGACCGCAGGCGTACGCCGAGCCGGCGGCGCAGGAGACCCAGCATGGCCGTCACGGTATCCGCGCCAGGAGTGACCCGGGGCCGGTCTTCAGCGCATTTTCAGCCTCGGACCGGGCAGGCTTGACGGCATGCGTGTTCTGGTGGTGGAGGACGAGATCGGGCTGGCCGAGACGATCCGGGACGGTCTGACCGAGGCCGGTTTCGCCGTCGACCTGGTGCATGACGGCGTCGACGGGTTGTGGCAGGCCACCGAGACACCGCACGGTGCGTACGACGTGCTCGTGCTGGACATCATGCTGCCCGGCCTCAGCGGTTACGAGATCTGCCGGACGCTGCGCAAACGCGAGGTCTGGACGCCGATCCTGATGCTGACGGCGAAAGACGGCGAGTACGACCAGGCCGACGCGCTCGATCTGGGCGCCGACGATTACCTGACCAAGCCGTTCTCGTTCGTGGTGCTGATCGCGCGGCTGCGGGCGCTCATCCGCCGGGGCGCCCCGGAGCGGCCGGCGGTCCTTTCCGCGGGCGAGCTCACGCTGGACCCGGGAGAGCGGCGGGTGGCCCGGGCGGGCGAGCCGGTGGCGGTGACGCCACGTGAGTTCGCGATGCTGGAGTTCCTGATGCACCACCGCGGGCAGGCGATGACCAAGACGGCGATCCTGGAGAGCGTCTGGGACGCCAACTTCAACGGCGATCCGAACATCGTCGAGGTCTACATCGGCTACCTGCGCAAGAAGATCGGCACCGCGGCGATCGAGACCGTCCGCGGCGCCGGTTACCGCATCGCCGGCTGAGCCTTCAGTAATTCCTCAGCGCACGATCATCAACCTCTGCGGTCATGGAGATCGTGGTTTTATCGGCGAGCATCGGCGCAGGTCATGACGGCGCCGCCACGGAGATCACCCGGCGCCTGCTCGGCGCCGGCCTCACCGTCCGGCGCTTCGACTATCTGGACCTGCTGCCCGCCGGGTGGGGACCAACCATCAAGCAGGCGTACGCGCGGCAGCTCACCTACGTGCCGGACAGCTGGGGCCGGTTGCTCGACGCGATGGCCCGGCCCGGCGCGACCCGCTGGGCGGCCAGGCTGTCCACCCGGGGCGCCCGGCGCCGCCTGCTCGCCGCGGCGGGGGAGTCGCCGGCCGCCGTGGTGTCCACCTACCCGCTCGCCACCCAGGCGCTCGGCCGGCTGCGGCTGGCCGGTCTGTTGCGCGCCCCGGCCGTCGCGGTGCTGACCGACCCGTCGGTGCATCCGCTGTGCGTGGCGCCCGGCATCGATCTGCACCTGAGCCCGAACGAGGACGCGACCGCCCGGGTCCGTGACGATTTCGGCCTGCCGGTGGCCACCATCGCCCCGATCGTCGCCCCGGCGTTCCGCCCGGCCCGCGACGCCGCCGACGTGCTGGCCGCCCGGAAACGGCACGGCCTGCCGCCGGACGCCCGGCTGGCCCTGGTGGTGGCCGGCTCGTGGGGCGTCGGCGACATCGAGACCACGGTGCGGGACCTGGCCGCGGCGACCGAGGCGATCCCGGTCATGGTGTGCGGCCGCAACTCCGCCCTGCGCGACCGGCTCGCCGCGACCGGCACCGCGATCGCGCTCGGCTGGGTCGGCGACATGCCGTCGCTGATCCGCGCCGCCGACCTGGTGGTGCAGAACGCCGGCGGCCTGACCTGCCTGGAGGCGCTGGCCGGCGGCGTCCCGGTGATCAGCTACCGCTGCCTGCCGGGGCACGGCGTGGCCAACGCGGCCGTCCTGGAGCGGCTCGGCCAGGTCCCCTGGCCGCGCACGGTCGGCGAGCTGCGCGACGCGGCCCGCTCCGTGCTGCGGACCGGACCGGCACGGACCGCCGTGCCGGAGGCGGCCGAACTGATCCGCTCGCTGGCGGTGGCCTGATGACCCCGCTGCGGACCGCGTTCGCCGCCCTCACCCAGCCGCTGCCGGCGGTCGCCGCGATCGGCCCGCTCCGCCGCCGGCTGCTGCCCGCCCTGGCCGGCCTCGGCCACCCGCGCCACGTGGCGCTCACCTTCGACGACGGCCCGCACCCGGACGCGACGCCGGAGCTGCTGCGGATGCTCGGCAACGCCGGGGTGCGGGCGACGTTCTTCCTGCTCGGCCGGATGGCCGAGGAACTGCCCGAGGTGGCCCGGGCTGTCGCCGACGCCGGGCACGAGATCGGCGTGCACGGGTACGACCACCGGCTGCTGGCCAAACGCGGCCCGGCCGCGACCCGGGAGGACCTCGACCGGGCCACCGCCGCGATCACCGCGGTCACCGGGGCCCGGCCGCGGTGGTGGCGCCCGCCGTACGGCGTGGCCAACACCGCCGCCCTGCTGGAGGCCCACCGGCTCGGCCTGCAACCGGTGCTGTGGACGACCTGGGGCCGGGACTGGACGGCGTCCTGCACACCCGACTCGGTCTACCGCAGCGTGCTGCGCAAACTCGACGGCGGCGGCACGATCCTGCTGCACGACAGCGACGTCGCCGCCGCCCCGAAGTGCTGGCTGGCCATGCTCGGCGCGCTGCCGCCGATCCTGACCACCTGCCGCGCCCGCGGCCTGGCCGTCGGCCCGCTGGCCGAGCACGGGCTGTCACCGCGAGCAGAGCGCGTCCACTGGTGACAGCCGCGCCGCCCGAGCCCGGATGTCACCGCGAGCGGAGCGCGTCCACTGGTGACAGCCGCGCCGCCCGGGCCCGGATGTCACCGCGAGCGGAGCGCTTCCACCGGTGACAGCCGTGCCGCCCGTGCCGCCGGATAGAGACCGGCCAGCGCGCCGACCAGCAGGGCGGCGCCGAGGCCGGCGGCCGGCGCCGCCACCGGGACGGCGAGGGGGTTGCCGCCGAGCCGGGCGGCGACCGCCGTGGCCAGCAGGCCGAGACCGACGCCGAGCACCCCGCCGAGCACCGCCAGCAGCGTCGACTCCAGCAGGAACTGCAGCGCGACGTGCCGCCGCCGGGCGCCCAGCGCGCGGCGTAGCCCGATCTCGCCGCGCCGCTCGAGGACCGAGATCACCATGATGTTCGCGATGCCGACCCCGGCGATGAGCAGGGCGATGCCGCCCAGGCCGAGGAACAGCCCAACGAACGCGCCCTTGGCCGCGATCCGGGCTACCAGCAGGTCGGACGGCCGTCGTATCTGAACGTCGTTCCGCCCGTCCGGCATCGTCGTGGCGGTGAGCACCGCGGCCACCACGGCCACCTGGTCCGGGTCGGCGCGCAGATAGATCCGGGTCGGCTCGGCCGTGCGCCCGAAGACCTGCTCCGCCTGCCCGAAGCTGATCAGCGCGGCGAGGTCGATCTCCGGCGCGACCGTGACCGGCGCGAGCACCCCGGCGACGGTGAAGTAATGATCGCCGAGCAGCACCTGGGTGGGCGTCTCCAGCGAGCCGATGCCGAGGATCTTCGCCGCCTCGAAGCCGAGCACGGTCATCGGATAGTGCTCCGCGGTCGCATCGAGGAAGTGGCCGAGCAGCGGCGGTGCGGACAGGGTCGCCGGCAGTGAGGGCCGGGTGGCCAGCACGTTCATGCCGCCGGTCTGCACCGCCGGGATCGCCCGGCTGCGCCGCACGGTCACGTTCTCGACGGTGGCGACCGCGGTGACCGTGCGCACCGGCGGGATCCGCGCGATCATCGGCTCGGCGGTGGCCGGCAGCGGGATCCCGCGGCCGTTGACCGATTCCGCCGAGGCGACGGTCAGCAGGTTGCCCTGCTCGCCGAGCTGGGTGAGCAGGTCGGCCTTGGCCGACTGGGCGATGCCGAGCACGGCGACGACGGCGGCCACCGCGATGGCGATGCCGAGCGCGGACAGCGCGGACCGGATCCGGCGGGCGCGCAGGCCGGCGGTGGCCAGGGTGATCGCGTCCGGCAGACGCAGGCGGGCGGCCATCACGAGTCCTTCCGGGTGTCGCCGACGACGTGGCTGTCGCCGACGACGTGGCTGTCGCCGACGACGCGGGTGTCGCTGACGATGCGGCCGTCGTGCAGGTGCACCCGGCGCCGCATGGCCGCCGCGACGTCGGCGTTGTGTGTGATCAGGACGACCGTCGTCACGCCGGCCAGCCCGGACAGCAGCCGGGTGATCTCCGCGCCGGTGGCCGAGTCGAGATTGCCGGTCGGCTCGTCGGCCAACAGCACCGCGGGCTGCCCGACGATCGCCCGGGCGATCGCGACCCGCTGGCGCTCGCCGCCGGACAGCTGCCCGGCGCGGTGCCGGATCCGGCCGGCCAGCCCGACCTCGTACAGCGCCGCGGTGGCCCGCTCCCGCCGGACCCGGGCCGGCACGCCCCGGTAGAGCAGGCCGGTGGCCACGTTGTCCAGCACGCTGAGGTGTTCGAGGAGGAAGAACTGCTGGAAGACGAAGCCGAGCCGGGTGGCCCGCACGTCGGAGAGCTCCGGATCGGACAGGCCGGAGACGTCGACGCCGGCGACCCGCACCGTCCCGCTGGTGGGCCGTTCGAGGGTGCCGAGGATGCTCAGCAGCGTCGACTTGCCGGCCCCGGAGGCGCCGGTGATGGCCACCGTCTCGCCGGCGTCGACGACGAGGTCGATGCGGTCCAGCGCGGTGACCGAGGTGGGTGGTGGATAGACCTTGCTGACCGCGGAGAGTTCCAGCACGCCGGTGCTCATGTGGCCGGCACCTCCACGACGGCGCCCTCGCGCAGTCCGTCGCCGCGGACCTCGACCCGGCTGTCGGTGAACAGCCCCGGCGTGACGCCGACCAGCCGGCGGCCCCCGTCCAGCAGATAGAGGCCGTAACCGCCACCGGCCAGCGCGACCAGGGCGGTGATCGGCACGGTCAGGACGCCCTGGACCGCGGAGGTGACCACGTTGACCTCCACCGGCGCCTGGTCGAGGCCGGCGCCGGCGACCTGGCGGCCGAGCGTCACGGTCGCCGGCACCGAGGGCAGCTGGCTGCCGCCGCGGCCGAGCTCGGCGTCGGTGGGGGCGGTGGCCACCGTCGACAGCGCGGTGACCCGGCCGGGCACGACCTCGCCGCCGGGGAGGGTGACCGTGACGGCGTCGCGCAGATGGACGAGATGGGTGGCGGTGACCGGGATCGCGAGCGTCACCGCGACCGTGGTCGACGTGCCGGACACCACGGCGTCGCCGCCCGCCCGGCCGCCGGTCTTCACCGCGACGTCGGCGACCCGCAGGCGGCCGGGCAGGAACGTGACCGCCCCGAGGTCCAGCCGCCCCGTGACCGGCTGGTGGGTGGCGTGCTGCCAGCGGCGCACGGCGGCGTGGGTGGCGTGCGTGAACCGCCCGTCGACGGTGAGGTTCGCGCTGGTGGCGTGGCCGAGCGCGACCAGGTTGGACTCCAGCGCGCGGACGTCCGGCCCGGCGGTGATGCCCGGCGCGAGCGTCCGCCAGGCCGGCCGCTCGCCGAAGAGCAACCGGACCGGGCGGTTGTCGACGGCGAACACCGGCTGTCCACGGCCGATCACCTGGCCCGGCCGCGGCAGCCAGGTCACGATGCCGGGGGCGCCGAGCCAGTAGACGTCGTACCCGCCGGTGTAGCCCAGCGTTCCGGGGATGGTGGTGGTCGCGGACAGATCGGCGCGGATCACCGGAGCGCTGCCGGTCGGCACCGTGGGTGCGGCCGGCGCCGCTGGTTCGGTGCGCAGCCACCAGCCGCCGCCCGCCCCGGCCGCGGCCACCGCGACCGCCGCCCCGCTCAGCACGGCCCGCCTACGCATCGCCGAGATTCCCGAGGCTGGAGGCCGCTTCCTCCTGGTCCAGGACGCTCCGGCAGGCCTGCGCGGCGCGTTGCAGGGTCGGGTTCTCCTTGCCGCCCGGCGGTATCGAGCTGGGATCGAGGCCGAAGCCCTTGCCGGGGGAGAAGTGACTGTCGACGGTGGGGTCCTTGAAGTTGGGCAGCCCGTTCGCGCGCATGCACTGGGCCGACCTGACCCCGGCCTGAATCAGCCTCGGTGGTGGCGGTCCCTGGTCGCGGATCGAGAAGTTGGCCGCCCGGATGAGGTCGCGGCAGGTCGTCTGGATCGCCTCCAGCTGCGGGCCGTCGATCGGGCGGAAGGCCACCTCGTCGGTGTAGACGTAGCCGTCCGCGGTCAGCACCGGGTCCTGATAATTGGCGGCGCCGTGTTCCCGGATGCACTGCGCGGCGGCGTGCAACTTCGCCCGGCGGGCTGCGCTGCTCTCCCCGGCGACGGCGTTCGGGTTGTCGTGCTCGCTCGGCGCCGACGCGCTGCTGCCGCCGCCGTTCGGCAGCTGGGGCACGGTTGGTGTGGCCGGATCCCCGCTGCAGGCGGCGAGGCTGAGCAGGAGGATGACTGCGGGCAGACGCTTCACTGTGGACCCCCGTTCTCGGATGCGGACAGGTCTAGCGGCTGGGCGATGACATCAGCGCTACCGGCCGTGTTGGACGGATGTCATCTCGGCGGGCGCACAATGTCGGCATGCGCGTGCTGGTGGTCGAGGACCACGTCACGTTGGCCACCCGGATCGGCGAGGGACTACGCGACGCCGGGATGGCCGTCGACGTCGTGCACGACGGGGCAGCCGCGCTGGCGGCGGCGGCCGGCACCGACTACGACGTGCTCGTGCTCGACCGCGATCTGCCGGTGGTGCACGGCGATCACGTGTGCCGCACCCTGGCGGCCGGCGCGCCCGCCCGCATCCTGCTGCTGACCGCGGCCACGTCGGTCGACGACCGGGTCGACGGCCTCGAACTGGGCGCCGACGACTACCTCGGCAAGCCGTTCGCGTTTCCCGAACTGGTCGCGCGGGTCCGGGCGCTGGCTCGGCGTACACCATCAGCCCCGCCGGTCATGCAGCACCGTGACCTGACCGTCGACCGGGCCCGGCACCGCGCCGTCCGGGCCGGGCATCCGCTGTCGCTGACCCGCAAGGAGTTCGGCGTGCTCGAGATGCTGATCGCGGCCGAAGGCAGCGTGATCAGCGCCGAGGAGTTGCTCGAGCACGTCTGGGACGCCCATGCCGATCCGTTCAGCAACGTCGTCTCGGTGACGCTGACCCGGCTGCGCCGCAAGCTCGGCCCGCCGCCGCTGATCGAGACCGTGGTCGGCCGGGGGTACCGGATATGACCGTGCGGGTGCGGCTCACTCTGCTCTACTGCGGTCTGTTCGCGGCGTGCGGCGCGATCCTGGTGGCGGTCACCTACGGCCTGCTGGCCACGAACCTGCCGCAGTCGTCGCCCGAGGCGAAGACTGCGATCCCGCCCGACTTCCTGGCCGGCTGCGCGCGGGCCACCGACGTGGCCACGATCCAGAAGTGCAAGGCCGCCTACCAGGAGGGCCTGGTCACCGGCGCGAACAGCCAGCGCGAGGCGACCCTCGACCACCTGTTGTGGTACTCGCTCGGCACCCTGCTGGTGGTGACGCTGCTGGCCGCGCTGGCCGGCTGGATCGTGGCCGGCCGGGTGCTGCGGCCGGTGCACCGGATCACCGAGGCGGCCCGCAACGCCTCCGAGGAAAATCTGACCGCCCGGCTCGCGCTGACCGGCCCGCGGGACGAGCTGCGCGAGCTGGCCGACACGTTCGACGAGATGCTGGACCGCCTGCAGGCCGCGTTCGACTCCCAGCGCCGATTCATCGCCAACGCCGGCCACGAGCTGCGCACCCCGCTGACCGTGATGCGCACCGCCGCCGACGTGGTGCTGGCCAAGCCGGAGCCGACCACCGCCGAGCTGATCGGCATGGGCCGCGACGTGCGGACCGCCGTCCAGCACGCCCAGGCGCTGATCGACGCGCTGCTCACCCTGGCCCGCACCGACCGCGGCCGGTTCGACCGGGAGGCGGTCGACCTGGCCACCGTCACCGAGGACGCGATCGACAGTGCCGGGTCCGGGACGGCACGCCTGCACACCGCGCTGGCTCCCGCGCTGACCAGCGGCGATCCGATCCTGCTCGAGCGCCTGGCGGCGAACCTGGTGGACAACGCGATGCGCTACAACGTCGCGGACGGCGAGGTCTGGGTCAGCACCAGCGCGGCCGGCGAAGGGGTGTCGCTGACCGTGGAGAACACCGGGCCGCCGGTGGCCGCGGACGCCGTCGGAACGCTCTTCGAGCCGTTCCGGCGACTGCACGAGCGGACCGGCGACGGCGGGTCCGGCCTCGGGCTGGCCATCGTCAACTCGATCGCGGTGGCGCACGGCGGCCGGGCGACGGCGGGAGTGCGCCCGGGTGGCGGGCTGACCGTGACGGTCACACTGCCGGCCCGTCCTGCTGCGCCGTGACGGAATTGACGTTTCAGCGAATTCTTACCCTCGCTGTACGAGGTTGAAGAGGTGAACTTCCAGCTCTTCCACGTGATCAACAGCCTGGCCGGGCGCTGGACGGCGGTCGACCAGCTCATCCGGTTCGCTGCCGTCGACCTCATCTTCGTGGCCTTCGCGGTGGCGGCGATCCCGTGCGTGCGCGCCCTGCGTCGGCGCGAGATCCGGCCGCTGGCCTGCCTCGGCGTGACGCTGGCGGTCGCGTTCGGGCTCTCCCAGGCCCTCGCCTACGCGAGCCGCGAGATGCGGCCCTTCCAGGACCACCCGGTGCACCAGCTGATCCCGCACGCGCCCGGCGTCTCGCTGCCCAGCGATCACGCGACCGCGGCGTTCGCGCTGGCCTTCGGCGTCTGGGCGTTCCAAAGCCGGCGGATCGGCCTGGTGCTGACCGTGGCGGCGGTGCTGATCGGCCTCGCCCGGGTCGCGGCCGGCGTGCACTACCCCGGCGACATCCTGGCCGCCGCGATCATTGCCGCGCTGTCGGCCTTCGCCGTCCACGTCACCGAGCTCGGCGCCCGCGACCTGCCGCCGCTGACGGTCCGCCGCGGCCGGGCCCGGAACTGAACAAGCTGGTGCGCCTCGCTCAGTAGCGGAATCCGCGGACCAGTTCGCGCAGGTCGCCGGACATCCGGGCGACCGTGCCGATCTGGCCCTGCGACTCCACGACGTCGGCCTCCGCCTGCCGGGCGCCGTTCGCGACGGTGGTGATCGTGGCCGCGATCCGAGCGCTCGCGTCGGCGGCCTCGGCCACGCTGCGACCCATCTCACCGGTCGTCGCGGTCTGCTCCTCGACCGCCGCGGCGATGGCCCCTTGGTGATCGTTGATCTCGTTGATCACCTCACCGATGCGGGTGATCGCGGCGGTCGCCTCGGCGCTGGTCGACTGGATGGCGCCGACCCGGCGGGCGATGTCGTCGGTGGCCGCGGCGGTCTGCTGGGCGAGGTCCTTGACCTCCCCGGCGACCACGGCGAAGCCTTTGCCGGACTCGCCGGCCCGGGCCGCCTCGATGGTGGCGTTCAGGGCGAGGAGGTTGGTCTGCTCGGCGATCGCGGTGATCGCGCGCAGCACCTGTTCGATGTCGGCGGAGCTGCGGCCGAGCTGCTCGATCGTGGCGGAGGTGCCGGTGACGATCCCGACCGCGTCGCGGGCCACCAGGGCCGCCTGCCCGGCGCTGCGGGCGATCTCGCCGATCGCGTCGTTCATCTCGCTGGCGCCCGCGGTGACCGTCGAGATGCTGATCGACGCGCTGTCGGCGTCGGCCGCCACGGTGCTGAACTGGGCGGCCAGGTCGCTGACCCGGTGGGCGATCTGACCGCTGTTGGTTGCCAGATGATCGGCGGCGTCGCCGAGGGTGTCCGCGGACTCCACGATCGTGCCGACGGTGTGCCGCAGCGACGTGTTCGCGGCAACCAGCGCGGCGCCCATCTGCCCGAGCTCGTCGCGCCCGTTCACCTGCGGGTCGCCGGTGAGGTCACCGCCGGCCAGGTCGCTGAGCACGCTGTTGACCCGGCGGAGCGGGGTGACCACCACCCGGGCGACGAGCACGCCGATCAGCACGGCGGCGGCGATCACCACGATCGAGATGATCACGACGGTGGTGCGCTTGCGACTCTGCTCCGTGGCGGCGGTGGCCTTGGTCTGCTCGCCGGCCGTCTGTTCGGCCTCGGCCAGCGAGTCCAGCGCCGCCCCGAACGTCTTGTTCGCGGCGGTCAGGGCGCCACCCGAGGCAAGCAGGGCCTCGCCCTTCGCGGTGCTGCCGGCCCGGGCCAGCGGAACGAGCTGCTTGTCGCGGGCGTCCCGCCACGTGGTCAGACCCTCCCGGGCCGTGGCGACCAGGGCGGTCCGGTTGCTGTCCAGGGCGCTGTGATGGCTGACGTACGCCGTGATCGCGGCGTCGGCGGCCGTGTCGGTGTCGCTCATGCCGGAGATCACCTCCTCCTGCGCCGAGCCGGAGAGGATGAGCACGTCCCGGACCTCGACCCGCGAGTCACCCTGCATGTCGCGCAGCGAGACCAGATCGGAGAGCGGCCGGGCGACCTCGTCGTACATCGCCTTGGTGCGTTTACCCTCGTCGGAGAGCGCAGCCAGCCCCGACCAGGCGACCACTGCGATGCCGATCGCCGCCAGGACGACCGGCGCCAGCACCTTCGCCTGCACCGGGACGTCGGCCATCCACGATCGCATTCCGCTCATGCCGCCTTCTCCCTGCCCCGCTGCTCGGCCACGATCAGAATGCCGGAGCAGTGCACGGCCGGGTCGACTTATCCGTTTCTGGTCCCGGCGGCGCCCGATTGTTGATAGCCTGCTCAGTCGCATTTTCATTAGTGCCGGAAAAGGCGTACAAGAATTGGATTGAAAGACGCTCTTCAATAGCGTGATAATCCTCGGCGCGAGGCCGAATCAAGGCGGAGGTTACCGGCGTCCACCGGGCTGGCCCGGACTCCCGGCCGCGGCGAGAAAGCCCGGCAACCCCCTGGCGGTCCGCGCCAGAACGGCCCCACCTGCGGCGCTTGACGACGGCTGCGCGCCGGGCTTCGATCGGAGTGTGGACGACGAGGCCCTCTACGACGACGGCCGGGTCAGGCTTGACGCCGACGGCGTCACACTGCGCCGGTATTACTTTCCCACCGGTGTCGCCAAGCACATTCCGTATCACCGGATCAGGGCCGCCGGACTGCGCCCGATGAACTGGCTGACCGGAAAGGGCCGAGTCTGGGGGACCGCGCATCCTGGCTACTGGCTGCCGTGGGACACCACCCGCCCGGGCAAGCACGTTCTCGTCGTCCTGGACGTCGGTGCGAAGGTGCGTCCCGCGTTCACACCCGACGACCCGGACCGCGTGGTCGAACTCATCCGGCAGCACATTCCACCCCACTGACACATCGGCGAAGAACCGAACCGAACCGCGGCCCGGTCGAGGACGCCGACGGCAAGTCCTGACTTACAAGACGCAGCTCGCCGGCCTTCGCGCTCGCGCGCCCAGACGTGGTGGGCTTCCAGGAGTGGCGTGACGACGCCGGTGACGTCCAAAGAATTTGTGAATATCCGGCCTGAGCGAGAAGGCTGAACCGGTGAGCGTGGAGGGCACTCTCGTGCGGGTTGACCAAGTGGATTTGGAGGAGATCCGAGCCGATGGGGAGGACGCGAGGTCAAGCTGGTGGCCGCCCGTCTGGCCGCGGTGCCCTACGAAGGGTTGGAGCGGCACTTGGCCGCCGTATTCGAGGCCGAAGGGTGGGAGCCTCATGCAGGCCGATCCGATGGAGCGCGCGGAGCCAGCTGGTGCACGAGGGTGATGACGAAACCGCGCGTGACAGCGCCTCCGCCTGAACCTGACGTTTCCAGGTGATCCGGCCGGCTGAGTTTCTCAGTGCGGGGAGGTGTTGAACTCGCCGCTCAATGCCAGGCCGGCCGAGCAGTCCAACTCGCCCGGGGCCAGCTGGGTGTGCGACGGCCGCCAGAGTGTCACGTCCCCCCGGGCAGCGACGCGGGCGACGACGCAGTCGTACTGACTGGCGCGCAGCGCCACCCCGACAGTGCCGTCCTGAGCGGCGAAATCCTGGTGGATGCCCGGGTCGAGTTTCAGCCCGGCCACCGCGGCGCGGACAGCGGCCTCGTTCGCGCCGACGGGGTTCAGCGCTCTCTGGAGGCGCTCGTCGACGCCCTGCAGAGACGGGTCCTTGGGAACCGGCAGCGGCGCGCCCGCCGGGCAGTCGATGTCGTCGTCGCGGCTGTCCTCCTTCGGTCCCATTTGGAGGCGGAAGCAGATCGGCACGTCCACCTCCCGGAGCACCACGTGATCGAAGCCGCGCACCACACCGTGACCCTGCACCTTCAGCACCAGGGTCACGCCGCTCTGCCAGTGGGTCTGCCCGGCAACCGAGAGGACCTGGACGTCAGGGTGCTGGCCGGCCGAGTGCAGGTAGTCGCCGGCCTGGTAGAGGTGGTCGCGCTCGAACTGGGCGAGCACGTGGTCGACCTTCTTCGCCGCTTCGGGCACCGCCGTGTGGTGGATCTGCCAGTTCGGCTGACGGC
Source organism: Actinoplanes sp. NPDC026619 (assembly GCF_040638295.1). Taxonomy (NCBI): domain Bacteria; kingdom Bacillati; phylum Actinomycetota; class Actinomycetes; order Micromonosporales; family Micromonosporaceae; genus Actinoplanes; species Actinoplanes sp. NPDC026619. The sequence goes on from NZ_JBEZYA010000040.1 coordinate 68,012, forward strand.
GGACGTGCTCCTCGTACCGCCACGCGCCCGCTGCGCCGAGGCCCAGCACCACCACTATCGCGCCGCACCCGATCCACTTCGTTCGCCCCCGCATGGGCCGGATTATGCCGCAGGCTGCCCGGCAGCCAGACCCCGTACCAATCGATCGACGTCATCCGTTGTGGTTCCGAAACGGAGCCGGCGCGCAGCACGCCCGAACTCACCGCAGGCGGCCACGCCCGCAGGGCAAGTGAATCGGCTCGCCGGCGATCACATTCCGGGAACCGATCGAGCTTCCCGTGCGCCGTCGTTGCGCATCGTTTCCACGGGAAACAGGCTCGTCCTTGCCGGCTCAAGTTCGGCGGGCGCGCACGCTCGGCGGCAGATGAGCACACCGTGATCCAGCATTGCAGGATCCTCAGTTGGCGCATCGGCACAATGCACCGGTGCAGACCAACGAGCCGTATTACCGTCGGGACCTCGCCTACGTCTTCGACCAGGGCTACGGCTTTCACGCCGAAGCCTGTGCGCCTGGCATCCTGGCCCTTCTCGAGCCAGTCCGGGCACGCCATGGCGCGGTTCTGGAGATCGGGTGCGGATCGGGCCTGCTCACGAAGCGCCTGGTGGAAGCCGGCCATCGGGTGATCGCCACGGATGCCTCACCGGCGATGCTCGATCTCACCCGGGACGCCGTCGGGGGCGCCGCGGACGTCCGGACCTTGGTCCTGCCCGATGATCCGATTCCGGCGGTGGACGCGATCGTCGGGGTCGGACATGCCCTCAACTACCTGTCCGATGCTGCTGCTGCCCGCCGTGGCCTGATAGCGCTCGCCGATGCGTTGCTGCCCGGTGGCTTGCTGGCCGTGGATCTGTGCGACCTCGAATGGGGCAGCGTACGCGAGGGCGCAATGGCGCAAGGACGGGTCGGTGACGATTGGGCCGTCATCACCCGGTTCAGCCAGCCCGCGCCGGACCGGTTCGACCGGGATCTCACCACGTTCGTCCGCGGCGCGGACGGCAGCTATCGCCGCGAGGACGAGCACCACGGCAACGTCCTGATCGACACCTCGTCGGTGCCGGAACTTCTGCGTGAACGTGGAGTGACGGCCACGATCGGCGGCTCATTCAATGACGACCAGCATCCGCTCCCTGTTGGGCTGCGTAGCATCGTCGGCCGTCGGTGAACTTCGCCGTCCTCAAGCAGTTCCGCCGACAGCAGCTGAGACGCGATCATCTCGGCGTGCTCACCGCGGCCCCGAATGCTCAAGCGGTGTGGATGCGCGCAGGAGTGTCCTATGAGGTAACTCCACTCGCGTGCTGGTGGTCCCCATCAGCGGTCACGGTTGGCGGAGTCGTTCGCGGGGTTCCAAGATCGGTTTCACTCTGCCGGGGTGGAGTGGCGTCGGTGTCGGCCGGGGCGTGGCTGGTTGGATGAGGTGCTATGAGGACGCCGGCGCTGCGCAGTCTGCTGCTGCGCTCGTTGCCTGTCCTTCTCGCGGCCGTGCTGGCGATTGCCGGTGCGATGCCGCGGCAGGTTTCGGGTTCGCGCCCGGCCGCTGCCTGCGGGCACGCTGCCGTCGACACGGACATCGAACCGTCTGATGTGGTCGCCGATCCTGCGGTGCTGGTCGCACCTGCGGATCGGACGGGCGTTCTCGTCACGCAGCACACCGCGGGTGTCCGTGGTTCGCGTGGCCCGCCCGCGTCTGCCTGACCTTTCGGACGTCACCTGCCGTCGTTGCGGCGGTCGCCTCCTGTCATCGGCATGAGTGATTCTTTACAAGGATGGATCTTTCACATGAACTTGGTTGCGGACATGCTGGTGGCTTCCCCGGCGCCGGCGGTCATCTGGGCGTCGTTGATGCTGCTGACTTTCCCGGCGCTGTTGATCCTGGGCAACCCGGAAGGTGTGGGTCGCCCCGGGCAGGCAATCCAGGAGCTGCTCGCGGGCCGGCGTGAGCGTGGCCTCGTGCGTCAGCGGGAGCAGGAGGAGGCGGCGCGGTATGCGCAGGAGGTGCAGGTTGCCGCGGACCGTGCGCGGCTGGGTGCGCAGCGGTGGCAGGAGCTGAGCCAGGAGTCCGAGCCGGAGGTGGACGCGGCGTGGCGGGCGTGGCTCGAGGCCGACGCCCGGTTGCGTACCGGGGTGGCCGCGGCGGCCTGGGGCCGGTCGTGGTCGGTGCGTACCTGTGAGGAGTACGCGGCTCGCGACCGGTTCCTGCACCGCGCGGTCACCGCTGCCGTGTCGCGTGGTGAGCTGCCCGTGGAGGCTGTCACCGACGCGGAGGCCGGCCGTGGCGGGTGGGATGCCCGGCTGCATCCGGTCGAGCAGGAGTTGATGATCGCCCGGGCGTCGGTGGCCCATCTTCGCGTGCGTTACGAGGAGGCGGTCTCCGCTCAGCGGACTGCCTGGCACGATGCCGACCTGGCCCGCCGCAACGCCGACGCCCTGCAGCGTGAGGCAGTGCTCGCCGCCCAGTCGGCCCGCCACCTGCCTGCGGGGCAGAAGGCCCGCCTGCGTCCGGCCGTCACCGTCGCGGCGTAGGACTGCGGGTTACGCGAGGAACGGCACGCCCGCGTAGCCCAGCGCCTCGAGATAGGTGTCCTCGCCGCCGGTTTGGTTGTTGAGTTCGAGCGAGACCATGCCGTGCGCCACCGCCCACAGGTGCAGGGCCATCCGCTCCGGGTCGCCGGAGACGAAGACGCCGGCCGCCTGGCAGCGCTCGACGCCCTCGACCAGTGGGCGGTAGGTCAGGTCGGCGGCGGCCCGGTCCTCGGGGCTGGGCGTGAAGCCGGGGGCGATCCGGCCGAACATCAGGCCGTAGAGGTGGGGGCCGGCCAGCGCGACCGCGCGGTACGCAAGTCCTAGCGCGATGACGTCGGTGAGCGGCTCGTCGGTGACCGGTACCGCGGCGAGGGCCTCGCCGAGCCGGCGGAAGCCCTCCCGGTGCATGGCCGCGAGCAGGCCCTGCTTGTCGCCGAACAGGGTGTAGACCGGCATCGTCGAGACGCCGGCGGCCGTCGCGAGCTTGCGCAGGGAGAGGCCGTCGGGGCCGTCCTCGACCAGGATGCGTGCGGCCTCGTCCACCAGGTGGCTGGTCAGGTCGGGGCGGTTGACGGGTGTCACGGCATCGACTATAACAACGTTATGGCGAATAACGTTGTTATAGCGTTGCATGCGGGGGCCGCCACGATCTCGATGGCGCTGGGCGCGTACAACCTGGTCCGCCGGGCCAAGGGCGACCGGGCCCACCGCTGGATCGGCCGGGTGTGGACCGGCGCGATGTATTGGACGATCATCAGCTCGTTCTTCATCCAGGAGCTGCGGCCGGGTCATTTCTCGTGGATCCACGGCCTGTCGGTGTTTACCTTCGTGACGCTGTCGATCGGGCTGTGGGCGGCCCTCACGCACCGGGTTCGGTTGCACCGCAACTTCATGACCGGGTCGTACTTCGGGCTGCTCGGGGCGTTCGTGGGCGCGGTCGTGGTGCCGCAACGCAAGATTCCGCAGTGGACTCTGCACCAACCGGCCGGCCTGGCGCTGGGTCTCACCGTCTGCCTGCTGGTCGCCGCGGTTGTCGTGGTGGCGGCGACGGCGCGGGGTGGTCACCACGACAGCCGTTCTGCTGGTGTTAGACAAAACCGCTCATCGCCGTACGGAAATGTGGGTTAAATGATCTTGGGGCGGCATCTGGCCGGATCCGAATCGATGCCGGAGGGCTTCCCATGCAACGCCGTGTCTTTCTTCAGGCTGCCGCCACTGCGGCCGTGCTCGGCTCGCTCAAGGTCCCCGGCTTCGCGCTCGCATCCGGGCGCGGCCCGGAGGATAAGCTGATCGGGGTGTGGACTGGAGAGCATGGCGGTTACCCGGCCTTCGACCAGGTTAACCCGACCTCGATCAAAGCAGCGCTCGAGAAGGGCATGGAGCTCAGCAAGGCCGAGATCGCCAAGATCGCCGGCACTGCCGAGACGCCGACCTTCGCCAACACCATCGCCGCGCTGGAGGACAGCGGCCGCGCCCTCGACCGCGCCCAACGGTTTTTCGGCGTCTTCACCTCGACGATGAACGACACCGCGATGCAGGATCTGCAGACCGAGATGTCGCCCGTTCTCTCGGCCTTCGGCGACGACATCATTCAGAACGCCCGGCTCTTCGCCCGGATCAAGGCGGTCCATGACGGCCCGACCGCCGGCCTGTCGCCGGAGCAGAAGCGCCTCGTCGAGAACTACTACCAGAACTTCACCCGGCAGGGCGCGGCGCTCAACGACGCTGACCAGGCCACGCTGAAGGGCCTCAATCAGAAGCTCGCCTCGCTCTACACCAAGTTCAGCCAGAACGAGCTGGCCGACGAGGAAAGCTACCGGCTCACCATCGAGACCGAGGCAGATCTCGAGGGCCTTCCCGAATCGCTGCGTCAGGCTGCGGCGGCGGCAGCCGAGGCGCACGGGGTCAAGGGCAAGTGGGTCTTCACCAACACGCGGTCCTCGATGGAGCCGTTCCTGACCTACTCCGCCAAGCGCGACCTGCGGGAGAAGGGCTGGCGCATGTGGATCATGCGCGGCGACAACGGCACGGCCACCGACAACAAGGCGTTGATCAGCGAGATCCTGCAGCTCCGCACCCAGCGGGCCCGGCTGCTCGGCTTCCCGACACACGCCCATTGGGCCGTCGAGAACAACATGGCGAAGACGCCGCAGGCCGCCACCGACCTGATGATGAAGCTCTGGGGCCCAGCCCTGCGGCGCGCCCACGAGGAGATCGCCGACATGCAGGCGATCGCCGACAAGGAGGGCGCCGGCATCACCATCGAGGCCTGGGACCACCGGTTCTATTCGGAGAAGGTGCGCAAGGCGACGTACGACCTCGACCAGAACGAGGTGAAGCTCTACCTCCAGCTCGACAAGGTCCGCGACGGCATGTTCTGGGCCGCCGAAAGGCTCTACGGCCTGCGATTCGCCGAACTCGACGGTCTGCCCGTCTACCACGAGGACGTGTCGGTCCATGAGGTGACGCGCGGCGGCGAGCGCGTGGGCCTGTGGTACTTCGACCCTTACGCCCGCGCCGGCAAAGACTCCGGTGCGTGGATGAGCGAGTACCGCACCCAGGAACGTTTCCAGGCGAACGTCACCCCGATCGTCTCCAACAACGCCAACTTCGTGAAGTCGGGGCCCGGCCCCGTCCTCATCTCGTGGGACGACGCCGTCACCATGTTCCACGAGTTCGGCCACGCCCTGCACGGCCTCAACTCGAACGTCACCTATCCCGGCGTCGCGGGCACGTCGGTCAAGCGCGACTTCGTCGAGTTCCCCAGTCAGATCAACGAACACTGGTTCCCGACGCCGGAGCTGCTCAACCGCTTCGCCCTGCACGTCGACACCGGCCGGCCGATCCCCGCCGAGTTGCTCGCCAAGATCCAGAAATCCCTGAAGTTCAACCAGGGCTTCAGTACGGTCGAATTCCTGGCCTCGGCGATCTATGACATGAGAATCCACCTGGCCGCGACGCCGGACGGCACGATCGATCCCGACGCCTTCGAGAAGAGCTGCATGGCCGAGATCGGTCTGCCGAAGGAGATCGTCATGCGGCACCGCCCGACCCAGTTCGGGCACATCTTCTCGGGCGACGGATATTCGGCCGGCTACTACGTCTATCTCTGGGCCGATGCGCTGACCGCCGATGCGTGGGAGCTGTTCGAGCAACGGGGTGTCTGGGACCCCGCCACCGCCAAGGCGTTCCTCGACGACATCCTCTCGGTCGGCAACGCCGTCGCGCCGGACGAGGCCTTCCGCAATTTCCGCGGTCGCGACGTCGACACCGAGGCCCTGATGCGCTTGCGCGGCTTCGCCTGACGATTCCCCCGGTCAGTGGGCTGAAACGGGCCTCGCCGTGGTGCAGGGCTGCACCACGCCGAGGCCCGGTTACTGTCGGTCAGACGAGCGCGGCCTTGTTCGTCGCCGCCCAGTCGATGTTGGCGGGGGCCGACTCGACCTGGTTCGTGTCACCGATGCAACGCTTGAAAGAGCCGTGGTCCCGCAGGTCGTCGTCGTTGACCCAGCCGCGGGTGCTGTAGGTGTCGGAGACCGTGACCACGTACGTCCAGGTGTCCTCGCCGTTGATGTCGACCGCGTAGCAGTGGTAGTCGAGGCTCCAGCCGGTGATATTGGTGGAGCTCACCGCGCACCGGGTGCTCGAGCCGACCCGGGCGGTGGCGCCGTACCAGGCGAGGTGGCCGCCGCTGGTGTCGATGTCGGCCGGGGCGCCCCGCCCACAGCTCCAGTGGGCGGAGGCCGGCGCCGGGGCGGCCAGTGCCCGAGGGCGACGGCGGCGATCGCCGAGGCGACGGCGAGCGGCCGGGATGCCTTCCTGTTCACAGTTACTCCTTCTGTTGTGTCACTGATGGGAAGGGTCACCAGGCGCCGAGTGCGAGCCGTCCGCCGACCTTGCTGAGGCTGAGGCTGCCGCCGTCGTACCAGATGCCGGCCGAGGTGAGCCCGTTGCGGAACGTGTTGAGTTGCCAGTCGCCGTCGGGTTTCTGGTAGGCCATGACGATGTCGGCGTTGCCGTCGCCGTCCACGTCGGCCGCGTCGACCCGGTTGCCGACGCTGGTCAGCGGGAAGCTGCTGGTGGCGGCGTAGTCGGTGGTGCGGCTGAACGTGGTGCCGGTGGAGGTCCAGCGGTAGATGTGCATGGTGGTGTCGTTGTTGTCGTAGGCGAGGGCGGGTTCGGCTTTGCCGTCGCCGTTGAAGTCGGCGACTACCAGGCGGCCGGCGGCGTTGTCGAGGTTGAGGCTGCCGCCGTTGTAGAAGATGCCGGCCGAGGTGACGCCGCTGCGGAAGACGTTGAGCTGCCACTTGCCGTCGGGTTTCTGGTACGCGGTGACGATGTCGTCGTCACCGTCACCGTCGATGTCGCCGGAGTCGACCCGGTCGCCAACCGCGGCGAGTGTGAAGCTGGTCGATTCGTATTCGGTGGTGCGTTGGAAGGACGAACCCGTCGACAGCCAGCGGTAGATGTGCATGTTGGAGCCGCCCTCGTCGTACAGCAGGGCGGGTTCGGCCTTGCCGTCGCCGTTCCAGTCGCCGACGACGAGACGCCCGCCGGCCTTGTCGAGGTCGAGGGCGCCGCCGTCGTACCAGATGCCGGCCGAGGTGACCCCGCTGCGGAACACGTTCATCTGCCACTGGCCGTCAGGCCTCTGGTACGCCGCTACCAGGTCGTCGACACCGTCGCCGTCCACGTCACCGGAGGCCATCCGGTCGCCGACGTTGGGGGCGCTGTAGCTGTTCCCGACGTACTCGGTCGTACGGGCGAAGGCCGAGCCGTTCGAGGTCCAGCGGAACAGGTGCGTGGAGCCGCCGCCGTTGTCGTACATCATGGCCGGCGCCGACTGCGACTTGTCCACGATGGTGTCGACGCGGACCGGTGTGTAGAGCGCCGCGTTCCCTTGGCTCCACGTGTCCCGGATCGTGTTGCGCGAGCCGGTCTGCTCGATCACCTCCGGCTGGGTGTGTGCCGAGTCCGCCCAGCGGACGAACAGCGCGACGTGGTCGTCGGGCCGCAGCAGCGCGTCGCCGGGCTTCAGCGCCGAGCGGGCGATCTCCGTGGTCACGAGGTGGAGGTTGCCGGTCCAGTAGTCGCTGCCCTTGCCCCCGAGACCCCAGGCCATCGACACGAACCCGGAGCAGTCGGTGCGGTAATCGCCCAGGCTGTTGCGGTAGCAGTTCGTCTGGCTGTAGGGGATGCCCACGTCGAGCCAGGTCTGCGCACGAGCGAGCACCTGCGTACGGGTCAGATGCAGGGCCGGCCCGTTGTCGTCGCACCCCGCCCACGCGGCGGCCTGCACCGTCGTGGCCCGCGCCGACGGGTTCGGTGCCTCCTGTGTGGACACGCTCGGGTAGGAAGCCAGTGGCGGGTCGGACGGTGAATCCGCCGGGTCCGCCGACGCGGCGGTGGCGCCGCACATCAGGATCAGCGGTGCGGCCACCAGGACCGCCGCCCGCCGGCGCCAGGGCATCGATGTCTGCATGTTTCTCAGTTCCTCCCCGTGGATCGGGCGGGGTTCGCCCGGTCTCGCTGACGGAGAGTCTGCGGATGATCGCTACCGGCTCGCTGGAGGGCTGAAACCCGTACCGATCCCGTACTACGGTGACCCCTCCGATACGGATCTACGGGGGTAGAAAATGGACGAATCGGGGATGACGGCTGGCGCCCTGGTACGGGACACGCGAACCCGCCTGGGCCTGACCCAGGGCGACCTGGCGAAGCGTGCCGGAGTGAGCCTCGGCAGTCTTCGTGACCTGGAACAGGGCCGGAGCAACTCGCCGCGGCCACGGCTTCTCGACGCGGTCGGCGAGGCGCTCGGGATGGGCCGCCAGGACCTGAACCGCCTGCGCCAGCTCGCCCGGCCCGCCCCGCCCGCGCCGGCGGCCGCGACCGGCGGGCCGGTGCGAATCACCGTGCTCGGACCGCTCGGACTGACCCGTGCCGGGCAAGCGGTGAGCATCGGCGCCGGGCGGCACCGGATCGTGCTGGCCCGGCTCGCGATGACCCCGGACCGCGCCGTCGGCCGGGACGAACTGATCCACCTGCTGTGGGCGGACGCCGCGCCGCCGTCGGCCGCGAACGTCCTGCAGACACACGTGAGCCGGATCCGGCGGCTGCTCACGCCGGGGATGCTGGAGCTGGCGCCCGGCGGCTACCGGCTGCGGGCCACCGTCGCCGAGCTCGACCTGGTCGCGTTCCGGGAACGCCTGGCCGGCGGGCGCGACCCGCAGGTCCCGCCGTCGGTGGCGTTCGACCTGGTCCACGACGCGCTGGAGATGTGGCGCGGTGACGTCCCGGCCGCCGACGTGCCGGAGCTGGAGGGCGACCCGCTGGTCACCGAACTGGCCGACGAACGGGTCGAAGCGGCGATCCGGCTGTCCCGGCTCGGCGAGACACTGCACCGGGAACCGCAGGTCCTGCCGGTTCTGCGGCGGCTGGCGCCTCGACACCCGTACCACGAGTCGCTGCACGCGCGGCTGGTCGCCGCGCTCGCCGCCTCCGGCCAGCAGGCGGCGGCGCTGGAGGCGTACGACGAGGTCCGCGCCCGCCTCGCCGACGAGCTCGGCCTCGACCCCGGTGCGGAGCTGCGCGAGGCCCGGCAGGCGATCCTGCGCACCCGTCCCGACGAGGTGCGGGCGCCGGTCGTCCGGCCATGGCAGGCACCGGCGCCACCGCTGGACTTCACCGGACGTACGGCCGAACTGCACGACGTCGGCCGTGCACTGCGCTACCCGTCCGGGCCGTCGGTCGTCTGTGTGATCTCGGGGATGGCGGGGGTCGGCAAGACCAGCCTCGCGTTGCAGGCGGCCCGGTCGGTCCGGCTCGACTTCCCGGACGGGCAGATCCACCTCGACCTGCGCGGCGCGGACCGGCAACCGGTCGGTACGGCGTACGCCCTCGCCCGTCTCCTGCGCGCCGCCGGCGTGCCCGGCCGGGCGGTCCCGGTCGACCCCGACGAGGCGGCGGCGCTCTGGCGCAGCACGGTCAGCGACCGGCGGCTGCTGGTGGTGCTGGACAACGCGCGCAACGCGGCCCAGGTCCGCCCGCTGCTACCCGGGCCCGGTGGCAGCGCCGTCCTGATCACGAGCCGCAACCGCTGCGCCGAGCTGGACGGCGCGCACCTGGTCGAACTCGGCACCCTCAGCGTCACCGAGGCGCTCGGCATGCTGGGTGACCGCGCGGCCGACGACACGACGAGTGCCGAGGCGCTGGTCGAGGCGTGCGGGCGGCTCCCGGTCGCGTTGCGGGTCATCGCCAGCCGGCTCAAGGGCGACCGGGTCGCGATGCGCGAACTGCTGGACCGGCTCGCCGACGAGCGGTCGAGGCTGGCCCGGTTCAGCATCGGCGACATCGGCGTCCAGGCCAGCTTCGAGTTGAGCTACCAAGAGCTGAGTCCGCCGGTCAGCCGGGTGTTCCGGGCCGGGGCGCTGATCCCCGGCGAGACGTTCCACCCGTCCGCGGCCGCCGCGCTGGCCGGCGTCGACGAGCACGACGCCACCGCGGCGCTCGACCAACTGACCTCCGAGAACCTGGTGCAGCGCACCGAATCCGGCCGCTTCCGCTATCACGACCTGCTTCGGCTGTACGCGGCCCAGCGTCCCGAGAACGACCGGGATCCGGCCGCCCTCGGCCGTCTGTTCGACTGGTACCTGGCCCGGACCGCTGCCGCGATGCGCCTGGTGTACGCCGAGATGGTCCGGCTGCCGCTGGACATCCCCGCCGACCCGGCCGGCTTCCTCGACGTGGACACCGCCACCGCCTGGCTGCACGAGGAACTCACCGGCCTACTTGCGGCGATCGAGCTGGCCGCGGCCGGTCCGCACCGGGCCCGCGCCTGGCAACTGGCCGACCAGTTGCGCGGCTACTTCTTCGTGCATCGGGACGGCGTACCGTGGCTCGGTTCCGGACAGACCGGGCTGGCCGCGGCCGAGGCCGCCGGCGACGACCTGGCGCAGGCCGCGATGCACCAGACGATCGGGCAGGCGTACTGGGCGGCGGGGGAGACCCAGCGGGCCGGCGAGGCTTACCGGTCGGGCGTCGACGCGGCCCGGCGCGGCGGCTGGCGCATCGGCGAGGCCTACCTGTTGCACAACCTCGGCCTGATCCGGCAGGAACTGGGCCACCCCGCCGAGGCCGAACAGTTGTACCGCCAGACCCTGGAGATCAGCGACGGCCCCGAGTTCAGCCACATCCGCGCCGTCACCCTCAACGACCTCGGCGCGATGTGCAACGAGACCGGCCGCCTGACCGAGGCAGTGGTGCATTTCAAGGCCGCTCTCGCCCTCAACCGCGGCGCCGCCCGCCGCCGCTCGGCGATCGTCAACCTGGGCAACCTCGGCATGGTGCTGCGCCTGCTGGAGGAGTTCGACACCGCCCGCGAACACCTGACCGCCGCCCTCGACTACCACCGGACGACCGGCGCCCTGAACGGCCAGATGGCCCTCCTGGACGAGCTGAGCCTGCTCTACCAGCAGCAGGCCGAATGGTCCGCCGCGCTCTCGGCGGCCACCGAGGCCCTGTCCATCGCCGCCCGCCTGCGTGACCTGCGCTCGGAAGCCGGGGTGCTGGCCACACTGGGATTCGCCCTGCTCGGCGCCCGCGCGCTGGAGGACGCGGCCGAACGCTTCACCCGCTGCCTCCAGCTGTGCCGGGACAACGGCTACCTGTACTTCGAGGTGCAGGCCGGCGTCGGCCTGGCCGAGGTCCGGCTGGCGTCCGGCGACCCCGGCGAGGCCCGGGCGCTGGCCGAGGCAGCCCTGAACCTGGCCGACCACAAGAAATACCGCATCTTCCAGGGCGACGCCCGCCTGGCCTTGGCCCGCATAGCCGCGACAACCGGAGATCTCGTACGCGCCGGGCAGCTCTGCGCGGAGGCCGCCACCCTCCACGAGGGCCTGCCGGCCCGCCTCCGCGCAGGACGAGAACTGCTCGCGGCCGCCTAGTGTCGTGAGTCGTTAATGCGGGTGCAGTAGCGGGCGATGGAGTCGAGGATCTGGTCGGCGGTCTTGGTCCAGACGTAGGGCCGGGGGTTGTCGTT
>NZ_JBEZYA010000041.1:0-71760 GCF_040638295.1 Actinoplanes sp. NPDC026619
CTCCACGATGGACGGCATCTCAGGCACCCGGACATCCTGCCGAACAACCCCGGCAAGATCAAACCGGCCCGAAACAGCCGACCTGATTAGTTACCCTGGCGCGCCGCTTCAGCCGATCCGTTCGCGGCCGAATGTCTGTCCGGGTCAACGGTACGGCAATCGATGACGCACCGATGATATTGACGCACCGGGAACCCGAACAGGGCGAAATAGAGGAAGAACTGACGGACGGCAATCGCATCACGTGGTGGGCCGGTTTCAGCGAGAAGACTCTCTCCACCGAGATGCAGGGTTTCGTCGTCATCGTCCGCGGCAAGACGGCTCAGGCACCCCCATTCTTCTTCGGAGTAGAAAGTAGGGCCTCGGGCCAGCACGGCACCAAGTATCTGACCGGCGTCATTGAAGCCGACTTCCTTGACGACGGCTCCGACGACGACAGCGACCACATTTCAACTGACCGGCAGGAGGTTGATTGGTCTGACGAGTCGGTTTCAGCGCTTCGGCAGTGGGGAGAAACAATTGTCAGAAGGCTGCTGCGCGAGCACAGCACGCGCAAAGGTGATCAGGCCAAGAGGCGGGTCCAGGACAACCCCACTCTGGCCAAAAGACTCGACAAACTCGATAAAAAATCCCAAGAGCAGGCCAAGAAGTTCATAGGTGCGCTCGGTGCCTCGAACACTGACCCGGAACGACTCGAAGCACTTGCGGACACGATCCTTCGAGCATATGAATATCGACAATTCCACGACTACATCGAGCAGTTGGACGAGGTGATAGAGGATCCCGAGAAGTTCGAGCAGACAGTGGATCTGTTGCGCGGCTGGCGGGTGCTCGAGAGCCGCGCCGTGCTGGAGGTGGTCAAGGGACGACTCGACATCGTCGACAAGTTTTATTCGATGATCGTCGACGATGCACCGGAAACTGCACCACGCGTGGGGCGCGACAATATGCACGACCTCATCGCCGACTTCCCCTGGTTGATTAACCCGGAATGGCAGGTCCTGGCCGAAGAAAGACGCATCACTAGCCAACTGCGCGAATGGGGCTTCACAGACATTAACCCGGACGATCGCACACGATATGACTTCCTCGCCTTGCGAGGCGAAGGCAGGTTGGTTGTCATAGAGATTAAGCGCTCCGGACATCCGGTATCTATCGACGATCTCCACCAGATAGATCGATACGCAGAGAAACTGCGTCAGGCCGAGAAGGGCGAGGTCTCGATGGCCGTCATCACCGGGAGCGGATACACGCTGTCGGGCACGGCACGGAAGGGCTGGCAGGAACGTGATGATATCGAGTTACTCACCTGGGCAGAAATCCATGCCCGGGCCAAGTCCTTCTACGAACATTATCGAGCAGTCCTCGAAGGCGACGTGGACGACTCGGGCTTCGGGAGAAAGGCAAGTGAGATCGCCCGAACTCGCAACGTGCTAGCGAGCGGCGCCTACAGGGGATCAGACGTCAGAAGCGCAGGCCTTGGAAACCAAGATCTAGACTATCCGACCAGCGGTATTGACTCGTGATGCTCACTGCACCAGAGCGGAATTCCAGGATGGCGGCACCTAAATGACGCACGGCATGCGCCAATGGTCCATACTCTAAATTTCTGGCACAAGGAGGAGGTCGACGAGGAAACGGTCTTCTGACCTGCGGAAGCGCGGAACCATTCACGTTCTGATATTCCCTGGATTCGGCGATGCCCCCACTCGGCTCGCATAGCTCTAGCCAAGGGCCGATGCAGATCGAGGCAATTGATCTGCTTGGCTTCAGCACATCTGTCAAACCATCAAGTGCCGTTTTATGGAGTTCGGCGACAAGACGCAATCACCGCAGCGTTGGCAATTCGGCCGCTTGTTTCGTCTGCGACGGTTCCCTTTGGCGGAACGACGGCTGCGGCACAGGCTACGGAACCCTGCTAGGTTCTCTATGCAGGATCGACTGCTTTCTGTCGATCGGAGCGGCTACGGCTGTGCGTCGTCGGACGTGAGGAGTGCCCGGGCAGCAGGCTCTGGATCCTCACGGCCGCTGCACCAGAGTCGTCGTGCTCCCAGATTCGCACCACTGTCCAACCATGTTCGGCGAGAAGCCGATTCGTTTCCGCATCACGTTCGCGGTTTCGGCGGACCTTTTCGGCCCAGAACGTCGCGTTCGTCTTCGCGACGCTGTGGTGCTGCGGGCAGCCGTGCCAGAAGCATCCGTCGAGGAACACCGCTACGCGCGCTTTGGTGAAGACGATATCGGCGGTCCGAGGAAGGTTTACTACAGGTCGAATACCGACCCGGTAGCGCATGCCCAGGGCGTGAACTGCGCGTCGGAGGGCGAGTTCCGGCTTGGTGTCGCGGGATTTGTTGGCCCGCATGCTGGCCCGATTGCCGGGGCTGGAGGCCCAGGAGGAACTCGACTCGCTTTTCATTGCCCTCTGGTCCTGGGCGTCTGTTCGAGCGCTTTGACGGACTGCCTCACCAGGTCGTCGACCCTGGCTTGAAGGCGTTCGTCGTGCAGCGTGAGAAAGAGAGTAAAGGGCAGCAGGCGCCGAACTCGTTTGGTGACGTCGCGGATGACTCGGCGCCGTGCGATGTGCGGCGATGCGAGGTCCGGATCTGTAACAGCACGGGCAATGGCCCGTGCGAGCGCGGGGCGTCCGCCGATGGCGCGGCGTTCGAAGATCTGGTTGAGGTCGGATTCGCTCAGCCGTTGCAATAGGGCGGTGTCCGTACTGCCGTCGGCCGTTGTCGTGCCGAGCGTGTATGCCTGCCACCAGAGCCGGCCGAGGGCGTGGCGAGTGATGTCTGAGCAGATCCACCTCTGCTCGCTGGTGGGGCCCTGCCACCGCCAGGCGACAACGTCGGGAACGAGTTGGATAGCGAGGAAGGTCCAAAGGTCCTTGGCGGCGGCTTCTGCCGGCCGCAGGCGCATGGTGTCGATCATCGTGGACGCCAGCGCGCGGTCCGCGGCTATGTGGGCGGCATCGGTCCCGTCGTCGGGATAGCCCTGATTTGCTACAGACTCCCTCAGCTTGTCGGCAAGGCGAGTGAGGTGCTCTACGCTGGCGGGCTCGCCGCCGGTAGCCGCGTAGTACATATCGGGATGCCGTGGGCCAGCGCTGCGCCGTAAGGCAGCGAGTGTCTTGCCGGCGTGTTCGGTCAACCCAGTCCGCGCGGCCAGGGGTGTGAGTCTGGGATAGAGCAGAAGGGTCATATTGCACCATCGGCCGTGGCGCGGCGAACTGCACCTTGAAGTCTGGCGGCAAAATCTCCGGGCCGTTCCACGCGTTGCGCGGCAAGTGTCTGATGAGGTTCGCCGGGAAATAGTGTGTCGAGGATAGTCGCGAGGCTGGCGCCAAAACTCTCGGGGTCGACAGTGCAGGACAGGAGGGCCTCGAGCCAGTCCTGTCGCAGCAGGACCAGATCAACGAGCTGTCGCGTTACATCGTCACGCATGTCGTCGATGAGTCGTTGCTGGGCCGCGGACGGAGTGGCCGCTCGGACCGCGGCGTTGACGAGTTCTCTGTCCTCGACGTTGAGGTACAGCCGAAGTCCGCCCATAGCGGGGGCGTACGGGTCAGCTGGGGTCTGCAAGTACCAGCGGGCGTGCGCGTCGATGCCCGCTGCGCGGAAGTCGCAAACACTGACGGGGAACATCGCGTCGTCGCCGTCGAGACGGGTCGTGACGATGTCATCGAGCAGTACTTCGCCAGCACGGGCGGCGACGAACGGTCGCGGGTCGGTCGTGTCCGCCCCGACGACGACGGCGGTGCGTAGTGTCAGCGAGCCGCCGAGGTCGGTTCCGGCTATGCGGCCCTTCAGAATGTGGGCCGCCGGGGAGAGGATCTCGACGTGGTCGAGGATGCCGGAGAGCAATGAGTTGGATGCGGTCCACTCGCATACGCACAGCAGCGGCACATCTGCGGGGAGATCGGCCTGCTGGCGCAGGACGGCGATGTCTACTTTGATCTCTCTGCTCAGCTGTAGGTCAGTCTGGTAGTCCCAGGCTGCGACCGTCGGAGGAAGAGCGATTGGCGTGCCGTCAGGAGCGGCTGACAGCCAGGGAGTCACGGTCAGGCATTCGGCCTTTGGCCGCAAGTAGGGATAGACGGATGCTGTCACGCGCTTTCTCCGTCCGCGACACGGTCGACGTGAACCGAGACCTGCGTGGCGGCATCAGCGACGGGCCTGACGAGAATTGTCCACCGGCGGGGATCCGACGGACGGACACGGACGCGGCCTCCAGGAAGATGGACGTCAGCAGATCGCATTTCGATTACTTGAGGGCTGGCGGCACCAGTCGGCGGTTCCGCTTCGTTGCCGACGTCGAGGGCTACGACAGCCTCGGCGGTCAACCACAGCGTTTCGACGCTGTCGCCGACCTCGACTGTGGTCACGATGAGCGGTTCGCCGTCGACGATCGTCAGCAGAGGTGGCTGGATGAACGAGGCCGTGGATCGACGGCGCCGCCCCGCCCCATCTCCATCGGAAGTGTTCACTCCCGGCCGTCCGCCGTCGGGCTGAGATACAGCTGTGGGGGCTACGAGGTGGCCGAGTCGCTGCGCAAGGTGACCAAGCGGGGGTTGCGTCGCGACCGAGTTCGTTCCATCAGATGCGACGGCGGCGATATCGGCAAGCCGTGTACGTATGCCCCTGACGGCCGTCTCGACGGTGCGGCGGTCGAGTTCGGCGAGGCCGTGGGTCACCCAGGCGTCATGGGTGGGTGGTTCGGCGGCGGCAAAAGACTCGTCGGCGTCGCGGCTGCTTCGGAAAACTGCCCCGTACTGCTGGTCGTCGCTGGGCAATGCGGGACCTTCAAGGTAGGTCACGACCAGGCCAGCCTGTCTCATTAGCGCGCAATGCCGGGCCGGGCCGGTAAACGGCGCTGCGAGGTCACGCCAGTCGCGTTTACTAGAAGACACACTGGTCACGGCGAAGAAGGAACCTGTGGTGAGTTGTGTTGGCTGGCGTCGCACGATCTCCTTGGCGTCGCCGACGTCGATGGCCCGCAGCGCGGTGACGAAGGGCCACAGACGCGGCGTTTTGACCGGGTCGGGAATCTCCACAGTTCGGGTCTCCGTGACGACACGACACGTCATGGCTGGTCGACTGCCGTCGCTGGTGGACAACAGCGGCCATAGGTTCCACAGCATCGCCGAAGCGATGTAATCGGCTGCTTCGTCGATGTCTCGAGGTTCTTCGTCGGTTGCTTCGCTGAGACGTCGGCCGAGGTTAGCCCCGAGTATGACCACGTCGGTACCGAGGGCTTCCGGTCCTTCAAAGGATGGAAGGCCGAGGTCATAGGCTGCCTGATCCGCTTCTTCGTCAAGAAGGGGGTCGGCGACGCCATCGCCACCCGTGGTCCCCCACCAGTGGCGTCCGGTGAACGGCACGCCCTCGGCCTGAAAGCTGTGGCCCAGCGCGACGCCGATGAGACGACTCTGGATCTTGCCTTGCCATATACAGCGGGATCGAACGATGACGACGCCGACCGAACTAGTGGTGAATAGAATTCCCTTGCCAAATCCGTAGGTTCCCCCGCCGAACTCCTTGTCGCGGGGTTCTCCGACGTTCCGGACGAGGTTGACGAAGTCCGGATCGTCGCCGACCTCGTCCGCACGCAGCGGGCCACCTAGCCCAGTCGTGTTGCGGTCAGAGACGGTCAACATGATCGACGACTCGTCGGCCAGGCATGCGGCCAGACCCAGCGAGCCCCCACCGGTGGGCTCGGGCAGAAGAACGTCGCTCCAGCGCCGGCGGGTGTCGGGGCCGAGACGCCCAAGGAAGACGCTGAAGTCGACTGGCCGCTCGCCGCTACGTGCGTCGGCACTGTTCTGGGCGGCCTCACGCACCAGGACGGCAAGCGGATCGAGACGCGGGGTCCCGAGCTGCCTGCGGATACCTTCAGATGCCGTCGACCCCTCCGGCGGGAACCGCTGTGACCACCAGCTTGTCGTCACTGCACCGATCCCGTACAGATCAACTGCCCGGCACACCGGTCGGTGGCCGCGTAAGGCGTCAGACTGACGAGGTCGAGTTCGTACTCGACGCCAACCACCTCGTCCGGGACGACGGACTTGAACGAGTCGACGTCCAGCCGAGGGAACTCTGCACCCACGCTCCAGGCGTAAAGGCTCGACTGGGCGTATCTGCGGTCGCTATAACGATCGGCATCCGTCTCTGCGTACCCAGCCTTCGCCAGCTGACGGCGCAAACCCGATCTGTCACCGATCGAAGTACTCAGCGCCTCGACCAAATCCGGCAGCGAACGGCCGTCCGCTGTTTTCTCGAGGCGCACCAGCGCGAGGACGAGGTCGCGGTCGGGGCTCGGGTGCAGCTGATCGAGACCATGGATTGTCACCGTGGAGCCGCGTACACCGACGGTTTTGACCTCGACTCTTCTGCGCGTGCCGAGGGTAAAGTCGTGAGCTGCTCTGTCCGGGCCGGTCCAGATCCGCTCGACCGCACCCACTAGGCCCGCTTCGGCAAGTAGCTCCAGGACGAGGAGTTCCCCGATCAGCCCTCGCAGCTCACGTTCGCCGAGGATGCCGGAGCTGGGACGCAGCAGCTCTCGCCACTGCTGAAGTATCCGTTCGACGACCTCGCCCACCTCTCCGGGCGTCTCGTTGATGCCTTGCAGGAGAGCCTCCACCATCTCGTCGAACACGTCGAAGAGATCGTGACGGTGACAAACGACGTCGACGAAGCGGCGGCGGCGGCCGTCGACCACCAGCAGACGGGTGTCGACGCGCACGTGTGCCGACCTGGCGTCCTCGACAACGGCGTGGTCCTTGTCGATTGGCAGCAGTAGGTGATGATCGCCGCGACCGTCGAGCCCAAGCGCAGTTGGACCAGCGTAGGTGGACACAGGCAGATCGAGGGTTGCCACCGCGCCCTCGGCCCGCCGCGCAGCCGCGAGACGCCAGCCGGTACGCACGGTTGACGACAGACCGTCCGTCACGAGTCGTCCTCAGACAGTACGGCGCGCTCCTCCTCGATGTCAGTGGCGTCGATGGCCTGGTCTCGCAGGTCCACCTGGATGTAGCTGACGTTCGGCACCCAGTCGTCGGCAGTGCCGGGGAAGACCAATGCCATGCCCAGCACGTGAGCAGCGGCCTGCAGAGGCGCGCGGGTAAGTTCGTTGCCCGGATCCGGCGGGGAGTCCTTGGCAATCGGGTAGAGCAGCAGCAAGCCTTGGCGACGATGGCCCGGATCCCGATCGCGGCTGTCGATCAGTTCGGCCTCCGGCATACGCCGGGCGGCCGCCGGTGCGATGTCGAGGTCGATGACGCGATGCTCCTTGCTCATCAGCGTCTTGATGTCGGCTTTTGCGCCGCCGCTTTCCTTGAGCTTGGATCGGTTGACCGTTCCGACGGTGAACCCGTCGGTGAAGGTAATCCTGTGGTCCTCGTCTACCTTCTCCGGCGGAGACCCGACCACTGCGACGCTCCAGGTCAGCAGCGACGAGTCGCTCTGCTTGTTCTCCTTACGGATGTACTTGGTGATCAAGTCGGTCCTGAGGTCCGCTGAGTCCTCATGGACCTGATAGCCGGCAAGGAATGCAAAAATGTGCGCGACGTCGACTTCGCGCAACAGCAGCACGCCGTCGACTTCCTCCACGATGACGCCGTCGCTGACAGCCGCCTCGACGAGGGATCGCCCTGCGAACAGGTTCTCCTCAAGCCAGGCAACATCGTCCTCAGGAAAGTATCGGGTTTGGACACGACGCCCTCCGTAGGAGGCGTAGGCGATCCGATGGGCACCCATCTTCGCTGTCACGTTGAGGACCGGGTGAGTGCGAATCCGCACGCCCACGTCGCGAGGGCTGAGGTCCTGCTCTTCATAGCGTTCGATGTCCAGGCGAATCTCGTGCTCTACAGCGGCCAGATGCCGGAACCACGATCGCAGCCGCTCGGTCATCCAGATGCGGGGGAGGTCCTCGTAACCGGGACGGAAGCCGAACCAACGGCCCATCTGAAGCAGCGTGTCGTACGTCGACGCGGACCGCACGAAAAAGCTCGTGACCAGACCCTCAAGGGTCAGGCCCCGAGACAGGGTATTCCCGCCGACCGCGATCGCTGTTACGGGAGCGCCCGTGTAGTCCAATCGATCCTTGCTGCGGCAGTTGTCGAGCACAATCGTGGTGTCCTGCACAACCTGCCGCAATAGCGGATTCAGCACCTCGAAGTCGACAGACGGGTGCCCGCCCAACGTTACGCGGTCGGCTTCGTCCCGCCACTGCGCCCGCAGGGACTCGATCACCGTCGGATCCTGTGCGGCAAGCCCCTCCAGTACACGTTTCTTGAAAGTTTCGAGCACCGGGCGGAACGCCTCGTGGACCGCGGTCGTCATGCTCGTGTGCACCAGCATGGTGGAGTGGCCTACGTCGCCACGAGAACGACGAACCGCGGTGGCCAGCCAGAAGTACTGAACGGCTTCGCGGAGCGAGTCGGTCAGGTCAGGCGCGAACCCCGCGGTCGCGGCCCTACTGGCCGGCCGCAACGACGACACTTCGTCGTCGTCGATGATGCGTACCATGTCATTGCCGTCAAGGTCCGCCCCTCGAGCCTCTCCCTCGACGGCGTCACGCCCGAAGATCGTCTCAGCTCCGAAATAACCGTCCGGCTTCGGCAGACTGACGATGAATGACTCCGGGTAGAGGTCGTCGACGTTCGGATCGATGAGCACGTTCGCGAACGGAGTCGCCGTGTAACCCAGATACGTCGCGCGAGGGAACAACGCGAGCAGTTCGCGGATCTTGGGGTTGATCTGCTTCGTGTCGACGCTGGCCTGGTCGGCCTCGTCGTCGATGATCAGGGCCGGGATGTTTGCCAGCGTCGGACGAGCGGTCTTCAGCCAGAGGATCAGTTTCGCCAGGACGGTGTGCCACTTCTTGACCACAAACACGGCCACCTTCTGACCGTTGGGTTGCAGTAGTGACACCGCGCTCTGAGTAGGTCGCCGAAAATCGCGTTCGACGTCGGTCATTTCGATCCAACCGCCCGCGTTCAGGTCGAACAGCTGCTCCTTGAGCCGCTGCTGAGTCTGCATTCGTAGCCCATTATGGATGCCGGATAGGATGATCACGACGCGGTACGTGACGTCGGCAGCCTTGCCAACCACAGCCGTGAAGTTGGTGGTCTTCCCGCTCTGTACGTGACCGACCACGAGGCCTTTGGTCTGGAACTTCAATTCGGCGGGGTCGTCGGCGAAACCGATAATCTTCGATGAGATCTCGTCGAGTACGTCGACCCGGTCCGCCGGCCACTCCTTCTCGTCGAGCAGGAATCTCTTGAACGGCGGCCAGAAGACGTCGTTCGGCTGAGGACCCGCGTACCAACCGCCGTCGCGTTTACCCGGTGCGGCGAGAATCTTCGGCGGATACCCGTTCTTGACCTTGGCGGTTCTCCGATCGAATTCCGCGATCACCTCGTCCACCACATCGGGATGGAGCTTGCGGAAAGTTTCGACGGCGACGTCACGACTGCGCCGATACGTCACATCCAGGAACATCTCGAAGAGTGCCTCGTCCACGGTCGGTAAGCCTATCCGAGCCCTGCGGCAACAGGTGACTGTCAGGCGCGATCGTCGAGAGCATCTGCGATGTAGTCACCTAACGCCTGGGCAAACTCGACGGGCACGGCGTTGCCGATCTGTCGAGCAATCTGGTCTTTTGTGCCGCACCACTTGAAGTCCGGCGGGAATCCCTGCAGCCGCGCTGCTTCGAGATGGGTGATGGCGCGGTCTTCTGTGGGATGGAGGTAGCGGCCCTTTTCAGGCTTGTGGAACTCGGTGCGGATGGTCACCGAAGGCCTATCCCACCACAGCCTTCCCATGACGTCCCCGGCCCCGGACGTATGTTTGATCCAGCACGGCGCCTTCAGGCGCTCCGGCAGGTCGAAGCGGTTACCGCCTGGGGGGATCTCCGCGAAGCGCTCTAGGGAACGACCCTCGTAGAACCGCGTTACGTGCAGCTCTCGGCCGTTGAAGGGGCCGGGAAGAGTCGTCTTGAAGTGCCGGGTCGTCCTCTTTGGCAGATTCCAGCGGTCTTCGGGCACGTGTCTACGTACGTTCCGAAGGGCCTGGCGGACGGTCTTCCTGTTCTCGACGGCCACCGACCCGCTCGGGATTTCGATCGGCTTGAGGAGGTCGCGGCGTGTACCGATGACGATTGCGCGACGCCGGACCTGAGCCGACCCAAAGTCGGCCGCGACGAGAACATCCTTCTCCAGGACGTAATCGGCTAGTGATCCTCCCTCTTCGGTCTCGGACTCAAGGTCGGTGAACTGTCGGCTCTTCAAAAATCGAGGCACGTTTTCGATCAGAAACGCCTTCGGGCGGATCAGAGCCAGCACCCGCACATATTCGCGCCACAGCTCATTGCGCGGATCGTCCTCGAGCTTGGCGCCGAGGTTCGAGAAGCCCTGGCATGGTGGGCCGCCGACGACGACGTCCGCCTCCGGTACGTCCTCCCCAGCCCTGAGCCAGTCCACGATACTGCCTTGATAGATATGGTCCTCACCGAAGTTCTCGGCGTACGTCGACGCGGCATCGACCTCGAGCTCCACCGCGGCGACGTTCACATAGCGTCCAGTGAGGTGGAAACCCTCAGTGATGCCGCCGCACCCGGCGAAAAGATCGACAACGCGGTACGGGCTAGGCATGGGTAAACGATAGCCGGCGGCTGGCGTCCACGTACATAGACCCGCCGGCTCAACCTGAGGATCACCCTGCGGACACTGCCGAGGCCGCACCATCGCATCCTCATGAACCTATCCCGACGAGCCAGCTTCGCCGAACTTCCTCAATCAAGTGAGGGGCTCTTCGTTCGCTCGGGCCCACCATGACGTCGGCGGCTGGTTGGCAGACGGCGCTTATAGGGCGGCTTGTCGACGCTACGGACAGTGCTGCACATCGCCGAGGCTGTCACACTCAGTCGCCGTAGTCTGAAACGGAGTCCACTCGTCCAGAGCCTGAGCGTCTCCGCACTCCGGCGGTGCTGGAATAATCGCCCGACCTGGTGACCATCGACAGGCCATCCTCGTAGCGGTTCTCGATGGCCAGCTCGATCCTGATGGACTGACCGAACGTGGGCTGTGGTTCGCCTTGAAAGGTCCTCACCGTCGCGTCCAACCTAGGAATCGGTTCCATGCCTCTGGCTGCGGACCTGGGCCAGCATCCGTGATGAAGTCTTCGAAGTAGCTCCACATCAGCATGGCGAGGGCGAGCTGGTCGGCCGCATATTCGTCGGCCAGCGCGTTGCGTGCCGGGGCACATGGCCAATCCATGCTGCAGGACTTGCATTCCCAGCTCGGCCGCTCCGGCAGATGGTCGAGGGTGGCCAGTACGCCGTCCATCTCGCTAGCGAAGTGTTGGGATCGCAAGGCGCGGTTTTTTCGGCTCTGGCCGACTTGCGCCGGGCCAACGGCACGGCAGGCGGAGGCTCCGCGAGAAGATGGCTACCGCGCTCTCACGCCGCCAGCATGGTCCGTTCGAGCCGCACGCCAAGCAGCGGCCTGTTGCGCGCGAAGTGAGGTGCTCATCCAGGATCGATTGCGCATCGGTTAATAGCTGCTCGGCTGAGATCGCATAATACGTATTTCCCGCCATCTCGCGCCTTTCTCGGGGCTGGAGAGTCCGTCGCTGCACCTGTGTCGAGGAATAGCGTGACGGGTTCGTGACTCCGGCAGAAGGTGGCGGGTGTATGCCGCTGTCAGCCGACAGCCGGCGCTCGGAGGTACATGCGACCGATCGATCCGGCTAGGGTGCGGTCATGACCGCGCAGCCGAAACGAGCCAGCGAATGGACCATTCACGGGGAGCGTGTCATCGACGACACGCGGCGCGCGGTTCTCAGCATCGCCGACGTCGAGTTGCCGGACGGTGTCCGGTTCGAGCAGTACGTCCTTCGGGTGCCGGGGGCTGCGATGGTCATCGTTGTCGACGATGACGAGCGGGTCCTGATGATGTGGCGGCACCGCTTCATCCTGGATCGCTGGGTCTGGGAGCTGCCCGGCGGCTACCTCGATCCGGCAGAGGATCCCGCCGCATGCGCGGGCCGGGAGGTCGAGGAGGAGACAGGCTGGCGTCCGCGCAACATCGAAGAGTTGGTCACCTTCCAACCGATGGTGGGCACCGTCGACCAGGAGAACGTTGTCTTCCTCGCGCGGGGAGCCGACCACACGGGTTCGGCCCCAGACATCAATGAAGCGGAACGGATCGGTTGGATTCCGCTCGCCGACGTTCAAGGCCTCATGGAGAGCGGATCAATCGTCGGCGCCGGATCGATCTCCGGGCTGCTGGCCGTGCTCCTGCTGAAGGCGACCGGAAAGCTCTAGGCGGTCTCCAGCACGGGACGCGCTCGCTCGGCGAAGTCACGCACGGCCGGAAGACCGACGTGCTTGGACAGGCGGTCGGCCAGGTCCGCCAAGTAGTCGTGGGCGCGCGCGGATCGCAGACCTTCGGCCGCATCGACGGCCTCGATGCCAACCCGCGCAGCCTCCTCAAGTTCGCCTGCCTGGGCTTGAGCCACCGCTAGCAGGACAAGGTTGAATTGCCGACCGCGCGCGTACGCGCAACCGTCCATCTCGAGGGATCGAGTGGCGAACCTTCGAGCGATGTCGCCCCGGCCGAGCGCCGTGAAGCAGTGGCCGAACTTGGCAGCCAGGTACGACTCGTCGAAGTAGCCGATCCACTGCGGTTCGCTGGTCCGATCCGCCTTGTCGAAGATGATCTCGGCCCTGCTCAGGGCGTCGGCACATGCCGCGCCGTCGCCGCCGACCGCGTGACCTTGCGCTTCGAGAACTGCCGATTCCGCTCGAATCGCGGCAACGCCAGCTTCCTCGGCCGCTCTACCTGCGGCTCGCGCCAAGTCGACTGCCTCGGTCGGGGCTCGCAAATGGACTGCCTGATGGCTCATCGCGGCCATGATTTCCGCTCCTAGGGCGCGGTCACCGGCGCCGGCGGCAAACCGCAGGGCCTGGATGAGGTAGCGCTGCGCCAACCCGTGCAGCCCTGCGTCGTAAGACGTCCAGCCGGCCAATTGCATCATCTCAGCAACGGCGGACAGGAGTTGGCGACCGGTTGCCGCGTCATAGCGACCGTTGATCAATTCGGTGACGTCTCCGTTCAGAAAGCGCACCAGGCTGCTACGGACCTGCCCGCCACCGAACTGGTTGTCCAGCTTCCGGTATGTAGCTGTCATCTGACGGACCGTTTCGACGTCGGGCAATCCGACCAGCCGTTCTCCATCGCCGACGGGCCGCTCATCGAATGACGACATCAGCCAACGCATGGCTGACGGGAGGAAGGCTGGCGCGCTGAAGCCGATGTCGCGGAGGGAGACTCGTCGCTGCATATCGCCTTGCCAGAGGTCGACGGCGAGGTTTACGCCGAGCCGCCAGCCCGACGCGAACTCAAGCCCGCTTCGTTCTGCGGAGGTCTTCGGGCCGATGTCGACCGGCAACGGGGCGGTGTCGGCTGACAACTCGTGCACCATGGCGGAGATTTGACCTCCGGCTGCCAGCGCGTGGTCGAGCAGCACGGCGACCGAGATGCTCGGCCGTTTGGTTCCTGTCTCCAGGTCCCACAGATAGCCGTGTGAGCAGTGAATCGCTTGGCCGAGGCGTCGTAAGGACATGCCACTCTGCTCGCGCAACTCCTTGAGCTTGCGTCCGAAGCCGGGATCCGCAACGACCGTTCGTCTCGGCATGCGGCAAGGCTGCCCCATGCCGAGACGACGAATCAATACCCGGGCACGGCGTCAATACTGTCGGCTGACAGCGGGCCGCGAATCTAGGGCGCGAGGTTCGACAGCATTCCGTCGTTCACGGTGTAGAGCCGGCCACCAGTAATGACCGGACGTCCGGTCAGCACCTTTGCTTGAGCCACGATGGCGCCAGAGGTAGGCGACAAGACCGGGCCGCCCGTGTAGAGGAGGCCGCCGGCCCGGACCGGCTGGCCGCCCTCGCTGGGCAGGCCGCGGGACCACAGCGAGCGACCGCTGTTGACGTCCAAGGCCTCCACCGTATGGTCATCCACCCGGTAGATGCGGCGGCCGTCGGTGGCCAGCAAGTCGGATGCCTTGTTCGGAGCGGTCCACATAACGGCCCCATTGGCGGCGTTGATCGCGGACATCGCGGCGCCGTTGGTCACCAGGAAGCGGTCGGCGGCCGGGGTCGCCGCCTTGGCCTGCCAATATCCCGGCTTGGTCCACAACAGAGCGCCCGTAGTGATGGACAGGGCCGACGTTGTCGTCCCCTTGTTCACCAGGACGCGGCCATCGGCGCAGACGCTCGAGCCCTCGTAGTCGACACGCTTCCAGGCCTGTTTGCCGTCCGACACCCGGTAGGCGACCACGGCCTGCGCGTCCGACGGGGATTCGCCGGAAACCACGATCATGCCCTTGTCGACCACGACCGTGTAGATGGGCATGTCGGAGTCCACCCACCAGCGCCGCTTGCCCGTCGCCAGGTCGAGGGCCACCAACGTGCCGTCCGGGTCGCTGTTGGAGTTGCAGTCGCCGTTGGTGGCGATCATCGTGTTGCCCGAGGCTGCGAGCACCGCCGTGTCCGAGTCGCCCGGGTCCACCCAGTTGAAGTGCCATGCCGGGGCGCCCGTCAGTGCCTGGAACGCCGAGATTCCCAGCTGGTCGGTGGTGACCACGCGTCCGCCCGCGATCACTGGCGCACCGAAGCCGCCGCACGAACCCTCGTGCTTGCGCAACGCCACCGACCACCGCTGGCTAAGCTTGGCGATCGTGGTTGCGTTGACGGCGTTCTCACCCGGGTTGTAGTAGCTGTCCTCGGCGTCGAAGCCGGGATGGTCCCAGCCGGCGGGTCCGGCGGCCGCAGCCGGGACCGCCGGGGCGACAACGGCCAGAGCAACAGACAGAACCACTGCTTGAGTACGGCGCAAAGCGGTCACGGCACAGCCCCTTTTGTGGTGATTTGCGCACGTAACCTATGCCCGTGATGCAGGGGCTGGTGGTGGAAACGCCGAAAGGGCGGCCCAACGGATGGGGCCGCCCTCGGACGAACGAACGAGCGATCGGTGAATCAGCTGTTCATCAGCTTCAGCATCTGCTGGACCTCGCCCTGGCGGGACTCGCGCACTCGGTCGGCGAAGGCCTTCGCCTCGGGGTTCGAGCCGTCCGCGGTCTCCAGGTGGGCCATCTCGATGGCGTTGTGCTGGTGGGCCAGGAACAGGTTCAGGAACGCCGTGTCGAAGGTCGCTGCCGACACCGTTTTCAGGGCCTTGATCTCGGCGGGGCCGGTTGCCGGCAGGCCGCCGTGGTCGGCGTGCAGGCTGGCAGCGGTGTCTGCCGTGGTGGGCTTGCCCCACTGGGTCAGCCACGCCTGCATCATCGACAGCTCGTCCTTCTCCGTGGCCTGTACCGCCTCGGCCAGCGTTTTCAGCTGCGGGTTCTTGGAACGCGACGCCGCTGTTGCGGTCATCTCCAGGCCCTGCTTCTGGTGGTAGGCCAGCATCTGCAGGAACATCACGTCGGTGTCGTTGAACTGGGACCCGGCCTGGATTTCGGCGACGGCATTCGCCGAGACGGTTGCCGTGGGTGCGGGGGTTGCAGCCGTGCCACAGGCGCCCAGCGCCAGCGGAACGAGCAGGGAGAGAACAACCCGGCGCTTCACAGCGGGAGCCACAGGGCGAGCGTGTAGATCGACGGCTCCCAGCTGTTGATCGAGCTGTGTGACTGCCGGCATTGATAGCGGACGCCCTGATAAGTAACGACATCACCAGTCTTGTACGAGACACCTGCGGCCCACGCCGAGCCCGCGGCAGCCGGCGGAGCAGTGGTCGTCGGCGCGGCGCCCGGAGCGCTCGTGGTCGGGGCCGCGGTAGGAGCGGTCGTGGCGGGAGCGCTCGTGGTCGGGGCCGTAGTGGGAGAGGACGAAGCCGACCCGCCGCCGATGTTCAGGTCCACGCAGCTGTAGAAGGCGTTCGCCGTGTCCCCGATGTTCCACACCGCCAGCACCGTGTGCTTCCCCGGGAACTTGCTCAGGTCGATCGTGTGCGACACCACCGCATCCGGCTGGGCGTTGCCGCCGGAGATCGAAGCGACCTTCGTCCCGCCGACGTAATAGGTCCAGTCCGCGGTCCGGTGCCGGGCCGTCATCACCCACGTGAAGTTCACCGAGGTGCCGACCGACTTGGCCGGCCAGTTCCGCGACTCGTCGGACAGCACTGACCACGTCGAAACCCCACCGTCGCAGGACTGCCGGCCCTTCGGCGCCTCCACGCTCTGCGGCTCGAACTGGATCTGCCCGCAGTCGGCGACCGCCCCGGACGCGCACAACGCCTGCCGTGAGGGCGGTGTCGAGACGTAGCCGTGGGCCAGGGCCGGCGACGCGACCGCCAGACTCGAGCCGATCGTCATGCCGAGAGCTACCAGCGGATAAGCAATTTTCCTGCGCATGCCGAGCACCGTAGGGAGCCGGACCATAAAGGCTCCTTAACGAACCCGGAAGGGATCATGAAACCGGGAACAGGATGCCCACCCGGGCGCCGCCGAGGGGTGAGCGGGCGACTACCAACTCTCCGCCGGTCTCCGAGGCGGCCCGGCGCACGATGTCGAGGCCGAGTCCGGTCGAGCCGGCCCCGCTGACCCCGCGCTGCACCGACCAGGACGGGTCGGGGATGCCCGGGCCGGCGTCGTCGACCAGCAGGCCGTCGGGCGAGATGTGCACGCGGAACGCGGTTCGTTCGGGCGTGTGCGAGAAGACGTTGCCGAGCATCGCGTCGACCACCAGGATCAGGTCGCTGTGCGACATCGGCAGCATCACCGGCACGTCGCCGCCGATCACCTCCCACGGGCGTTCCTGGTCCTCGGCCAGCACCGACCAGAAGGCCAGCCGGTCGGCGAGCACCTCGACCAGGTCGGCCTCTTCGGGGCCGCGTGCCTGGGAGCCGCGCCGGGTGCCGGTGATGATCGCGTCGAGCTCGGAGTCGAGCAGGTCGCAGGCCTGTCGCATGCGGTCGGCGACCGGGCCGGCGGGGAGGGCTTCGGCGTCGAGGCGGAGCGCTGTCAGCGGCGTACGCAATCGGTGGGAAAGATCGGCCGCGAGCTCGCGTTCGCGTTCCAGCAGGCCGTGGAGGTCGTCGGCCATGGTGTTGAAAGCGTTCGCCGCGTCGCGCAGCTCGCGCGGGCCGATCGGCTCGACCCGCGTCGCCAGATCGCCGCCGCCAAGGCGGCGGGTGGAGCCGGCCAGCTGGCGGGTGGCCTTGACCATCTTGCTGCCGAGCCGGTCGGCCAGCACCACCGAGCCTGCCACCAGGACGATCGCCAGCCCGCCGAGCACGAGCCACGCGGTGAGGACGCCGCGGTGCATCTCGGAATCAGGGACATAAACCTCGACCACCACGGTACGGCCGTCGGTGAGCACCGTGGGCTGCAAATACGCAACGCCGTCGGGGGCGGGCGCCAGCACCGACCGGCGCTCCTGGCCGGCCAGGGAGATCTGCGCGGCGTCGGCATGTGCGACGCCGATCGGGGCGGTGTCGGGCAGGTGGACGGCGAGCCGGCCCGCGCTGCCGGCCGTGGTGCTGGCTACCGCGTTGGTCAGCAGGGTCGGGTCGGCGTCCACGCCCAGCACCGTGACCAGCGACGTTGCCTGCTGGCGGGCGTCGCTGACGGCGCGATCATGGGCGATCTGCCGGGTGGCGACGGCCAGCGGCACGAGGAAGGCCAGGGCGACCATCGACGTGATCGCGAGGGCCAGCCGGTTGAGCGCCCACCTCACCGCGGGTCGACCATCATCACGCCGACCCCACGCACCGTGTGCAGGAATCGTGGCTGCGCCGCGGTCTCGCCGAGCTTTCGACGCAACCACGAGATGTGTACGTCGATGGTCTGTTCCTCGCCGATCCGGGCCTGGTTCCACACCTCGTTCATCAGTTCCCGCCGGCTGATCACCTGGCCGACGCGTTCGGCCAGGTAGGCGAGCACGTCGAACTCGCGGCGGGTGAGTTGCAGGGGCTCGCCGCGCAGTTCGGCCCGGCGCTGGCGCGGGCTGATCACCAGTTCGCCGACGGTGATCTCCTGGGTGGCCTGTTCCGGAGCGGTGCGGGCGCGCCGCAGCACCGCGTTGATCCGGGCCAGGATGTGGCCGCCGGAGAACGGTTTGGTCACGTAATCGTCGGCGCCCGCGCTGAGCAGGGCGATGATGTCGGACTCGGAGCGACGCGCGGTCGCCACGATAACCGGCACATCGGACACCGATCGCATCATCCGCAGCGCGTCGGTGCCGTCGATGTCGGGCAGCCCGAGGTCGAGAATGACCAGGTCAGGCTGCTCCTCGGTGACAATCTTCAGGGCGTCGGCGGCCCGGCCCACCGGCCGCACCACGTGCCCGGCGTCGGTGAGCGCGCGGGACAGTGCAGCCGTGATGATGCGGTCGTCCTCGACCAGCAGGATCAACGCCATGCGGTGCAGCATAGGTCCAGGTGCAATTATTGCCGCGTGCGATCTTCCCGGTTAGCTCCGATCGCGGGCTGGGCTGCGGCGACGGCGACGAGCATCGTCCTGGCCAGCGTGGCCATCCTTCCGGTGCTGCGCACCACCGCGCCGCAGGACGGCGCCCTGGCGCAGTTGCCGGCCGGCAAGACCGACACCTTCCCGGCGCCATTGCCCGCGGTGACCAACTCGGCTGCCCCTTCGTCGCCCCCGCCGAGCAGCGAGCATTCGCGCACGACGGCCCCGGTCAAGACCGGTAAGCCGACCACCGCCGGCACGACGCCGACGACGAAAGCGACGTCGCTGCCCCCGACGAAGACCGAGGACGGCTGGACGGTCACCACGGCCGGCGACGGCCGGCGCACCTACGTGCGGTCATTCCAGGTGGAGGGCGGCCAGGCGGTCATCAAGATGACCTCCGACGGCGTGGTCACGCTGGTCACGGCAACACCAGCCCAGGGGTACGCGGTGCAGAAGGTCCAGGACTCGCCGGACAACATGGCCGTCTACTTCAACGAGACGAACCACAGCTTCATCATTCACGCCGTCTGGTGGGACGATAAGCCGTTTGCCGAGGTCAGCGAGGTCGGCCAGTAGTTTCCGACCCCGACCGGGAAGCCCGGCCGGGGTCGTTCGAGGGACCTAGGAAGTCGGGTCGGCTGACGACGGGACCGGGTCAGCTGACGAAGGCACCGAGTCGCTCGGAGTGGGGAAGGCCGAATCCGAGGGAAGCGGCGGGCCACTGGGGAACGGACCGCTCGGCCGGGGACCGCTCGGCCACGGGCCACTCGGCCGCGGACCGCCACCACCGCCGGGACCGCCACCGCCGCCGGTGTTGCCCGCCGCCGTGCCGGAGGTGAGCTCGATGACCGCAGTCGCGCCGGTCAGGTCGCCGCCCGCGGACAACCCTTCGCCGAGGGGCGTGCCGGCGGTGCCACCGGTGTAGAGCAGGTAGTGGGTGCCGGTCACCACGTCCGGCGAGGAGAAGAGCACCGCCTGGAAGGCCTTCGTGGTCTGGTAGGCCAGCAGCGGAGTGCCGTCGGCGGTGGCCAGCTGCACCAGGGTGCTGACCGGTTGAGCGGCGGCGAAGCCGTAGAGCACCCATCCCTGTCCGGTGGTGGGCAGTCGGCTGGTCACGGCACTCACGCCGACCGAGACGACGGTGCCGCCGGTGAACTGGAGGGCGCCGTTGGAGTCGAGGCCGCCCTCACCGCCACCACGGGTCGACGACCCCTTCACCACGACCACGCCACCGGCGATGGTCAGGGCGCCGTTCGAGTCGAGGCCGTCGGTGCCACCGTCGACGACCACCGTGCCGCCGGTGATCTCGATGAGGGCGTTCGGCGCCGGGTCCATCTCCGGGACGCCCTCCTCGGTCGCGTTGAACGCGTCGTCGGTCTGCGAGGTGGCCTGCACCGTACCGCCGCTGACCAGGATCTTCAGGCCTTCGATCCCCTCGTAGGAGCGGTTCACGGAGACCTCGCCGGCGCTGATCGAAACCACCCCCTCGGCGTGTACGCCGTCGTCGCCGCTGGCCACGGTGAGCTTCCCGCCGTCGACGGTGACCGTGTCGTCGGAGTTCACCCCGTCGTCAGCGGTGTCGACGGTGATCGTGCCGTCGCTGATCACCACCGACTTGCCGGCCTTGAGGCCCTTGGTGGAGACGTCAGTCTTGGCGGTTGCGCTGCCGCCGCCGGCGCTGACCGCGATGGCGCCGCCGCCGACGAGCACGTCAGTCTCCGCGGAGAGGCCGTCCCCGCCGGTCGAGGTCGCGGTGACGGTGCCGCCGTTGACCGCGACGTAGCCCGCGGTGGCGTCCTCGTCGTTGGTCGACTTCAGCGCGTCGCCGCCGGCCGTCACGGCCAGCGTGCCGCCGTTGACGACCAGGTAGTCCTTGCCCCGGATGCCTTCGTCGACGGCCTGCACGGTGATCGAGCCACCGTTGATGACCAGGCCGTCCTTGCTGGCGATGCCGTCGTAGGCGTTGCCGGTGACGGTCAGCGCCCCCGGCCCGCCGATGGTCAGGTCGGCGGCGCTGTAGAGAGCGGCGCCCGGGTCCTCGTGGCCGGCGGCGTCGGCGAGGAAGTTCTGCGAGCCGGGCGCGAGCACGACCTCGGCCTCGCCGGCCGCGGCGATGAGGATCGGGGCGCTGGTCGAGCTGCTGATGCGCACCCCGTCCAGGATCAGCCGGACCGCGTCGGCGCCGGCGCTGTCGACCACGAGCTGGCCGTCGGTCAGTCCGCCGCTGATCCGGTAGGTGCCGGGCGAGCCGATCGTGACGGTCGCGCCGGCCACGGTGACGCCCGGGCCGAAAGCGCGGGCCGTGTGTCCGGCCAGCCGGATACGCCGTTCGGGCTGTGGCCGCGGATGCCGGTCGGGGCGGGCGCTGTCGTGGTCGGGGCGGTTGAGCGCCCGGGCGGCCGCGGCGGCGGTGCCGGGGGCATGGGCCGTGGCTTTGGTCGACGCGGTCGCGATGGCGCCTGGTGCGGCTGCCATCGCTACCGCCGAGGCGGTCACCAGGGTGATGGTGAACGCCGCGGCCGCCGCGGGTATGGCGGCCCGCGGGATCTTGGGTGTCATGGACGATGCCCTTCCGGCTGGTGAACGCGGAGTTACTCGTAGTTGAAATCGAAACCTATCAATGCAGGTGACGGATACCGCCGAGCCGGAAGCTCAGGGTTTCCCGGGAAACTCCTATGAATTGACTGTGTTCGATCCAGCGCTGCCGACGGTGAATTCCCTGGTCCCCCGATTACGTCCGCCAGCAGGGGGTATGTGCTTCGGACGAGGAGGGAAGTGCGCATGACGACGCAAACCGATCAACAGCCGACCGCTGACCTGGTCCGCCAGATGAGCGAGCAGGTTTCGACGCTCGTACGGGAAGAGCTGACGCTCGCCAAGATCGAAATGGTGGAGAAGGGTAAGCGTGCCGGTATCGGCGCCGGGCTGTTCGGCGCGGCCGGAACGCTGGCTCTCTACGGAGTCGGCGCGCTCTTCTTCACGGTGGGCGCCCTGCTCGCCCTGGTGATGCCCGCCTGGCTGGCCGCCCTGATCGTGACCGTGGCGCTGTTCGCCACCGCCGGCGTGGCCGCCCTGGTCGGAAAGAAGCAGGTCAGCCAGGCGTTGCCGCCGGAGCCCGAGGCCGCGATGGCCAGCGGCCGGCGTGACGTCGAGACGGTCAAGGACGCTATCCGGGAGGGACGGGCATGAGCGGCGACAACCGCACCGCGGACGAACTCCGCGAGTCGATCGAAGAGACACGGGCCGACCTGGGTGACACGGCCGCCGCGCTCGCGGCGAAGGCCGACGTCAAGGCGCGGGTGAAGCAGGCCGCGACCGACAAGAAGGCCGAGATCAAGCAGGCCGCGACGGACAAGACCCAGGAGATCCGGCGCAGCACGGCCGAGCTCGGGGCGACCGCTGCGGAGAAGGCCACCGAACTCAAGGACGCGGCCGCCGTGAAGGCCACCGAGCTCAAGGACACCGCCGCCGAGAAGACCGCCCAGGTCAAGGAGGCGGCCGCGGAGAAGACCGCGCAGGTCAAGGGGGTCCAGCAGGCCACCGCACAGACGGCCGTCCGGGTCGCGAGCCAAGCGGGCGAGGCCGGCGATCGCGCCAAGCACCAGTTCACCGACGGCTCGCCGGCCGAGGTAGTTCGCCGGCCGGTGCCGATTGCCGCGCTCGCCGCGGTGGTGCTCGGCGCGGCTGCAGTCGTGGTGGCGGTGCTTCGGCGCCGCCGCTGAGAAGCCGGGAAACCGGAGGAGAAGGCGGCACGCCCGGCTAGGGCGTGCCGTCGCTCGCTGTACCGGCCCTGGCCAGGGCCTCTTCGAGGACGCCGTGCATCATCCGGGCGTACGTCGCGGTGAGGTGGAACTGGTTTTGGTAAACCAGCACGTTCCCGATCACCGGCGTGCAGATCGTGCTGCACAGCCATGGCAGCACCGAGACGTACCCGGCGCCGGAAGCCCTCGCCGCCGCCTCGTCGGCGGCGTTCCACACCCGCGCGGTCGCCTTGGTCGTGCTGGTGGAGCACGAGGACACGTTCGAGGCGTGTGCGGCCAGGCAGTCCGGCGCGCTCTGATCCAGCACCGGGGTGTCCCCCAGCACGATCACCCGGGAGGCCGAGCCGACCAGCGTCGTCAGCGTCGCGGTCAGCCCGGCCTGCCACTGCCCCGGGGTGATCAGCACGCCGCGATCGAGCTTCTGCGAATAGCTCTCGTTGGTGACCACGACCAGGTCGGGCCGGGCCTGCTGCACCCGGGCCAGCACGAAGTCCCGGAAGCGATCGCACTCGGTGAACGGCCGTGACTCCTGCTGATTCCAGAAGGTGAGCCGCGGCGCCGGGCAGGCCGGCTTGCCGAAGAACTCGAGGCGCCAGTGCTCCTGCTCGGCGATCATCCGCATCGCGGGCAGCCACATGCCGGCGTGCGAATCGCCGTACAGGAAGACGCGTTTCGTCCCGGCCGGGTCGCCGAAGACGCACGGTTCGTCGAGTCGGTCGGCGGCCGGAGCGGCCTCGCATTTCGCCTGGTCGAAGCCGAGGTCGTCGCCGGCCGTGGCCATCGCCGGGCTCAGGTCGGACGGCACCGCGCGGATCGCCGTGGCCGCCTGGACCGCCGCCACCACGCCGGCCAGCGCGGCCGGCGGCGCGAGCCGCTCGGACGGCTGCGGCTCGGCGGGCGTGCCACCGCCGCACCCGGTAAGCAAGGCCGAGACCAGCACGAAGAGCAGGAGACTACGCATGCGGAACCGACGCCCCTAACCGGGGTTGAAATTCGGCACCGGGTGGGGTGCTCTTCTTCCATTCGGCGACCAGGACCGGCGCCGCGATGAGCAGCACGGCCATCGCCGCCGTGAGCAGATGCGAGCGCCGCAGACGCGGGCTGCGTCGGATCGGGTTCTCCACCACGGCGTACGTGATGATCGCCAAAACGACGCTGAGCAGCACCAATCCGAGTCTTGTCCGTCCCGGTAGCGGGCCGTAGGCCTGCTCGCCGATGACCAGCACCGGCCAGTGCCAGAGGTAGAGCGAGTACGAGATCCGGCCGAGCCAGCGCAGCGGCGCCAGCCCGAGCACCGCGTCGCCGCGCCCGGCCAGCACCAGCAGGGTGGCCGCGACCGGGAGCACTGCCGTGTAACCGGGGAACGGGGTGCTGTCGTCGAAGCTGAGCGCGGCGACCACGATGCCGCCGAGGCCGGCGCCGGCCATCGCGGTGGCGACCGCGGCCGGGATCCGGTCGAGGCGGTCGGCGACGAGCGCGAGCAGGCAGCCGGCGCCGAGTTCCCAGGCGCGGGTGGCCGGCGAGAAGTACGACCAGGTGCCGGTGTGGCCGACCGACCAGGTCAGCGACGCGGCGACGGCGAGGCCGAGCACCAGCGGTGTGGCGTGGCGCAGGCCGAGCCAGATCAGCAGCCCGAGCGCGGCCGGCCAGACGAGGTAGAACTGCTCCTCGACGGCGAGCGACCAGAAGTGCTGCAGCGGCGAGGGCGCGGACTGCGACTGGAGGTAGTCGATGCCCTGGGCCGCGAAGTTGAAGTTGGAGGCGAACAGCGCCGCCCACCGGGCGTCGGCGCCGATCTCGTCGCCGCGCAGGAAGCCGAGCCAGTGGTAACCGGCCAGCACGACGGTGACCAGCACGAAAGTGGACGCGGGCAGGATGCGGCGGGCGCGGCGGCCGTAGAAGCGCAGCAGCGACAGGGTGCCGGTGTCGGCGAGCTCGCGCATCATCAGCGCGGTGATCAGGAAGCCGGAGATGACGAAGAAGACGTCGATCCCGATGAAGCCGCCGCCGATGCCGGGCACCCCGGCGTGGAAGAGCACGACCGCCGCGATCGCGACCGCGCGCAGCCCTTCGATGTCGGGCCGGAACCGGATCCACGGCCCGGCCGCGCGTGTCGCGGCCGGGCGAACCTCGGTTGTCGTCGGCGTCATCGAGAATGACGCTATTCGCGCTTAGCGGCTTAAAGCGCCCAAACAGGTACGGACCACGCGTTCAGCGGGAGTTTGGCCGAACTCGAGACGGAAGTCCGACCCTTCTGTTAAGCGCATTGACTGCGCCTGTCACCATGGCTTCAGAAACGTGAAACGGGGGGCGCGACAAG
The DNA here is from genome assembly GCF_040638295.1 of Actinoplanes sp. NPDC026619. Lineage (NCBI taxonomy): Bacteria > Bacillati > Actinomycetota > Actinomycetes > Micromonosporales > Micromonosporaceae > Actinoplanes > Actinoplanes sp. NPDC026619. The sequence goes on from NZ_JBEZYA010000041.1 coordinate 24,558, forward strand.
GCGATGGGCGGATTCATCGGGGCTGCGCTGAGTTTCCCCACCGTCCTTTTCACCCCCCTACTGATCGTGGTGATCGGGTTCTGGGTGGTGGTGGTCGCCGGTGGCGCCGACCCGGATGCCGGGGACAGCGGCGATCTGCTGAGTTTCGCCGGCCTCGGCGGTGTTCCGATCTCCGTTCCGGCGTCGCTCCTGGTGGTTCTCGCCTGGTTCGGCAGTCTCTCCGGCGCGCAGTTCCTGCCGGGCTGGGTGGCCCTGATCGCCGCCCTGATCCTCGCCGGGCTGCTCACCCGCATCGCGATCGTCCTCATCAGACGGTTCGGTCCGACCGGCACCGATCCGTCCCGCAACGATTTCCTCGGCCGGACGTGTGTCATTCGCACCGGCCGAGTCACCACCACGTTCGGCCAGGCCGAAGTTCGCGCCGGCGACGGTTCTTCCGCGATAGTCCAGGTCCGCCAAGCGGGCCACGACGAACTGCGGGCCGGAACGGTCGCGGTGCTTTATGACTTCGACGCTGCCGGCGAATTTTTCTGGGTAGTCCCCGCCGACATAGCCACAAAGGACAGTTAATGGCCGTTATCTCGACCGGACTGGGCATTCTCGTCGCTGTAATCGTTCTGATCGCTATCGGTGTGCTGTTCTTCCTGAGCCGGATGTTCCGCAAAGTGGAACAGGGCAAGGCGCTGATCATCTCGAAGGTGCGCCGGGTCGATGTCACGTTCACCGGCGCCGTCGTGCTGCCGGTGCTGCACAAATCCGAGATCATGGACATCTCGGTGAAGACGATCGAGATCGCCCGGACCGGCCGAGAGGGCCTCATCTGCCGGGACAACATCCGCGCCGACATCCGGATCACGTTCTTCGTGCGGGTCAACAAGACCACCGAGGACGTCATCAAGGTCGCCCAGGCGATCGGCACGGCCCGCGCCAGCAACGAGATCACGCTGCAGGAACTGTTCAGCGCGAAGTTCTCCGAAGCGCTCAAGACGGTCGGCAAGCAGCTCGACTTCGTCGATCTCTACACGAAGCGGCACGACTTCCGCGACCAGATCATCGAGGTGATCGGCACCGACCTCAACGGTTACAGCCTCGAGGACGCGGCCATCGACTTCCTCGAGCAGACGCCGCTGATGTCGCTGGACTCCAAGAACATCCTCGACGCGCAAGGCATCCGGAAGATCACCGAGCTGACCGCGATCGAGGCGGTGCGCACCAACGACTACCGGCGTAACGAGGAAAAGGAAATCACCCGGCAGAACGTGGAGGCCAAGGAGGCCATCCTCGAACTGCAGCGCCGGCAGGCGGACGCGGAGATCAAGCAGCGCCGCGAGATCGAGACGATGCGGGCCCGTGAGGAGGCCGAGATCGCGCTCGCCCAGGCCGAGGAGATGCTGAAGTCCGAGGGCGCCAAGCTCAAGACGCAGCAGCAGCTCGGCGTGCAGTCGGAGAACAAGGCGCGCGAGATCGCGGTCGCCGAGAAGAACCGCGAGCGGGTCATCGCGATCGAGACCGAGCGCATCGAGAAGGACCGGATGCTCGAGGTCATCTCCCGCCAGCGGGAGACCGAGCTGAGCACGATCAGCAAGGACAAGGAAATCGAGGGCGAGCGGCGCTCGATCGCCGAGCTGATCCGGGAGCGGATCGCGGTCGAGAAGACGGTCGCCGAGCAGGAGGAGAACATCAAGCGCCTGCGGGTGGTCGAGGAGGCCGAACGTACGCGTCAAGCCGTGATCATCGCGGCCGAGGCCGAGGCGCAGGAGCACCTGGTCAAGGACATCAAGGCGGCCGAGGCGGCCGAGACCGCAGCCAAGTTCAAGGCCCGCGAGGAGCTGTTGCTGGCCGAGGCCCGGCAGCAGACCGCCGAGCTGGACGCCCGCGCCAAGATCCGGTTGGCCGAAGGCACGCAGGCCGAGGCGGCCGCGGCCGGGCTGGCCGACGTGCAGGTGCGTGAGCGCAACGCCGAGGTGGTCGAGAAGACCGGCAAGGCGGAAAACGTGGTCGAGCGCGAGCGGGTGCTCATCGTGGCCGAGTCGATCAAGGCAAAGCTGCTGGCCGAGGCCGAGGGTCTGCAGGACAAGGCGGGCGCGATGGCCGCCATGGACGCCGCCACCCGCGGCCACGAGGAATACCGCCTGCGGCTGGAGATGGAGAAAGAGGTCCGGCTGGCCGGCATCGAGGTGCACAAGCAGGTCGCCGAGGCGCAGGCCCAGGTCCTGTCGGTCGGCCTCGCCAAGGCCGACATCGACATCGTCGGTGGTGATTCGATCTTCTTCGACAAGCTGATCGGCTCGATCACGCTCGGCAAGAGCGTGGACGGCTTCGTGGAGAACTCGACCGTGGCGCAGGCGCTCGGCTCACGTTACTTCGACGGCGAGGGCGACTTCATGGGCGACCTGACCCGGGCGATCGGCGGCCTTTCCACCGGCGATCTCGCCAACGTCAGCCTGGCCGCGTTCCTCACTTCTCAGATCAAGGCCGGCAACGGCGACACCAGCAAGCTTCGTGAGCTGCTCGCTACGGCGGAGAAGATGGGCATCGCCGACGCGAAGGTTCCGGCTGCCCGGTGACGCTCGACGCGGGAACTTATGAGGTCCTGCGCGCCCGGCTGGGCGCGCAGGCCAAGGAATTGGCCAGTCGCGCCGAGACGCTGAACGACAAGCGGATCGAGACGTTCGGTGGCCGGGCGATGACGCTGCTCGGCACCGAGCGGGTGCGCACCGAGAACAACTGCGTGCCACGGGACATCGCCCAGGTCGGCGGGTCGATGCTGTTCGGCTACAACGTCTTCATCGGGCTCAAGGCGGAGACCTCGGCGGCCGACGTCTTCGCGGTGCACGAGTTCGCCGACGGCAAGCTGATCCCGGCCGATCTTTCAAAGATCAACGATGAGCGTTTCCGGAAAGACTTCGCCGAGCTGTATCGGTATTACCGCGACACCCGGCTTCTGCAACTGAGAAGGCTCGAAGGTCTGCTGCTGGCGGTTTTCCAGACCGGCGGGCGCGCCGACGACCTCAAGGTGCTGCGCTGGCGGGTGGGGACCGACGGCGCGATGTCCTACCTCGACAACCGGGGCGAACGCGACCACGTCTTCCCGGCCGCGTGGGACTTCGAGTGGACCACGACCACCCGTGACAACCACGTGCTCGGGCGGCACCCGCACGTCTCGATCGAGGACGCGGTCTTCATCGAGACGGTCGGTGGCAACCTCACGGTCAAGGTGGAGAACAACACCGAGGACGGCGAGGGCATCTTCCGCGAGCCGGTGGACGAGCCGCTCCAGAGCCTGGCCGACGCTTCCATCGCGTACGCACGCATCGGGCCGTTGATCTTGATCAAGGTCTTGCCCTACAAGGAAGTCACGCACCGTTACCTGGTCTTCAACACACGGACGCGGGACGTGCGGCGGCTCGACGGGATCGGGCAGGCCTGCCAGCGGCTGCCCGAGGACCAGGGGATCATCTTCCCGGGCGGGTATTACCTGGCCACCGGCGTGGCGCGGACGTTCGACGCGGAGACTGACGACCTCGAATTCGAGCGGGTGGTGCGGTCGGTCAACGGCGAGGACGTGCTCTACGTCTTCCACGCGCGGGCGGCCGGCCGTTACCTTCTGTTGCCCTACAACGTGATCCGCAAGGAGGTGGCCACGCCGATCACCTGTCACGGCTGGTCGCTCTTCGACGACGGCACGCTCATCGCCTTCCGGCACGACTCGGACGAACCCACCCGGGTCCACCCGATGCAGATCTGGCAGACGCCGTTCGTCTCCGACACGTTCGCGGCCGCGCAGCCGCTGGGCACCGGGCCGCTCGACCGGATCGGCAACGCCGACCTGGTGCGGGGCATTGCCGACGCGCTGTCGGTGGCCCGCATGGTCGACGAGATGTCGCCGTCCGGGCCGGTCTTCGAGGCGATCATCGCGGCCTGCGGGCGGTTGTTCGACAACTACTTCTGGCTGGGCGAGGCCGAGCTCGACAACCTGGCCGCGCCGCTGTCCGAGATGCGGGCCACGGCTGAGCAGGTGCTCGACGAGTTCGAGTCGGTGCAGCAGCTCACCGCGCAGGCCACGGCGGCGGTCGATCTCGCGGAAACCGAGGCGACCGCCCTGATCCGGCGCGCCCGGGGTGAGGTTCCGGCCGGCACCGACGGCTGGATCGGGCTGCTCGCGGCGCTGCGCCAGCAGCAGGGACACGCGGTCACGCTGCGCGAGATGCGCTACGCCGATCTCGCCCGGCTCGACGCGCTGCAACGCTCCATCGCGGAAGAGGTGGCGGAAACCGCACGCCGGGCCGTCGAATATCTCCGCCAGGAGGAGGCATTCGCCGGCTACCAGCAGTCGGTCGAGTCGCTGGTCACCGCGGCATCATCGATCGCCACGGTGGCCGAAGCGAAACCGGTCGCGGACCGGCTCGGGGAGCAGGCCGACGGCCTCCAAGTGGTCATTGACGTGGTCGGCGGGCTGGACATCGCCGACGCCACCGTGCGAGTGGCCATCCTGGAGCGCATCGGCGAGGTGCTCGGCGGGGTCAACCGGGCCCGGGCCACCCTCGACGGGCGCCGCCGTGAGCTGGCCGCGGTCGAAGGGCGGGCCGCTTTCGCGGCCGAGTTCGCGCTGCTCGGGCAGGCTGTCACGGCCGGGCTGGCGGCCGCGGACACGCCCGATCGCTGCGACGAGCAGTCGGCGAAGCTGATGTTGCAGGTGGAGGCGCTCGAATCGCGGTTCGGCGACTTCGACGACTTCGTCGATCAGCTCGCGGCCAAGCGGTCGGAGCTCTACGAAGCGTTCGCCGGGCGGCGGCAGGGGCTGATCGACGAGCGGCAGCGGCGGGCCGACCGGCTCGTCGCCTCGGCGCAGCGCACCCTGGTCAGCGTGCAGCGGCGGGTCACCGGGCTGTCCACGCTGGACGAGGTCAACACGTACTTCGCCACCGATCCGATGGTCGGCAAGCTGCGGTCGGTGGCGGCCGAGCTGCGCGCCCTCGGCGACACGGTCCGCGCCGAAGAGCTGGGCGGGCGGATCAAGGCGGCTCGGCAGGAGGCCGGCCGGGCTCTACGCGACCGCCTCGATCTCTACGGCGCCGACGGCAACACGATTCGCCTGGGGCGGCACACCTTCGCGGTGAACACCCAGGCCACCGACCTGACGCTGGTGCCGGACGGCGCCGACCTGGCCTTCACGATCACCGGCACCGACTACCGCGCGCCAATCCGGGACGCGTCCTTCATCGCCGACACCCGCCCGTTCTGGTCGCAGTCGCTGCCGTCCGAGAACGCGTCGGTCTACCGGGCCGAATTCCTCGCCGCCGCGATCTTCGCGGCCGATCCGGCCGGTGCGGCGACCGCGCTCGCCGACGGTTCTTTACCCGATTTCGTACGGCGAGAAGCCGAGTCCCGCATCGACGAGGGCTACGAACGGGGCGTCCACGACGCCGACGCCGCCCTGATCCTGGCCGCGGTCATTCGCCTGCACGCCGGCGCCGGGCTGCTGCGATTCGAGCCGTCGGTGCGGGTGGCAGCCCAGTTGTTCTGGGCGTTCACCGCGACGGCCGAGCAGCGAGCGGCCTGGACGCTGCGGGCGGTGTCGCTGGCCCGGGCCCGGGAGGTGTTCGGCTTCGCGGGGCCGCTCGCCGAACTGGCCGCCGAGATCTCCGCCGCAGCCGCTTCGGCACCGGCCGTCGGCGCATATCTCGTCGAAGAGCTCGCCGGCGGGACGGCCGGGTTCGTCACCGCGGCCGGGGCGCGGGCCTTCCTCGACAAGTTCCATCGGGCCGGCCGCGGCTATCTCGACGACCTAGCCGGCCTGTCGACGATGGCCGAGCGACGGCAGCTCATCACCGGCTGGCTGACCGCCTTCCGGTCGGCCCGGCCGGATGCCGGCAGCGCCGACGACCTCGCCGAAGCGGTCGCCATCGAACTCACCGGATCGGAACTGACCCGCTACGACTCGGCGGCCGCGCTGGACGCCACCGTCGAGGGTCTGCTCGGCGTGCACCCGCGCGTCGACGGTGGCCGGCTGGCGCTCCGGCTCGACCGCTTCCTGGCCGCGACCAGGTCGTTCCGCGAAGACGCGGTGCCGGTCTTCCGGTCCTACCAGAAGAGGCGGACCGCTCTGGCCGCAGCCGAACGCGCTCGCCTGCGGCTCGACGAATATCAGCCGGCGGTGATGACCTCCTTCGTCCGGAACCGGCTGCTCGACGAGGTCTATCTGCCGTTGATCGGCGACAACCTGGCCCGCCAGCTCGGCGCGGCCGGCGACGCGAAACGCACCGACCAGTCCGGCCTCCTGCTGCTCATCTCGCCGCCCGGCTACGGCAAGACGACCCTGATGGAGTACGTCGCGAACCGGCTCGGCCTGGTCTTCGTCAAGGTCAACGGCCCGGCGCTGGGCCACGACGTGACCTCGATCGACCCGTTGTCGGCACCCAATGCCACCGCGCGGCAGGAGATCGAGAAGATCTCGTTCGCGCTGGAGATGGGCAACAACGTGCTGCTCTATCTCGACGACATCCAGCACACCTCCCCGGAGCTGCTGCAGAAGTTCATCTCGCTCTGCGACGCGCAACGGCAGATGGAGGGCGTCTGGGACGGCGCCGCCAAGCGCTACGACCTGCGCGGGAAGCGGTTCGCGGTGTGCATGGCCGGCAACCCCTACACCGAGAGCGGGCAGCGCTTCCGGATCCCCGACATGCTCGCCAACCGGGCCGACGTGTGGAACCTCGGCGATGTGCTGAGCGGCCGTGCCGACGCCTTTGAGATGTCCTATCTGGAGAACGCGCTCACCTCCAACCCGGTGCTCGCCCCGCTCGCCAACCGTTCGCGGGACGACCTGCCGCTGCTGGTGCGGCTCGCGGCCGGAGACGAGACGGTGCGGCCGGACCGGCTTTCCTACGCCTACTCCGCCGCCGAGCTTTCACAGGTCCTGTCGGTGCTGGCGAAGCTGCGGCGGGTGCAGCAGGTGGTGCTGCGCAACAACCAGGAATACATCGCTTCCGCCGGCAAGTCGGACGATTCGCGCAATGAGCCGCCGTTCCGCCTGCAGGGCTCCTACCGCAACATGAACAAGCTGGCCGAACGCATCGTGCCGGCGATGAACGACGACGAGGTCGAGGCGGTTCTCGACGACCACTACGCGGGCGAGGCCCAGACGCTGACCACCGGCGCCGAGGCGAACCTGCTCAAGCTGGCCGAGCTGCGCGGCCGGCTGACCCCGGCGCAGGCGTCCCGGTGGGCCGAGGTCAAGGAGGCCTACCTGCGGACGAAGGCGCTGGGCGGCGCGGGCGACGACCCGCTCAGTCGCGCGGTGGGCGCGGTCGGCCTGCTCGCCGACCGGGTGAGCGACGTGTCCTCGGCGATCGAGCAGCTAGGCTCCCGGAATGAAGATCATTCGCCTGGCTGACGTTGCCGTGGAACACTCACCGGCCGGGGCCGACGAGGTGGTGTCGGGGGCGCCGACACTCGGCACCACACCGATCACCACGCTCGGTGACACCGAGGTCGAGGTGGGCGTGTGGGAGATGAGCGTCGGGGCGGTGCGGGACGTCGAGGTCGACGAGGTGTTCCTGGTGCTGGCGGGGGCCGCGACGATCACCGTTGACGGTGGTGCGCCGGTGGCGATCGCGGTCGGCGACCTCGTGCGGCTCGACGCCGGGACGAAGACGGTGTGGGAGGTTTCCGCGCCGCTGCGGAAGCTCTACGTGGCCTGAACGCAGCCGTTGTCCGGGCTCTTCGTGTGCTCGATGATCGCGTCCAGGCGGTCCCGGGTGTCGATCAGCTCGGCGATCTGGCGGTCGATGCGGTCGCGCTCGGCGGCCAGGCGGGCCTGCGACTCCGGGGTGCTGACCTTGGCATCGACGCACGGGAGCAGCTCGGCGATCGTGCGGCTGGACAGGCCGGCCGCGTACAGATTCTGGATCAGCTGCACCCGGTCGGCGGCCGCCTCGGCGAAATGCCGCTGACCGCTCGCGCTCCGCTCCGACCGGAGCAGGCCCTGCTCCTCGTAGTAGCGCAGCGCCCGGACGCTCACGTCCACCTTCGTGGCCAGCTCGCCGATCCGCATGGGTGACTCCCGTCGCAGTTCTTGCCTCTGACGTCAACGTCAGGTTCTAGCGTAGCCGTTATGCAGATTTCCGGAGCAATTGCCCTGGTCACCGGGGCCAACCGCGGCCTCGGCCGCGAATTCGCCGTTCAGCTTCTCGAGCGCGGCGCCACCAAGGTCTACGCGGCCGCCCGCCGCCCCGAGCTGATCGACATCCCCGGCGTGGAGCCGCTGCAGCTCGACATCACCGACCCAGCCTCGATCGCGGCCGCCGCGTCGACCGCGAGCGACATCACCCTGCTGATCAACAACGCCGGCATCTCCACCGGGGCGAACCTGGTGTCCGGCGACCTCGACGTGATCCGCCGCGAGATGGACACCAACTTCTGGGGCACGCTGCACATGATCCGGGCGTTCGCGCCGCGACTGGGCGGCGGCGCGATCCTCAACGTGCTCTCCGCGCTCTCCTGGTTCGCCTATGACGGCGCCGGGGCCTACGGCGCGGCCAAGGCCGCGACCTGGAACCTGACCAATGGCGTACGCCTTGAGCTCGCGGCCCAGAAAACGCTGGTCACCGGCCTGCACCTGGGTGCCGCCGACACCGACATGATGGCCGACTACACCGGCCCGAAGATCGCGCCGGCCGCCGTGGTCAAGGCCGCCCTGGACGGCATCGAGGCGAACCGGCTCGAGGTCGTCGCCGACGAGTGGAGCGCCCACGTCAAGGCGTCGCTGGCGGCCGACCCTAGCGAGTTCTACCAGCTGTCTTGAACCGCGCGCTGGCCCGCCGGCCCACCTCGATGCTCGGCTTCTCCACGAAACGGTGCACCAGGTAGCCCAGGAGCAGAGTCGACGCTCCGACGACCACGACGCTGGTGTAGCCGTGGAGGTCGTGGAAGGCCTCCATCAGGATCGGGTGCATCAGGTAGACCGCGTAGCTGATCGCGCCCAGGAAGATCAGCGGGCGGGCCATGCCACGGTTGCGCAGCAGGTAGAACGCGAAGAACAGCGCGATGCCGACCAGGAACGAGAAGGAGTAGGTGAACGGCGGCCATTCACCGTCGCCGTCCACTCCGATGTAGGCGCCCAGCGGGACGAAGACCGCGCCGGCGGCCAGCATCACGGCCCAGATCCGGCGGCCGGCGGCGTCGCGCAGGTGGATGGCGTGGCCCAGGCTCGCCAGGAACAGCAGCATCGGCAGCGTGGTCGGGAGGTCCTTGCCGGTGATCCGCTCGCCGACGCAGAGCAGCACGTAGAAGCCGAGCCAGAACCAGCCGAAGTGGACCGACTGGTCGAGCAGCCGGCGGGACTTGGCCGCGGCCGACTGCACGTAGTAGAGAAGCTCGATGCTCAGCGTCCAGGCCGGCGGCAGCAGGCTGACCGCGCCGATCAGCCCGTGCAGCATCAGGATGTTGAGCACGACCACCGGGAGGGTGGCGCCCTCCAGCGAGCCGCGGACGATCAGCTCGACCACGGCGAACGCGGCGAACGCCAGCCAGTAGACCGGGTAGAGCCGGAAGAACCGCCGGGTGGCGAAGCCGGGCAGCGTCTGCCCGGCCAGGCTCAGCGGAATCACATAACCGCTGACCAGGAAGAACGCCACCACACCGACCCGGCCGAAGTCGAGGTGGTCGTGGGTCCACTCGGCGTAACCCGGGAAGTTCTCGGCGAACAGGTGCTGGATGACGACGATGCTGGCCGCGACGCCACGCACACCCTCGAGGAAAGTGATGCGCCTCGATCGGTTGACCACTCCGGCCGCGCCGACCTGGCCGCTCTCGCCGGTGGCCGGCAGGCGTTCTCCGACTGACATCTTTCCCCCGCGTCACTCGTGCTGTCCGCGAAGGATAGAGCATGGTCTACGGACTTATCGATCCCACACGAACGTCGCCAGCGAGCCGCCCGGGAGCGTGTAACTGAACTGGCGGTTGCCGATCCGGACCGCGACGGCCTGCGGGTTGTCGTTCTCGTTGTGCGCGACCAGGACCTTGCTGCCGTCCGGGTTCACGAACGCTACGTCCATGACCTGCCCGTTCCAGTCGGTGGTGCCGAACGACGTGCTCGCCACCCGGACCGCGCCGGGCCGGACGAAGCGGGCCAGGTGCCCGAGCGTGTAGTACTCGGCGTTACGCGTCACGGTACCGTCGCTGCGCACCGTCACCACGCCGGTGCAGGTGCCGCAGCCGCCGGTGTGCGGGCCGTTCGTCTCGTCGAGCGCCAGGTTCCAGTTGACCACCGTCTTCGCCCAGTTCCGGGTGTTGCCGACGATCAGGTTGCGGGCGTGCCACTTGAGCGTGTCGGAGAAGGTCAGCGTCGGATCGCCGGACTGACTGCCGGAGCACTCGGTGAAGTAGATGTCCTTGGCCGGGAACTCGTCGTGCAGGGTGGTCATCGCGGCCGGGTCGCCGGAATAGCAGTGGTAGGCAGTGCCGGACACCCAGCGGGCGGCCGCGGTCGACAGCAGCGCCTGCGGGTAGTGGTTGATGTCGGCGGTCTCGTCCGGCGGGGTGTTGGCGGCGTCGTTCGGGTGCTCGGTCCAGTTGTGGTCGTACCCAAGAATCTTGGTCTTTTCATGACGAAGCATGGGGCCGAGTTGCTCGATCACCTTGGCCGCCTGCCAGGACGGCAGGTCCATGCCGGGGTAGCCGGAAGGCGCGCGGTTCTGCGGCTCGTTCTGCAGCGTGAGGTAATCGACGCGGACGCCCTCGGATCGGTAGGCGTCGACGAATTTGGCCAGGTAGGCGGCGTAAGCCCGGTAGATGGCGGGGCTGTCGATCAGCCGGCCGCCGACCAGCGAGCCGTTGGTCTTCATCCAGGCGGGCGGTGACCACGGCGTACCCATGACCTGCAGTGATGGGTTCAGGTGTTTGGCCTGACGCAGCAGTGGGAGGATCTGGGACCGATCGTGGGCGATGCTGAAGTGCCGCAGCGCGTAATCGGTCTGGCCGGCCGGCACGTCGTCGTAGGTGTAGGCCGGCTCGTCGGTGAAGTCGGAGGCGCCGATCGGCTGCCGCAGGAAGTTGAGCTTGTCCCTGGCGAACAGGTCGACCATCGTCTCGTTCCGCGCCTCCGCGGGCAGGCGGTAGAGCACGGCCGCCGACGAGTCGGTGATGGAGGCTCCGAAACCGGACATAGTCTGAAATTTCTGCCGAGGGTTGATCTCAATCAGGGGCAGTGCCGTGTCGGCGGCCTTCCCAAATCGGACAGTCCCGAGGTCAGCCATCTTGTAGACGCCGTCCGGCGAGGTGATCCAGACGTGTGCACTCCTCTCGTGCACCACGGCCGGGGTGGCCGCAAGGACCAGGGCGGTTAGGGCGGCGGTTCCGAAGCTGACCATGGCTCTCCCCGCGGTTAACACGCAAGAAACCTTTGGATATTGCTACCAGTCGATGCCGGTGAGCGCCAGGGTCCATCCTTCGGAAGTTAATTTAACTATTAGTTCTCTTAACCTTGCGGCCGGAGACATCGATGCCCAAGGATGTGGACCAGCGGCGCCGCGTCCCCAACCGCTACTCATCCCCGAGGTTCCCACCGTGGCTCGAAAGCTGCTCAGACGCGCCCTCGTGGCGACGATTGCCCTGCTCACGACCGCTGCCACCGGGCTTGCCATCAGCTCGGCCGACGCCGCCGTGGCGCCCGCCTTCAAGGTGCTCGCGTTCTACAACGGAACGTGGGACGCCGCACACATCGACTTCGACAAGGAAGCAAAGGAGTGGTTCCCGCAGGCCGGCGCGCAGTACGGCTTCAGCTGGGAGGCCACCACCGACTGGAGCCGGCTCAGCGCCAGCGGTCTCGCCGGCGTCCAGGTCGTGATGTTCCTCGACGACGGCCCGCCGGCCGAGCGGCGCGCCGCGTTCCAGACCTACATGCAGAACGGCGGCGGCTTCCTCGGCTTCCACGTGAGCGCGTTCACCACCAGCGCGACCGACTGGAGCTGGTACTACAACACGTTCCTCGGCTCCGGAAACTTCGTCTCCAACACGTGGGGGCCGACCGCCGAGACGCTGAAGATCGAGGACCGCAACCACCCGTCCACCGCGGGCCTGCCGACCACCATCCAGTCGTCGGTCAGCGAGTGGTACTCGTGGAGCAACGACCTGCGGAACAACGCGAACATCGACATCCTGGCCTCGCTGGACGCGTCGACCTTCCCGGTCGGCGACGACCCCAACCAGCAGTGGCAGAGCGGGTTCTACCCGATCATGTGGACCAACAAGAACTACAAGATGCTGTACGCCAATTTCGGCCACAACGGCATGAACTACTCCACCAACACGCGGACGTCGTCGACGTTCGCGAGCGCGCAGCAGAACCAGTGGCTGATCAACGGCCTGCTGTGGCTGGGCGGTGGCGTCATCCCGCCCACGACCGCGCCGACCACTACGCCGCCCGCCACCGGCTACCAGTCGATCATCAACAAGAACAGCGGTAAGTGCGTGGACGCTCGCTCGGCCGGCACCGTCAGCGGCACCGCGATCCAGCAGTACACCTGCAACGGGTCGACCGCGCAGAAATACCAGCTCGTGACCACGACCGGTAGCTACGTGCGGGTCAACAACCAGGCCAACAACGCCCAGGCCCTCGACGTCACCGACGTCTCCACCGCCGACAATGCCAAGATCCAGACTTGGACCTACGGCGGTGGCCTGAACCAGCAGTGGCAGTCCGTCCCCGAGACCGACGGCTACTTCCACCTGGTCAACCGCAACAGCGGCAAGTGCCTGGACGTGCCGGCCGCGAGCACGGCCGACAGCGTCCAGTTGGTGCAGTACACCTGCAACGGCACCGCCGCCCAGAGCTTCAAGCTCCAGTGAGGCGGGTCGGCGGCCCGGTCAGTGACAGTGCCGGGCCGCCGACTTCGGCACGTCGAGCGCGGGGTTGCGATCGAAGAAGCCGTACGGCTTGAGGGTGAACCCGGCGTAGTCGACCGGCATGATCGGCCAGTCCTCCGGCCGCGGGAAATGCGTCAGCCCGAACGTGTGCCAGATGACGATGTCCGCGCCGTCGATCGGCCGGTCGGCCGCCGTCCAGGCCGGCAGCCCGGCCCCCGCGGGGCTCTGATTGACCAGGTCACCGGCCGGGTAGCGCTCGTCCGGCGAATACTGGGTGACCCACAGGTGCTTGGTCGCGAAGGTCGCCCGGGAGTGGATCGACGACGACTCGTCGGCCAGCAGCGTCGGCAGCCCGGCCGGGTGCAGGGCATAACCGACCGGCCGGCCGAGCCGGTTGGTGACCTCCGGGTTGACGATGTGCCAGACCCGGCCGGCCGCCGGATCGGCAAGCCGCTGCGCCTCCAGTTCGGTTTTGAGCCGCGTCGTCCGGCGGCCGAACGCATTGCCGTAAGGATTGTCCGGCCCGACCGGCACCCGCACCGCGTCGACCTCGTCCACGGAATTCACGGCGCCGTCCACCGTCATGTCCAGGCGGGCCGAGAACAGGTGCTGGTGGAACGGCGCCCCGAGACCGGGCGCGATCTCGGTGGCGTACGGGTAATCCGCCCCCGGATAGGCCGAGGTGAACACCACGCCGGTCGCCTTGCACTCGAGCTGGATGGTGCCGTCGAGGTAGAGGTACCAGTAGAAGCCGTAGTCGTAGTTGCCGATAGTGACGAAGAACGAGATCACCAGACGTCGCTGCCGCCGGGTCTCGGCCATCTCGTTGAAGAGGTCGGTGTGCTTCCACAGCACCCCGTAGTCCTCCTCGTGCATGCAGATCGCGTTGCCGATGTTCCGCGGCGCGCCCTGCTCGTCGGCAAGCGTGGCGTCGAAGTAGTGGATCTCGCCGAGGCAGTCGCAGCCGAGCTCGAGCGAGTTGGTGTAGCGGGCGAACAGGTACTCGCCGGTGTCGAAGTAGTTCTGCCAGAACCGGGCGGGCGACGGGTCGGCGTACGGCACCACCATCTCGGCGATCGAGGCGCGGTAGACGATCGGCCGGCCGTCGAACGAGATCTGGTTGAGGATCAGCCCCTCGCGCATGTCGAAACCGATCCGGAATTGCCACTTCTCCCAGGTCACCACGTCGTCGTCGACCGCGAAGCTGGGCCCGTCCGGCTGGGTGATCTCGATCGCCTTGAGGGTGTTGCGGGCCGGCACCTCCCACTCCGCCTTCTCCTGCGGAATCGGGTGGACCTGGTGGTCGTAGACCGCGTGCGCGGTGCGCTCGGTCAAATTCACATACGCAACCAGACCATCGATCGGGTACGCCCACACCAGTGCCGCCGGATCGGGCTGGTGGAAGGCGAGCACGCGGATCATCCGCTTGCCGGCCTCGTCCTCGTAGTCGAAGTTGCCGGCCGACAGCGGACAGGCGCGCACCTCCTCGACCGGCAGGCCGCGCTTGGCCAGGGCGGCCAGCCACTCCGGCGACTCGGCCAGGATCTCCTCGATCACCATGAACTCTTCGTCGAGGATCGGCATCTGACCACCGAGCGTGGCGTCCGCCTCGGTGATCGCCGCGATCGCACCGGCGGTGAGGTCAACCAGGCAATCCCGGCCGAGGCCGGTGGCCCGGTCGAGCAGCAGCACCCGCACCTGGCGCGGCGCCACCGTGCCTGCCAGAACCAGCTTCTTGTCCGGCTCGGCGAGCCCGACGTAGGCGAACCGGGTGCTCTCGGCCAGCACGCCGGCCTCGGCGAGCACCTCGCGGGTCCGGTCGATCTCCGCGGCGGTGAGCCGGGCGAGGGGGTGGGAACTCATCACGCGCTACCTCCAGTGTGGGCAGTGAGCTGCGTCAACCTATCGCTCCGACGGCCGCGCCCGGAAGATCGGTTTGTTACTGGACTGGACTGGTGGGTCGTTCGCCGACATGGTCCTGAACACGGTCGTCGTCAAGGAGCCATAAGTCAGCCCTTGATCGAGCCGGCCGTGATGCCGGCGACGAAGTGGCGCTGCAGGAACGCGTACGCCAGCACCATCGGCACCGAGGCGACCACCACGCCGGTGAACAGCAGTGGGTAGTCGGTCAGGTATTCGCCCTGGAAGTCGAGCAGGGCCAGCGGCAGGGTCCGCTTGGCCGGATCGTCGATGAACAGCAGCGGGTAGAGCAGGTCGTTCCAGTGCATGACGACCAGGAAGATCGACGTGGCCGCCAGCGACGGGTAGGACAGCGGGATCGCGATCCGCTGGCAGGACTTCCACTCGCCGGCCCCGTCCAGGTCGGCGGCCTCGTAGAGCTCCGGCGGCAGGGTGCGCATGAAGCCGGTCAGGATGAACACCGCCACCGGCAGCGTGACCGGCACCGAGACCGCGACCACCGCGATGCTGTTGACCAGCACCCGCAGCAGGTTCTGCTCCTTCAGCGCCACGTAGTAGTTGTGCAGGGTCGGGCTGGCCGGCAGGCCGACCAGCGCGGTTCCGGGTCTCGCGCAGCAGGGCGGCCGTGGTCAGCCAGGCATCCTCGCAGTAGGTGCCGACCGGAGGTCAACTCCGCGTCCCAAAAAGGGTGGCCCCGCCGAAGCGGGACCACCCTCGTACTGCACCTCGGGTCATATTCTGCCTCGAAGATCGAGATTCGTCACCACCCGCCGGCTGAGGGTCGGGTTCTTGACCGGGGGGCGGCGGGGGCGTTTGCTGCCGGGCATGAGTGAACTCAGCGTTGAGCGGCGGATGTGGACCCTGTTCGAGCCGGTGCACGCGGTGACCTACTTCGCGGCCGACGGTGGAGCCGCATTCGAAGCCGCTGGGCTGCGCGGATTCTGGCGGCGCTACTTCGCCGGGCGGGTGGCGCCGCTCGGGGCGGTCGGGGCCGGGCCGGTCGTCGCCGCGTTCTTCGGTTTTGCGCCGGGGATGGTGGAGCGGGCGCTGCCGGACATCTGGACCCGGATCACGCCGTCGGCCGCGCTCGACGCCCGCCGGGCCGGAGCGCATGTCGCGCTGGAAGCGGTGCTCGACGGCCTGCCGATCGACGAGGCCGCCGACCTGCTCGAGGCGGCCGCCCGCGAGATCGACCGGCCCGGGCGGATTCTCGGCTCGGCCAACGCCGACCTGGAGTGGCCCGAGGAGCCGGTCGACCGGCTCTGGCAGGCCGCGACGATCCTGCGGGAGCACCGGGGCGACGGACACGTGGCGGCGCTGCTCACCGCCGGTGTCGACGGCTGCGAGTCGCTGGTCTGGCGGTGCGGGCTCGGCGGGCTCCGGGAAGGCATGCAGCCGGCCCGCGGGTGGAGTGACGACGAATGGGACGCGGCCGCCGGCCGCCTGCGAGAGCGGGGCTGGCTCGCCGCGGACGGCTCGGCCACGATTGCCGGCGAGGAGGCGTACGCCGAGGTGGAAGCCGTCACCGACCGTCTGGCCGGCCGGCCGTGGCGGAAGCTGGGGCCGGATGTCACCGAGCGTTGCGCGACTCTGCTCGAGCCGATCGCCGCGCGCATCTGGCCCCTGCTTCCGGCGGACAACCCAATTCCGCTGGTTCAGGGGCAGACCGCGCGGTAGGCGACGCCGGGCACGTACTTGGCCCACTCCGAGGTGGTCAGCGGATCGCCGCCGGAGGTGCACAGCGACGTGACGACCTGCTGTTCGTCGGTGGGCCACTGGGTGACCCGGCCGAGGCTGCCGACGGCCAGCAGTGTCGAGCCGTCGGGGGTGTAGGCGATGGCGTACGTCTTGCCGTTGGAGTTGGCCGCGTGCAGCGCCGTCCTGGTCTGCGCCGCGCCGCCGGCGCCGAGCTTCCACGTCCAGACCGAGCCGTCGCCGCCGGAGCCGGCCAGGGTCTTGCCGTCCGGGCTGAAGGCCAGGCTGAAGACGTAGTGGGTCGGCCCGGTGAGCATGGTGCCCTTGGGCGTGGGGAGCCGCGGGTCGGTGATGTCCCAGAGGCGGATCGTGTCGTCGGCACCGCCCGCGGCGATGGTGCGCGAGTCCGGCGAGAAGGTGACCGAGAAGGCGTAGTTGTCGAATCCGGACAGTGCCGGCATCTCCTCCGCGGCCGCCGGGTTCGCCACGTTCCACCAGTGCACGGTGCGGTCGACGCTGCCCGCGGCCAGGTAGCGGCCGTCGGGGCTGAACGCGATCGACGACGCCAGGCCACCCGAGTCGAGCTTGGGGAGCGCGCGCGGCGCGGCCGGGTCAGTGACGTCCCAGACGTGCACGAAACCGTCGTCGGAGCTGGCCGCGACCAGGTTGCCGGCCGGGTTGAACTGGACCGACTCGATCAGCGCGGTGGCGCCGGTCAGCACGACGCTCTTGCCCGCCGCGACCAGCAGCACCTGGCCGGCCCGGTTGCCGGTGGCGTACTTCGTGCCGTCGGCGGAGATGGCCACCGAGCCGGCCGACGCGCCGAACGACGCCGGGTTCGCCGGGGACGCCTGCCGCTGCGGCGTGGCGCCGGTCAGCGACCAGAGCGAGACCTGGCCGGCGGGGCCGGTGGAGGCGACCGCGAGCCGCTGGCCGGAGTGGTCGATGCCGAGCGCGAACAGGGCGCCGGAGCCGGGGTCCACGCTGCGCGGGAGCACCGGGAACGTACGCACGGTGCCGTCGGCGGCGGCCACGTTCAGCTGTTTGCCGTCCGGGGCGTACGCGATCGCGGTGACCTGGGCGGCGCTGGCGACGGTGGCGAGGCGCGCGTTGGTCTTGACGTCGAAGACGGCGATCGTGTTGTTCGAGCCGCCGACCGCGAGCAGGTCACCGGCGGGCGAGTAGGCGACGGCGTTGACCCAGGAGGTGAAGCCGGTGTCGAGTTTCGCCCGCACCTTCCGCGTGGCCACGTCGATGATCGAGGCGGTGCCGTCCTTTGCCCCGGCGACCAGGCTGCGGCCGTCGGGTGACCAGCCGGTGACGTTGACCGTGGTGCCGGCGATCGGGACCGCGACCGGCGCGGTGCCGAGGTGGTCGGGGGCCCAGAACACCACCTTGCCGTCGGTGCCGCCGCCCACCAGCGTCCTGCCGTCGGGGCTGAATGCCACCGTCTGCATGACGGTCGCCCCGCCCTTGATCGGCTGTTCCTTCCATGCGCCGGCGGTCCATGACCAGGCGCGCAGCGCCGGGTTGGTGCCCGCCGCGACCAGGCGGTTCCCGTCCGGCGAGAAGGCGATCGACTCGACCGCGTCCTGGGTGCCGGGCGCATC
Organism: Actinoplanes sp. NPDC026619; assembly: GCF_040638295.1. Taxonomy (NCBI): domain Bacteria; kingdom Bacillati; phylum Actinomycetota; class Actinomycetes; order Micromonosporales; family Micromonosporaceae; genus Actinoplanes; species Actinoplanes sp. NPDC026619. The sequence continues at coordinate 42,647 of NZ_JBEZYA010000041.1, forward strand.
CGCGACCGCCTCCGGCCGGGCCGGGTCGTGCACGTCGACGAGGTGCACCACGCCGCCTTCGCCGCCGATGGCGAGGACGTTGCCGTCGGGGCTGAAGGCCAGCGCGAAGACCGACTTACCCGGGCTGGCGGCCGGCACCGTGGCGACCTTGTCGCCCGGCCGGCCATTGGCGTAGCGGCGCAGGTCGACGCTGCCGTCCTTGGCGTTGCTGATCGCCACCAGGTTGGCGTCGGGATTGATCCGCAGCATGGTCGGGCCGGACGCGCCGACCAGCCGGTGCACGTAACCGTCCGAGATCGCGTCGAACAGCGCCGACCGGGCGTCCACGGTCGGCGAGATCCGGTACGCGGTGAGCGCCAACTGCTCGGCCAGCGCCGGGTCGAACTCGGCCGCCCGGGTCGACTCGATCGCCACCTGCCGGGAGAGCGCCTCGTCGCGGGCCACGTCGGCGGCCTTGCGCTGGGTGGCGGCGACGTGGCTGGCCCGGAACGCGTAACCGGCCGAGCCGGCCGACACCACGACCAGCACCATCAGTGCCGCGACCAGGCGGCGCAGCACCACGATCCGGCGGCGCTCGACCCGCTGTTCGGCATCCCGGGCGGCGGCGCTGCGGTCCAGATAGTCCAGTTCGAGGGCGTTCATCGAGGCCCGGTGGTCGGCGTCGCCGGCCCACTCGGTCACGTCGGAGAGGATGTTGCCGCGCATCAGCAGGTCGTCGGCGCTCTCCTCCTGCCAGGCCTTGGCCGCCCCGGTGAGCCGGCGGTGCAGCAGCAGGCCGGCGTGGTCGGCCGCGATCCAGTCGGCCAGCCGCGGCCACGCGGTGAGCAGCGCGTCGTGGCTGATCTCGAGGTTGTGCTCGTCGACCGTGATCAGGCGCCGGGCCACGAACCGCTCGATCACCGGCTCGACGTCGTCGCCGCTGGCCGGCAGCTCGCTGCGGGTGATCCGGCGCTTGGTGGTGACATGGTCGTCGTCGATCGTCACCAGGCGCAGGAAGAGCCGTCGGGCCAGCTCCTGCTCCTCGGCGCTCAGTTCGGCGTACGCCTGCTCGGCGCTCTGCTGAACCGCGCCGCCGAGCCCGCCCGCCGCCCGGTAGTGGTTGAGGGTGAGCCGCCCCTTCGTGCGCTGCCCCCACGCCGTGAGCAGCGCGTGCGAGAGCAGCGGCAGGGCGTTCTCCGGGCGCCGCACCGGCAGGATCTCGGCCAGCAGAACCTCGACCAGCGCCTCGTCGACGGTGACCTGCCAGGCGTCGGCCGGGTCGGTGATGGCCGAGCGCAACTCCTGCTCGGTGAGCGGCGGCACCACCATCTGCCACCCCTGCAGCGCCGGGACCAGGTGCGGGTCGGCGGCGGCGCGGGGGAAGAAGTCGGCGCGCATGCCGGCCAGGACCAGAGTCTGCGGCCCGAGCCCGGCCAGCGCCGCGACGAAATCCTCGTCGGCGCCGGCCTCGGTGTAGAGCTCCTCGAACTGGTCGACGATCAGCAGCCGCGGCTCTTCGGCGCCGGCGAGCGCCTGCTCGAGGGCGGCCACCGGATCCGTGCCCGGCACCATGATCGCCACCGACCAGGAGTCGCCGAGCGCGCCGTCCAGGACGGCCGGCTGCACGCCGGCGCGCAGCAGCGAGGACTTGCCGGAGCCGGAGGCGCCGACGACGAACAGCAGCTTGTGTGAGATGTCGCTTTCGAGAAGCGCGGACAGTCGCTCGAGAACCGCAGCGAGGAAGGCCTCCCGGCCGAAGAACAGGGCGGCGTCGGCGGCCTCGAACGGCCGCAGGCCCGGGTAGGGCGCACCGTCCGGACCGCGGCGGCTCTGCCGGCCGTCGGTCGAGGCGCGCACCCGGTTGAGGGCGTCCTGCCAGCGAGCCAGCTCGTCCGGGTCGGAGACACCGCTGGCCTCGAGCAGCTTGCGGAACTGGGCGCTCTGCGCCGGGCCGGGCAGGTGCCGGCCCTTGACGTAGTCGCCGACCGTCGCGGTCGGAAGCCCGGCCCGCGAGGCCAGCTCACGGATCGTGAGGCCGGCGCGGAGCCGGAGAGTGGTGAGGCCGGCGCCAAGTTCGTCGCGGCTCTCGATCCGATCGGGCTCGGTTTCGGTGGTGTCGGAAATCGGCCTGCCTCTTTCAGATGTCGCCGCGCCCCTTCGGACAACCGAAGCTAGAGCAGTGACACCGCGACCACGATAGGTCAATCGGCCTGCCATCAAGGGACAAAAGGCGGGCGGCCCCACACCGGCGGACGCGCCGCCACCCCGACCGCCATCGGGGAAGCGGCGCGTGCCCCCAAAATGCATGATCCAAATCTTCCGAGCCGGACCACGCCAACCGAGCGTAGGCGGCCAGAAGCCCGGTCCGGGCATTCCTCGGACAACCTCGGACAACCGGGTTTACACAGATAGTCCCAGCTCAGAGACGGCCGAGACGCAATCCCAGAGGTACGCGATACCGGCAGTCAGGGCGGCGACAACCGGCATCGCGTACCGGGGGCAAGCCGACGCGGGTGTCACCGGCTGCTACGCCCGAGTCTGCGATCACTTCCGGCCGGCGGACTCCTATCTCCCGGTGGAATCACTGGCTGTTCCGCTGATCCCGGGGGGGCAATTCCCGGCGTACACGAATTTGGCTTCCAAGCCAACGGTCCGGTGCCGCTATTGCGCCTACCTGCAGTTCTGCTTGATCCACTGATCATCCAGTGATCATCCGTTCGGCCAGGGGCATCTCGACGCTTTGTCCGTATTTGGAAGTTAGGCGCGAAACGCCCTACTCTCCTGTCACGGTATCCGGCTTTTCGTCCGTAATGTCGGGCCCATCGAGAGCGGAATCCCCCTCCGCTCGACTTATGCAGGAGGTTTCCCCATGAAGAACACCATGATCCGAGTGATGGCGGCGGTCGCGGTCGCCGGTGCGGCTGCCACCGCGGTGACGCTGACCACGGCCGCGTCCGCTTCGGCCGCCGGTCGCGGCCCGGAGCCGGTCTCCAGCCGCCTCACCACGGTGAAGGCGAACACCCCGAGCTGGGTCAACATCTTCTGGCGCACCGACCGTCCGGTCTGCTCGGCCCGGATCTCGATCGACGGCGGTCGTCAGGTTGCCGTCGCCTACCCGGGCCCGGGCATGCGTCGCTTCACCACGTTCTCCACCGGCGACTCGCTGCGCCCGGGCCGCACCGCGGTCACCCCGATCCGGGTGACCCCGGTCCGCCGGGACAGCGGCGTCTCGATCCTGCGCGCCACCATGTCCTACACGGACTGCAGCCGGCACGCTCGCGTCCAGATCTCCCGCGCCAACCTGGCGCTGCCGGTCGTCCGCTGGGGCCAGCAGGGCCTGCCGGGCCACATGGGCCAGCCGGGCCTGCCGGGTCACATGGGCCAGCCGGGCCTGCCGGGCCACGTTGGCCTGCCGGGCCACGTTGGCCAGCCGGTTCGTCCGGGCCAGCCGGGTCACATGGGGCAGCCGGTTCAGCCCGTGCAGCCGGCTCAGCCCGCGCAGCAGGCTCACCCGGCCCGTCGTTGATCTGAACAGCTGACGCCGCTCCCCTGACCTGGCGGGGAGCGGCGTCGCTGCTTTTGTGCGGTATGAGGGATTCGAACCCCCTCAGCGCGAGGCACCTGCTTTACAGGCAGGCCCGACTCTCCAGCGTCGGCGCTACCGCGAGGCGGAGGAGGGCGGGGTCGAACCGCCACGGGCTTTCACACCCCAACCGTTTTCGGGACGGTGGCCGGCGCCGACTGTCGGCTGGCTCCTCCAGAACTGCGTGCCCGGCGAGGGATTCGAACCCCCAACCTTCCGACCCTGAATCGGACGCCTCTGCCAATTGGGCTACCCGGGCTTGCGTACCCTCGGCGGGATTCGAACCCGCACCGTCGACGTCCTCAACGTCGTGCCTCTGCCGTTGGGCCACGAGGGTGTTGCGTCGTCCGTCCGGGGGTCGAACCCGGTCTTCCGGATTGAGAGTCCAGTGGTCTACCTGCCTCAGCCTCACGGACGCATGGAGTTGTCGAACAAAAAAGCCGCCCGATCCTCAGGTACGAGGTGGGCGGCGCCGACGCGGACGTAACGCGCTAGCCACCCCATCGCTCGAGCTCGAGGCTCAGGGAGGAGCTATACGACATGGCACTCAACTCCCTCGACTGGTCCGGCGTTAGCCACAATTCTGGCGGGCACAACAAACCGCCGCCACCGATTAAATCGATGACGGCGGCCGCGCTGGTGTTACTTACGGAAAGTGAAGTACTGCCATGCGCCGTACGTCGTGTAATTGGCGCTGTCGCCGGAAGTGCCCCGCAGATACGCCGCCTCCACCCGGAACTTGCCGTTGATCGGACGCGATCCGGTCAACTTCGCGATCGACTTGCCGTTCGAGCCGACCTTGACGTAGACCGTGCTCCGGGTCCGCCACGCGCCCTTGGAGTAGTACTGGACCGTGAGCCGCTGCTTGCGGCCCGCGAAGTACGTCATCGACGTCGTGAACTGCGGCGTCGTCTTCTGGTGGAAGTAGGCGTACTTCGTCGACCCGATCTTGCCGGTCTTGTACTGCTTCGTCACCGCGGCGCTGACCGCGACCTTGGTGTACACAACGGACGATGCCGACCTCGCCGCGTACTTGTCGTCGCCGGCGAACCGCACACTCACCGTGGTGTTGCGGGTCAGCCGGAAGCTCGCAGTGAGCACGCCCGCGCTGTTGACCGTGCCCTTCCGGAGCACTCGACCGGGCTGGTCGGCCCCCGTCGGGTCGGCCCAGATCTCCAGCGTCCGATTCGTGGACGTGGTGCCCAGCTTCGCCGTGAACGTGACCGTCGTGCCGTACGCGTAAACCGCGTTGTTGCTGCTCAGCGTGAGCGACGGCGTCAGCGGCACCGGCTTGTCCGGTCCGTTGAACACCCACAGCCGGTACGCGTTGCGGTAGCGGCCGACCGCGAACAGTCGCGAACCGCCCGGCTCCCAGGCGATGCCCCGAGCCTGGATGCCGTCCCGGCTGAGCGCGCCGGACCCGTCGCTGTAGGGGCTGGCCGGCTCGGACGTGCGGATCGTCTGCGAAGCGACCGTCTCGTCACCGTTGAAGACGTAGATGTCGTCACCGGTGGCCTTGTTCCCGATCGAGATCGCGACCCGGCCGTCGGTGTTGATGTCGACCCCGTTGGCCCGGTCCAGCGCCGGGTAGGTGGCGGTGATCTCCAGGTCGCTGAGCCGGCGCCGCCGCTCGTCGCCGCGGCCGACCGTGATCAGCTGGCTTCCGTCCGGAGTGAGCGCCCACTCGTCCGTCTCCGCCTGGGCCCCGGCCAGTTTCACGTCCTCGACGGCCACGCCCGAGGAGACGTCGTAGACCGTGGCGCCCCCGGTCGTGGTGCCCCAGCGGCTGCCCACCACGAGCTTGCCGGGCGCGGCCGGGCTCGCCACCACATACGGCGACGAGTCGAACCGGTTGGCGTCGCTGCCGTCGTACAGGTACACGCTGGAGTCGGCCGGGTCCACCGCCCCGAAGTTGGCGTCGTCGCCGACCATGTACCCGAACCAGAGCTTGCCGCCGGCCGGAGTGATCGTGTCCGGATAGACGCTGCTGCCTAGCGGATAGCGGCCCGCTTCGCCCAGCGTGTCCGTCGCCAGGGCCACGATCGCGTGCCCGCTGTACAGCGTGGCGTAGAGCCGGCTGTCATCGTCGGAGAGCGCAATACGCTGAACGTTGTCCAGCCCCGTGGCCTGCCCGACGACCTTGCCCTCGTAGTCGGTAGCGATGATCGTCCCGGACACCGAATCACTGATGAAGACCCGTTTGTGCACCCCGTCGACAGCGATGTCGCCGAACGTGGTGATCGGAAGTTGAACCTGCGTCTCAGCCGAGGCCGGGATGGTCGCAAGAGCCACGCCGACGATCGAAGAGCCAAGCAGAACAGAGACCGCAAGAACGGCCCGAGACGTACGCATCGAAAATGTCCCCCGTGATCAAGACTGCGCCGAAGCATAGATCCTGATCCACCGACACTCGATCGCCCGGAAGGCCGAAACCGACCCGTCCCGCCGTTCTTCGCCGCTCCTCTCGCTCCTCTCGCTCCTCTCGCTCCTCGCCGCTCTTCGCCGCCGAGGGCTTCCTGGGCCTCGGCGGCTGCGCCGCCTAGTAGGGGGCCGAAGCGTCGACGCCCAGGCCCTGGATGATGCTGGTCACCAAGATCGCGATGCCCATCGCCGTGCCGACGAAAGCCGCCGCGAGCAGCACGAACAGCACCGCCGTGCGGGTGATCTCGCCGATGCCGCCGACCACCACCTTGCCCAGGCTGGGGTGCTCCCAGGTGATCGGCGCATAGGTGCGGCGGCTCAGCGGAAGCGTCGGAGCAGGAACCGATTCTTCCCCAGGCTGAACAGGGCGAACCGTGATCTGCTCATGGCGGGTGGTAACGACCTTGCTCGGCCGCTCAGCGGTCCGACTACCTTGCAACAACATGATGTCGCCTCCTTTGGCTCCAACACGTCCCGTCCGATACCTGAATCATGGGCTCTGACCAGCGCAAACGTGATGGGCCATCCGGCCTTACCTTTTGCCCGAGCTCCGTCGTATATTTGGCATATGTGTGACCAGCGCGGCGGGGCTCAGGCCCGGTTGCGGTAGTGGTGGACGATCAGCGTGATCGCGCAGGTCAGGGCGGCCGCGCCGCACACGGAGCTGACGATCGGATTGCCGATGGCCGTCGAGAACACCGCGTTGGCGGCGGCGCTGAAGAACAGCGCGAACCACAGTGCCGGTCGCAACATGTCTCGCGGCGTCTCCACGGGAGCCACATGGGTCTGGGTGATGCGGTATTCGTCGTCGTTCATCGTTGCCTCCCGGTGTCGTTTCTTCGATGCCCACCACGCTAGGCAGCGAGGGCGCCGCAGCCGATCCCGCAGGCACGACTATCGAGGTATAGCCTGCTGTACTTTCTGGCTCGGAGGCTGACGCCGAGCACGGCCGATGTCCTATCGTCACGGCCGGGAGGTGGCCGATGACGTGGGTGCGCAAGCGGTTCCGCGCGTCGGTCGGCGCGCTCGAGCATGTCGTCGGTGGGCTCGGCACCGCGGTGCTGGCGCTCGGCACACTGTTCTGGCTGGTGATCGTCGCGATCCTGTCGCTGGTCGGGATCGGGCTGCCGGCGGCGCACGACGCCCTGCGGGCGCTGCGGTCGGTGGCCGACCGGGAGCGCGGCCGACTGACCCGATGGGGGCCACCGGTGCTGGAGCCGGGCCCGGTTCCGGCCGGGTTGAAGGCCACGATCAAAGACCCGTTCGTCCACCGCGAGCTCGTCTGGCTGCCGCTGCACGCGGTCGGCGGGTTCCTACTCGGCGTCTTCGGCCTGACCATCCCGCTGTACGCGTTGCAGGACATCACGTTCCCGCTCTATTACCGACTACTTCCGCCCGACGCGGCCCCGGGCATCGTCTGGTGGCGGACCGAGAGCATGCCCGACGCGCTGCTGGTCGCGCTGCTCGGCCTGGGATGGGTGGTCGTTGCGATCCTGGCCGGCCCGATGTTCGCCCGGATTCAGGCGGCGTCCGGCCGGTGGTTGCTGTCGCCGCCGCCGGGCATCGACCTGTCGATGCGGGTCGCCGAGCTCACCGCCACCCGCGCCGCCGCGCTCGACGCGCACGCGGTCGAGCTGCGGCGCATCGAGCGTTCGCTGCACGACGGCACTCAAAACCGCCTGGTCGCGGTCAACGTGCTGCTCGGGGCGGCACGACGGGCGCTGCAACGCGATCCGGTGCTGGCTGACGAGATCCTCGGGCGGGCGCAGGACGCGGCGGAGCAGGCGCTGGCCGAATTGCGTACGGTGGTGCGCGGGATCTTGCCGCCGGTGCTCGATGATCGCGGGCTGTCCGGTGCTCTCGACGGTCTCGCCGCGAACTGCGCCGTGCCCTGCCGAGTCGAGGTGGACGTGCAGTCGCGCTGCGCCGCCTCGGTCGAGGCCACCGCCTATTTCGTGGTGGCCGAGTCGCTGACCAACGTGGTCAAGCACAGCGGCGCGACCGGCGTGACGGTCAGCGTGCGGCGCGAGCGCGACCGGCTGCACGTCGACATCGAGGACGACGGTCGCGGCGGCGCCGACGAGGGGCAGGGTTCCGGGCTCGCCGGCATCCGCCGCCGGGTCGAGGCGCTCGACGGTCGGCTCACGCTGACCAGCCCGCCGGGCGGGCCGACGAGGATGCTGGTGGAGCTGCCGTGCGGATTGTGATCGCCGAGGACGACGCGCTGCTGCGCGAAGGGCTCGCGCTGCTGTTGCGGGCGGAAGGGCTGGAGGTCGTCGCCACGGCGGGCAACCCGGGCGATTTCCTGGTGGCGATCGACGCCCACCAGCCGGATGTGGCCATCGTGGACGTCCGGATGCCGCCGACCCACACCGACGAGGGCATCGTCGCGGCGGTCGAGGCTCGGCGACGGCAGCCCGGTCTGGCCGTCCTGGTCCTCTCGGCCTACGTCGAGCAGGCCTTCGCGAACGAGCTGTTCTCGGTCGGCGCGACTGGCCTGGGTTACCTGCTGAAGGAGCGGGTCGGCCGGGTCGAGGAGTTCCTGGCCGCGCTGCACCGGGTCGCCGGCGGCGGCACCGCGATCGACCCCGAGGTGGTCGGCCAGTTGCTGGCCCGCACCCGGCCCGACACCGAGCTGAGCGAGCTGTCGCCACGCGAGCTCGGGGTGCTGGAGCTGATGGCCGAGGGTCTGGGCAACACCGCCATCGCCGAGCGGCTCTTCGTCACCGAGGGCGCCGTGCACAAGCACATCCGCAACATCTTCGCCAAGCTGCACCTCTCCCCCGACGACCAGGCCGATCGCCGCGTCACCGCCGTGCTCCGCTACCTGGAGAAGTAGTGCCTGCTATACCTCGGTTGGGCAGCCCACTGGATGGTCGGTGAACCAGCAGCTCAATAGCGTTCTCCGTGCGCGCACCACACAGACCACACGGAGAGGCAGAGAGATGTTCGTCCACCCAGGACTCACGGTCGACACGGCGGTTCGCGTCGAAAAGCTAACCAAGGTCTACGGCTCCGGCCGCACCCCGGTCACCGCCCTCGACGGTGTCGACGCCGCGTTCAACCGGGGCACCTTCACCGCGGTGATGGGTCCGTCCGGCTCGGGCAAGAGCACCCTGCTGCAGACCGCCGCCGGCCTCGACCGGCCCAGCTCCGGTCACGTCTTCCTCGGCGACACCGACCTGTCCACGATGTCCGAGACCAAGCTGACCGAGCTGCGGCGCAGCCGAATCGGCTTCGTCTTCCAGGCGTTCAACCTGGTGGGCGCGCTGACCGTCGAGGAAAACATCGTTCTGCCGCTGCGCCTGGCCGGCGCTCGCCCCGACCGTGCCTGGCTGGCCCAGGTGGTCCAGCGGGTGGGGCTCGGCGAGCGGCTGCACCACCGGCCGGCCGCGCTCTCCGGTGGCCAGCAGCAGCGGGTGGCGATCGCCCGGGCGCTGGCCACCCGGCCCGAGGTGATCTTCTGCGACGAGCCGACCGGGGCGCTCGACACGCAGACCGCCGCCGACGTGCTGACGCTGCTGCGCGCGGTGGTCGACGAGCAGCACCAGACCGTCGTGATGGTCACCCACGACCCGGTCGCCGCGTCATATGCGGACCGGGTGATGGTGCTCGCCGACGGCCGGATCGTCGCCGACATGCCGCAGCCCGGGGCCGCCCGCATCGCCGAGCACCTGGCATCGCTCGATCGGCGGGTCGTCCGATGACCGCGCTCGCCGCCAAGCTGCTGCGCCACCGTGCCGGCCCGGCCGTCGCCACCCTGATCGCCCTCGCCGTCGGCGTGATGATCCTGGTCGCGATGGGCACACTCGTCGAGTCCGGTCTGCGCTTCCACCCCGAGTCGCGGCTCTACCGATCGGCCGACCTGGTCGTCGCGCACCGCGAGATCAGCTACACGAACAAGGACTTCACCGGCGACACCGAGACCACCACCGCCACGCTGCCCGACGGCGGCATGGTCGATGCCGGGCTCGTCGCCCGGATCCGGCAGGTGCCGGGCGTCGCGACCGTGGCCGGCGACGATCGGGTGATCGTCGACGCGCCCGCCGCCGTCGGGCACGGCTGGGGCGTCCACGCCTTCACCGGCAGCGCCGTCACGGCGGGCAACGCGCCGAAGGCCGCCGACGAGGTCGTGGCCGACGTCCGGCTCGGCGTGACCCCCGGCAACCAGATCAGCCTGACGGTCGCCGGCGTGCCCCGGCCCTACCGGGTGAGCGGCACCACCGACACCGGTGAGGCCCAGGTGTTCTTCACCGATGCGCAGGCCGCTCGACTCTCCGCGCACCCCGGCCGGTTCGACACGATCGGCGTGCTCGCGGCGCCGGGCGCGAGCAAGAAGGCGGTCGCCGAAGCGGTCCGGCAGGTGGCGGCGGGCGCCACGATCTATGCGGGGAAGGACCGCGGCGAGGCCGAGCAGTCCGCGAGCCTGGTCGCCCGAAGTCTGCTGGTCGAGGCCGGGTCGGCGTTCGGGGGCTACGTGATCTTGCTGATCGTCTTCGTGGTGGCCGGCACGATCGGGCTGTCCGTCCGGCACCGCCGGCGCGACCTGGCCCTGCTACGGGCGGTCGCGGCCACCCCCGGCCAGCTGCGGCGGATGCTGATGGCCGAGACCGCGCTGCTGAGTCTGATCGCCGCGGTTCTCGGCGTGCCCACCGGGCTGATCGCGGCCCGCTGGGTGCATGGCGAGCTCATCGACCGGGGGTTCATCCCGGCCGGCTTCCCGATGGCCGCCGGCTGGATCGCCTGCCTGGCCGCAGTCGGCGTGGCGGTGCTGGTGGCGGTGATCGCCGCTCTGCTCGCCGGGCGCCGGGTCACCCGGATCAAGCCGATCGAGGCGCTCGGCGAGATCGCGGTCGAGCCGAAGCGCAGCGGCAAGGTTCGGCTGGGGTTCGGCCTGGTCACGCTGATCGGTGCGGGGACGGCCGGCGGATTCGCGGCCACGATGAGCGGCGCCACCGCGGCACTCGCCGGCGCGACCGGCATGCTTTACCTCTTCGTGCTCGCGGTGTCGCTGCTCGCGCCCTGGATCAACGCGTTCGCTGCCCGGCTGCTCACCCCGATGCTGTCCCGGCTCTGGCGGGTCAGCGGATATCTGGCAGCGAAGAACCTGCGAGCCAACGCCCAGGGCATGGCCACCGTGCTGACGGCGCTCGTGCTGTCGGTCGGCTTCGGCGGCTCGGTGTGGTTCCTGCAAAACAACCTGGAACGTCAGACGACCACGCAGAGCAGGGCGGGCACGCTGGCCGACCGGGTCATCATCCCGACCGGCGGAGACGCGGCGGCGGAGATCCGCGAGCTCGGCGGGGTGCAGGCGGCCACCGGCCTGCGCCACACGTCAGTGGTCGTGACGTCCTTCGACGGCGTCCAGACCGCCGGAGCGCAGGCCGTCGATCCGGCCGGCCTCGCCTCGACGATGGACCTCGGGGTGACCGACGGCAACCTCGCCGACCTGCGCGCCGACACGGTGGCAGTGTCCGCGATGCAAGCTTCGTCGGCCGGCTGGCACGTCGGTGACCAGGTCGAGCTTTGGCTCGGCGACGGCAGCCCGGCCAAGCTGCGGGTGGTGGCGATCTATCGCCGGGGTCTCGGCTTCGGCGATGTCACGCTGGCCAAGGCGACCGTGGCCGGGCATCTGCCGCGCAACGCCGACGACGAGGTGCTGGTGCGCACCGGCCCGGGCGCCGATGCCTCGCTGGCCGCCTGGAACTCCGCGCACCCGGGCAGCGTCACGATCGACGCCGCTGCCCGCACCAAACAGATCAGCACCGACGTCGCGATCGGCGCCTGGCTCAACAAGATGCTGATCGGCGTCATGGTCGGATATTCGGCGCTGGCCGCGGCCACGACGATGGTGATGGCCGCGCTGGCCCGCCGCCGTGAACTCGCCCTGCTGCAGCTGGTCGGCGTCACCCGGCGGCAGATCCGCCGGATGGTGAATGCCGAGCAGGCGGGCCTGCTGGGCACGGCCGTCCTGATCGGCGCGACGATCGCGGCGCTCACCCTGGGTTCTATCGTGCGGGCGCTGACCGGAAGTCCGATCCCCTACGTCCCGCCGCTGGGCTGGGTCGCCGTGCTGGGCGGAGTGACGCTGCTGGCCCTGGTCACCACGATCTGGCCGGTGCGGCGCCTCCTCCGCGTCCCACCGATCGACAACATCGGCATCAAGGAGTAAGCCGCCCCACCGCGAGTGGGCCGCGTGCCGTCCGGCGCGCGGCCCACTCGACCGTTCTCTCCATGCGGCCCTCGCGCGCCGGTAGACACGCGGCCCCGCGCCCGGTTCTCAGCGCCACCCTCGCGCGCCGGGAGACGCGCGGGGCTCCGCGCGCCGGGAGACGCGCGCCACCCTCGGGTGCCGGGAGACGCGCGGGCTCCGCGCGCCGGGGAAAACGCAGGGCCCTAGCGGCAGTCTCTCGGCGGGCCCCCGCTGTCGGTCACGGTTGGAGGGGCATGGTTGCGCAGTTGGAGATCGTTGGCCAGCCGGCCAGGCGGTCGTTCAGCCAGCCCACGGCTGTGCCCTGGTCGGTCAGCAGGGGTCCGAAGTGGTTCAGCAGGGGGTCGCCGACGCTGGGCAGGAGGATTGGGGCGTAGACGACGTTGCCGCCGAGGCGGCACCAGTCGACTGCCATCGTGCGCGCTTGGGCGTGTGGCACGAGGTTGTCGCTTATGCCGGTGGCCACGCGGACCACTCCGGTCGGCTTGCGGGCGCCGATGAGCTGGTCGTCGATGAAGGCTCGCAGGGCGGGCTCGGCCTTGATGATGTCGGCCAGGGACTGGCCGGTCTTCGTCCAGGCCGTGGTGCGCTGCCCGGCGTAGCCGAAGATCGCGTCACCGACGCACATTGTGGACAGGTCCTTCAGCGCTGCCTGGCCGGCGTCGCTGAGGTAGCGGTCGACCAGCGGCTTCAGGTCCGGTTCCGACTGGGCGAAGCCGTTCACCGACCAGCCCAGGGCGCCCACCAGCTCGGTGCCGTCGATCCCGGCGGTGACCTCGGCCAGGTTGGCCGGCGGCGCACCCGAGTAGGTGGCCTTCAGCGGGACGTCGGGTGCGTAGGACGACTGCAGTTCCGCGGCCGCGGCGACCGCGCCGCCGCCCTGGCTGTAGCCGTAGAACCCGACGGCCGACTTGGCAGTGACCGACGTGTTGGCCAGCGCCTTGACCGCCCGCGCCGCGTCCAGCACGGCGTGCGCCTCGTCGACGCGGTTGACGTAGGTGTGCAGCCGGTCGGTCGTCCCCAGGCCGGCGTAGTCGGTCTGGACCACCGCGAGGCCCTTGGCGAGCAGCTGGTACATCGCCAGCACCTCGTACCCGATCGACACCGTCGTCTGGCCCTGGTCCGCGCCCAGGACCAGGCCGTACTGCAGAGCCAGTGAGGTGGAGCACTGATCGCCCTGGCCCATCGTGCCGGGCGCGAGGACGACGAGCGGGCGCGGGCCCGGCCCTCGCCAGGCGGCGGCCGGCTCGATGTAGGCGCCGGTCACGGCGACCGGCTGACCGTCCGAATCGGTCGACCGGTACATGATCCGGGTCGCGGTGCCCGGCAGGGTGGAGTCGATGCCCGGCAGCGACAGGGCGAGCGGGAGAGGTTCGCTGCGGACCAGAGCGCCGTTGGCGGCCGGCAACGTCGCCGGCGGCGTGTAGAAGGCGGGAATGGTGACGCCGCGGGACGTGACGACGTCAGCGGCGGCCTGCGCGGGAAGTGGGGCGACACTCACGCCGATCAGCGATGCGGCGAACAGTGCGGCAGGGATACGGATACGTACGGCCATGTCCGGCCTCCGTCGGCTCTACCTGCGGCGGTGGAGCCGCAGTTACCGGACGGTAACCAGGGTAAATGAGACATTCTAGGGGCTCGATCTATCACTATGTTTCAGGCAAGTTTCACAGCGGTCAGACCGAGGTCTTCCGGCCGGTAGCCCAGGCGCAGCTTCTCGGCCATCTCGTCCCGGGTGCGCAGCGCCGCCCGCCAGCCGACCACTTCGGCCGTCACCGGCGAGCCCGGCGAACCGCCGGTCGCCTCGACGATCCAGGGGCGCCGGAAGAGCACCCGGGCCACCACGCCGACGATCAGCAGCACGATGACGACCACGACGTCCAGCACGAGAAGCAGAAGTGGCAGCAGCAGCCACCAGAAGACGAACCCGAAGACGATCAGGCCGATGACGACCGCGATCAGCACCGCGATGTCGTCGCCGAGATCGGACCAGCCACCCCCGCCACCCCCGCCGTGGTGGCCGCCGCTGGACAGATCGAGCCCGCCCAGGTCCGGGCCGCCGTCATCGCCCTTGCGGCGCCGGCGCCAGCCGCCGAAACGCCGGGCGAGCGCCCGCCAGCGCGGCTCCCACACCACCCGCACGCGCCAGGTCACACCGTCGGACGCCTGCACGGTCACGGTACGCACAGCCGCAGTGTAGGAGAGCGCAGCATATTCACATTCTTGAGTTTGTGGGAGCGCTCCCATACGCTCGCATCGCGGCGCCTCCCACCGAACGCGCCGACTGAGGAGCATCCCCATGAGCTTTGCCTGGCGCACATTCATCGGCGCGGCGGTCGCCGCACTCTCCCTGGCTGCGACGGCCGCCCCCGCCGCTGCGGCCCCGCCCGCGACCGCCACCGTCGCCGCGGGCTACGCACACAGTTGCGCCATCCGCACCGACGGCACGCTGTGGTGCTGGGGCAGCAACGGCAGCGGTCAGCTCGGCGACGGCACCACCACGAGCCGAACCACTCCGGTGCAAGCCGGCACCGCCACCACCTGGACCGGCATCGATGCCGGCACCAGCTACAACTGCGCGATCCGCACCGGCGGGACCCTGTGGTGCTGGGGCAGCAACACCAGAGGTCAGCTCGGCGACGGCAGCACCACCCGGCGGACCGCACCGGTGCAGGTCGGCACCGCAACGACCTGGGCCAGTGTCAGCGCCGGCGACAGCCACACCTGCGCCGTCCGCACCGACGGCACGCTCTGGTGCTGGGGCTTCAACCGGCTCGGGCAGCTGGGCACCGACCCCGCCACGGTCTACTACGCGACCACCCCGCTTCAGGTCGGCACGGCGACCAGCTGGGCCGGCGTCACCACCGGGTACGCACACACCTGCGCCAACCGCACCGACGGCACCCTGTGGTGCTGGGGCGACAGCACCACCGGGCAGCTCGGCACCGGCAGCCTCAGCTACTCGACGACTCCGGTGCAGGTCGGCACCGCGACCACCTGGACCGGTGTGACCGCCGGCTACGCGTTCACCTGCGGGGTGCGCTCGGACGGGACGCTGTGGTGCTGGGGTGAGAACGGTTACGGGCAGCTGGGTTCCGACACCACCTACCAGACCACACCCCTGCAGGTCAGCGGCAGCACGTGGGCCTCGGTCAACGCCGGATTCAGTACGGTGTGCGCGACCCGCACCGACGGCAGCCTGTGGTGCTGGGGCAACAACATCGCCGGGCAGTTGAGTGACGGCACGACCACCAACCGGTACGCCCCCACCCGGGTCGGCGACGCCACGACCTGGACGAACAACTTCGCCGTGACCTATCACGTCTGTGCGTACCGCACCGGCGCGAGCCTGTGGTGCTGGGGCAACAACCTCTCCGGCCAGTTGGGCGACGGCACCACCACCAACCGGTCGGCACCGGCCCAGGTGGTCCTTTCGAGCTGATCTGCCTGGGGTGGCGGGGCCGGTTGGCGGTCCCGCCATCAGGCCGGCTCAGGAGGCGTCGCTCTCCTGCTGGTATTTCCGGTTCTGATGGAGGGCCTCTTCGAGCTGGTCCTCGAGAATGATGATCCGGCAGGCGGCTTCCAGAGCGGTGCCCTGCTCGACCATCTCCCGGGCCCGTGCGGCGAGGCGCAACTGGTACCGGGAGTAGCGGCGGTGCCCGCCGGCTGACCGGAACGGGGTAATGAGCTTCGCCTCGTCGAGCCGGCGCAGGAAGTCCTGCGAAGCGCCGGTGATCTCCGCGGCGCGGCCCATCGTGTAAACGGGGTAGTCGTCGTCACCAAACATGTCATCCGAATGAGCCACATACACCTCCGTGACGAGGGCCCCGGCGCAGTAGCGCCGGGGCCCAGGGGTTTATTGAGTCAAAACACCATCTACCGACAAGTTCGCCGGGTTCTCGTTTCCACACCTGCCGCTGTGCGCGGCACGGGGTGTGAGGATCGCGTAAGCGTGACCGAAGACCACCTCTCGTTCGATGGAAACTGCGGTGTCCACCCCAGGCTCGAAGTGCTTCCTGGCGGCGGGCGATCCAACGGTGCTTCAGCCCTCCCTTTCCTCTGCTTCCGAAACTGCCTTGCCTTGCTGTGCGCCGGTGTCGGAGCCCCACGCGACTTCATGGCCCCGCACACGTGCGGCGAACTCGTGCCCTGGCCTGGACTTACGCCAAGGTCTTGTGGTGCCTTGTTGCGTGCGGTGATCTTGTTTCCACCGCTCTGCCGAGCGAGCCCCGGAAAGGCCGGGGCCCTGCTTAACGCTCGGTCCGAATGCGTCTGCGTCTTTGATTACCTCTGTTCGACACGAGGAACATTACCCAGCCTCGCCGAGGAAGTCTAGTCAATCCGCCATAGATTTTCTCGACGGCGTGTCGAGGCTCAGTCCGGCAGGATCTCGACGTAGCCGTCGGTTCCGTGGATGCGGATCCGCTGCCCGTCCCGGATCAGCCGGGTGGCTTCGGGCACGCCCACGACGGCGGGTAGGCCGTACTCCCGGGCGATCACCGCGCCGTGGGTCATCAGCCCGCCCACTTCCGTCACCAGGCCGGCCACGGCGACGAACAGGGGTGTCCAGCTGGGATCGGTGTAGGCCGTGACCAGGATGTCGCCCGCCTCGAGATCGGCCTGCGCGAGATCCAGGATGACCCGGGCCCGGCCCTCGACGGTCCCGGCCGAGACCGGCAGGCCGATCAGGGCGCCGACCGGCGCGTCGTCGCGGCGGTACGACCCGAGGAGCGCCTCACCGTCCGACGTGAGCACCCGGGGCGTGGTGAGCGCCTGGTAGGACCGGAAATCGTCCTTGCGCCGGCCGATGAGCTGGTCGTCCACCTGATTCGTGCGCGCGACGTCGTGGAACTCGGCGAAGGTCAGGAAGAAGACGTCCTCCCTCGCGGTGAGCACGCCGGCCCGTACGAGGCGCTCGGCCTCTTCCATCAGGGCCCGCTTGTAGAGGAAATAGCGGCAGATGATGCCGTACTTCGGGTACTCGCGATAGCCGATGAAGGTGCGGACCCGGTCGATCATCCGCTTGGCCTCGTCGGCCTTGTCCTCGCCGTCCGGCAGCGCCCGAAGGCGTTCGAGCACCTCCCGGGTCTTCTGCTCGGCCCTCTCCCGGCCCTGCTCGAAGCGTCGGCCGGCCGCCCCTGGCTCGAAGTTCCGGACGTTGTCGAGGATCAGCGGCACCAGCGTGCCGGGCTGCTCGCGCCAGCGCGGCCGGGTGATGTCGATCTCGCCGGCGCACCGCATGCCGTACCGGTCGAGGTAGGCCTCGATGGCGTCGTGCGCTTCGGTCCCGCCGGCGAGCTTGGGCAACTCGTCCAGCGGACCGCCGTCCTGCAGGAACGCCACCACCTGCGGATGCGGGCGGATCACGTCGGCGACGTCGAGGAGCGCCAGCCCCATCTCCGACGTGATGTTGCCGGGGGCGGACAGCGCGAGGGTGTCGGCCGCGTCCTTCTCGCCCAGCCACTCCTGCAGCTTGTCGTTGAGCCACCAGGTGGACTCCATGCCCGCCATGATCGCCTGCATGCTCACCGGATCGCTGAGCACCCGTTTGTGCTCCTCGAAGGCCGCCAGCAAGAATTCGAACAGCGCCGGCCCGGTCTTCGCCCGGATGTCGCGCCCCAGATCGGCGATGGACGCCTCGCTGCGCTCGATCAGGCCGGTGACGATGGCCGGATCGGTCTCGATCGGGGCGGGTGCGCCACCGGCCGGGCGCTTGGGCGGGCCGGCGTCCGGGAGCGTCGGGACGAAGTCGCCGCGGTCGAGGACGGTATCGAGCGCGTCTCTGGTCAGCGGATCGGTTCGCGCCGCCATCGCCAGGAAGCCGGCCCGGCTCGCCGGCGCGCCGAGGAGCCGGGTGGCGTCGACGAACAGCCGGCCGCCGGCCTCGTGCATCGTCGCCATCGCGGTCAGCCGCCACATCGAGAGTCCGAGTGGCTTCATCGGGTCGGTCATCATCTGCTGGTGACCGACCGAGAGGTAGACGTGGTTCTCCTGGTCCTCGGCCACCGGGATGGGGAACAGCGTGGTGATCGGCCGGCTCTGGACGATCTGGAAGTCACCGCCGGCCAGGCACCATTCGATGTCCTGCGGGGAGCCGAAGTGTTCCTCGATCCGCCGTCCCAGCGCCGCCAGCCGCACGACCTGCGCATCCGTCAGCGCCGGCTCTTCCTGCCGGGCCGGCTCGATCGCCTGCTCCTCGACCCCGCCCGCCGGCCGGGGGCGGATCGCCAGCTGTTTGGCGGCGATCACCCGGGTGACGACCTCGTCGGCACGCACCTTGAACACGTCCGGGTTGACCAGGCCGGAGACCAGCGCCTCACCGAGGCCGAAGCTGGCGTCCACCGAGGCGATCGTCCGGTCGCCGGTGACCGGGTCCGCCGTGAACAGGATGCCGGCCGCGTCGGGATCGACCATCCGCTGGACGACCACGGCCATCTGAACCGCGCGGTGGTCGATGTCGTTGCGCCGGCGATAGGTCACGGCCCGCTCGGTGAACAGCGAGGCCCAGCACCGGCTGATGTGCTGAAGGATCGCGGCCGGCCCGGCGACGTTCAGATAGGTGTCCTGCTGGCCGGCGAACGAGGCCGTCGGCATGTCCTCGGCCGTCGCGCTGGATCGGACGGCGTACGAAGCCTGGTCGTCGAGAGCGTGCGTGATCGCCTCCGCGAGATCGCCCGGAACAGCAATCCCCTCGATGCTGCGGCGGATCTCCGCGCTGAGCGTGCGGACCGCCTCCCGGTCGTCCGGGCGCACGTGGGACAACCGGTCCAGCTGATCGTCGATCGACGGCGCCTCCGCCATGACTCGCCGGAACGCCGCCGTCGTCACACAGAAGCCGGCGGGCACCCGAATGCCTTCGATCCGGGTCAGCGCGGCCAGGTGCGCGCCCTTGCCGCCAACGACCGCGACCTGCATCGGGTCGACCTCGGGCAGACCCAGCACGTATTTTTCGATCATCGCGACACCCCCGCTTTCCTCGTCGGTGAACAGTCCGGCCGACGATTCTGCGGCAAAACCCGGGTCTTGCCGCAAGCCCCCCGGTGCGCTATACGTTAGGAGTGGCAGGGAGCTTGATCTCCTTGCCTTTTCTTTTACCCCCGGACGATCACCCCCGGACGATGCCCGTCCCGGCGCAGTCCGGGCAGATGGTGGCCGGGCTGTGCCGGTCCTCGAAGCCGCCGCCGACGAAGTTCATCGTGCGTTCGGGCTCCCCGCCGCGCCGCCCGGTGCCGTGGCAGGGCAGGCACCGCACCGGTGGGGTCGGCTGACTCCGCGATCGGATTCCGCGCCACGTCCGGGAAGCCCAGACGACCTCGCTTGTCTGCCAGCCGACGGCGACGATCCCGGCGACCGCCAACAACCCAAAGATCAACAGGATCCACTTCATGGGTACGCATTCTCCGGCGAACGGACAGATTTCCGGCAGCTGTTCGGATGGGCGAATAGCACTGGTACACGGGAAATGTACACGGGCGAATTACTTACCTTTCCAGGGCTAAGTCGTGGTTGTTTGACTGTCGGCAAACACCTACTTGCTGAAGGAAAGCGATGACTGTCGCGCCGCACGCGATCCCGTTCGTCCTTCTCGCCACCCCCGGTGAACGGCTCGGCTGGATCTTCACCGACCGCAACCTCTACCGCCGCAAGTTCATGGAGCCGTCGCCGGAGCTGGCCGCGGTGCCGACGGACCTCTACGACCAGCTGAACCAGGCGCGGGCCCGCCTCAAGAAGCGGGTGAAGTCATCGATCCGCAACGGCATCGGGCTCGCCGTCCTGATCGCCGGCGCCGGCGGGATCCGCACGCCCGAGGGCGGCGACATGAGCTCCACCTTCATCGTGCTGAGCGTGATCGCCTTTGCCGGCGGATTCGTCGCCGCGTTCGCCGCGTCCCTCGGGCCGTATCGGGCGGCCCGAGCCATCGTCGTCGCCGAGATGAAGAACCTCGCCGATCACGAAGAGGCGCAGGACGACTGGAAGCGGCGCCAGGCGGATCACGAGGACCGGCAGCAGGAAATGATGGAGACGATGTCCGAATGGGCCGCGGCCGCGCCGTCACGCGGCAGCCGGCGCATCGACATCATCGGCGGCACCACGTACGGCTGGGAGGCGGTTCTCACCGTCTACGGTGGATCGTTGCTCGCCACCCGCGGGCCGATGACCCTCGTCGACCTCACCGGCGACGCCCTCTGCGGCGAACTCGTGCAGCTCGCCACCGTCACCGGCCGATCCGTCCGCCGCCTGCAACTGCCCACCGAGCTGGCCGACCTCGACCTGCTCGCCGGGCTCAGCGCGAACGAGCTGGTGGACTGCCTGGTCGAGGCGATGCACGGCGACGCGGAGGGCGCCGCCCGCGCCGAGCGCTCGCAGGACTACCTGCTCCTGCGCGAGATCGGCCAGATCCTCGGCGCGGACCTCACCGTCGCCAAGTTGCTGGCGGCGTTGCGCGTGCTCTCCGATCGCCCGGACCAGGCCGCGCTGACGACGGACGAGATCGCGCGGCTGCACGATCTGATGCCGGACGAGAACCGCCGCCAGCTGTACACCCAGTTGCGCCGGATCGAGGGGTTCCTGTTCCCGCTGGAGGAGATGGGCAGCCGGGTCGGGGCGGCCACGGAGCCGGCCGACCTCACCTGCCTGATCGCCGATGGGGAGGGCAGCAACGTGCAGAACGACCTGTTCAAGGACCTGCTGCTGCACTGGCTGACCCGGGTGGTGCGGCGCGAGGCGCGGCCGATGGGGTCGCTCGTCGTGCTGGGCGCGGACGAGATGCATCACCGCTCGATCGAGAAGCTCAGCACCCTGTGCGACCGGCACGGCGTACGGCTGGTGCTCTTCTTCAGTCATCTGCGGGCGGAGGCGGTGCACACCATCGGCGGTGGTGAGGTCGCGCTGATGCGGCTCGGCAACCATCACGAGGCGAACCAGGCGGCCGAGTACATCGGCAAGGGTCATAAGTTCGTGCTCAGCCAGCTCACCCGGACGACCGGCGGCAACGACTCGCACAACCTCACCAACACCCACGGCGGGGGCGACTCGCACGGCACGAGCGGCAACATGGGCTTCGGCAAACCGGGGCGGTCCCGGTCGTACGGCAAGACGGCGGGCCGGAGCCGCAACTGGAGTCAGGCCGAGACGACCTCGCGCGGCACCAACTGGAACGACGCCGCCGCGGTGCAGCGGGTCCACGAGTACACGGTGGAGCCGCGGGTGCTGCAGGACCTGCCCGAGTACGCGATGGTGCTGGTGCGGACCGAGGACCGGAAGGCGGTGGTTCAGGCCGTCGAGGTCGACCCGGCGATCGTCATGCTGCCGCGGGTGTCGATGGCGCCGCGGACGCCGGCGCCGCTGCCGGACCCGGTCGAGGCGGTCGTCCCGGCCGCCCGGCCGCCCGACCTACGCCGGCCGGCGCCGGATCATGAACGCGGGCCCGCCCGGTAGCCGCGGCAAAGAGGGTGACCACGACGGCGCCGGGCCGGAGAACCAGGTGACTCATCAACGCCGTATCGTCGAATGATCTTGATCTTTACTTGATGCAGCAGCCCTTGCAGACCTTGGGTTTGGGGAGGGTGAAGGCCAGGCAGCAGGTTTTGCGCTGGACGTCGAGCTGGCCGAACTGGTCGGGGACCAGCTCGATCAGGTCTTCGACGCCGAGGGCTCGGTGCAGGGTCGTGACCGTTTCGGCGGAGGAGCCGGGGATCGCGTCGGCCGAGCGGAGGACGCCGTAGGCGACGCCGGAGGCGAGCGAGCCGAGCAGCGTGCGTTTGCCCAGCCGGACCCGGTCGTGGATGGCGTTGAGCAGCGGCGTCAGGTGGCTGTCGAGGAGCGTGCGGCGCAGTTCGGCGAGCAGGGCTTCCTCGTCCGGCACCACGCGGATGCGCGGGTGGCCGGTCAGCGCGAGTGGGTCGTTCGGCAGGACCGCGACCGGGATGTCGGCGCGCAGGCCCAGGGTGAGCAGCGGGCGCGGGTCGTTGAAGTTAACGAGCACGTTTTCGCTGCTCAGCAGGGGCACGCGGCGGGCCGAGGCGTAACCGAGGACGGCCGGCAGGGCCGCCCAATAGGTGTAGGCCTTCCAGGCGAGCGCGGCGGCGGCGTGCGGCTGAGCGTTCCAGCGACGGCCGGCGTTTTCCAGGAGAAGATCGAGTTTTTGGTTGCCGAGCTCCGTTGCCCGGAACCAGCCGGCCTCCTGGTGAACCAGGAGGTCAGGGGCGAGGCCGGCGATCTCGGTGCTGTTGCCGAACATCGCGGTCAGCGTCGCGGTGACCGGGGTGAGGGGCGCGAGAAGGGGTGAGGTGGCGACGGTCGTCACTGACGGCTACCGCTCCGCGGCGACGCAATCGGTCGGATCACCGCTCTCACCTCGCCATACCTCGTCACACAGCCATGTGCTCCGGACCTTCAAGACGACTCACCGTACACCTCTAAGGCTAGCCTAACCAACACGCACAACCCGATCTTTCGGGCGAATACCCTCAGCAAGGGTTGCCTAACCGTGCGTTTTCGCGTTGCCGGAATCGTCAAGGTATCTGTCGGCTACTCGCTACTAGCACCTTGTGGACATCGAGCGGCGGTGACACTTAATTTCCCGTCGCGAAGGGGACATCGATGATGACCACCTCGCCCGTCGAGCGGGCCATTGACCAATTCGTAACGGCGCTGGCGCACTGGCGGGTCGAGCGCGGCATGAGCAAGAAGCAACTCGCCGCACGCATGGGATTCGACCCTTCCTACGTGAGCCACGTCGAGGGGCGCCGACATAAGCCCACCGAGGACTTCGCCCGGCGGGCGGAAGCGGTCCTCGGCGCGAGCGGAGCCATCTGGCAGCGATTCCAGGAGTACGACGAGCTGCGGCACGCGCGGGGCAACACCCTGCACCGCGACCCGCCGGTGCCGGCCCAGTGGATGCCGCCCGGCACCGGGCTGATCGTCGAGCAGGAGACCGCCGAGCTGACCTACGCCGAAGGCACCTACCGCTGCCGGGTCACTCGCAACCTCTACAACGCCGGCGCCGAGGCCGTCACCCGTTACCTGATGAAGGTCTCGGTCGACCGCTACCCGCACGACCCCACCGGCTCCAACCGGCACCACCGCATGCACCCGCTCACGTTCGAAGAGATGAACATCGAGGCGCACGCCGGCGAGGGCAGTGCCGCCGAGTCGATGCAGTGGCGGGTCAAGCTCGACCGCGATGCGGCCAAGGAGGTGTGGCTGCTCTTCGCGAACGAGCGCGGCCAGTTCCCGCTCTACCCGGGCGAGCGAACCACGATTCAGTACGCCTACACGGTCGGCGTCGAGAAGTGGGGCCAGTGGTTCCAGCGGGCGGTGCGGCTGCCCACCCGGCGGATCACCGTGCGGCTCAGCTTCCCGGTCGCGTTCGACCCGCAGGTGTGGGGCGTCGAGACGTCGCTGGCCGCCGAGGTGCCGGTGCGCACGCCGCTCGAACGGCACCACGACGGCGAGCAGGCCATCTTCGAGTGGACCACCGACGCGCCGATGCTGAACGCCCGGTACCGCCTGGAGTGGCGGTTCCGCGGCTCGGCGGCGCCGTCGTACGCCGAGTTCGCCCCGGCCGAGGAGAACGGCAAGCCCCGCGCCTCGTCCGCCATGCGCGGCATCGGCATCGTCCAGCGCGGCTCCGACCTGCTGCGGCAGCGCGCCCGGCACTTCCAGCTGCCGCGCGAGGCGACCGAGGCCCGGGAAGCGGTGAGCGCGCTGCTCAACTCGCTGCGCCGGCTCGAGGAACTGCACGACTTCAGCAAGGGCGTCGGCCTGGCCGCACCGCAGATCGGCCGGTCGGTGGCGGCCGCGGTGGTGCGGCCACCGGAACGCGGCGCCGACCCGGTGGTGCTGCTCAACCCGCGGATTGTCGGCGAGACCAGCGATCGGGACGAGCAGTACGAGGGCTGCCTGTCGTTCTTCGACTACCGCGGGCTGGTGCGCCGGCCGCTGCGGATCGAGGTGGAACACGCCCGCTACGACGGCGCTCGGGTGATCACCTCGTTCGACCGGGCGATGGCCCGGCTGGTCGCGCACGAGATCGACCACCTCGACGGCCGGCTGTACGTCGACCGGATGCACGCCGAGTCCAACCTGGTGCCGGTGGCGAACTATCACCAGACCGGGCGGCCGTGGAATTACTAGACCTCGGTGAAGCTGTCGTACTTCAACCGGACCGACGGCACCTGCATCTCGGCCAGCGTCTTCAGGGTCGACTTCACCATCGCCCCGGAGCCGGAGACGAAGAAGTCGTGGTTGTTCCACGGCCCGTAACGCGCCACCACTTCCGAGATATTGCCCTGCTCGCCGGGGAACGTCGGGTCCTCGCTGCACGCCGTCACCACCGACAGCCACGGGTAACGAGCGGCGAGCCGGTTCAGCTCGGCCAGGTCGTACAGGTCCTCCCGGTTCTTCGCGCCGAAGAACACGTGCACCCAGCGGGTCCGGTTATATCTGGTCAGCTCCTCGAGCAGTGACTTCACCGGCGCCAGCCCGGTGCCGCCGGCGATGAACACCGCGTCCCGGGTCGACCGCCGGTCCAGGTTCATCGTGCCCATCGGGGCGGCCAGCTTGATCATGTCGCCGACCTGGAGCCGGCGCACCAGCGCGCTCGACACCCAGCCGGCGCCGACCGCCCGCACGTGGAACTCGAGCGTGTTGTCCTTGCGCGGCGCGTTCGCCACCGAATAGGTGCGCCACAGCCGCGGCTGGTACTTCGTGCACTCGATGCTCATGTACTGCCCGGCCCGGAACTCGAGCGGCTGCATCGGCTGCACGGTGAAGACGGCGATGTCGTGGGAACGACGCTCGTGCGACACCACCTCGGCATACCAGTACGGCGGGTTCGTGTCGGCCTCGGCGCCGGCCATCATGCGGGCGGCGATCACCGCGTACGCATCCGCCCACGCCTGGTCGTACTCGACGCCCCACTCCTCGCCGGCGTACGTCCGCATTGCCTCGATCAACGCGCCTCCCACTACCTCGTAGTGTTCCGGTTCCACGTGAAACTTTTTGTGATCACGACCCAGTGACTTGAGGTACTCGTCGAACTTCTCCGGGTCGTCCAGCGTCTGCACCGCGGTGACGATCGCGTTCAGCAGGCGGGATCGCTGCACGTCCATGTGCACCGGGAAGAGCTCGCGCAGGTTTGGGTGGGAGAGGAAGATCCGGGCGTAGAAGTAGCCGGCCACCTTGTCCTGCTGATCCTCGACGAGCGTCCAGCTCTCCTTGAGCAAGCTTGCGAGGTCTCCCATGCACTCAGGGTGCTCACGTCAGTCGCTTTCCCGACGCACGAAAAGTGCGACTGGTCTCATTGCGTGACGGGATGATGGGCGCGTCGCTTGCCCGGAACGTCCGTTTGTGCTTGGCCTATTGTTGCCGTCGTGACTCTAGATCGAGTTGCGCCCACCCGGCGCGTGCTCACCGTTGAGATCGTCATCGTGCTGCTGCTGTCGCTCGGGATGTCGGCGATCTACGCGGTCGTGTCGCTGATCGCCAAGCTGACCGCGGGCAAACCGCTGTCTTCCCAGGCCGCGGTGCTGAACGCGTCCCGCTCGGCCCGGCCGTACCTCGACCTCACCTATCAACTGCTGGACATCGGCTTCTCGCTGGTGCCGGTCGCCCTCGTGCTCTACCTGCTCATGCGCGATCAGGTCCCGGTGCGGCGAACACTCGGCCTCACGGCCGACAGACCCGGCTTCGACGCTGGCTGGGGCACGTTGCTGGCCGCCTGCATCGGGATTCCCGGGCTCCTGCTGGTGTACGTCGCAAAAGTGCTCGGCATCAACGCGCAGATCGTGCCCGCGGCCCTGCAACACGTGTGGTGGGCGGTCCCGGTCCTGGTCCTGTCGGCCATCCAGAACGCCGTGCTCGAAGAAGTGATCGTGGTCGGCTACCTGATGACCCGGCTGCGCTCGATGGCGGTGCCGCTGGTGTGGGTCGTCGCCGCCTCAGCCGTACTCCGCGGCTCCTACCACCTCTACCAGGGCTTCGGGGCCTTCGTCGGCAACGCGGTGATGGGCGTGGTGTTCGCGTTGTTCTTCCTGCGCTTCAAGCGGGTGATGCCGCTGATCGTGGCGCACACCCTGCTCGACACCGTCGCCTTCGTCGGCTACACCGTGCTGCCGCACTCCTGGCTGTCCTGGCTCTCCTAAGCCTTGTAATAGGCCTCGGCCCGGGCGGCCACGCTCTGCGCCGAGGCCGTGCTGGTCAGCACCGCCGCGAGCAGGCTCGCGCCCGGGAAGAAGCGGCTCGCCAGTCGCAACGCCGCCCAGCCACCCGTCTGCGCCGCGAGCAGCCGGCCGAAACGCCACACCGCGTCACTCAGCCCACCGCCGTCGTCGTAGGCCGGGCGACGGGCGGCCGCAAGCGCCGTCTCGGCATCCGTCCGCGTCGGATGAACGCGAGTGACGACCAACAGGTCGACGGCACGCTCCGGGTCCGTCGGATCGAGGCCGTACGCGGCGGCCAGGTGCAACACCAGCTCGGCGTGCGTCACCGCGGCCGTGCCGAGCAGGGTGATCGGCGCGTACGACCCGGCCACCGCCCCGAAGACACTGCCCAGCCCGCCGAACCGGGTGAACTGCTGCTTGGCCAGGCGCGCGATCGCCCGATCACCGGCCGCCGGGTAGGCCTCGCGGGTGCGGTTGACCCACTCCCGAGCCCTGGGCCCGAAGGCCTCGACCGCGGCGATGGCCAGCAGCTCCGGCGCATGGCCGGGGTCGGCGACGAGCTTGGCCCAAGGGTCGGTGCGCTCACGCGCAGCCACCACCGATGCCGGCTCACCGTTCGCCGCGGCCGGCAACTCCGCCGCTTCCGGCTCCGCAACTGTTTCTGGCGCGGCGACCACCTCGGCTGCCGGGGTCGGCGCTGCGGCTTCGGGCGCCGTGACTTCGGCGGTCGCGGGCGGCGGGGTCGCAGTTGCCTTACGGGGCGGGCGCTTGGCGGGCGCGGCTTTCTTGGCTGGGGCCGCTTTGTCCGGAGCCGCCTTCTTTACGGGGGCTGGCTTCGTGGGGGCTGGCTTCGTGGGGGGTGGCGGGACGGTTCGGGCCGGCGCCTGCTCCTGCGTGGGGGACGATCCAGCCGCGGCCGGCGTGCTGCCGGGCTCGGCCGCGCCCGGATCCGGTTGAGCCGCCTCTGGCACCCGCGGCGGCCTCGCACCAGGGCGCGGACCACGTGCCTTCCGCGGTGCAGCCTGGCCGGAAGCCCCGTTTTCGACCGGGGCCTGGTCGGTTTCGCCCGAGGGCTGGGCGGGCGGGCGTGGTCGCGTACGGCCGGATGGATTCTGTGGGGAACCTCCCGGCGTGGAGGCAGATTTCGTACCCCCGTCTGGGTGATCCTCGGCACTGGGTGGCTGGAAGGTGACCGCCGGAGCTGGCTTGGCCGCCCGGCGCGGAGTCGGCGCGGCCGGCTTTTCCGCAGGTTGAACCGGCTCAGGGGCGCTGAACGCGGGCCGAGCGGACCGGGCACGCGGAGCATTGCGACGCTCGGTGGGCGGCTTCTCCTCCATGCCGAGGCAGCCTAGCCGTATCGAGCGCATTTCACCTGCTGGAGTCCGGTGCGGCGACCGCGCCGCGCGCAAGAGGGCAACCTCTTTGTGCGCAGCTGACCGGGTCCGGTATCCTCAACCGTCGGTGGCTCGTGAGCCACCGGGGAGACTTCGCCTAGTCTGGTCTATGGCGCCGCACTGCTAATGCGGTTGGGGTTTTATAGCCCCTCCCGGGTTCGAATCCCGGAGTCTCCGCGTGTAGAGCCGATGTGTATGCTGGCAAAGCACCGAGCGCCCGTAGCTCAATGGATAGAGCATCTGACTACGGATCAGAAGGTTAGGGGTTCGAGTCCCTTCGGGCGCACAGAACGACTGAGGCCGTCACCAGCGGAAACGCTGATGACGGCCTTTTCGTATACCATTTCTGGTTCGCGATTTCCCGTATGGTGGGAGCGTGGTGCTCCGCTGGTGCTCTTCCGATTCTGCGGCACCCGATCCAGCCCCGCGCCGGGCAATATCTCCGCGTCCAGGCTGGTCCAGAACCGGTTTCCACGGCCAGCCTCTCTGCCGCGAGCAGCCGCCCCACGGGTGCCTACATCGACCACCTCTGCAGCGGACACCGTCCAGCCTGGCGAGATCATCTTCTCGTAAGGCTCCTCCGCTGCCCCTGGCGTCAAAGGCCCAAGGCAGCGGCCAACTCCGGGGCAGGCACTTCAGCTGGCGGTAAGAGTCGTTGACGGCGTCGAAGTAGGCGCCAGCAGCCCGAGGGCTGTGGCCACCTCGCCGACGTCGCCGGCGGGCAGTCGGCAGATCTGTTCGCACATCGCGTACAGCCGGTCGACTTCGAGCTTCGGCGACCGGTTCACCTCGCGCACCCGCGACGCCACCTCGACCGGCACGGTCAGACCGGCCCGGTCCAGCGCCCGGGCCAGCAGCGCCGCCTCGCGGACGTCGGGGTCGGGGTCGTGGGCGCCGAGCGCGACGGCCCGGTGCTCGTTCCGGGCGAGATAGAGGTCAGCGTGCGCTAGTCATGCCGCGCGGATCACTCCTACGGCGGCGACGGTCCGGAAAGGTTGATTTGATTGCTTTTGCGATGAACCCGAACGGTGGATCTTCTCCGACGCGCTCGAGCAGCACGGACCGGGACCTCTCGGCGGACCGTGCTCAGGCTCAGCTCCGGTTGGGCTGCGCCGAGGCGCCGAGCGCGGCGCAAGCCACCAAGACCACCGGAAAGAGCGCGCCGAAAAACGTTAAGTAACCACGGACCGGGGCGGCCGAACGAGATATCCGTCCGGCCGCCCCGGCGGCCGATCGCCGGGCTTCAGCTGGAGAAGACGAAATACACCTAGCGGGAGTTTCGCGGCTAGTTTGATCTTGGTTGTGTTTTCGCTGGTGGTGGGTGGGTTCGGACGCTGGTGGTGTATTACCCACCGGGGGTT
>NZ_JBEZYA010000042.1:0-70298 GCF_040638295.1 Actinoplanes sp. NPDC026619
TCGCTCGTCGTCGGTGAGCACGATGGGCACTGCTACCGGAGAAGGCATACGCACCACCGTACCCACTGACGGCGAATTAAAGACTCAGGACACTAGCCGCCGGTTGGCGGCGATGAAACTTGGCAGTCCGCACCGGCGGCGTGCAGCGCTTCGCCGAGCGCACCCGTCAGGATTCGCGGGTAGCGCCGCCACCACCACATTTCGGGATGGCCGCCGCCGTGAAACTGCGACAGCACGTAGCCGTCATCGTCGATGGTTGCCGCCCGGAACCTGCCGTCCAACCTTCTGACCTGGCCGTTCCAGCGGGCAAGCGAGTGGTCGTCGAGAAGCAGCCAGGCCTCATGGAGCCAGTTGCGGCAATAGAGATCGTTTGAGTATTCGTCAACATCGTCGCGGTAGCCGTTCTCGATGGCGGTCACCATCCGCGCCCAGGAGTTGACCCTGTCCGCGACCGTGAACGCTGTGCGCCAACCCCGCTGGTGCAGCAGCTGGCTTACCGCGGTCTCTTCCACGGAGCTGAGGATACGAGACCAGATCTATTTCGATGGGGAGATGGGGGTCGCTGTGCGAGGATCCGAAGCGTGACGTCGTCGGGGGTGAGCAAGGCTGACCGGCTCCGGCGTGCAGCCGGGTCCCGAGCTCTCGTGCGAATCACTCGGTCTCCGCGTAACGCCGACCGAGTCGACGGCATCGTCGTCGCTGTCGGCGCCCGGTGGGCCTTGATCGCGCACACCGGTGACGGAGGCTTCTTCGAGGGCTTGGTCGCCATCCGCGTCGAGGATGTGGTGAAGGTCAAGAAGGACTCCTCGTTCGCGGAGCGCTTCGCGCGGACTCAGCCCGAGTGGCCGCCCACCGCCCCGGCGGACCTCGACCTGGACACGACCGCGGGTCTGCTCCGGGGCATGAGCGCGATCTCGCCACTGGTCGCCATCGAGCAGGAAAGACGGTTCCACTCGTCGATGATGTGGATTGGTGTCGTCCACGAGATCACCAAAAGGTGGCTGTGGCTGCGCGAAGTCCGTCCGAACGCCACCTGGCACAAGCGGCCGCTCGGCTACAAGCTTCGCCGAATCACCAAGGTCTCCGTTTCAGACCGTTACCTCACCGCCCTCGCGGCCATCGCCGGGACCGGACCCACGCGCTGACCCCGAAGGATTGCCGCCGCGGGCGCCGCGGGCTTCGGCCGCGTCCAGGACCAGCTGCAGGGTCAGCTCGAACTGGTCCTCGCGGTCGACCTCGCTGAGGTGTTCGGCCACGCTGCGGATGTGCGGGAACCGGTCGGCCGGGAGCACCACGTACTCCCGGTCACAGGCCAGCCGATCCTCGCTCATCACGTCGAGCCCGACCGCGTGCACGCTCGCCTGGAACGCCGTCCAGGCCAGCACGGTGTCCGCCACGACCGGTACATGCTGGTGGCTTCCCGCCCGTGACCGTCGTCGGCGGTGACGCGGTCTACCGGTCCGGATCGCCGTCCGTCTCGAATTCGTCAGGTCAAGCCGGCCGGGGTGATCCACCGGTGGCGTAACTCGTCCGGAGGAACTATTCCGCGACGGGCAGAAGCGCGCGGCCCAGGGCGTACGCCGCGGTCAGATCGTGGCCGCGGTAGCCGGCGGCGGCCAGGTAGGTCAAGTGCTCGTCGGCGTTGACGGCGACGGTCGCGCTCAGATGCCGGAACAACGGCGCGTCGGACATCGAGTCGCCGTAGGCCACGCAGTGCCGACGCTGGATCCGGTGCCGCGCGCACAGCTCGTCGACGATCCGCACCTTGTCCGCGGGCGTGAGGATGCCGGCCGGGTCGGCGGCCGCGGTCAACGGCAACGGCGGGAATCGCGACGCGACGACCTCGTCGAAGCCGCGCTCCAGCAGGCGCACGGCGAAGAAGTTCGGCGACATCGTGATGACCGCCGAGCGTTCGCCGCGCCGGCGGATGTCCGCGCACACGTCGTCGATGCCGGCCAGCCAGGGACTGCCGGCGAACGCGGCCGCCACGAGCTCGGGTGCCAGATCCCGCCACAGCGTGCAGATCGCCGCCGCGAACCCGCGCGTGTCCAGCTCTCCGCCGGCGAAACGCCGCTCCAGCTCGACGAGGTCCGCCTCGGACCCGAGGGCCGCGGCAATCTGCACCGACGCCGTCGAGCCGGCCAGCAACGTACCGTCCATGTCGAACACATGCAGCACCGTCACCGATACACCCGCTCCTGCAGCCGGTACAGCTCGGCGTAGCGTCCGCAGGCCGCCATGAGCTCGTCGTGGGGGCCGAGTTCGGCGACCCGGCCGTCATCGAGCACGACGATGACATCGGCCAGACGCACGGTGGTGAAGCGGTGCGAGACGAGGACAGTGACCGCACCGTTCCCGCTGGCCGCCCGGGCCTGGGCCAGGAAATGACGAAACAGGTCGTGCTCGGCGAGCGGGTCCAGGGCCGCGGTCGGCTCATCGAGGACTACGCACGCCGGAGCCGGGCGGCCGGCGGCGGTGCGCATCAGCGATCGCGCCAGTCCCAGCCGCTGCCATTCGCCGAGGGAGGGCTCCACGCCGCCGAAATCCGCGCCGAGCCGGCTGTCGAGCCCCTGCGGCATGCCTTCCACGATCGTGCGGGCGTCGGCCCGGTCCAGCGCGGCCTGGATGACGGCCCGATCGCGTACGTGAGTTACGTCGCCGACCCCCACTGTCTCGCCGGCCCGTAGCCGCAGCCGGGCGAAGTCCTGGTGCAGGCCCGAACAGGCGGCCTGCCAGCGGCCACGATCCAGGTCGGTGAGCGGGCGTCCGGCCACCATGATCCGGCCGGCCGTGGGCTCGTAGACGCCGGTGAGCAGCTTGATCAGCGTGGACTTGCCGGCGCCGTTCGGGCCGACGACGGCGACCGTGCTGCCGGCCGGGAACCGCAGGGTGACGTCGTGCAGAACGTCGTCGTCGGCCGCCGGGTACCGGAATCCGACGCCCTCCAGGCTGATTCCGTCGCCCAGGTCGGCGGGCGGCGCGTCGCCCGGGCGCACCGCGTCGTCGTGGTAATGGCGCAGCCACCAGTAGTGCTCGATCACCTGGCCGGCCTCGGCCACCGTACTGAAGCTCTCCAGCATGGTGCGGAACTGGGCCTGAAGCTGGGTGGCCAGCGTGACGACCATGACCGCGGCGCCGAGGGTGGTCCGGTCCTCGCTGACCAGCCTGCCGACGATGATGATCGTCGCGGTCATCCCGGCCGCGTATGCCAGCCACCCGAGCACCTGGTAGATCAGGGCGTGGAGCCGGGCGCGGGTCTCCCGCCGGGCCGCGGCGGCCCACAGCTCACCCGCTCGCCGGCTCACCTCCGGGCCGCTGCCGCTGAGAATGACCTCCTTCGCCGGTTCCGGCTGGATGCACAGGTCGTGCAGGCGCTGCTCCTGCCGGACCAGCTCGGTGGTGGCGTCGCGGGCCCGGCGCAGCAGGACGTCGGCGCGCCGGTGGGCCAGCAGCAGCGGCATCGCCAGCGCGACCAACAGGCTCAGAAGAGGACTGATCGCCACGAGCAATATGACGGTGGTGGCGAGGCCGATGGTGGTGCAGGCCGCGTCGAGGGCCGACCACGGCAGCGCCGCGATCGCCCGGCTGTTGCCGAACAGGCGGCCCCAGCGGTCGATGTAAGGGCCGTGTTCGACGTGCGTGACCGTGGGGATTTCGGCGACGCGGCACTGGATCTCGCCGTTGAGCCTGGTCTGGACCCGCCCGACCAGGTAGAGAGTTATCGCCGTCTGCTGCCGCGCCGCCGTGTTGGAGACCCCGAGCGCCACCGCGGCGACGGCGATCGAGCCGGCCACACCGGCGGCGTGTCCGCTGCCGCTGGCGTCGATGAGATAACGCTGGCTCAGGGCGGTCGCCGCGACGACCACGCTCTGGGCCAGGGTCAGCGCGCACAACAGCGCCGCGGCCCGCCGGTCGGTGCGCACCGTCAGCCGGACCACGTAGGCCAGCAGCCGCAGTAACGGCATCATCGGGCCTCCTGCGCGAACGCCGCCGCCTGGACCGTGAAGAACCGCGCGTAGTCGCCGCCGAGGGTCATCAGCTCGTCGTGCGACCCGTCCTCCGCGACCCGGCCGTCCCGCAGCAGCACGATGCGCTCGGCCGGGCGCACCGTGGACAGCCGGTGGGAGATCAGCACCTTCGTGGCGTCGCGCACGCTCGCCACCACCCGATCGTGAAAGTCGGCCTCGGCCCGTACGTCGAGGTGGGCGGTGGGTTCGTCGAGCACCAGGATCCGCCGGCCGGACGCGGCGGCGCGCAGCACGCGGGCCAGGGCGACCCGCTGCCACTGGCCGCCGGACAGGTCGATGCCGCCGGTGCCCTCGCGCCACAGCAGGGTGTCGAGACCGGCCGGGAGATCGGCGGCGCCGGCCCGCTCCAGCGCGGCCAGGATGTCGGCGTCGTCGCTCGGACCGGCGCCGATGCCGACGTTGTCGCGCAGGGTGGCCGGGTAGCGCACGAAGTCCTGGAACAGCACGGCGAGCTCGCGCCGCCAGGTACCGGGATCGAGGTCGGCGAGCGGGGCGCCGTCGATGGTGATGCGCCCGGAGTCGGGGCGGTAGAGCCCGGCGAGCAGCTTCACGAACGTGGTCTTGCCGGCGCCGTTCTCGCCGACGACGGCAACCGTCTCACCCGGACGCATGGTCAGGCTCAGTCCGTTGAGGGCCGGCCGGGTCGCACCGGGGTACGTGAAGAACACGTTCTCGAAACGGATCTCCGGGGTCCGCGGCGCAGGGTCCGTGGCCGTCGGCGCCGCGGAGGCGGGACGGTGCCCGGCGGTGAGCTCGTCAGCGGCCCGGATGCCGCGCAGCCCGTACTCGATGTCATAGGCCTCGAAACCCATGGTGGCGATCTCGAGAATGCCCCAGGCGGCGATGACGTACATGACGAGCCGGGCCGGCTCCAGCTCGCCGGCCAGCACCGCGCGGGCCGGGATCGCCATGGCCACGGCGGCCGACAGCACGGTGAGCGTCACCGCCAGCCGCTGCCGGCGCCAGTTGCGGGCCATGGCCCGCCACACCGGCCCGTAGACGCGCATGCTGATTGCGGCGAACCGGCCGCCGAGGAAGGCGGCCAGGCCGTACATCCGCACGTCCTTCGCCGCACCGTAGACCGCCTGCTCCGAGACGTAGTACTGCTCGCGCTGCCCGAGCGTGTCCGCGTCGAGCACGTCGATGACCGCCATCCACTGCCGCTGCACGATCGCCCGTACGGCGATCGCGACGCCGAACAGCGCGACTGCCAGGACCGGCGCGAACGTCGCCAGCACGCACCCGGCCGCAAGCGCACTGAGCAGCCGGAACGTCAGCTCGATCTGGCCGCTCACCGCGCTGCCCGGTGAGCGGTTGCGGGCGACACCGGTCCCGGCGTCGACGGCCTGGGACGCCCGGTCCTGGAAGTGGGCGTCCTCGAGCCGGTCCAGCGTCGGCAAGCCGGCGGCCAGCGTCCGGACCGTGGCCCGGACCGCCCCGTCGATGCGGCTGACAACGACCGGGCGAACCACTGTCACGCCCAGCCATGCACCCTGGTCGACCAGCAGCAGCCCGCCCACCACGACGGCGGCCACGACGAGTTCACGATCCTCGTGGTGGCGGCTCAGCACCGCGATCAGCGCACTCACCGCGACGGCACGGGTGCTCACCATGGCCGCCAGCACACACTGCAGCAGCACGAGCACGCTGCCGGGCAGCAGACCCGCCTGCGGCAGGAGCCGCAGCAGGCACCACCGTTGAGCCGCCACCTCGGCCGAGTCTCGGACGTACCTCGGCAACAAACTGCCCTCCCGCATGCGCTCGTCGGATCGCTTCTTGCTACCGGCGCTGGCCACCGGCTGGGAATCGCGTATTTGCGGGACATGCCGCCCCCGGCGGGCCGCTGCGATGATCGCGGCACCCACCTGGAGGACGTATGCCGCCGGACGTCTCGGTTGTCATCCCCACCTACAACCGCGCGGAGCTGCTGCGCCGCACGCTGACGGCGCTGGCCGCCCAGCGGATGCCGGCCGAGCGGTTCGAGGTGATCGTGGCGGATGACGGCTCCGGCGACCACACGCGCGATGTCGTGCGGGATTTCGCAGGGGTGCTACGGATGGAATACCACTTCCAGAATGACCTGGGCTTCCGCGCTGGCGCCGCGCGCAACGCAGGCGCGCGCCTGGCCACCGCCCCCGTACTCGTCTTCGCCGACACCGGCGTGCTGGCCGGGCCGGACTTCCTCGACGCACACCTCGGCGCGCACCGCGGCCGCTCCGGACCGGCCCGCGCCGTCGTTGGCTACACGTACGGCTACCGGGTCGACAACCCGACGCCTGGCCTGGACGTCGCCGCTGCCACCATGACGCCCGAGGAGATCGTGCGCAGCTATGACGGCTCCCCGGCGCTGTGGGACATGCGCCATCCCGCCTACCTCGTCTACGGATTCGACCTGCGCCGCAGCCTGCTGCCATGGCAGTTCTTCTGGTCGGTCAACTGCTCGGTGCCGGCCGCCGACTTCCACGCCGCTGGCGGCTTCGACGAGGACTTCCGTAGCTGGGGAGGCGAGGACCTGGAACTGGGGTTCCGGCTGTTCCGGCGGGGACTGGAATTCCAGATCGGCTATGAGGCGTGGGCGGTCGACACGCCGCATCCGCGCGCCACCACCGCTGACATCGACACCAACCGCGGCAACATCCTCACCTTTCTGTACAAGCATCCGGAGCCGATCGTCGAGTTGCTGTGGGCTTGGTTCATGCGCGAGCAGCCGTGGTTCGGCCAGAACCACGACTGGTACGTCGAGACCGAGTACCCACGCCTGAGCCGGGCCGCCGCCGCCAGCCGAACCGTCGATGTCACCGGCGAGCTGGCCGCGCTACGCGAGCTGCCCGCCGGCACCCGGGTCGCCGTGCTCGGCTGTGGTGGCCAACTGCCCGGCGGCGTGGAGCCGGCCGCGCTGATCGACTTCGACCGGCAGCGGCTGCGCGAGCTGCCGGCCGCGCTGTCCCACTCGGTCCACCACGCCGTCGGTATCCGCACCGTGCTGCCCGACGACGCCGTCGACCTGGTGTTCATCACGTCCCGGCTTGCCCCGCTGTGGCCGCGCTGGGGACCGCTGATCCTCGCTGAGGCCCGGCGGATCGGCCGGGCGGTGCGCGGGCCACTGGTGGCGGCCGAGCCCGGCTGACCCGGGTTGCCCGGATTGGTTAAGAGTCCGGCCTGGAATTGCGCATCGAAATTCGTGCACCGTCGCGGAATTGCCCGCCCGCTGTCCGTGCGAATGGAAGATCGTTCGCAGGATTGACGAAGTTGAAAATAGACCTAGGAGGCAATGCCACCCCGGTCGCCCAGGAAGCGACCCAGCAGCGCCGCGCGGGTCAGTTCCGCCTTATTTCCGGCGCCGCCGAGCTTGGCCCGGATTCGCTTGACGTACGTATCGACGGTGTGGCGGCTGATCCCGAGCCGGGTGGCGATCTGGCTGTGCGTGAGCCCCTGCGCGATCTGCCGCAGCACCTGTTCCTCGCGCCGGGACAACGCCGCCTCGGGGTCCGCGGCGGGCGGGCTCGGCGCGCCACCGCGCGCTTCGGCGGCAGCGTCGGGTTCACCGGCCGGCCATCGCGAGGCCGCGGCCACCGTGCGAATTGCCTCGATGAGCACGCTTCCGGGCACCTGTTTACTGATGATCCCGGAGGCGCCGCACGCCAGATAATGCTCGACGCGGGGCGAATCCTGCGCGCACAGGATGAGGATTGCTGCCGTTTGGGAACGCTGCGCGATATACGGACACACCTCGTCCTGGACGAGCGCGTCAGGATCGACGAGTACGGCGTCGGCGAGCCAGGAGGGTGCGGCGTCGGGCTGTGTGCCGGCGCTCATCACCTTGATTCCCTCATCCGAGAGGATGCGAATCAGGCCGGCCAGAAAGATCGGTGAACTGTCCAGTATTTCAACTCGAATCACGCTAGCCCCCATGACGAGTAGAGGTATCGCCGAATTGAAATGGCGAAGCCCCGCATCCAGCCGTATGTAACAAAGAATTGGCCGCCCCGTACGATCACTCATTGACGACTGTAGCAGCATTAATTCGGTTCGGTGTACCGGTTTCGAGGGACATAGACCCGGTCCGCGGCCTGCGGCGACGGGGAATTCCGATCGATGAGGCTCGCTGGACGCGCGCTGACCGGCCGGGTAGCTGGGCACGCTCCCACGGCGGGCGTCATGCCATCCGTACGGATGGATCAGGCCGGCGGCGCCGGCTGGTCGTCCCGTCCTGCCGCCATCGCGGCGTCGGCGGCGTGGCCGATCACCTGGCGCATCCAGTCGTCGAGGTCGTCGCCGGCGAGCGCGGCCGCCTGGCGCCAGAGCCGCTCCTGCTCCGCGGAGACGCGCAACCTCCGCCCGTCCCGGCCGCCCGGCCGCACCTCCTCGGTGGGGCCCGGCGGCGAAACCTCCGCCGACTGGCGCCCGCGCAGCTGACGGCGCAGCTCGTTGCGTGACCATCCGAAGTGTTCGGCCCGGTCCAGCCAGCGATCCTGCTCGGCCTGGCCCAGCCGGCACAGCTCCGCGTGGTGCTGGAAGCTCAGCCGCCCCCGCCGCCGGTGCGGCGGATAGCGCCGCGCGACCCACGCGTAGTTCCGCAGCGTCTGGTAGTGCAGCGCGGTCTCCTCGGCCGCCTGCCGGTACCGGTCGGGGTAGGAATCCTCGCCGTAGACGAGCCAGTCGCCCAGCCACCAGGCGGTCGCGTCGGCGATCACCCGCAGCTGTCGGCCGACCTTGAGCCACGCGTCGAACGGAAAACCCTCGGGCAGCTCCAAACCGGTCGCGGCCGGGTGCGGCAGCGCCGGCGGGCGGACGCCCTCAAACATCACCCACCGCCTCGTGCGGGCCCAGGACCAGCCGGGCCACCTCGGGCCGGCGCAGCAACAGGCGCTGCGGGTGAGGGCTGCGGTGAATCGTCACCGCGGCGCTGATGTCCGGTGTCGTGGCCTCGTCGAGGTAGGTCGCGTCGTTGCTGATGACCACGGTCGTCATGATATCCGTCGATCGCGCTTCGAGGCCGACCGAGAACTGGTACGTCAGCGACGCCGCCAGTTGCCGCAGGAACACGGCCCGCTCGGTCGCGCCGTAGGCATCCGGGTCGCCGGTGCCGGCCAGCAGCACCGGCATGGCCGGCTCGACCGCGGCCACTGCCTCCAGCGCCGCGGCGGCGGTCTCCACCTCGCCGGCGAGCCACCGGTGGTGCACCACGTGCAACGGCCCGGCCACCTCCGGCGGCACCTGCTCGTAGTCGAGGCCGAAGTTGGTTCCCACCAGATACCGGAAATCGCGCAGATGCAGCTGCTCAAGCGTCGGCGGGTTGATCGCCACCAGATCGGTGATCTGCGCGCCCTGCGCGACGAGTCGATCGGCAACCGCGTTGGCGAACCAGGCCGAGCTGCAGTAGCCGACGATCCGGAAGCGGCGTGGCGCGGCCAGGGCGCCGATCGCCTCGAGGGTCGCGTCCAGCATCGGCTCGAACGACGCGCCGGGCAGCGCTGGGTCGTCGCCGACCACCGGCAGGAACCCGTACGCCGCCGCGGCCGGGCGCCGGCCGGCCACGGCCCGCCGCAGGTCCGACACGGTCGCCGGCGTCGGCCCGAACAGCAGCGTCACCGGCGCACCGTCGTCCGCGCCGTCGACCAGCCGGACCGGCATCGCCGGCGGCGGGGCCAGTGGCCGGGCATACGCCGCGATCCGGGCCGGCGATCCGGACACCACATCGGTCGGCAGCTCGATGCCGAGCAGTGCCGACAACCCCGACCGCACCGCGGCGAGCCGTGCGGGCTCCACCGTCTCGGCCAGCGGCCGGGTCAGAGCGACCCGGGCCGGCGCAAGCGCGGTCCGGCACTCGTGCAGCACCTCGGCCTCGACGTGATCCAGGATCTCGCGGGCCGCTTCCGACGCCGAGCGGGAGCCGCCCGCGGCTGAGACCTGGTTCTCCTGCCAGGCCCGCTCGGCCGCCTCGGCGATCGCCTGCACCGTGCGTCCGAACAGGACGTCGTCGAGCAGGACCGGCCAGCCGTCCCGGCGCAGCGCGGCGACGAGCCGGGTGGCCAGCAGGGAGTTGCCGCCGGCGTCGAAGAAGTCGCTGCCGGGCTCGATGTCGTCGACCTCGAGCAGGTCGTGAAAGAGCCGCTCGACCAGGGCAACCGCGGTCATCGGCCGGCCGCGACCACGCCTGCCGGGGCCAGGTAGGCAGCCAGGTCGAGCCCGGGGTAGCGCTCGGCGACCTGGGCGCGGATCTGCGCCGTCCAGTACGGATCCTCCGGCAACGGGAAGCCCAGCGCGCGCAGCTGCTTGGGGGAGGCCTGCTGGATGAGATCGATGAGGGGCGGCCAGCTGCCCGCCTTCGGCCAGCAGTGGTACCCGGCCCAGGACAGGCCGCGCGGCTGGTAGCCGACGCTGATGACGAACCGGCTGCCGCCGGGCCGGGTCAGCGCCGTGCCTCGGTGGAACACGTCGGGCGAGTACACCAGGAGCGAACCGGCCGGCGCGTAGGCGCTCTCCTCGAGGTCGTACAGCCATTCGTTGCCCGCGCGTGCCATGAACTCCGGGTTGATCGGCAGTTCGGTGGTGTGTCGGCGCGGCACCAGATGGGTCGGGCCGAGGTCGGGGTCGACGTCGCTGAGGTACAGCATTGCCTCCATCTGCCGGTACTGCGGCCGGGACTGATCGGGCACGACCAGCGTGTGGTTGCGGAAGTCCCGGTGCAGCAGCTGGTCGTAGTCGGCCGCCTCGGTGTACTTAGCCCACGCGTGCGCCATGTACAGCGTCGGGGAACTCCCCAGCAGCAGCTCGGCGACGTCGTAGATCGCTTCGTGGAACGTGGTGCGGCACATCGCCGGGCTTTTCCAGAACGGGAACTCGGTGATCCCGACGAACTGCTCGCGGCGCAGCTCAGGGTCCGGCTCCCGCCAGACCGACCGCATATCCGGGTAGTACTCGTGCTGCAGGTCGTGGCGAGCCTGCGCGATTTGGGACGTGTTCAGCAGGCCGCTGATGACGAACCAGCCGTCGTTGTTCCACAGTTCGCGCAGCCGTTCTGGGTTCGTGTCGGGTGAAACCACCGCCATCGTTGCTCTCCTCTCGGGAATTTCGTCAGCGCGCGCGGGCCGCGAGCGCGTGCCCCAGCTCGTGCGTCGCGGAGGTGCGCTGGGTGCCTTCGGCGACCCGGGCCAGCTGGACGTCGCGCCAGTAGGCCTCGAGCGGGTTGGCGGTCAGCAATGTCGCGCCGCCGCCGTGCTCGACGAGCCGGGACACGGCCGAGAAGGCCAGCGCGGCGATCGAGCTCAACAGTGCGGTATGAGCCGGGTCGGCGGCGTTGCGCTGTTCGGTGCCGGCCAGTGCCGCCGCCTCCAGCCGCCCGACCCGGGAGTAGAGGATCGCGCGGGCCTGCAGCAGGTCGGTCGCGGCCGCGCCGAGCGCGGCCTCCAGCAGGGCCGAGCCGGCCGGGCCGAGCCGGCCGCCGCGAGCGCCCAGGATCGGCGTCGCGACCGCGATGGCACCGCGCGCGGCCCCCACGAACACGGCGTTCTGCAGCAGCAGCGAGTGCCAGCCACCGAAGTACCGGCACGCCGGCGGGCGTACCGACGGGTCGTTCAGGTCGAGAAACGGGTGGACCCGGTGCGGCGGGACTCGTACCCCGTCGAGGTGCACGAAGCCGGTCAGCGAGCCGCGCATGCCGTGCAGCTCGGTCGACGGCTCGCAGCGGATGCCCGGGGTGTCGTCGCGGATGAAGACCGTGCCGCCGCCCTCGGGCAGGTCCGCCGTGGTGGTGATCCAGCGGGCGACCGGAGCCCCGGAGCAATACCGCAGGACACCGGTCACCACCAGGTCGGCGCCGTCCCGCGTGACCGCGAGTCCGGAGCGCGCGTGTGAGCCGGCCAGCAGCGCGCCGTTGGTGGCGATCTCGGCGAAGTACTCA
This sequence comes from Actinoplanes sp. NPDC026619, assembly GCF_040638295.1. NCBI lineage: Bacteria > Bacillati > Actinomycetota > Actinomycetes > Micromonosporales > Micromonosporaceae > Actinoplanes > Actinoplanes sp. NPDC026619. Next base: position 11,932 of record NZ_JBEZYA010000042.1, read on the forward strand.
CCACCGCCGCCCGAGGTCAGCGTCGGCAGCAGGAAGTGCAGGCCGTACTGGATGGTGAGCAGCCATGCCAGCGACGGGCTGGCCACTGCCACCTCTTCGACCGCGCGGGCTGCGAACGTGATGGAGCGCTCGGTGCCGCCGTGCTCGGCCGGCACGCAGTCGGCCAGGAAGCCGGCCGCGACGACCTTCGCCAGCGCGTCGGCCGGGTGAGCGTCGCCGGCCAGGTCACAGCCGGCCAGCAGCTCGCGCAGCTCGGCAAGCCGGGCCGCTTCGGCGGCGCTCAGCGCCGGGCCGGTCAGCTCGTCGATATCGGGGTCGGCCATGGCAGCTCCTCGATCAGTTCAGGGCCGGGCTGGCGTAATTCTTGGCGTCCTTGCCGGCGCTGCGCCGCCGCTGTTGCCAGCCCCGGTCATCGTCGCCGTCGAACCACGTGTGCAGGGTCGCTCGCCGGTCGCGGTGGTCGTAGAGCCCGGCGTGCCAGGACGAGTTGCGGTACAGCGCGATGTCGCCGGCGCTCAGCCGGACCGGCTCGCCGCCCGGCATCGCCCGGCAGATCTCGCTCAGCGCGGCAAGCGGCCGGCCGTGCACCTCGCCACCGCCACCGCCGGCGGCGGCGCGGGCGGCCTCCTCGTCCGGGCGGCTGGGCCGATTATGGCTGCCCGGTCGGATCCACAGGCTCGCGTCGTCGTACAACGGGGCATTGAGCTGGTTGAACATCGTGGTGTTCCGGGCCGCGTCGAGCCATTCACCGGTGTCGACGGCCTCGGCGTTGTGCAGCCAGTCGCGGTGCCAGGTCATCAGCCACGGCTCGACCGTCGGATTGATCAGCAGCGCCATCGCCCGAGACGGCCGGTGGGCCGGAGTGAGCAGGGCCTCGACGTGTTCCCGCAGCGTGGGGAGTTCCAGCAGGTCACGCCAGCGGTCCGGGGTGAGCCCCTCGGTGGCGAAGACGTTCGGCAGACGCTGGCACTGGGGGCCGGCGGCGCGCCGGGCCAGATCGGCCGCGTGGCCCGCCGCGGCGCGCAGCTCGGCCAGCAGGGACGGCGGGACCGCGTTTCGCAGAACCACCAGGCCGGTGTCGTGATAGCGGGCCGCCGCGGCCCCTGCCGCATCCATGTCGGTCGGGCTCCCTCCGGCTCGGACACCAGCAGGCCCGGTGTTGCGCGACACCGTAGGAGCAACGCTGCGGCCTGTCGAGGGCGCGGTAGCCCCACCGGTTCGCTCAGTGCGCGGCGGCGACCCGGTCCAGCACGTACATCCGCGGGTTATGTCCCTTGTGGAACACCCGGATCTCCGCGTCGAGCCGCCACGTGTCGCGGGAACGGCCGATGCAGCGCTGCATGATGCGGATCTCATGGGTGAGCACCACGAGGCGCGCCCCGGGTGCGGCCCCGGCGTAGGCCCGATCGAGCAGCAGTTGGTGCAGGGCCTCGCTCTCGTCGTGCCGTCCGGCCTTGTCGCCCCACGGCGGGTCGGCGAGCAGCACGTCGTAGGGACCGCCGGTCAGCCAGTCGTCCGCGTCGATGTCAGCGGTCAGGAGCCGGACCCGGTCGCGGAGCCCGGCGGCGGCGACGTTCTCGGCGGCGGCCTCGACAGCGCCGGGGTCCACGTCGAAGCCCACGGCGGCCCGCGCGCCCGCCACCAGCAGCCGCTCGATGAGCAGGGTGCCGGAGCCGCACATCAGGTTGACCACCCGCTGGGCCGGGTCGGGGCGGCTGAGCCGGGCGATCGCCGCGGCCACGGTCGCGTTGGCGGCGGCCGGGTGTCCCGCGACCCGCCAGCGGCGGGCCGACAGCGGCCGGTTCGACAGCCGCACCAGAACGTCCCAGCCCTGGCTCCCCGGGGTCGGGCGGACGCGGACCACGCAATCGCCGTCGTCCGGGTCGTGGCGCAGGCTCGTGCCGGCGGCGACCTGCTCGGCGAACTTGCGCAGCACCGGCGAGTCGCGGCCGGCCGCCTCGATGCGCAGCGACCGTGGCCGGTCGCGTCGGTTCAACGCGACGACCGATCGCACGGCGGCCAAGATGTCCGGCATGTGCTCGCCGCCGAGCAGGCCCCGGGGGTTGGGCACGGGAAACGACAGCACCAAGAACGCGGCGACTACGGTGCGCAAGCTCGCGGTGTCGATCAGCGTGCCGGTGAGCTGCCCGGCCAGCGAGTCGTCGCGACCCGGCACGGGTTCCAGCCGGCGCAGGTTGGGCAGCCGCTGAGCCGCCTCGTCACGCACGAGCGCCTCGAGCCCGGGCAGGAACAGCAGCTCGACCTGGTGCGCGCGGGGCTCGGGGCGGCGTTGCGGCCGCGGGGCCGGTGCGGCTCGCCTCGGCTGAGCGGCTCGTCCGGCCTGAGCGGCTCGTCCGGCCTGAGCGGCTCGTCCGGGCTGTGCGGCTCGTCCGGGCTGCTCCGGGCGCCTGACCGCCGTGCGGTCCTGCCTGTTACCGCGCCGTCCAGTCACCAAGCTCGCCCTCGCTCCTATCCGTCGCACCGACCGGCCAGCAATGTTACGCCGGTGCGAAGGCCGCAGCTCACGGCGGTCCGGGCCGCCATTCGTTGACACCCGCCGATCGGTCTGCCTAACGTGCCGCTGCATCGGCGCCTTCGATCGAATCCGGCGCCTTCAGCGCATTCCGCGACGTCCGTCACCGTGCAACCCGGGGGAGCCCCTGTGTCTGGACAGTCCTGCCGTGCCTGCTTCCGGCGGCGGCTAGCCGCCAACGACGACCCCGACCATCACGACGCACCGCGGCTGTTCCCGCCGGGGCAGCCGGGCACCGGCGGTGCCCGATGAGCGCGCCGGTCGTGTTCCGGTGGGGCCTGTGGAAGGCCACACCCGAGTACGTCGAGATGCTCAGCCACAGCATCGGCACGTTCCGGCACTTCTTCGGGCCGGACGCCGCGTACGTCGTCTATGCCGACGACCCGTCCGGGCTGGTCCGCGACCTGCTCGTCGACGCCGAGGTCCGCCCGCTGGACCCGCCGGGCGCGCAATACCTCGACCCGCGCGCCACCTGGTTGAAGTGGGCGCCGCGCTTCCGCCACGACCCTGCCGCCACCGAGTTCCGGGTCGACGCCGACATCTTCCTGCTGGACGACCCCGTGGAGCTGCGCGAGTTCATCGCCGGCGACGGCACCGACGTGCTGGTCACCCAGGAGGAGTACGTCGAGCGCTGGCCGTACGGCAACTACGGCCCCCGTCTCGCCGACGGCTTCGTGCCGATCAACGCCGGGCTCGTCGGCCAGCGCGCGGGCTGCGACCTGAGCGAGGAGATCGCCGAGGAGTACCGCTGGTGGTCCCACTTCGTCGAGGACCACGAGGTGCTCTACCACGATGAGCAGGGCGCCGTCGCGTGGGTTCTGCAACGCTATGCGGCGCGGGGGCGCCTGCGGCTGCTCGAGCACACCCGCTACCGGGTCGTGTGCCCAACCAACGCCGTGCCGGTCGAGCGGCTCGACGGGCTCGTGGCGATGCACGCCACGTACCCTGACCACCCGGCGTACCACCGCTTCCGGTCCGAGATCAGTCGCGTCAGCGGCGTGCTCGGCGGGTCCGCCCCGGCGGACCTCGGCCGCTGAAGGGGGCGCCGGCATGCGTATCGCTGTCTTCTCGCTCGGCCCGTTGTTCCCCGCCGCCGTCCACGGTGGCTCGCAGCGCACCCTCGAAGCCGTGGTGCGCCACCTCGCCGACGGCGGCGACGAGGTGAGCGTCTACTGCACCCGCCGCGACGACAACGAGGCCGCGTTCGCGCTCGCGCCATCGGCCGTCGTGCATCCCGTCCTGCAGTTCCGCCAGACCTACCCGGAACCGTACGAGGCCGCTCCCTACCAGCTCGCGGCGATCGTCGAGACGCTGGCGGAGGCGGCCGCCGGGAACGACGTGTTCTACGTGCACGACGGAGAGCTGCTGTACCACTTCATCTACGACGCGGTGCCGACGGTCGTGTCGTTCCAGGACTTCGTCTATCCCACGACGCTGGCCGGCGCGCTGTCGTTCCGCCGCGACCACCTGGTGCTCAGCTCGCGGTACGTGCGGGACTGCGTCGAGCAGACCTTCGATCGGTTCCGGCCGCTGCCGGCCGAGCGGATCAGCGTCGCGCCCAACGGCTTCGATCTCACGGCGCTGCGCCCGGTCGACGCCTCGGCGCTGCGCCGCGAGCTCGGCCTGGCGCCGGACGCGTTGCCGATCCTGTACCCGCACCGCCCCGATCCGCGCAAAGGCATCACCGAGAGCCTCGACGCGCTGTTGCCGGTGCTGGACAAGCTGCCCGACGAGCAGGCGAACCGGGTCCGGCTGCTGGTGCCCGTGTGGATGGACGCCGAGCTGGACTCGCCGGGGGCCCGGGAGTACCGCGGCTCCTACGCCGACGTCCTGCGCCGCGCCGCCGACGCCGGCCGGCCCGGCCTGGTGCACCTGCACCCGTGGGTCGACAGCGGCCGGATGCACGAGTACTACAGCCTCGGCGTGCTGACACTGTGCGTGGGCTCGTTCGTCGAGGCGTTCGGCAACGCCTCGGTCGAGTCCCAGCTCTGCGGGACACCGGCGATCGTCTCGCGGGTCGGCGCGCAGCGCAGCGTGCTGCCCGAGGACCTGGTCGCAAAGGTCGACCACGGTGATGCCGCCCGAACCGGCGAGCTGATCCTTGCCGCGCTCTCCGGCGCCGAGCTGTACCCGTACGAGGCCCTGCGTGAGTACGTCGCGGCCGAGTACGGCTTCACGGAGATGGCACGCGGTTACGCCGAGGCGATCCGCGGCACCCGGCCGCAGCCCGCTCTGCCGGCCCTCGACCTCGCCCCCGAGGCCGATTCGGTGCGGGTGCCGGCCTGGTGCGCGACGCTGAGCTCCGGCTACTACAACGACTACAGCTACGGGTACGCCGCCGACCAGCGCCTCGTCGAGGTGGCCGCGCGCTGCCGCGGCGGCGCGCTGCCGGTCTCCGGACTGGCCGATCTGGCCGGGCCGGACGACATCTCTGCGTGGCTGCACGCCGGGCACCTGATCGGAGGCCGGCGATGAGATATCGCGTGCTCATGTTCGGGGCCGGCGGCATGGCCCACACCTGGCTGAGCTGGTTCCTGGCCGAGACCGCGGACCGCTGCCAGGTCGTCGGCCTCGTCGACGCCGATCCCGTGCCGTTGGAGAAGGAGGGCCGCGAGCGCGGGCTGTGGCCGCAGGCCTGCTTCGGCTCGATCGGCGCGGCGCTCGCCGCCGTGCGCGACGGACGGATCCAGGCCGACTGCGCGTTCGTGGTGCTTCCGCCCGAGCACCACCGGGAGGCGATCGTCGGCGCGGTCGACGCCGGCCTGCATGTGTTGACCGAGAAGCCGCTGGCCGGCTCGTGGGAGGACTGCCTGGCGATCGCGGCGGCCGACGGCGGCCCGGCCAAGATCGGCGTTATCCAGAACTACCGGTACACCGCGGCGGCGATGACTGCCCGGCGCATGCTGGCCGACCGGGAGCTCGGCGAGCCGTACTTCGTGTCGGTGCGTTTCCGCGCCGACTACCGCGAGTTCGCCTCGTGGTCCGGGCCGGCCCGGCACCGGATGGCCAGCCCGCTGCTCACCGACGCCGCGGTGCATCACCTCGACCGGGTGCGGTACCTGACCGGCCTGGAGTTCACCGAGATCGCCTGCGACGAGTGGCGCCCGCCGGCCGCCGACGGTTTCGCCGGCGGTTGCTGCGTGAGCCTGCTCGGCCGGCTCACCGGCGGCGTGCGGGTGACCTACGAGGCGAACGCGGTGTGCGGCGGCGAACAACGCTCGTGGACCGGCGAGGAATACCGCGTCGAGTGCGCCGACGGCGCGCTGGTCGTGCTGGGCGAGCAGCTGCGCGTCGAGCGGCACACCGGCGGCGAGCTGACCGTGGACGAGGTGGCGCTCGACCCGATGCCCCGCCGCTATCACCTGTATGCGCTGGACGAGTTCCTGGACTGGCTCGACGGCGGCCGATTCGACGGCCCGACCGTCGCCGACAACCTGCAGACGATGCGCGCCGTCACGGCCGCGCTGCGGGCGGCGGGCACCCACTCCTGGGTCCGGCTGGACGAGATCGAGGAGGCCCGGCCATGAGAGTCCTCGGAATCAACGCCATCGGCCACCACGAGGCCTCCGCGTGCCTGCTCGATGAGGGCCGGTTGGTCGCCTTCGCCGAGGAGGAGCGGTTCACCCGGACCAAGCACGCCGTCGCCCAGCAGCCCTTCGGCGCCGTGCGCTGGTGTCTGGAGGCGAGCGGACTGGACTGGGGCGACATCGCCGCGATCGCCACCCCCTGGGTGGAAGAGGAGTACGGCGTCATCGCCCCGCCCGGCTACCGCGAGGACATCGCCTTCTCGAGCCGCGACCAGGGCCGCGACGCCGACCGGTGGCCGGCGAACCTGCGCGACTTCGTCCGCGGCGCGGGCTGCCCGCCGGCCCGCACCCCGGCGCTGGTGCAGGTCTCGCACCACCTCGCGCACGCGGCCAGCGCCTATTACTGCGCCGGCTTCGACGATGCGGTCGTTCTGGTCGCCGACGGCGAGGGCGACCGGGTCTCCACCACTCTGGCGCACGGGCGCGACGGGCGGATCACGCTGCTGCGGCAGTTCCCCACCACCGACTCGCTCGGGCAGTTCTACGCGTGCATCACCGAGTTCCTCGGCATGGGCGGCTTCGGCGAGGGCAAATTGATGGGGCTGGCGCCGTACGGCTCGCCGCGGCTCGCCTTCCCGGAGATCCAGCTGACCGACGGCGGTTACCGCATCGCCATCGACGGCCACCTGCGCCCGTGGGATCCGGCCGGCACCGACTACCTCGCCATCATCAAGGCGTGGATGACGACGCTGAGCCGCCGTCTCGGCTCACCGCGGCCACCGCGCGAGGCCGGCGGCCCGAGCCGCCTCGCCGACTGGCCGCAGTTCGACCTCGACGTCGCCGCCTCCGCCCAGCAGACCCTCGAGACGGTCCTGACCCACCTGGCCCGGGCCGCTCTGGCCGAGACGGGCAGCCGCCACCTCGTGGTGGCCGGCGGGGTCGGGCTGAACTGCTCGGCGAACGGCGCGTTGGCCGGTGTCCCCGGCGTCGAGGCGATCTTCGTGCAGCCGGCCGCCGGCGACAACGGCGCTCCGATCGGCGCCGCGCAGTACGCCGCGGCACTGGGCGGGGACGCGCCGATGCACCAGCTGCGCTCCGTGGCACTCGGGCCTCACCACCGCGCGGCCGCCTGCGCCGCCGCCCTGGACGCCGCGGGCGTCGCCTACACCGAGCCCGCCGATGTCGCCGATGAAGTTGCCGAACGGCTCGCCCGCGGGGAGGTCGTGTGCTGGTTCGACGGCGCGATGGAAGGCGGCCCGCGCGCGCTGGGCGGGCGCAGCATCGTCGCCGCGCCCTCCTCCGCCCGGCTGCGTGACCGGGTCAACGACGTCAAACGCCGCGCGCACTGGCGGCCGCTGGCCCCGAGCATCCGGGCGGAGGACAGCGACGCGCTGTTGGCCAGGGGCGGAAGCAATCCATTCATGATCGTTGCCGATCACGTCGCGCCGGCCTGGCACGAGCGAGTGCCGGGCATCGTCCACGTCGATGCCAGCGCCCGGCCGCAGACCGTCGAGCGCGAGCTGCAGCCGTCGTACTGGGCGATGATCGACGGCTTCCATCGCCGAACCGGCGTGCCGGCGGTCATCAACACCTCGTTCAACGACGAGCGCGAGCCCATCGTCAACACCCCGCGGGAGGCGCTCGCGACCTTCCTGCGCAGCGGCGCGGACGCGCTGCGTCTGGGCCCGTTCCTGGTCACCAGGCCGGACGGCCCCGGATCCCACACGGCAGAAACGGAGCACCACCGATGAGTAAGCTAGCCCTGTTCGGCGGCGCGCCCACCGTGACCGCGGCCCCGCTGCCGTGGCCGATCGTCCGGGAGGACGACATCGCCGAGGTGGAGCGGACCCTGCGCCGTTCCCGCGACGAGCCGGCCAACCTCACCTCCGTGCTTCCCGGCGGGGTCGTGGCCGAGTTCGAGGCAGCCGTCAGCGCCCGGTTCGGCGGCGCCTACTGCGCGAGCACGAACTCCGGCGGGGCGGCGCTGCACGCGGCGCTCATGGCCGTCGGCGCCGGCGCCGGCGACGAGGTCATCGTCTCGCCCTACACCTGGGGACAGTCGGTGGCGTGCGTGCTGCAGCAGTGCGCGGTGCCCGTCTTCGCCGACATCGACCCGCGCACCTACACCCTCGACCCGGCCTCCGTCGCGGCCGCGGTGAGCCCGCACACCAAGGCCATCGTGGTGCCGCACATCTACGGCCAGCCCGCCGACATGGCCGGCATCGGCGCGGTGGCCCGCGAACACGGTCTCTTCGTCATCGAGGACTGCGCCCAGGCCACCGGCGCCGAGTTCGGCGGCGAGCCGGTGGGCACCATCGGGCACATCGGATGCTTCTCGATCGGCAGCGGCAAGCAGATCATCGGCGGCGAGGGCGGGTTCGTGCTCACCCGCGACCGGGCCCTGTTCGACCGGTTGCTGCTGGCCACCCAGCACCCGGTGCGCGGCGCCCAGCAGATCGAGGACGAGAACGTCCGCGGCCTGCTGGACTCGTTCATCTACACGTACCGCATCCACCCGCTCGCCGCCGCGATCTGCCTGCGGCAGCTGGAGATGCTCGATACCTGGAACGACACCCGCCGCCGGCAGCTGCGCCGAGTCTCGGCCGAGCTGACCGGACTGCCCGGGCTGGATCCGGTGTTCGAGCAGCCGGACGGCGTGCACGTCTACCACTCCTACAGCCCGTTCTACCGTGACGAGGAACTCGACGGGCTCGACCGCGCCATCTACGTCGCCGCGCTCAAGGCCGAGGGGGTGCCGATTGCGGCGAGTTACGTCGGGGTGCCGCTGCACCTGACCCCGCGCTTCCAGGAGCGCCGCTGGTCCTTCGGGGGTGGCCTGCCGTGGTCCGCGGCCCGCCGCGAGATCTCCTACGCCGAGGGCACCTGCCCGGTGGCGGAGGAGCGCTGCGCCCGCCGGGACCTCAGCGTCTACCTCGGACCGAACCTTTACGAGGACAACACGGAATACCTGCAGCAGATCGTGGCGGCGTTCCACAAGGTGACCGAACGACGCGACGAGCTTGCCGGCCACGCGGTGGCGGCCTGATGGGCGCGGGCCGGGCCCTGGTGACCGGCGGGGCCGGCTTCGTCGGGAGCCATCTGGTTCAGCGGCTGCTGGCCGACGGGCTGCGGGTGGGAATCCTCGACGACATGTCCAGCGGCACCGGTGGCAACCTCGACGAGGCCCGCCGGGTGGGTCTGCGCACCGGAGACGTGCTCGTGGCCGACGTCGCCGGGCCGGACGGTGCCGAGGCGATCGCGCGCTGGCACCCGGACGTCGTGTTCCACCTCGCCGCCCAGGCCCGGGTGACCGACTCGGTCGCGCGGCCGTACGAGGGCGCCCGGGTCAACGTGCTCGGCACCGTCAACGTCATGACGGCGGCGGCCGCGGCCCAGGTGACCAGCGTGGTCGTGGCCTCCAGCGGCGGCACGGTGTACGGCGAGCCACCGCCCGGCCCGCGCGGCATCGCCGAGACCGCACCACGCCGCCCGGTCAGCCCGTACGGGGCCAGCAAGGCGGCTGCCGACCTCTACCTCGACGTGCTCGAGAGGACCCTCGGCGTGCCGGTGACCGTGCTGCTGCTCGGCAACGTCTACGGCCCCCGGCTCGACGGCGAGCTCGGCCGCGACGTCGTCTCCTGCTGCGTGCGCGACGTGCTGCACGGGCGGCCGCCGGCCGTGTGCGGTGACGGCACCCAGACACGCGACTTCGTTCATGTCACCGACGTCGCCGCCGCGTTCGCCCGGGCCCGTACCCGCGGCGCCGGGGCCCGGCTGAACATCGGCAGCGGCGTGGAGACCAGCGTCAACGAGCTCGTCGGGCTGGTCTGCGCGGCCGCGGGCGTGCCGCCCGGGAAACGCCCTGTCCCGCCTCGCCCGGCCGAGGTCGGCCGGGTGTGCCTGGACGTCTCGGCGGCGGCCCGGGTGCTCGGCTGGCGCCCCACCGTGCCGCTTTCCGAGGGCATCGCCCGCCTCGCTGACCGAACCACCGCGCCGGCGCCGGTGGCCGGCGCCGCCTTCCATCACGCAACCGGGGGATGACACTGTGCACGCGCTACTTCTGGCCGGCCTCGGGCCGACGTACAAGAACTCCGCCTACGTCGACGGCTCGCTGTTCGCGCCCGAGACCGCGGCCGCCGCACCGGCGATGCTGGCCCGGGCCAGCTCGACCGGGTTCACGCTCGGCCAGCTCTCCTTCGAGCACGGCGGCGACCGCTACCCTCTGCTGCGTCCCCGCCGCGACACCATTCCCCACCTGACCACGTTCACCCTCGAGTCGATCCTGATGGCCGCGGAGCAGCCGTACACACTGCAGCCGCTGGAGGGCGTGTGGGACGGCACCGCCACCGCGCCGGCGCACGACGTCGACGTGGTCCTGCTCTCCACCACCTACATCTGGAACAGCCACATGCTCGCCCGGGCGATGGCCTGGATCGCCGGGCAACTGCCGGGGCTGCCGGTCTTCGTCGGCGGCCAGTACAGCAACCTGAAGTTCCAGCGGGTCATGCACGACCATCCGGCCATTGTCGGGGTGGTGCGCGGCGACGCCGAGCACGCGCTGCCGGCGCTGCTGCAGGCGCAGCGCGATGGCACGCGGCTGGAGAAGGTGCCGAACCTCGTCTGGCGCGACGGCGACCGGATCCGGATCAACGAGACGGCCTACGTCGACATCGAGGCTTTCCCGTCGCCGGGCTTCCCCGGCAAATATCCGATCGTGCCGTACGAGTCGATGCGCGGCTGCCCGTTCGACTGCAAGTTCTGCTCGTTCCCGGCGGCGTCGCCGAAGTGGCGGTACAAGTCCGCGGAGAAGATCCGCGACGACTGGGTGCGTTACGCCGAGCACAACGACGCCTCGATGATCGAGGCGATGGACTCGACGTTCACCGTCCCGCCGACCCGGCTGCGGGAGCTGGTAAGGCTCCTGCCCGACGCCGGGGTGCCGTGGGAGTGCTACAGCCGGGCCAACGTCATCAACTCGCCGCAGTTCATCGAGGACCTGACGCGCTCGCACTGCTTCCGGGTGCAGATCGGCTTCGAGTCGATGAACCAGAACACGCTGACCCGGATGAGTAAACGGGTGACCGCCAAACAGAACCGGCGCGCTTTCGAGCTGCTGCAACAGGGCGACCTCGGCTACACGATCTTCTTCATGATCGGCTACCCGGGCGAAACCCCGGAGCAGTTCGAGGACACCCGGCAGTTCCTGCTCCACGAGTACGACGGGCACTTCATGCTCCACCTGTTCTCGGTGGCCGACGAGACAATGCCGCTGTGGGATGACCGGGAGGAACTCGACATCCGTGTCGACGACCCGTTCGACTCGGACTCGCCGTGGTCGCACGCCGGCATGAGCAGCGTCGAGGCCCGGCAACTGCTGGGCGAGACGCTCGACCAGGTCCGCCAGGTCAACGACCGGGCCGTGCTGATGCTCTGGCAGGGCGACTACCAGCACTCGCTGATGCCGGTTGCCGACCACGCCGTCAACCTGTCCGTCGAGAAGGCCCTCGAACGGCTGGCCATGGCCCCCCGTGACCACCCCGATCCCGACCGCGGCGCTACCCAGGTCCGCACCCAGCTGGACATCCTGCGCCGCCACGGGGTCACCCCACAGCCGGTGGAGACGCTGTGCACCGATCCGATCTGAGCGCCGAGGGAGCACGATGAACGAGGAGCACGACGCCACCTGGCAGCGCCTGAGCCGTGATGCCTGGGCGGTGATGCTCGAGCAGGAGCACGACGCCCGCACGGTCATCAACCTGGTGGCGAGCGAGAACGCGCAGAGCACGCTCAGCCGGTTGCCGTACCTGCTCGACTGTGCCCATCGCTACTACTTCCGCGCTGTCGGTTCCCAGCAGGACTGGGGATTCCGCGGCGGCGGCGCGGTCGCGGAGCTCGAGCAGGGCCTGGCGGTTCCGCTGCTGCAGGCGGCGTTCGGGGCGCCGTTCATCAGCGTACGGCCGCTGTCCGGCCTCAGCGCCATGCTGACCGTTTTCTCGGCGCTGGGCGGCCCGCCTGGCACCGCGTGCCTGACCCTCGGCGCGGCGCAGGGCGGCCATTCGGTGACCGTCCCGCTCGCCGGACGGCTCGGGCTGGACGTGTCGACGATGCCCGGCCGGGGGCCGCACGAGCTCGACCTCGACGCGGTCACCGCGCTGGTCGCCCGAACCGGCGCCGAGCTGGTGTACCTCGACCAGAGCAACGCCCTGCTGCCGTACCTCGACGTCGCCGCGCTCCGGGCCGCCGTCGACGCCGCGGGCCGCGGCACCCGCATCCACGTGGACTGCAGCCACTGGCTCGGGTTGATCCTCGGCGGTGTCCTGCCCAACCCCCTGGACTCCGGCGCCGACTCGATCGGCGGCTCGACCCACAAGACGTTCCCGGGGCCGCAGAAGGGGTTCTTCGCCACCCGCTCCGAGGACGTCTGGGACCGCTTCCGGGCCGCTGAGGGCACCCTCATCAGCAGCCACCACCTCGGCGGCGCGGTCAGCCTGGCGCTGGCCCTGGCCGAGTTCGCCGGCGAGCAGGGCCGCCGCTACGCCGCCGACGTGGTCCGCAACGGCCGCCTCCTCGGCGCCGCCCTGTCCGAGGGTGGGATCGAGGTCTACGGCGCTGACCTCGGCTACACGCGCGGCCACCAGCTGTGGATCGACCCGAGTCCGCTCGGCACCGGCCCGGCCGACGCGGCCGAGCGGCTGCACCGGGTCGGCATCCGGGTCACCAACCTGCCCTATCTGCCGGGATTCGAGCGACCCTCGATCCGCCTCGGCGTGCACGAGGCGACCCACCTCGGCTTGCCCGCCGAGCAGATCCCGGCCCTGGCCGAGCTGATGGTGGCCGGGGTCCGCGCCGCCCGGCCGGCCGAACAGCTCGCGGCCGAGGTCGCAAAGCTGCGAGCCGGCTGGCCGACCCCCGGTGGCCGGGAGGATCTGGTCCGGCGCCACCTGCTCGAACTGCTCGGCGATCTGCAGCCGGCCGCCGCCGGGGAGCGCGGATGACCGCCGCCGACCTGCCCAGCTACGACGAGTTGCGGGGCCGCACCGACGCCCCGGCCGGCAGCTCCTGGGGACTGTGGGGTGCGCGGGACGTGCTCGGCACGCTGAACCTGCTCGGACCGGCGGGGGTAGCTGCCGGGCTGGCCGAGGCCCGCACCGGCCGGACCTTCAGCCTCAACCTGGACCTCGGCCTGCCGACACCCGAGCTGATCGGCCGGACCCCGCCCCGGCACTCCTACGCGCCGATCGGGCCCTACGGCGCCGACGACGTGATCGACGGGTACAACACCCAGCTGTCGAGCCAGTGGGACGGCTTCGGTCACGTCCGCCACCCGGTCTACGGCCACTACAACGGTCTCGAACGCGCCGAGCACGGCGTGGACCACTGGGCCCGGCGTGGCATCAGCGGTCGCGGCGTGCTCGCCGACGTCGCCCGCTTCCGGCAGGCGCAGGGCCGGCCACTGCGCCTCGACCACGGTGAGACGATCGAGGCCGACGAACTGCGCGCCACCCTCGCCGCGCAGGGCACCGACGTGGCGACCGGCGACATCCTGCTCGTGCGCACCGGATGGGCCGGCTGGTATCGCGGCCTGGACCCGGGGCAACGCGCGGCCGTCGACGCGTCGCCCTGCGTCTCGCCCGGCCTGGCCCAGGGCGAGGCGACCTGCCGCTACCTGTGGGACCTGCACATCGCCGCGGCGGCCGCCGACAACACCAGCTTCGAGATGGCGCCGTTCGAGCAGGTCGACGGCGCCGATCCGGCCGTGCTGGCCACGCCCGACGGCATCGCCCGCTTCAACCTGATGTACAACCTGCTGTCCCTGCTCGGCCTGCCCTTCGGCGAGCTGTTCGACCTCGACGATCTGGCCGCCGACTGCGCGCGCCAGGGGCGGTGGAGCTTCCTGTTCGTCTCGGCGCCGCTGCGGCTGCGAGGCGCCATCGGCTCGCCCGCCAACGCCATCGCCATCACCTGACACCGGCCGATTGGAGCGCTTTGTCCACCGTCGTCGCGTTTGCGACCTGCACCCGGCTCGGCTCCCACCCCGACGTGGACGGCTCCGTGCTCGGTCCCGCCCTGCGCCGGCACGGGATCGAGCCGGTCTTCGCCGCCTGGGACGGGCCTTTCGCCTGGCCGGACGCCACACTCTGCGTGGTGAAGGCATGCTGGGACTACTACCTTCGACCCGACGAGTTCGTCGCCTGGGCCGAGGCCACGGCACTCGCGGTGCCGATCCTCAACGACGCCGCGGTCCTGCGGTGGAACGCCCACAAGTCGTACCTGTGCCGCCTCGCCGCCGCCGGTGTGCCGGTCGCTCCCACGCTCCTGGTCACCGGCGGCCCGGCGGCGGCCGCCAGGGCCTGGGCCACCCAGCCGTGGCCGGACGTCGTGCTCAAACCGGCGGTGTCGGTCGGCGCCCTGCGCACCGAGCGCTTCGCGGCCGGCGACCCGGCCGGCCTGGCATTCCTGGCGGCGCTGCTGGCCACCGGGGACGCGCTGATCCAGCCGTTCCTGCCGAGCATCCTCGACGACGGCGAGACCTCGCTGGTCTACTTCGACGGGAGCTTCTCCCACGCCGTACGCAAGCAGGTGGTTCCGGGCGGGTTTGCCGCCCAGCCCCACCTCGGTGGTCAGGTGGACCGGTGTACCCCGGATGCCGCGCAGCTCGCCGTGGCCGCCGCCGCCCTCGCCGGCACCCCCGGCGGCGTGCCCCCGCTCTTCGCCCGGGTAGACCTCGTCGGCTGGGGCGGGTCACCGGTCGTCATGGAGGTCGAGCTCATCGAGCCGGCCCTGTTCCTTGATCTGTACGAATCGGCCGCCGACCGGATGGCCGGGTGCATCGCGGCGCGGATCGGGCGCGACGCGGCCCGGCGCGCGGCCATCGAATGAATGGTGGTGATGTTGTGTCGCCGAATGACGATCACGTCGACGTGGCGATCGTCGGGGCCGGGCCGGCCGGGCTCGCCGCGGCGCACGCGCTGACCGGCACCGGGCTGCGCACCGTCCTGCTCGATGCGGGCAAGCCGGTGTGGAGCCGGGACCGCCACGTCGGCACCGACGTCACCCGAGGTATCGGCGGCGCGGGCCTGTTCTCCGACGGCAAGTTCTCCTTCTACCCGTCGGCATCGCAGCTGTGGTCGCTGTCCGACGGCGACCGGCTCCGCGCGGCCTACGACTGGACCAGCGGCGTGCTCCGCGAGGCCGGCCTGGACGCCGCGCCGTTCCCGGAGTCGCCCGAGGCGTACACGGCCGCGGCGGGGGAGTGGGTGCTCAAGGCATACCCGAGCGACTATCTCTCGCTGGACGCGCGGCTGGCGCTGACCCAGCGGCTGGTCGACGCGGTCGACGCCGAGGTGCGCACCGAGACCGAGCTGGTCCACGCCGCGTACGCCGCCGGCTCGGACGTGTTCAACCTGGACGTCCGCGGCCCGGGCGGAGACGGCGCGCTCTCCGCCCGCCGCCTGGTGCTGGCCACCGGCCGGTTCGGGCCACTGCGACTCAGCGAGTTGATCGGTGAGCGAGTGTGGCGCCGGCTGGAGGTCGGATTCCGCATCGAGCAGCCGGCCGGCCTGGCCTTCTTCGCCGACTCCGACCAGCTTGACCCGAAGCTGCGGTTCGGCGACGCCGACGGCTCGGTGGAATGGCGCACGTTCTGCGCGTGCCGGCAGGGCGAAGCCGTGATGACCGAGACGGACGGCCTGTGGACGGTGTCGGGCCGGGCGGACTGCCCGCCGACGGGCCGGTCCAACATCGGCTTCAACACCCGGGTCCTCGACGAGGCCCTCGCGGTGCGGTCGCTGCCACACCTGCTCAAGGCGCTCGCCGACGACGCGAACCGGTTCGACGAGCCGCTGCTCGGGTTGCTCGACGGGGTTCCGTCGACCCAGGCGGTGCTGGACCGGGTCTACGGCGAGGAGCTGTGCGCCCTGATGCGCCGCGGCGTCCAGCACCTGGTGCGCCGCTACCCCGGCGTGCTGGACGAGCGAACCCGGATGGTCGGCCCGACCCTGGAGGGCGTCGGCTGGTACCCCACTGTCGACGGCCGGCTGCGGCTGCGGGACGCGCCGGCGGTGATCGCCGGCGACGGGTGCGGGCTGTTCCGCGGTATCGTCGCCGCCATGGTCAGCGGGCACTACGCGGCGAGCGGGCTGGCCACGGAGGTGCCGGCGAGGTGAGCGGTGCCACCGTCGGCGTCGGCGTCGTGGTCACCGGGCCGGACCAGGCCGGTGTGCTGTTCGGCTGGCGGGTCCGCCAGCCGGCGACGCCGTGCTGGTGCCTGCCCGGCGGCCGGGCGGAGCCGGGCGAGTCGTTCGAGGCGGCGGCGTTGCGGGAGCTGGCCGAGGAGGCCGGGGTCCGGGCCACCGCCGCCCGGCCGTTCGTAGCGGTGCTGGATCGCGCCGGCCCGGCCGTGCACGTGACGATCGGCGTGGAGGTGGTCGTCGGCCCCGGCACGCAGCCGGTGGAGGGGTTGGAGCCGCACACGTTCACGAGGTGGCGGTGGCGTGCCGCCGATGACGCCGAGCCGATGTTCCCGGCCAGCCGTCACCTGCTCGACGCGTGGCTGGACCGGCCGGCGGCGCCCTCCGTCCACCGGTACCGGCTCGGCTGACGGCCTCAGGCCGATCGCTGGAGGGTCTGGGCCCGTTCGACCACCGTTCGGGCCGCCCGGTCGAGCGCGGCGATGATCCACGCGTCGAGATCCCCGTCATGGGTGAGCTCAGCGGCGCGCCGGCACGCCTGCTCCTGCCGGATGGGTAGCCGCAGGCGCACCTCGGCCGGGGTGCCGGCCGGGCGGCCGTTGCCGGTGCGGATCTGACGGCGCAACTCGTTGCGCGACCAGCCGTGCCCTTCCGCCCGGTCGAGCCAGAGGTCCTGCTCCGCCGGCGGCAGCGCGCACACCTCGGCGTGGTGCTGGAACGTCAGCGACTCCCGGCGGCGAGGCAGCGCGAAGCGGCGCGCCACCCAGGCGTAGTTGCGGAGGGTCTGATGGTGCAGTTCGGTCTCGCGCACGGCCACGAGGTACCGGTCCGGGTAAGCGGCCTCGCCGTAGACCAGCCAGTCGCCCAGCCACCAGGCGCTGGAGCCGGTGATCGAGCTCAGCTGCCGGCCGATGCGTTGCCAGGTGCCGTAACGCAGCCCCGCCGCGATCGTCAGGCCGAGACGCCGCGGCCGCGCGGCCGGGTCCAGCGTGAGACCGGCGCGGCGCGTCGGCGACAGCGCGTTGCCGCCCACTCGGACTCCCTTCGGGCCGGCCACTGGTCGTGGCGGAGTCCGCGAGCGCCGGCCGGCTGGCTGCCAGTCTCGGTCCGCCGCGGAGGCCCGTACATGTCCCGAAAAGGCGGGACGCTCGGTCCCCGGTGCGTCGCGGCCAGGGCGGCCGCGGTCAGCCGGGACGGCGCGTGCCGATGGCCTCCGCCACGTACCGTCGCGTGTCCGGGTGCCGCAGCAGTTCCTCCCGGCTGCAGTCGACCCGGTGCACCCGGGAGGCGGCGGCGCCGGGCCACGGCCCGGCAAACGGGTGGTCGCGGGACACGATCAGCAGCATCTCTCCTGGCCACGGCGGGAACAGCGCGTTGTGGGCCGCGACGAGCTGGGTGAGCCAGTCCGACGACTTACCCACCAGGTCGCGCACGAGGGCGACGGTGATCTCGTCGGGCTCGCCGTCGGCGGTGGCCCGGGTGGCGACCTCGGTCAGCTCCGCCGCCATCGCGGCGAGCACCCCGGCCGGGTCGGCAATGAGCTCGTCGCGGGTCGGCACGACGCGCGGCGGGCCTTCGCCACCGAAACGGCGCACGAGCGTGGCGTACTCCTGTGCGACGAGGCTGTCCGGACACGGGGCGCCGTCGAGCGCGACGAGCAGGACGGGCAGTCCGTCGCGGGCCGCGGTCATCCGGGCGACCTCGTGCGCGATCGGGGACGTCATGCAGTACGCCACGATCGCGCGCACCGGCCGTTCGTCGGAGCGAGCGGCCAGCAGCGTCTCGGCGTACCCGATCGCCTCCGGCCGGCGAGGCAGCGGGGCACGCATCAGCGGCACGCAGTCGAGGCCGGCGTCGATGAGCCCGGTGATGCGTGGCCGCTCCTCGTAGCCGGGATAGTCGAGCGTCAGCACGGTGGTGGGGGTAGATGGCTGCATGGTCGGTCGGCCTCCGCCCGGAACGTTCGCGTCGGCGCCGAGCATAGCCACGCGGGATCGTCCCGCTCCTGGCCCCAGATCGCGTGACTTGGCCCGTCACGCCTTTGCGGGACGTGTCCCGCGACCTGCGCACTTCCTACGTTGATGGGGTGTCCACACTCGCCATACGCCGCACGAGCGACAAAGAGCGTGCCATGTGGATGTTGCAGCGGCTGTACCCGGATCTCGGCATCTCCAACGAAGCGGTGACGTTCGCCGTCGCCGGCCGCCTCGACGTCGACCGGCTCGCCCGCGCCCTCACCGGAATCGCCCGGCGCCACCCCGCGCTGCGCACCGTCTTCCCCGAGCGCGACGGTGAGCCGGTGGCGATCACCCACCCGCCCGAGCCGGTGCCGATACGGGTGTACGACGACCCGCCGGACCCGCCGGAGTCCCTCGTCGCCGCGTTCGTCGCCGCCCCGTTCGACGTGACCGCGGCGCCGCCGTTCCGGGTGGGCCTGTGGCGGTACCCGGCCGGCGACGTCTGCAGCATCGCGGTGCACCACCTCGTCTTCGACGGTACGAGTGCCGGAGTGTTGTTCGACGCACTGATCGCCGGCTACGAGGCCGACGCGCCTCCCGGCGACACTCCGGTGGTGCCGGCGCCGGCACGTCCCGCGTCGGCCGAGCGCGACCGGGCCTACTGGCGCGCGCACCTGACGGACGTCGCCACCGACCGGCAGCCGATGGCGCTGGGCCCGGCCGCCGGGTCGCCCGCGCAGTTCGCCGGCGCCACCTGCCGCCGGGAGCTCCCGGCCGAGACGCTCGCCGTCGTCCGCACGCTCGCCAAGCGACAACAGGCGACCGACAACATCGTGCTTCTGGCCGCGTTCTATGCCCTGCTGGCCCGCCACGGCGCCGGGCCCGATCTCGTGGTGGGCGTGCCGGTCCGCGCGGGCGACCCGGACGGCGGCGCGACCATCGGCTACCACATGAACTCACTGCCCGTCCGGGTCGCGGTGGACGTCTCGGCGTCGTTCGGCGAGCTCGTCTCGGCCACTCGCGGGGCGTTCCTGGCCGGGCTGCAGCACTGGCGGGTCTCGTACGAGGCGGTGGTGCCGGAGCTGCAGGGCACGGCCGAGAACTGGCGCTCGCCGCTGTTGCGCTACATGTTCAACTACCGCCCCTTCGCCGTCAGCGAGGACCGTCGACTGGACGGCCGGCCGGTCGAGATCCTGTCCATCGACCCCCGCCACGCGCGCCAGGACCTGTCCTTCACGATCGAGACCGGCGGCGGCCGCACCGGCATCCTCGCCGTCTACCGTGCCGACGTGCTCGCCGAGGCCGACGTGACCGCCCTGCTTGCCCGTTACACGGTGCTGCTCGGCGAACTCGCCGCGGCCGGCGACCGGCCCGTGGCGGAGTTGCCCTGCTGGTCGCCGCGGGACCGCGCCGTCGTCGAAGCCGCCAACCGGACCGCCGACCCGGAACCGACATCGCCACCCCTGGACGCGGTCGTCGCCGCGGGTTCGCGGCACCCGGAAGCGGTCGCCGTGGTGGACGGGGCCGAGCGGTGGACGTACCGGCAGCTGCTGTCCGCCGCCGGTGGCGTGCGTCGGCGGCTGGCGGAGGCCGGGGTCGGCCGGGGCGCCACCGTCGCCGTCTACGCCGGCCGCAGCGCGGAGCTGGCCGCGGCGCTGCTCGGCATCTGGGCGGCCGGGGCCGCATACCTGCCGCTGCACCCGGAGAACCCGGCAGAGCTGCTGTCGTTCCAGCTGGCCGACGCCGGCTGCGCGCTGCTGCTGACCGACCGGCCGCTCCCGGCCGGCACCACGGTGCCGTG
The DNA here is from genome assembly GCF_040638295.1 of Actinoplanes sp. NPDC026619. Lineage (NCBI taxonomy): Bacteria > Bacillati > Actinomycetota > Actinomycetes > Micromonosporales > Micromonosporaceae > Actinoplanes > Actinoplanes sp. NPDC026619. The sequence continues at coordinate 31,941 of NZ_JBEZYA010000042.1, forward strand.
CCCGCGACTGTCGCTGGCTGTGCCCGTGGCCGACCCGATGCTCGCCACGGCCGCCGACCCGGACGACATCGCGTACGTCATCTACACCTCCGGCTCCACCGGCCGTCCCAAGGGCGTGGAGGTCACCCACGCCAACCTGGCCAACCTGATCCAGCACTTCCGGACCGCCGTCGCCGCCGGGCCGGCCGACGCCACGCTGTGGCTGTCGAACCTGGCCTTCGACATCTCCGCGCTCGAGGTGCTGCTGCCAATGTGCACCGGCGGCCGGGTCGTGGTCGCGCCCGATGCCGCCCGGAGCGACGGCGACCTGCTGCTCGATCTGATCGAGCAGCACGATGTACGGATCGTTCAGGCGACCCCGACCACGTGGGCCCACCTGGCCACCGCCCGGGAGGGCGCCGGGGCCGGGACGGTGCTGACCGGGCGGACGGTGCTGTGCGGCGGCGAGGCGCTGCCGCCGGCGCTGGCCTCGGCGCTGCTGGCCACCGGGTGCCGTCTGCTCAACGTGTACGGCCCCACCGAGACGACGATCTGGTCGACCACCGCCGAGCTCACCGGCGGGCGGGCCGACCTGGTGCCGGTCGGCGTGCCCCTGCGCAACACGACCGCGTTCATCCTCGACGAGGCCGGCGCCGAACTGCCGCCCGGACTGACCGGCGAGCTGTGCCTGGCCGGCGCCGGAGTCGCCCGCGGCTATCTGAACCGGCCCGAGCTGACCGCCCAACGCTACGGGGTGTCGCCCCGCCACGGCCGTTTCTACCGCACCGGCGATCGGGCCGCGTGGCGCCATGACGGCGTGCTGCTGTTGCAGGGCCGCACCGACCACCAGGTGAAGATCCGGGCCCACCGCATCGAGCTCGGCGAGGTCGAGGCGATCCTGGCCGAACATCCCGCCGTCGCCGCCGCGGCGGTGGTGCTGCGTCCGGACCTGCCCGGTGAACCGGGGCTGGTGGCGTTCGTCCAGCCAGCCACCGCCGACCCGACCGGCCTCGGCGATGCGCTCTGGCGTCACGCCCGCGCCCGGCTGGCCAGCTACGCGCTGCCGGTACGCATCGAGTTCACCGCCCTGCCCCACACGCCCAGCGGCAAGGTCGACCACCGGGCCCTCGTCGCCCGGCCGCTGGGGCCCCGCCTGGCCACACCCGGCGCCCGGCCGGCCGACGGCTTGGCCCGCGACGTACTGGAGATCTGGCGGGAGCTGCTGCAGGACCCGCGGCTAGGGCCGGACGACAACTTCTTCCTGGCCGGTGGGCAGTCGCTGCTCGCGGTGCGGATGCTGTCGCGGCTGTCGCGGCTGACCGCCATCACCCTCACCCTCGACGAGCTGCTCGACCACCCGACCGCGACCGCGTTCGCTGCCCACATCGCCCGGTTCCGGGTGAGCGAGCCGATCAGCTAGTCAGGCGTCGACCCGGCCCCGCGCGTTCTCGCGGACCGCGCGCATCACCGTCATGGCGTGACCGAGGTCGTCCTCGGTCACGGCGTTGGTCATCACCACCGCGGCCACCCCGGCCTGCTGGTACGGGGTCAGCGCAGCCACCACCTCGGCGTGGCTGCCGACCAGGCCGTGAGCCGGTCGGCCGGCCCGCTCACGGGCCACCCGCCACGCCTGCTCGCTGGTGTCCCGGGCGATGATGCCAGCGCGCACGGCGGACCGGGGCCGCGGCGGCCGTACGGTGAGATCGGCCTCGCCCGGCAGGTCGATCAGCTGCCCCACGCCCAGCTCACGTGCCACCGTGGCGGCAGCCGGCTCCTGACCCGCGACGAAGATCCGGGGAACGAGCCGCGGCGGCAGCGACGGGTAGATGACCGCGTCGGCCAGGCGGTAGTGCCGGCTGTCGAAGGTGAGCGGATCGTCGGCGCGCAGCAGGGCCTTCATGATCCGGCCGTACGCGACCAGGCGGTCGCAGTTCTCGTCGTGGCCGAGCGTGCTGTCGGCCACCAGGGTGAAGTCGACACGGCGGCCGTGCATCGCCGCGATCCCGCTCACCATCCTCGCCGTCATGTAGGGATGCATGTCCGCCGGCTCGACGGTGACTAGCGGGGTGAGGCGTTCCGTCCGCTCGACCAGGTACTGCGCCACCGACCAGGGTTCCATTGCGGTGCCGCCGGTGTCGATCAGCATGCCGTCGAGGCCGGCCCGGTCAGCCCCGCGTGCCGCATCGGTGAACGTCGCGCCGACCGTGGCGTGGCCGCCGGCACGGAGATCGGGCGACACCGAGTAGAGCCGCATCAGCGTGCCTCCGCCCGTCGGATGGCCTCATTGGCGTGGTGCAGGTCGTCCTCCTCCTGCGGTGGGCTCAGGATGAGCGTGCACATCCCGCTCTCCCGATAGGTGCGCAACGCCTCCGCCACCTCGTCGTAGCTGCCCACCAGGTAGGCGCAGTACTCGAAGGAGACCCGCAGCGGATGCAGCCAGTAGATGGCCTCGGCGGTGTCGTCGGTGGGGGTCCGCCGGCTCTCCGTGTAGTTGTGGACTGTCGATGACGCGTACGCCGCCTTCCGGGATCGGTGCAGCCGCTGTTCCCGGGCCGCATCCCTTGGATAGCGCCGGCGCGCCACCTCCCAGGCGGCGTCGTGGTCGTCCCGGGCGATGATGCCGATCCGGATGCCGGTCCGGTGCAGTCGTTTCCCGCCGCCGGCGTAGTGCTTCGGGGGCTCGGGGTTCACCAGTGTGGTGGCCCCGAGCGCACGGGCGACGTGGATGGCGGGCGGGGACTGGCCGGCGGCGAACAGCCGTGGGGTCAGTCCGGCGGGCAGCGGCGGGTCGAGGACGGCGTCGCTCACGTCGTAGTACGGGCCGTGGTGGGTGACCGGTGCTGTCCCGTCGAGCAGCGCGAGCATGATCTGTCCGAAGGCGAGGAGCCGGTCGTACCGGGCGTCGTGGTCGACGGTGTCGCCGAGCGCCCGCAGATCGGCCGCGTGGCTGCCCGTCACCAGGTTGATGTCGACCCGCCGGCCGTACAGCCGGCCGATGGCGGCAACCAGGCGGGCGGCGGTTACCGGGTGCTGGTAGTTGGGCTGCAGGGCGACCAGCGGGACCATGGCCTCGGTACGTTCGACCATGTATTGGGCGAGCATCCACGGGTCGTACGAGAAGTTGTCCGTGAAGATCAGCAGGCCGCTCAGACCGGCTGCGTCGGCCCAGCGCGCCACGTCGGTTACCTTCTGACCGAACGAATCGGACCGCCGGCCGCCGACCACCCCGGGGGAGGTGGCGTAGACCTCGAGCGGTTCGGCGGCTACCTGGCTAGACAGGTCCATCGGCCGACCCTATGGAGGGGCCCGGCGAGAGCACAGTCACCGGATTCCGGGACGCGCCGAGCCAAGGGGGTGCGGCGGGTGACCGGCGTTCCCCGAACCCGAGGGATGCGGACAGTGACCGCACCGTCGGGTAGCGGTAGAGGTCGACGAGTGAGACCGTGAAGCCCTCGTCGCGCAAGTCCTCGAGGACCTCGGCGAGCAGCGCCGAGGTGAACCCGGCCTCGAAGAAGCTGGTGTCGGCGTCGAGCGCGCGGCGGCGGGCGAAGCAGGCGTGCACTCCGGTCAGGCCGGGGTTGCGGCCGGCGTTCATCGCGGCGCCGTCGTCGTCCGGGGCAGGCTTGCGCGCACCAGGTCGGCCACTCGGCGCGGTGAGTTCTCCAGCAGCCAGTGGTCGCCATCGATGGTCTCGGACCGGAACGGGCCGGTGGTGTGTGCTCGCCAGCGGTCGACGTCGGCCGTGCGCAGCACCGGGTCCGCCGCGCCGGCGATCGTGGTGATCGGAAGCGGCAGCGGGGCCACGTCGCGATGGTGGTACCCCGACAGCAACTCGTAGTCGGCACGCAGCGCCGGCTCGAAGATCTCCCGGAAGTCGGACTGGGCGGCGATCCGCTCGGGCACCCCGCCGTACGAGAGGATCTCACTCCAGAACTGCTCTCCGGGCAGACGGTGCGTGCTCCGGGCCGGCTCGGCCCGGTCGGGCGCCGGATAGGACGCGACCATCAGGGCGTCCGGTGCCCGGTGGCCATGGTGGTGCAGCCGGTGGGCGAGCAGGAACGCCAGCAGCGCCCCGGAGCAGTATCCGAACAGCAGCATCGGCGCCGGGTGGGGGAACGCGCCGGCGAGATCGTCGAGCAACGGATCCAGGTCCGTGCGGGTGGGCTCGCCGAAGCGGGCCTGCCGGCCGGGCAGGTTGAGGGCCCACACCGTGATGTCGGGGCCCAGCTCGTCGGCGAGCGCGGCGAACGCGGTGGCACCTCCACCGGCCTGCGGGAGCGCGCACACGTGCCCCACGGCCCGGTCGGGGTCGGACAGCGGAATGAACCAATCGGTAGGGCGCACCTGCTCATCCTCGGTGCCTGCGCCGACCGAGACATGTCCCCAGTTGACGCGACCGGCCCCGCCGCCGCAGTGCTGGCACCATCGCCGGTGGCCGGCATGTTCGAGGAAGGGACACCGCATGGACGGGTGGTCGGAGCCGGCGCCGAGCGCGCGCTGGATCAGGCGCTGCGGCGGACCGCCGGCACCGTCGATGCGGCTCATCTGCCTGCCCAACGCCGGTGCCGGAGCGTCCATGTTCAACGGATGGTCGCTGCCGGAACAGTTGCGGGCCGAGATCTGGGCTGTGCAGCCTCCCGGCCGGGAGAACCGGCGGACGGAGCAGGTATTCCGGCGACTCGACCGGCTTGTGCCGGCGCTCGCCGACCATCTGACACCGGCGCTCGACCGGCCGTACGCCCTCTTCGGGCACAGCATGGGCGCGCTCCTGGCCTTCGAGTTGTGCCGTGAGTTGCGCCGCCGGAACGCGCCGCAACCGGCCCGGCTGTTCGTCTCCGCGCATCGCGCCCCCGACCTGCCGCGGTGGCGGCCGCGAGCCAGCACACTGCCTCCCGGTGAATTCCGGGCCCGGCTGACGGAGATGGCGGGACCGTCCAGCGTGGGCCGGACCGACCCTGAGCTGCTGGACTTCCTCGCCCCGATGATCCGCGCCGACTTCGAGCTGTGCGAGACCTATCGTTACCTGCCGCAGGAACCGCTCACCATGCCGTTGACCTGTTTTGCCGCCGTGGACGATCCGGAGGTGCGGGTGGACGAGATGCTCGCCTGGCAACGTCACACCACCGAGCCTTACCAGGTCTATCCGTTCACCGGCGGCCACCTGTTCGTCCGCGACCGGGCGGCCGAGGTGCTGGACTGCATCACGGCCGATCTCGCCGCCCAGCAGGCCGAGCTGTCCGGAGGCCCGGCGTGATCCCCTCGCCCCGGCCGTCGTACGCCCAGGAAAGACGTGTGCTCGCGGTCACCGCCGAGGATGCCGAGGGGGGCGAGCCCGCCGGGAAGACGATTCCCGCGGTGTGCTTGGTCCCGGAGCGGATCGACGTGGCCGCCCTGCAGGAGGCGGCCGGCCGGCTGGTCCAGCGCCATCCGGTCCTGCGACACCGGTTCACCGAGGCCGGCGGGGCGGTGTCGCTCGACCGCGTCGGCGCCGGCACCGTTCCGTGCGAGGTGGTCGAGGCCGGTGACCTGGTCGCGGCGGGCGCCGGTCCGGAAGCCACCGCCGCGGCGGTCGACCGCCACGTACGCGACCGGCTGGACCAGCCCTTCGACGTTCTGGGCTGGCCCCTGTTGCGGATCGGCGTCGTGCAGGGCGACTCGGCGGTGTGCTACGTCTCGGCCGACCACCTGGTGACCGATGCCTGGTCGCAATCGGTGATGACGCTGGAGTTGCCGGTCCTCTACCGGGCCGTGCTCGCCGGCGCCGGCGATCCGTTGCCACCAGCCGCCGACTTCCTCTCCTTCAGCACGGCCCAGCGGCGCCGTTTCGCCGCCGGCCCAGCCCTCGACGCGCCGATGTCGGCCTTACGCCGCAGCCTCGGCGGGCGCCCCCTGCACCCGCCGTTCGGGCTGGACCTGCCCTGGGACGACGGAGCCGGTTGCTACGCCGGCCGCGACGTTCTGGACGCCGCCGGGACGGCCGCGGTCTCCGCCTGGTGCCGGGAACGGAAATCCACGCTGTTCATGGCCGTGCTGGCCGCCTTCGGCACCGCCATGCACGAGGTGATCGGCGTCCCCGAGGCCGGCATGCTGATCGCGACCCACAACCGTGACGACGACCGGATACGGACCGGGATCGGCTGGTACGCCAATATGCTCCCGCTTTACTTCCCGGTCGCCGGCAACCTCACCGGCACCCTTCGCGAGGTGCGCCGCGCCCTGATGACGACTCTGCAGTTCCATGAGCTGCCGCTGGCCCGGGCCGCCGGCGAGCTGCCCGTCGAGCAGGCCGGCGACGACCATCCCACCTGTTTCGTGTCGTTCACCGACGACCGCAGCTCGCGCCGGGCCGATGCGCCGGCGCTGGTGGCGACGGCGGGGGCGGCGGCGCCCGAGCATGGCTGGAACCGCTTCCTGGTGCCGCCCGCCCGCCGCCGCGGTTACGGCATCTGGATCTCGCTGCGCGATGACGGGCTCGGCTTCACCGCCGCCTCACCCGGGCTTCGCGGCGGCGACGAACGACTGGCCGCACTGGAGGACGCGTTCGTCGAGGCTCTGGTCACCATGCGGTCCGAGCCGTGCTGAGCGGCGGCGGCCGTCTCCCGCTTTTGTGGGACGTGCCGGTCACCCCGATGCGCGGACAGCATGAGTCCGGTCGGCTGAGCGTTCCGGCCGCGGCCACACCACACAGGGGAGGACCGTTGGACACCGGTGCAGCTGGCTCCACGGAGGAGGCCGTCCTCGCCATGTGGGCCGGCATCTTGCCGGCGGCGCCGAGACCCGACGACGACTTCTTCGACGCCGGCGGGCAGTCACTTCACCTCGTGCAGTTCCTCCAGCAGGTCTACCAGCGGTACGGGGTCGACCTGGAGGTCACCGAGCTGTTTGCCGACGAGCTCACCGCGAGTCGCGCCGCCGCCGTGATCAACCGTGCCATGGGCTGACGGCGTCATGCGTATCGTGCTCGCCCAGAACATGCCGCACGTGCCGACGTACGGCGGTGCCAACCGGTCCAACCGGATCATGCTCGAACATCTGGCCGCCCGCGGTCACGACTGCACGGTCGTCGCGCCGATGCACGTCACCCGTGCCGAACTCGACCGGCGGCTCGCCGGCTACGCCGTCGACGACGCGCGCGTCGACGGCGACACGGTCTCGTTCGAGCTGAACGGGGTGCGGGTCCGCGCCGTCCTCGTCCCGCAGCGCCTGGTGCGTGAGGTACGCCGCTGCGTCGCCGCGGTCGGACCCGACCGGGTGCTGGTGCCGTCCGACGACCCCGGCGCCATGATGCTCGGCGCCTCGCTGGTCGCTGCGCCGGACCGGGTCGTCTATCTGGCCCACACCGTCCAGCAACTGCCGTTCGGGCCGGCTTCGTTCCATCCCAGCCCGGCCGCCACCCGTCTCGTCCACCGGTGCGCCGCCGTGGTCGCGGTCAGCCGCACCGTCCAGGACCATCTGCGCCGCTGGGGCGGCCTCGACTCCGCGCTGATGTACCCGGCGGTCTACGGCGACGGTCCCTATCCGCTCGCCGAGGGCGATGCGGTGACGATGGTGAACCCGTGCGCCTACAAGGGGATCGAGATCTTCCTGGGCCTGGCGGACGCTTTCCCGCATGTACCCTTCCTGGCCGTGCCTACCTGGGGGACCACCGGCGCGGATCTCGGCTCGCTGCGGCAGCGGCCCAACATCGAGCTGATGGCGGCCACCGACGACATCGGCCGCGTGTTCGCCCGTACCCGGGTGCTGGCGATGCCCTCGCTGTGGGACGAGACGTTCGGCTATACCGCCGTGGAGGCAATGCTGCGTGGGGTGCCGGTCCTGGCCGCCCGGATCGGCGGCCTGCCGGAGGCGATGCTGGGCGTGCCGCACCTGTTGCCGGTCACGCGCATCTCCCGGTACGACGACGACGGCGGCCGGCCGGTGCCGGAGGTTCCCGCGCAGGACCTCGAACCGTGGATCCGCACCCTGAGCCGGGTCCTGACCGACGATGCCCACCGCGGTGAGCTGCGCCGCTCCGCCCGCCAGGCGGCCGGGGACTTCGTCGCCTCCCTCGACCCGGACGCGCTGGAGAACCTGCTCCGGCGGGAAGCGGCGACCACCCGATGATGGTCTCGCGTGACTGCCGGCCGATGCCCGAGGCGGCGGCGCCGCCGACCCGGCTCGGCGACGACGACCTGAGCCGGCTCCTGCTCATTCGGCATTTCGAGCTGACCGTGCAGGACCTGTTCGCAGGCGGTCACCTGTCCGGCACCACACACACCTGCACGGGGCAGGAGTACGTGCCGGTCGCGCTCGAGGCGCTGCTGCGCGACGGCGATTACGTCTTCAGCAACCACCGCGGGCACGGGCACTACCTCGCCCGGTTCGACGACCCGGAGGGGCTGCTGGCCGAGATGACCGGCCGGGACGGCGCGCTGTGCGCCGGGGTGGGCGGCAGCCAGCACGTGAGGCGGGCACGCTTCCACTCGACCGGTGTGCAGGGACAGTCGCTGCCGGTCGCCACCGGGACCGCGCTGCACCTGCAGCGGGCCGGCGCCGGGGCACTGGCCTGCGTCTACATCGGCGACGGTACCTGGGGCGAGGGCGCGGTGTACGAGGCTATCAACCTCGCCGCCCTGTGGTGGTTGCCGGTGCTGGTGGCGGTGGAGCACAACGGCATCGCCCAGTCGACGCCGACGGCCCGGCAGATGGCCGGAACCATCGCCGGGCGGGCCGCCGCCTTCGGCCTCGCCCACCTGCGCGTCGACTCACGCGATGTGAGCGTCATCCGCGCGCAGATCGCGGAAACGGTCGGCGACGTTCGCGGCGGCAAACCGGCAGTGCTCGAATTCCGGACCGACCGGCTGGGCCCGCACAGCAAGGGCGACGACACCCGCGCGGCACCGGAACGCACGGCCGCGGAGCAGCGCGACTGGCTGCCGCGTTACCGGGAGTCGTTCCCGGAACAGGTCGCCCGGATCGACGAGGTGCAGCGCCGCCGCATGGCCGCTGTGGCCGCCGATGTGCTGGGCCGTCCGCTGAGCCGGTGGCAGCCGTGACCGAGACGGTGGCCGAGAACCTCAACCGGGCGCTGCACGCCGTGCTGGGCGCGGACGAGCACACCTACCTGATCGGGGAGGACGTCGAAGACCCGTACGGTGGAGCGTTCCGGATCACCCGGGGTCTGTCGACCAGCTTCCCGGGGCGGGTCCGCAGCACCCCGATCAGCGAGGCCGGCATCGTCGGCGCCGGGGCCGGCCTGGCACTGGCGGGCAACGCCGCCATCGTCGAGGTGATGTTCGGCGACTTCCTGGGCCTGGCGTTCGACCAGATCGTCAACTTCGCCGGCAAGACCGTCAGCATGTACGGGACACGGGTGCCGATGCGGCTGATCGTGCGCTGCCCGGTCGGCGGCAACCGCGGTTACGGGCCGACGCACAGCCAGAGCCCGCAGAAACACTTCATCGGTGTGCCGGACCTGAACCTGTTCGAGCTGACCGCCTGGCACGACGGCACGACGCTGCTGCGCGACGTCCTCGCGGCCGCGGTGCCGGCCCTACTCTTCGAGGACAAGAGCCTTTACGGTACGCCGCATCGCACCCCGGGCCCGGTCGACGACCTGTTCCACGCCGATCTGCTCGACAGCGCGGACGGCGGCCCGCCGGTGGTGCACGTGCACCCGCCCGGGCTGCCACCCGACTTCCTCGTTGTCGCCACCGGCGGTCTCGCCGACCGGGCGCGGGCGGCGTTGCGGACGTTGCTCGTCGACGAGGATCTCGCCGGGCACCTCGTCGTTCCGGCGCGCCTCTACCCGTTCCAGGCGCAGACGGTACGGGTCCTGGCCGAGCGGGCCGGAACCGTCTTCGTGGCGGAGGAGAGCACCGCCGGCGGCACCTGGGGTGCCGAGGTCGCGCACCGCCTGGGGCAGGTCTGCGGGCCGGAGCTGTCCGGACCGGTGCGGCTCGTCCACTCGCGCGACTCGGTGATCCCCGCCGCGCCCCACCTGGAGCGGACGGTCGTCGTGCAGGAGGAGACGATCCGGCAGGCGATCATGGAGGCGCTGCTTGACTGACATCACGGTTCCCAAGCTCAACAACAACGACCTCACGTACGTCCTGGTGGAGTGGTTGGTCGGCAGCGGTGAGCCGGTCACCGCGGACACGGCGGTGGCCGTGGTGGAAAGCACCAAGGCGGCCGAGGAACTGGTCGCCGGGGCACCAGGTGTCCTGCATCGGATGACCGAGCCGGGCACCGAGTGCGCGGTGGGCACGGTCATCGGCAAGGTCTTCCCGGCCGCGGAGGACCGCCGCGGCTTCCTCGCTGCCTCCATGCCGGCATCGGCGCCGGTGACCGACGCGGCACCGGCCGGATGCGTGATCACCGAACCGGCCCGGGCGCTGGCCGTGGAACTGGGGATGGACCTCACCCGTCTCGAGAGCCTGGGCGTGGCGGTGGTCCGGCGGGCCGACGTCCTGCGGCTCGCGGACGGCAGCGCGAACCAGGTCCTGACGTTGCCGCGCAGCCAGGTCGGTGTGGCGGACGCCGTGACCCGTTCGCACGCGCGGATCCCCGCCGCGTTCACGGTGGTCCGGGTCGACGTCGGTGCCGCGCTCACCTACGCCCGTGCGGCCACCCGGAGGCTGCGGGCCCTGGTCGGCCTGCCGGAACTGGTTCTGGAGGCCCTCGGCGCGATCGCCGCCGACTTCCCTGTCTGCTTCGCCGCGCCGGACGGGCCGGCCACGATGCGCCGAGCCACCGGCGTCCACGTCGCGGTGACCGTGGACGTCGGCGCCGGCCTCTACCTACCGGTGGTCCGTGACTGCGACCGGTTGTCACTCGGCGAGATCGCGGCCGAGCTGATGCGGCTGCGGGGGTTGGCGATGCGGGCGCGGTTCCGGGTCGCCGACCTTGCCGGCGGGACCATCATGCTGTCGCTCAACACCGATCCCGACGTGGTGCTGGCCCAGCCCATCGTCGCGCCGGGAACGGTCTGCGCGGTGTCGCTGGGCGGCGTGCACGGCGAGGCCGTGCTCGACGCGGGCACCGGCACGGTACGGGAGCGGGCGACGGTCATGCTCGGCGCCGCTTACGACCATCGGTATGTCAACGGCGGTGATGCCGTGCGCTTCCTCAAGGCGATCAAGGCTCGGCTCGAGAGGCCGCGCGAGCGGCCGGCGGGAGAGGAAAATACATGAGCGATCGACTGGCGGACGCCGCATTGTCCGGTGAAGAACTGGTCCGATGGGTGGTCGACCTCTGGCGGAGCCTGATCGACCTCCCCGATATCGACGCCGACACCCACCTGCTCGACGTGCCGGCGTCGTCGCTGACGGCGGTCCGCATGCGTTCCCGAATCCAGTCGGAGCTGGGCAAGGAGATCGACCTGATCGACATCCTCGACCACCCCACGCCGCGTGAGATGGCCGAGCTGATCGCGCGGGCCCCGGCGTGGACGGGCGAACAGCCCTGGCCGGAAGACGACTGGTCAACCACGGAGGACGACTAGGACGGCCCGCCCGCGGGCGGAGGGCGCGGCTCAGAAGGCGCCCGGTGTGGCCGGGGTGTTCAGATAGACGCCGCCGTCGACGATGAGGTTCTGCCCGGTCACCCACTGGGCGGCGGGGGAGCAGAGGAACACCGCCGCGGCGGAGATGTCCTCGGGCCGCCCCAGACGGCGCAGCGGCACGGTGTCGGTGTGATCGGCGAACGCCTCGGCGGCGTTGTCCATGGCGAGCATGTTGGCCGCGACCCCTTCGGTCGGCACCGGCCCGGGCGCGATGCCGTTGACCCGGATACCGCGCGGCCCCCACTCGTACGCCCAGCTGGCGGTCAGCGAGACGATCGCGGCCTTGGCCGCGCCGCAGTGGGCGAACCCGGGAAATCCGGCCTCGGGCATCGGCACGGTGATGTTGAGAACGGCGCCGCGGCCGGCCGCCAGCATCTCGGGTATCAGACTGCGCGTGACGTTGAAGGTTCCGTAGAGGTCGGTGTCGACCACGACGTCGAACGCCCGGCGGGTCATCCGCTCGGCCCGGGTGAAGAAGTTCGCCGCAGCGTTGTTCACGACGATCGTGGCAGTGCCGTAGCGGGCGAGCACGTAGTCGCGGAGCCGGCCCACCTCGGCCTCGTCCCGGACATCGCACGGGACACTGTCGCAGCCCTGGCCGGTCTCGTCGGCGATCCGCGCCTCGGCTTCCGCCAGGCGGTCGGCCGACCGGGAGGTGATCACTACCTCGGCGCCGAGCGAGGTGAAGTCGCGGGCGATCGCGTACCCGAGACCGGAACCACCCCCGGTGACCACCGCGACCTCGCCCTTGAGCAGTTCGGGGTGGTACAGCCGCAGCAGAGCGGCGGGCACGGTGCTCATCGGACTCCCAACTCGGCCAGGCGTTCTCGAAGCACGCGAAGGGTGCTCGCGTCGAACAGCACGCCGGCGCTGATCTCGATCCGGAAGATTTGGCGTAGTCGGGCACTGAGCTGGACCGACACCAGTGAGTCGCCGCCCAGGTCGAAGAAGTCGTCGTCAAGTCCGACCTCGTCCACGCCGAGCGCCTCGATCCACAGCGAGCGCAACGTATCGAGCACGTCGCCCCCGGCCGTCGCCGGTGCCGGGGTAGCGGCCGGGGGCACCGGCACCGGCACCGGCGGCACGTCCACCGGGGCGGGGGTGACCGGGATCGTGACGGACTCGCCGAGCCACGGCATTCCGCGCACGCTGAGAAGCGCACCGGGCGCGTTCACCACGACCACCGGGGGATACCGGTGACTGAGCACCGTGAGGAAGGCGGCGGCACCGTCGCGCGGGTTCAGCAGCGCCGGGCCCTCCTCCGTCGGGCCCTCTTCCGTCGGGCCCCTCTCCGCCGGGCCGCCGGACGGGCCGGCGGGCTCCGGCCGGGCCGCGCGGCCGAGCCGGCGGGCGAAGTCGGCGACGCGGATCTCGCGGGTGGTGTAGGACTCCACCCGGACCAGGAGCGCCCCCGTGGTCGCGTCATGGATGTCGAGGTCGAGCGACCGCATGCCCGGCCCGGCCGGCCCGGGCCGGCCGTGTGCCACGATCCGGGCCGGGAGGGCGCCGAACCGGGTCAACCGCCGGTAGAAGAACGGGAGGTGCTGGTTCGGCTCGTCCGGGAACGCCGCGGACAGGATGGCGATACCGGCGCGGTCGAGCAACGCGGCGTGCAGCGGATGCCGGTCGAGGTCGCCGAGGAACGGCTCCTGCAGGGTCAGCTCGGCCAGATAGGAGTCCTCGCCGTGCCATAACCGGGTCAGCGACTGCCATCGGGGCCCGAACTCGAGCCGGCCGTGCGACGGCAGGGGATCCCCGGCGGTGTGCCCGGCGAACAGCTCCTCAAGCGTCGGCGTCGGCGGCTCCGACCGGCCCCGGGCCAGATAGCCGGAGACGTGATGCGTCCACGGGCCGCCGGCGCCGGCGGCCCGCGACATCAGACGGAAGCGGAACTCGTCACCGCCCGGGGTGAACGCCACTCCCACCTCGATCGGCCGCTCGCCGTTCACCGGCGCGACGAAGACCGCTTCACGCAGCTCCAGTGGCTCGCCGTCCGGCGCCAGCCCGCGCTCCAACGCGGCCCGGACGACCACCTCCAGCGATCCCGTGCCGGGCAGCATCGGCACCCCGTCGAACCGGTGCTCGTCGAGGACCCAGTCGGCGCCGGCATCGAGGGTCGTACGCCAGTCGGGTTCCGCCTTGGCACCGGAACCTTCACCGGCGCCGGGATTCTCACCTGCACCGGACGAGGCCCGGCCGGGCCGGCCGTGGGTGACCGCGTCGAGGTCGACGGCCGACTTCGCCCACATCCCGACCTCGGACCAACCGGGCCAGACCACCGAGCACACCCGTCGCCGGCCGCGCCCGTGCTGCACGGCGAGCGCGTCGAGGAACGCGTTGGCGGCGGCGTAGTCGGCGCTGCCGAGCATCCCGGCCAGTCCGGCATGGCTGGAGAAGAACAGCAGGAAGTCCAGGTCGGCCTGCTGATCGCAGAGGGCAAGCAGGTTCATCGCGCCACCGACCTTGGGCGCCAGGACGCTGTCGATCTCGGCCCGGGAACGGTGTTGCAGCAGCCCGCCTCCGGGTGTGCCGGCGGCGTGGATGATGCCGTTGAGCGGGCCGAACCGCCGCCGCACCGCCTCGACTGCGGCGCCCAATGAGGCCGCGTCGGTCACGTCGCCGGCAACCGTCATCACCTCGGCGCCGGCATCCTCGAGCATCGCTCCGACGTGGGCCGCACGCGGTCCGCAGTCCGGAACCGTCCGGCCCATCAGGGCGATCCGGGGGCGCAACCCGGTGTCGGCCAAGGCCGCGGCCACCACCGAGCCGAGCCCGCCGAGCCCACCGGTGATCAGATAGACGCCGTTCTCCCGCAGCTGAGGCAGATCGGTCGCGGGCTCCGGAGTCATCCGGCGCAGCCCCGGCGTCCACGTCGTCGCCCCGCGCAAGGCCACCAGCGGCTCGCCGAACTCGGCCAGGGCGGCGCCGAGGTCATGCTCGGCTGTCCCCGGCGGGGCGTCCAGCACGACACAGCGGATCGGCGGCAGCTCCTGCTCGATGCTGCGGGCCAGCGCCACCACCATCGCGGCGGCCGGGTCGACCGGCTCGGCGCCGGTGACGTCCACGGCGAAGCTGGTGAGGATCGCGAGGGTGACCGGGCGGGAGGGCCGGGTGCGGGCCAACGCCCGCGCCGCGTCGAGAACGGCGAAGAACCCCGAGGAGAGTTGCCGGTCGAGGTCGTCCCCGGGCCGGCCCGGGCCGGTGCCGAACAAGCCGGCGCAGGCGAGCACGGAGATCGGCGCCGCGCCGCCGAGCAGCACGTCCCATGCGGCGTCGCCGCCCGTCGCGAGCGTCGCGGCGTTCGCCCGCGTGGTCCGGTATCCGCTGCGCTGGAAGGCGCCGCGGACGGTCGCGGCCGGCTCGGGATCGTCCGGAAGCACGAGAACGGCGTGGGCGGCGGCCGCGCGCCGGACGGTGGGCGGCGCCGGCGCGGCGGGGCGCCTGGACCACTCCACCGCACCGAGACTCCACTGGGGCGGCGCGTCCGCCAGGACCACCGGGGCCGCCTCGACGGACGACCGGACGGCCTTCGTCTCCGCCGGCTTCTCGTCCGGGACGGGCTGCGACGCCCGGTCGACGATCATGGAGTTGTCGCGCGGCGGTTTGTGCCCGGCCGGGCGGTCGACCCAGAAACGACGACGCTGGTACGGGTAGCCGACCACCGGCACCCGCCGGCGTCCGGTCCTGGCGTCACGACGCTCGAAGTCGACCGCATGCCCCTCCACCCAGAGCCGGCCCAGCAACCGGTCGAACGCCGTTGCCGCACCCGCGTCGGCGTCGAGGGCCGCGATCGGAAGTGACTGACCGGCCCGCACCGCCGGCTCGGTCCGGAGCAGGCGGGTCAGCGTGTGCCCCGGCCCGGTCTCGACCAGGAACGCCGGCCCGTCGGCCAGAGCGGTGGTCACCGCCGCCGCGAACCGCACCGGCGTCACCAGTTGCCGTGCCCAGAAAGCGGGCGAGACGGCCTCGTCGCCGGTCATCGGCGCACCGGTTGCGCAGCTGAACACCGGGATGGCGGGCGGCCGGAGCGGCATGCTCGCGAGCACGGCCTCGAACTCGGCGGCGGCAGGTTCCATCGCCGCCGAGTGGAACGCGTACGCGGTGGGGACCGGCGTGCTCTCGATCCCGTCGGCCCGCAGCTTCTCGGCGAAGGCGGACAGCGCCCCCGCCGGTCCGGAAAGCACCGACTGCCGTGCGCCGTTGATCGCCGCCAGGCACACCTCGTCCGTCAGGTGAGCCTCGACGTCGGCGGCGTCGGCGGCCACCGCGAGCATCGCACCGGCGGGCATCCGCCCCATCAGCGCGCCCCGGGCGGTGACGGCGCGGACGCCGTCGGCGAGGGTGAAGACGCCGGCCACGGTCGCCGCGACCAGCTCCCCGACGCTGTGACCGATGAGCTTGGCCGGCCGGACGCCCAGATCGATGAGGGTGCTGGCGATCGCGTACTCGAGCGCGAACAGCAGGGGCTGAGCCACGGCGGTGCCGGCCAGCGCGGCGTCCCCGGCCCGCCACAACGCGGCGAGATCGGTGTCGTCGTGCGTGCGCAGCAGCGCGAGAACCTTGTCGACATGGTCCCGGAAGACCGGCTCCGCGTCGTACAGATCGAGGCCCGCGCGACCGAGCGGGGTGCCCTGGCCGGGGAAGCAGAAGATCGGCTGCCGGGCCGGGCCGTCCGGCACGATCAGCCCGTCGCCGTCGAGCAGCGCCCGAGCCGCGTGCCCGGCGTCCCGGGCCACCAGTGCGCGGCGGAACCGGCGCTCGGCCCGCCCGACGCGCAGGGTGTGCGCCGCGTCGGCGAACCCGGCCGGATCGAGCGCTCCCAGGTGCTCCGACAGGCGCTGGGCCAGCCCGTCCGCGGCGCCGGCGTCCGCACCGGACCACACGATCAGCTCGCTGGGCCGCCCCGCGGGGGACGACGGCGCCGCCTCCGGCGCCTCGGAGAGCACCACGTGACCATTGGTGCCGCCGATGCCGAACGAGCTGACGCCGGCCGTCCGGGGCGCGCCGGCGGTCCGTGGCCACAGCTGCGGGTCGGTCGCCACCCGGAAGGGCGTGTCCTCCAGCTTCAGACGGGGGTTGACCCGCGTGACGTTGATGCTGGGCGGGATCTGCTCACGAGACAGCGCCAGCACCGTCTTGATCAGACCGGCGGCCCCGGACGCCTGGCCCACGTGCCCGATGTTCGACTTCACCGAGCCGATGGAGCAGTAACCGCGGGGTAGTTCGGAGTCGCCGGCGGCGCGGCGGAAGGCCTCGGCCAGCCCGGCCACCTCGATCGGATCACCGAGCCGGGTCGCCGTCCCGTGCGCTTCGACGTACGAGATGTCCCGCGGATGGATCCCGGCCTGGTGGATCGCCTCGGCGATGCACTCGGCCTGACCCTCGATGCTCGGCGCAGTGAAGCCGGACTTGCGGGAACCGTCGTTGTTCAATGCCGCACCCACGATCACGGCGTGGACGGTGTCCCGGTCGGCGATCGCGGCGTCCAGCGGTTTGAGCAGCAGGACCCCGCATCCGCTGCCGAAGTTGGTGCCGTCGGCGTCGGCGTCGAACGGCTTGGGCCGCCCGTCGCGGGCCAGGATGCTGCCCTCCATCTGCAGGTAGCCGTAGTCGAGCGGCATCTCGATGCTGCACACCCCGGCGAGCGCCATGTCGCACTCGCCCGCGGCCAGAGCGTGGGCCGCGGTACGCACCGCGGTCAGCCCGGTGGAGCAGGCGGTCTGCAGCGTCATGCTGGGACCGGTCAGGCCGAGCCGGTGGGACAGGAAGGTCGCGACGTAGTCCGGCGCATTGGCGATCTCCAGGGCCAGGAACGGCACCGTGGCGCGGATCGTCGCGTCCTGCTCCAGATGGTCCATCCGGTACCGGTTGATGTTGGTGCCGGCGAACACGCCGATGGCACCGCGGTGCCGGGCCGGGTCGTAGCCGGCGTGCTCCAGGGCGCTGTGGGCGATCTCCAGCAGGACACGCTGCTGCGGATCCCGGATCTCGGCCTCACGAGGGGTCATGCCGAAGCACCGGGCGTCGAACATGTCGGCGGCGGGCAGGCACGGCCGGCGCCGGACGTAGTTCGGATGGGCCAGGTACTCCGGGTACTCACCTCGCCGGAGCAGGTCCTCGTCGTCCAGATCGGTGATGCAGTCCCGGCCGTTCACCAGGTTCTCCCAGAACGCATCGATGTCCATGGCCCCGGGAAATCGGCCGGCCATGCCGATGACGGCGATGGGTGACGGCATGGTGGTTCCTCCGGTCGGGTCAGTCACGAGGTGGCACTGCCGGTCGGCCGGGCGCGAAGGGCCGGCACCTCGGTCGCCAGCGCTCGCAGGGTCGGATGGTCGAAGAGCGTCCCGGCGCCGAGATCGGTGCCGAAGTGGGCGTTGATCTGGGCGGTGAGCTGCACCGCGGCCAGGGAATTTCCGCCGACCTCGAAGAAGTCGTCGTCCGGGCCGAGGTCCGTCACCCCGAGCGAGGCCGTCCACAACTTCTGCAGGACGGCGACTACGTCGTCGACGGCGGCGGGTGCCGATGCCGGCGTCGGTGTCGGTGTCAGGACCGGGGACGGGACCGGGAGCGCCGCCGCGACGGTGGGGGCCGCCGGTGCGACCGCGTCCGGCCACGGCAGACCGGGTATGTGCAGAGGGGCGTCGGCAAGATAGACCAGTGCCACCGCCGGATCACCGTCGCTCAGCAGCCGAAGGAATGCCGCCGCGCCCTCCTCCGGCCGCAGCAAGCCGGGCCGAACCTCGGGCTCCGTCCGAGCCGGCGGAAGGGCCGGCCCCTTCTCGCGGGCGGCGCCGCCCGCCGTGGCCCCGAACCGGCGGTCGGCCACCTCGCGCATCGCGAAGGACTCCGCCCGCAACAGCAGCCGTCCGGTGGCGGTATCGAAGATGTCGAAGTCGACCGCCCGCCGCGCCGTGCGACTCTGTCCGCTGAACCGGGCGTGGACGCGGACGTCGCCTGTCATCGGGGCGTGGACGGTCACCCGGCGATAGATGAACGGGGCGTACGACTGGCCGTCTTCCAGATCGTGCAGCAGACCCGCGGCGACGTCGACGATGGCCGGGTGCACCGGGTGTTCCGTGAAGTCGTCGTGGTAACGCTCGGGCAGGATCAGCCGGGCGGTGCGCTCGAGGTCGTGGCCCCGGACCTCGGTCATCGTCGCCCAGCGGGGACCGAACGCCACCCAGCCGGCGAGCGGCGCGTCGGTCGGCTCCGCCATCGGACCGTCCTCCGGCCGCGGGAAGACCGGCTGCTCGGCCGGTTCGGCCGCGGCGGCCACGGTCGCGGTGGCGTGATCGGTCCACGGTTCCTCGGTACCGGCGCCCCGCGATTGCACGATGACCTTGTGTCCGTGGCGGAGCGGGCGGGTCACCGCCCGCACCTGACGGCGGCGGTCGCCGACGACCGGGGCCAGGAAGACGAGATCCCGGATGGCGACCGGCCAGTCCTCGCGCTCCGCCGCCCGTCGCCCGGCGATGGCGACGATCTCAAGCATCGAGGTGCCCGGCAGCACCGGCGTGCCCTCGAAGACGTGCTCGTCGAACTCCCAGTCCCGGCCCGCCTCGCGAAAGAGTTCCAAGGCTGTCCCGGCCCCGCCGGGCGCCTCGTTGACCGCGATCGCGGTGCCGGAGTCGCCCGCCGCGGCGGTGTTCAGGATCGCCTGGCCCGCGGCCGACCGGGCCAGCATGCCCACCTCCGCCCAGCCCGGCCATTGCATCGAGACGGTGCGGCGGGGACCGCCGGTGCTGCCCGCGCAATACGCGTCGAGGTAGGCGTTGGCGGCCGCGTAGTCGCCACTGCCGTACATGCCCGACACGGCGGCGACACTGGAGAAGACCGCCAGGAAGTCCAGGGAACGACCGGCGAACACGGCCTCGAGGGCGTGCAAGCCGTCGACCTTCGGTCGCAGCACCGCTCGTACCTGGTCGGTGGACCGCCGTTCGAGCAGGCCGCCTCCAGCCACCCCGGCGGCGTGGACGACACCGCCGACCTGCCCGAGCCGCTGTTCCACGTCGTGGACGGCGGCGCGCAGGGAGTCGAGGTCGGCGACGTCTGCCGTCACCACCTCCACCTCGGCCCCCGCCTCCGCCAGCCCGTCGAGCGCGGCCGCGATCGCGTCACCGTCCGGGCGCTCGGCCGGCGCCGTCCGGGCCAGCAGGGCGAGCCGTGGCTGGAGCCCGGTCTCGGCCAGCGCACGTGCGACGACCAGGCCGATGCCGCCGAGGCCGCCGGTCACCAGATAGGTGCCCCGGTGGCGTAGCCGGGGCGGCGGTCCCTCCGCGACCTCCCGGTGGACCGGTGCGAGGCGGGGAATCCACCGAGCAGCGCCGCGGACGGCCTGCACCGGCAGATCCGGGCGGGCGAGCGCGCCGAGGAGCGCCTCCGGGGCGGCACGCTCACCGAGATCGACGACCTGACACGAGACGGCGGGCACCTCCTGGGCGGCGGTGCGCATCAGCGCGGCCAGGGCGGCGCCGTGCGGGTCGACACGATCTCCGCCGGAGACGTCGACGAGGTGAGAGCCGAGCAGGACCAGGCGGGTCGGCCGCCCGGTCCGGCGCTGGAACACCGAGGCGGCCCGCAGCGCGGCAACCACGGTGGCGATGGTGTCGGTGAGACGCTCACCCGGCGCCACCCCGGCGGCGGCACCAGCGTGTGCCAGCGCGGCATGTATCACCGTCACCGGCCCGGTGCCGGCTTCGGCCGCCTGGTCGAGGCGGGCCGACCAGGCGCCCGCGTCGGTGGGATCGATCGCGGCGCGGCCGGCCGCCGGCGCGTCGCGGCCGTCGACCACGCGCTGCCCTCGCAGCCCCGTGCGCTGGAGCAGGTTCTGTACGCCCCGCGCTTGCTCCGCGGCGGCCGGGAGCAGGATGACCCCACCGCCGGCGGCCTCGGGGGCAGCCCGGCCGGCGTCGTCCCGTACCCAGGTCAGCTCGGCGATCCGCCAGCGATGCGCGGCGGCGCCGGCCGCCGTCGCGACGGCGGGTGCGGCCGGGCCGTCTTCCCCGGCGACGGCGGCCGGGATCGGCAGTGACGCCTCGATGTCAGCACCGCGCGGCAGCGGATCCAGCCAGAAACTGCGCCGCTGGTAGGGGTATCCGGGCAGGGCGACCCGCCGGTATCCGCGTCGCTCGTCGTCGTCCCAGTAGGTGACGGCGACGCCGTCGACCCAGAGCCGGGCGAGGGCTCGGGTCAGCGCCGCCGGCTCATCGGCGTTCCCGGCCGTGGCCAGGACCCGATGGCCGCCGGCGGCGAACCCGGGACGCGCTCGCAGCAGCGTCGACAGGGTGCGGCCGGGGCCGATCTCGACGACGGAGGAGGCACCGGCGGAGAGGACGACCTCCGCCGCGGCGCCGAACCGCACCGGGGAAATCAGCTGCCCGGCCCAGAACGCCGGCGACGTGGCCTCGTCGTCGGTCATCACCCGCCCGGTCGCCGCCGACACTATCGGAACGGCCGGCGGATGGAGCACCAGACCGCCGAGCGCCGCCTCGAACCGCTCCGCGGCATCGGCCATCGACGGTGAGTGGTAGGCGTGCGACGTGTCGAGGGTTCGAGTGCGCAGGCCGCGTGCGGTGAGCACTGCCGCCGCTTCGGCGATGTCGCCGGCCGGGCCGGCCAGCACCACCTGCCGGGGACCGTTCACCGAGGCGAGAACGACGGTGCCGGACAACACGTCGCCGACGTCGTCGGCGGTGCCGGACACGGCCAGCATGGCACCGGTGGGCATCCGGGCCATCCACAGTGCCCGCTCGGCGACCGCGCGCAGGCCGGACTCGAAGTCGAAGACACCGGCCACGGCCCCCGCCACCAGCTCGCCGAGGCTGTGCCCGACAACCTGCGAGGGCGTCACCCCCCACGCCATGAGGCAGTGCGCGAGGGTGTACTCCAGCACGTACAACAGCGGCTGGGCCACCTCGGTGCGGGCCAGCTCGGTGCGGGCCAGATCGGCCGGTTCGGTCGTGGTGCGCCACAGTTTGGCAAGGTCCTGTCCGAGCAGCGGCTCCAGCAGCTCGAAGGCGGCGTCGCAGCCGTCGCGGAACAACGGCTCGTTGTCGTAGAGCTCGCGGCACATGCCGGGGAACTGGGCACCTTGCCCCGGGAAGGCGAAGACGACACGGCGGGTCCCGTCGGAGACCAGGACCCGGTCGGTGGTGCGCAGCCCGGCGGCCGCGTCGGCCGCACCGGTGGCCACTAGCGCCGCACGTACGGGCCGGGCCGCGCGTCCGGACCGCATCGTGAACGCCGTGTCGCCGAAGGCGTCGTCGGGCAGCCGGTCGAAGTGGCCGGCGAGCCGCTCCCGCAGAGCCGCCTCGGCGGTTAGGTCCATCGCCGACCAGAGCAACGCCTCGTGTGGGCGCCTCCCGGCCGGCGCCGCCGGTGGCGGAGCATCGCCGAGGATCACGTGGACGTTGGTGCCGCCGACCCCGAACGAGCTGACCCCGATGTGGCGAGGCCGGTCCGGGTTTCGGGGCCACGGCTGCGGCTCGTCGGTGAGGAAGAACGGGGAGTTCTCCCAGTCCACATCCGGATGAGGGGTGGTCACGTTGATGGTTGGCGGGATCAGGTCGTGGCGCAGGATCAGTGTGGCCTTGATGAGTGACGCCACGCCGGCGGCCTGCCCGAGGTGGCCGACGTTGGATTTCACCGACCCGATGCCGCAGTACTGGTGGGGTAGTGGTCCGTCGCTGGTGGCCTGGTAGGCGTCGATGAGACCGGTCAGCTCGATGGGGTCGCCGACGCGGGTGCCGGTGCCGTGCGCCTCGACGTAGCCGATGTCGCGCGGGTCGACCCCACTGGCTCGCAACGCCCGCTGGGCGCATTCGCTCTGCCCGGCGACGCTCGGCGCGGTGAATCCGACCTTGCGTGAGCCGTCGTTGTTCACCGCCGAGCCGAGGATCACCGCGTAGATCGTGTCGTTGTCCCGCCGCGCCGCGGCGAGCGGTTTGAGCATGACCGCGCCGACGCCGTCGCCGAAATTGGTGCCGGTGGCCTTGCCGTCGAAGGCGCGGACCACGCCGTCGGACGCGTTGAAGCCACCGGGGAGAGGAATGTAGCCCTGGTGGTAGGGGAACTCGATGTCGACACCCCCTGCGACGGCCATCTCGCAGTCGCCGGCGCGCAGACTGATGCACGCCATGTGCACGGCCGTCAACGAGCTGGAGCAGGCCGTGAGCACGGTGGCACTCGGTCCGCGAAGGCCCAGCTTGTACGACACGAACGTGCACATGTAGTCGGGATGGTTCGAGATGTCGATCGCCTGCCAGCCGACCTGCCGTACGACGTCGGTGTGACTCTCCACGAAGTCGTACCGGTAGCGGTTGGCGTTGGTCGCCGCGAACAACCCGATCGAGCCCGGGTACCGGGTGGAGTCGTAACCGCTGTGCTCGAGCGTCGCGTGCACAATCTCCAGCATCAGCCGGTACTGCGGGTCGCGCAGCTCGGCCTCGCGTGGCGTGAGGCCGAAGACGTCGATGTCGAGGGCGTCGGCGCCGTCGATCACCGGCCGCCGGCGTATGTAATCGGGCCGGCGGAGATTCGCGGGGTCCTCGTGGTGACGCAGCAGCTCGGCGTCCGACAACTCGGTCAGACAGTCACGGCCGGCCACCAGATTCTGCCAGTACTGGTCGATGTCGTCCGACTGCGGCAGGCGGGCCGCCAAGCCGATGATGGCGATCGGTTCTGTCGTGGCCATGCGTTTCCTCCGCCCCGCGGTCAGCCGAGCTCGGAGGCCCGGCTGGGGCCGCGGGTCACCGCCGAACGTGATGAAATTCTTTTGGCCCGGTACGCCCATCTCACGTCCCGCAAACCCGCGACAGGTTGGTGAGGCCGTCGCGCTGCTTAGCTTGCCGGGGTTCTTCCGGGCGGCGTGCCCGGCGGAACAGTCGGGGAACGGGCGGCGAGATGGATGAGACCCTGCTGCCGGACGCAGTCGCGATCTCGGCGAAAGAGCAGGCACAGTGGTTGCTGCATCAGTTGCAACCCGGGCGCGGCGTCTGCAACGTCGGTATCGCCGTCCGGGTCGAACGGGTGCTGCGCTGGTGGCCGTTGCAGCAGGCGCTGAACCACCTGGTGCGGCGCCACCCGGCCCTGCGGGCGGTGCTCTCCTTCGACGGGCCGTTGCCGCGCAAGCGGTTCCTCGCGTCCACGGTGGAGTTCCCGCTCACCACCGACGGGGCCGCCGAGGAGAGCCTGACCGGCCTGCTGACCGACCGGGTGATCGAGCCGTTCGACCTCGGCGACGGGGGCCTGCTCGTCCGCGCCCATCTGGTGCTGTTGCCGAAGGCGAGCGTGGTCCTCCTGGTCAGTCACCATCTGGTGATCGACTTCATCTCGGCGGGCATCCTGACGAACGAGCTGCCGCGGCTGTACGACTCCTATGCCGTGGATGGTGAAGCGCAGCCGGAGCTGGCGGGCACCGGGCAGATCCACCTGGAGCCACCGGCCGACCAGAACGTCATCGACTACTGGATCAAACATCTGGACGGCGTCGACCCGGGCAGCATGGCGCTGCCCAACGCACATCCCATCACGGGGCGGCCGACGTTCGCCGGCGCGCGGGTCGTACTGGACCTCTCGGCCGGCGCCGTCGACGCGGTCGCCCGCCTGCAGGCGCAGACGAAGGTCACTCAGAACCTCATCCTGCTGGCCGCGTTCTACCTGTTGCTGGCCCGGCACGGCGCCGGCCCGGCGGTCGTGGTGGGCATCCCGGTGACCGGGCGCCGGCGGCTGCGCGGTGACGTCGTCGGGTTCCACACCAAGACGCTGCCGGTACGGGTCGACGTCACCGATGACATTCGCGTCGATGAGCTGGTGCAGCGCACCTGCTGGGCGTTCCTGGAGGGACTGGAGCACGACGACGCCTCGTTCGAGGACATCCAGACCGTCCTGGCGAGCCGTTCGGCCGACTGGCGAGTGCCGCTGTTCCGGCACGGGTTCAACTATCGGCCCCACAAAGAGGACAACCTCGAGATGGCCGAGGTGCCGATCCGGGTGTACGAGGTGCACAACGCCATGAGCCGCCTCGACATGGAGTGGATCTTCTACGGGGCGCCGGACGAGGTCGAGCTGGCCGTCGTCTACAGCACCGAGGTACACGACGAGAACTTCGTCCGCCAGCTGATCGAGCGGTATGAGGCGATCCTCCACGAGATGGCCGCACGCCTGGACGGGACGCTCGGCGAGATAATCGGGTGGAGTGAAAGCGACCACGCAGCCGACCGGCGACTGAGCGCGCCCGTGCGATCGGCGACACCGCCGACCGTTGCCGCCTCCGTGGCCGCGTGGGCGGCCCGGCACCCGGACGCGCCCGCGGTGCGCCACCAGGGCCACACCACCACCTACTGCGAGCTGACGAGCAGGGCATCCGCACTGGCCGACCGATTGCGCGCGGCCGGACTCCGGCCGGGCGAACCGGTCGCCCTGTTCGCCGGGCGCGGCCCGAACCTGCTGGCGGCGGCGCTGGGCGCGTGGGCCGCGGGCGGCGTCTACCTGCCGCTCGACCCGGAGCACCCGGCGGCCCGGCTCGCCGACCAGGTGGCCGACGCGGGCGTGCGGTTCATCCTCGCCGGGCCACCCCCGCCGGACGAGATGGCCGCCGGCCGGCACGTTCTCGACATCGCCGGGGCCGGCGAGGCCGGGGCGCCATCGGACGACAGCAACGGAGATCCCGACGGCGCCGCCTACCTGATCTACACC
Organism: Actinoplanes sp. NPDC026619; assembly: GCF_040638295.1. NCBI lineage: Bacteria > Bacillati > Actinomycetota > Actinomycetes > Micromonosporales > Micromonosporaceae > Actinoplanes > Actinoplanes sp. NPDC026619. The sequence continues at coordinate 57,160 of NZ_JBEZYA010000042.1, forward strand.
TCGGGTTCGAGCGGCCGGCCCAAAGGCGTCGTCGTCAGCCACGCCAACCTCGCTAACCTGATCAGCGACTTCGCCGAGCGGCTGACGTTCACCGACGCCGACCGGATGCTCTGGCTCACCACGTTCTCCTTCGACATCTCCGCCCTCGAGGTATTCCTGCCGCTGACCATGGGCGGGACGGTGGTGATCGCCGACGATCACGACCGGATCGACGCGTCACGGCTGCTCCAGCTGATCGGTGACGAGAACGTCGGTGTCGTCCAGGCCACCCCCACCACCTGGCGTCACGTCGCCGGGCGGCTCGCCGGGCAGCTCGCCGGGCGCCGGGTGCTCAGCGGGGGTGAGCCGCTGAGCGCCGCGCTCGCCGATCGTCTGCTGGCCGACGGTTGCCGGCTGTTCAACGTGTACGGGCCGACCGAGACCACGATCTGGTCGACCGCGGCGGAGCTGAGCCGGCCGGTGCCGGACCCGGTGCCTATCGGCGGTCCGATCGCCCGGACCCAGGTGCTGGTGTGCACGCCCGAGGGCCGCCCGGTCCCGCCCGGCGTGCCCGGTGAACTGTGGATCGGTGGCGCCGGCGTCGCGCTCGGGTACCACGACCGCCCGGAGGTCACCGAGGACCGGTTCCGTACCGTCCCGGGCCGGGGGCGCTTCTACCGCACCGGCGACCAGGTACGCCGGAGCGAGCCTGGCCTGATCTTCCTGGGCCGTGCAGATCGGCAGGTCAAGGTCCGTGGGCATCGGCTGGAGCTGGTCGAGATCGAGGGCGTCCTGGAGGCCCATCCCGGAGTGCACGCCGCCGCGGTCGTCACCGAACCGGACGACTCGGGCCACCTGCGGCTGGTCGCGGCCGTTCGCCGGGCCGGCGGCGAGCCGGTGGATGACGCCCAGCTGCGTGACCACGTGGGAAGCCTCCTGCCGGGCGCCGCCGTGCCGAGCCGGATCGTCTTCGTCGACGGGTTCCCGATGACCGGTAACGACAAGGTGGACCATCGCACCCTCGCCCGGATCCTCGCGCGCGACGGCTCGCCGGTCGAGCTGCCCGCCGACCCGGCCCTGGGCAGGCTCGTCATGTTGTGGCGCGAGGTGCTCGGCGACAACCGGCTCGGGCCCGATGCCAACTTCTTCCTCAGCGGCGGTCATTCGCTGCTCGCCGTCACCCTCGCCGACCGCCTCACCGCCCAGTTCGGCGGTGCGATCGGCTTCGACACGGTGTTCGACGCACCGTCGCCGCGCCTGTTCCAGGCCTGGTTGTCCACCCGGGAGGTGAGCCGGTGACCGATACCGGTGACTGGTACGTACCGCTCGTCCCCGACTCGCCGGCGCGGGTGATCGCGTTCCCGCACGCGGGAGCCGGATGCGCCCAGTTCTCCGACCTCGCAAAGCTGCTGGCGCCGGAGCACACGTTGTGGTCGGCCAACCTTCCCGGGCGGCAGGCCCGGCTGTCCGAACCGCCGGTGCGCGACCTCACACGGCTGGTCGACACCCTCACCGAACACCTGGTGCCGCACACCGACCGCCCGTACGTCCTGTTCGGCTACTGCGGCGGTGCCTTGATCGCCTTCCTGGTGGCCCGGGCCCTGCACGCGGGCGGGTCATCCCTGCCGTTGGCCCTGGTGACCGCCTCGCATCCGGCTCCGGACATCGCCCCGCGCCCGCACGGGGTCGCCACCCTGCCCGGGGCGCGCCTGTGGGACAGCCTGGCCGAGGCCGGCGGCGTGCCACCGGAGCTGGCCGCCGACGAGCGGATGCGCCGCATCGCCGAACCCGCCGTCCGGGCCGACTTCGCCATGCTGGCCGACTACCGCCACCAGCCGGCGCCTCCGCTGCCGATTCCGGTCTACGCCTGCCATGGCCGCGCGGATCAGGTCGCGCGTGGTGCCCTCCTCGGCTGGCGGCGGCAGAGCGAGTTCCCGGCCCGGCTGCGCGGCCTGCCCGGCGGTCACTGGCTGCTGGACTCGGCGGCCGCCGAACTCGCCGGGGTCGTGCGCGAGTCGTTCCTCGCCGGGGACAGCGGACCGCCCAGGATGCCGGCATGACGGCGCCCGCACCCGTACCGACCGTGATCACCCGACCCAGCGTCGGCGAGCAGGGTCTGTGGCTGCTGCACCAGCTCGTCCCCGAGCGGGGGGTCGCCAATGTCGCCCTGCATGTGGAGCCGGCCGTCGCGGTGCGCTGGTGGCCGCTGCGGGAGGCGTTCCAGTGGCTCGTCGACCGGCACCCGGCGCTGCGCACTGCGTACACCGAAGTGGACGGCGAACCGCTCAAGGTGCTCGCGGCGCCCGGTGCGGTCGAGGTCGACGTCGACGTCATGCACGCCACCGCCGAGGAGCGCGAGGCGGCGCTGACCGCCTACGCCGGACGGCCCTTCGACGTGCGGACGGCCCCGCTCGTGCGGGTCGGGCTGCAGGCCGTCGACGGCGCCCCCAGCCGGATCTGCCTCGTCGCCGCCCACCTGGCGGTCGACGCGGCGAGCGTGAAGCTGCTGCTCGCCGAACTGCGCGCCGGCTACGCCGCGATCTGCGACACCGGGGAACCGCCAGACCTGCCACCGCCGGCCACGGCCGTACCGCCGGACCCGCGCCCCGCGTCGCGGAGCTACTGGCTGGAACAGCTGGCCGGGTACCGGGCCGAGGCGATGCGCCTGGCGCCGGCCGCCGACTCGCCGGCCGCGGACACCTTCGCGGCCGACGAGATCGTGCGCCGTCTCGCCGAGCCGGTCGTCGACACCGTGTCAGCCCTGTGCCGGCGCTGCCGGGGCACCGAGGCGAGCGTGCTTCTTTCGGCGTACCTGCTGGCGTTGCGATCGCAGGGCGCCGACGCCGACGCCGTCGTGGGCGTCATGGTCAGCAATCGCACGCCCGGCACGGCCGCGGTCGGATATCACGTCTCGACCGTGCCGTTACGCGTACGCATCGATCCCGGCGCGGGGTTCGCCGACCTCGTCCGCACCACCGGCGCGGCCTTGCTGAACGCGGTCGAGCACGCCGATGTCTCCTTCGAGCAACTCGTCGAGGGCGAGCGGTCCGTCTCGGACCCGGCGTGGTGGCGGTCGGGACTGCTGCGGCAGACCTTCAACTACCGGCCGCCGGCCCCCGCGCCCACCGGTGCGGCCGAACCGGTGTGGGACGTGCACACGGGCTTGAGCCGGTTCGAGGTGGAACTGACCTTCGAGCGCGCCTTCGGTGGCCTGTTCGCGCGGCTGGCCTACAGCACCGAGGTGCATGACGAGTCGTTCGCGATGGCGCTGCTCGACCGGATCACGGCGGTGCTGCACCAAGCGGCCGGCGACGCCGCGCGGCCGGTCGGCGACCTCGACCTGCGGACCACCGCCGAACGCGAGCTCGCCGACCGCGTCAACCGCACTCGGACGCGTTGGCCGGGCCCGCAGTCGCTGCCGGAGCTGGTGCTGGCGTCCGCGCAGGCGACACCGGACGCTCCCGCACTTCGCGCGGGCGAGCGCAGCACGACGTACGCCGAGCTGGTCGATGCCGCCGGTGCCGTCGCCGCCGCCCTGCGCGACGCGGGTGTGCGGCCTGATGAGGTGGTAGCCGTGGGCAGCCCGCGGGGCACCGCGCTCGCCGCGGCGGTGCTGGGCACCTGGCTCGCCGGCGCCGTTTACCTGCCCCTGGACCCCGGACACCCGGCTGTGCGGCTCGTCCACCAGCTCGATGACGCCGGTTGCCGGGTGGTCCTGGACGGGCACCTGCTGCCACCGGACTGCCGGGCCGGCCGGACGGTGCTCGCCGTCGGCGACCTGAACCGGCCGGGTTCCTGGACGGGCGGCGCCACGGCGCCGGAATCGGGCGCGCCGGCCTATCTCATCTACACCTCGGGCTCCACCGGTGATCCGAAGGGCGTGCGGCTCACGCACGGCAACCTGGCCAATGTCGTACGCCATTTCATCGACCTTCTCGGCGCCGGCTCCGAAACCGCGATGCTGTGGCTGACCACCTTCGCCTTCGACATCTCGGCCTTGGAGCTGTTCCTGCCGCTGGCCTGCGGAGGAACGGTCGTGGTGGCCCCGGACGAGGTGCGCGCGTCGCCGGCGGCATTGCTGGAGCTGGTCGAACGGGCCGGGGTGAACCTGATCCAGGCGACCCCGACGACGTGGCGGATGCTGCTGCCCGAAGCGGGCGACCGACTGACCGGCCGGATCGCGCTCTGCGGTGGTGAGCCGATGTCCCCGGCTCTGGCCCGGCAGTTGCACGCGGCCACCGGCCGGGCGTTCAACGTCTACGGGCCGACCGAGACCACCATCTGGTCCACGGCCGCGCCGCTCGGCCCGGGGCAATCGGTGCGGACCACGGTCGGTTACCCGATCGCCAACACCGGTGTGCACGTACTCGACGCCCGGCTGCGCCCGGTGCCGCCGATGCTGGTGGGGGAGCTCTGCCTCGCCGGTGCGGGCGTCGCCGCCGGCTACCACGAACGTCCGGAGCTGACCGCCGACCGGTTCCGCACCGACGCCGCCATCGGACGCTTCTACCGCACCGGTGACCTCGCCCGTCAGCTGCCGGACGGGCAGATCGAACTGCTCGGCCGCCGGGACCGCCAGGTGAAGCTGCGCGGCCACCGCATTGAGCTGGGCGAGGTGGAGCACGCGCTCGCCGAGCACGACCGGGTGGCCGCAGTGAGCGTGGTGGCCAGTGGCGACCCGAGCGGGGCTGACGGCCATCTGGTGGCGTTCGTGGTGCCCACCACGGCTGCCGGGGCCACCGTCGCCCCGTCGGTGTGGGCCCTGGCCCGCGACCGGCTCCCGGCGTACTGCGTGCCCGGCCGGATCATCGAGGTCGCCGAACTGCCCCGGACACCGAACGGCAAGATCGACGTCGCGGCTCTGAGCCGTGCCGCCGAGAGCTCCCGAGCCGGCGCCGGGCCCGCTCCGGCCCTCGGCGCGGACGACGCCGACGCCGGGCCGGGCGAACAGGCCCTCGTACGGGCGTGGCAGGAGGTGCTGGGACTGCCCGGCGCCGCCGGCGACACGAACTTCTTCCTCGCCGGCGGCACCTCGCTGCTCGCTGTTCGGCTGGCGGCCGTTGCCGCGGACGCGCTCGCCGCGCCGGTGACCATGGGCATGATCTTCCGGGCGCCGACGCCGGCGGCGCTTGCCGCGCTGATCGCGGAGCTGTCATGACCGGCGGGTTGCTGGACGAGGCCGCCGCCCGGGCGGTCCTGGACGAGGTGATCGCGGCCGAGACCGGCTTGCGGTTGCCGCTCGACGCCAACTTCTTCGAGTCAGGGATCGACTCGGCCGCCCTGCTGCGGGTGCACGCCGTACTGGCCCGGCTGCCCGGCACCGATATCTCGGTCACCGATCTGTTCGGCTACCCGAACCGCCGAGCGCTGGCACGACGGCTCGCGGGCCCGCGCCGGGCCGGTCCCTCCGCACCACCGGCGGCGCCGGTCGTCACCGGATCGTCCCCGGAACGACGCCGGAGCCTGCGTGCGCAGATCCGCGCCGGCACCCAGTTGCGAGCCACGGAAGGTGGGCAACCCTGATGGACCGCCTCGAACCGATCGCCGTCGTCGGGCTGGCCTGCCGCTTCCCCGGCGCCGCCGACGCGGGACAGTTCTGGCACAACCTGGCGACCGGCGCCGAATCAGTCACCTTCTTCAGCGACGACGAGCTGCACGCCGCCGGCGTCCCGGCGAGTGAGCGCACCCACCCGGACTACGTGCCGGCCGCGCCGCTCATGCCGGGTGCCGACCGGTTCGACGCCGGCCTGTTCGGCATGTCCGCGCAGGAGGCGCGGCTGTGCGATCCCCAGTTCCGGGTCTTCCTGGAGATCTGCCATGCGGCGCTGGAGAACGCCGGTTACGACCCCTTCGCCACTCCGGACAGTGTCGGCGTGTTCGCCTCGGTCGGCCCGAACGGCTATCAGGAACACCAGCTCCGGCCACGCCCGGACGTCGTCGGGCCGTCCGGGATGCTCGCGAGCACGCTGAACCAGTCCGACTACGCCGCCACCCTGGTCGCCTACAAGCTGGGTCTGCGCGGACCGGCGATGACCGTGCTGACGGCGTGCTCGTCGACACTCGTCGGCATTCACCTCGCCGCACAGGCGCTGCGCACCGGCGAGTGCGACACCGCGCTCGCCGGCGGCTCGGCGGTCCGCGTGCCGATCGTCGCGGGCCACCGGTGGACCCCCGGCAGCATCCTCACCGACGACGGGCACTGCCGGCCGTTCGACGCGGCCGCCTCCGGAACGCTGTGGGGGAGTGGTGTGGCGACCGTCGTCCTCAAGCGGCTGGAAGACGCCGTCGCCGACGGCGACCGGATTCGCGCCGTGCTGCTGGGCAGCGCCGTCAACAACGACGGCGCCGACAAGGCCAGCTTCAGCGCGCCCGGCGTCAACGGGCAGATCGAGGCGGTCTGCGAAGCCATGGCCCTGGCCGGGGTGGGACCGGCGGAGGTCGACTACGTGGAGGCGCACGCCACCGGGACCGCGCTGGGCGACCCGGTGGAGATCGCCGCGCTCACCCGGGCGTACCAGCTTCTCGACCCGGCACCGCCGGCCCGGCGTACTGTGCTCGGCGCGGTCAAGTCCAACGTGGGTCACCTCGGGGCGGTCGCCGGCGTCGCCGGCTTCATCAAGACGATCCTGTCGCTGGAGGCCGAGGCGATCCCCGCCACCGTGCATCTGCGGGAGCCGAACCCGATGCTGGAGCTCGACGAGACCCGGTTCGAACTGGCCGACCGGCTGCGGCCGTGGCCGCGTGACGTAGACCGGCGGCGGGTCGCGGCGGTGACGTCGCTCGGCATCGGCGGCACCAACGCCCACGCGGTGCTCGCCGAGGGGCCGGTGCCCGCCCCCGCGGCCGAGGATCGCCGGCCCCGTCTGGTCGTCTGGTCGGCGCGGACCGACGACGCGGAGCGACGGCTGCGCACGGACCTCGCGGCCCACTTCGCCGCCCGCCCGGCGTCGTCCTTCGCCGACACGGTGGCCACACTGTCGTACGGGCGAACTCCGCACCCGGTCCGCGGTGCCGTGGTCGGTGACTCGGCCGCCACCGTCGCCACCGCGCTGACCCCCGGAACTCCGGTCATCGGCAGCGCTCGTGAGGACGCCCGCGTCGCCTACCTCTTTCCTGGCCAGGGCGTGGCGTACGCCCGGATGGCCACCGGCCTGTACGGCATCGTGCCGGACTTCACCGTCGCGATGGACGAGTGCGTGGAGCTGTTCGCCGACGCCGGCATTCCGCTCTACAAGCAGTGGACCGAGGGCGCCGACGAGGACGGCACCGATGATCCGCTGGTGCAGCAACCGCTGCTGTTCAGCGTCGGCTACTCGCTCGCGGCCATGTGGCGGGCGTGGACCGGGCCGCCCGCGGCGGTGCTCGGTCACAGTCTCGGCGAGCTGACCGCGGCCACCGTGGCGGGCCTGTGGACCCTGCCCGAGGCGGTGCGCCTGGTCGCCGCGCGGGCCGCCGCGATGACCGAACATCCGGTGGCCGGGGGCATGCTTGCGGTCGCGGCGACCCTCGAGGAGACCGAGCCCGCCCTGGCGGACGGTGCCGTGGTGGCGGCGGTCAACGGGCACCGGCAGATCGTGATCTCCGGCAGTGACGCCGCGCTGGCGGAGACCGCGGCCCGGCTGTCGGAGCGGAGCATCGCCCACCGCCGGACGGCGGTGCCGGCGCCGTTCCACCATCCCGGCTGGGGACCCGCCGCGACGGCGTGGGCCGGGGCTTTCTCCGAGATGAGCCCGGCGAGCCCGGCCGTCGCGTGGTACTCGGCGGCCACCGGTACCCGGATGGACGTTCTCCCGTCCGATCCCGCCGCGTTCTGGACCGGCCAGCTCGTGACCCCGGTCCGCTTCCACGACGCGCTCGGCGCTCTGCTCGACGACGCCGGGCCGGCCGCTCTGCTGGAGGCCGGGCCCGGCGGGGTGCTGACCGGGCTGGCCCGGATGCACCCGGCCGGGCCCACCGCGCTGGTGCGCAGCCTCGGCGACCGCCGCACCGACCACGCCGACGTGCTGAACGCCGCGGGCCAGTTGTGGGTGCTCGGCGTCCCGCTGGACTGGAACGCCGCCGGGCAGCCGTTGCCGCGGACTCGTGCCGAGCTGCCCGCCTATCCCTACGACCGCACCCGGTTCTGGGTGGACGCTCCCGCGGCGGGCCCGGCCGCCGCGACGCCGAGCCGGCCCGAGCCCTCGCCCGCCGCGGCTGCCGGACCGGTATCGGTCACGGCCTGGCGGGAGGAGGACGACGAGGCGGGGGGACCGGCTCCCGGCACCCGCGCCCTGATCCTGCTGCCGCCGGACACCGGCGACGCGCTCCGGGTGGTGGCCGCGGTGCGGCGGGCGGCGCTGCAGCCGATCCGGGTCGCCTTCGGCGACACCTACGCCGAGGAGAACCAGCAGTTCCGGGTACGGCCGGGCGATCCGGCGGACCTGCACCGTGTGGTGGCGGCGTTGGCCGAACGGGGCGAGGTGCCCGATGTGGTGGTCCACGCGTCGGCATACGGCCGGCCGGCGATGGCCGTGCCGCTCGCGGAACGGCTGGAGACCGGCGTTCTCAGCCTGCTCGCGCTCGCCCGGACCGTTCTCGGCTCGACCCACTGGGCCGGCTCGCCGCGAGTGGTGCTGCTGGCCGGCCACTCGGTGGACGTCACGGGCGGGGAGTTGGTGGACCCGGCCCGGGCCGCCCTGCACGGGATGTTCCGCACCCTCGCCGCCGAGTCACCGCACACCCACTGCACCGCGCTGGACGCCGATGACCGCGTACCCGTAGGTGACCTGGCCCGCGCCATCGCAGCGGGCGGCTCGGTGCCACTGGTCGCGTTGCGCGGTCGCCGCCGCTGGGCCGCGGCCGAGCGTGCTGTGCCGGTCGCCCCGGCGACCGGGCACAGCCTGCGCGAGGAAGGGGTCTATCTGATCACCGGCGGGGCCGGCGCGCTGGGACTGGCGGTGGCGCGAGGTCTGGCGGCCACCGGTCTGCGACCGCGGCTCGCCCTGCTCGGGCGGCGCGACCCGGACACCACCCCGGCCGCGGTCGAGGGCCTGGGTGCGCAGATCCGCGGATGGGCCTGCGACGTGACCGATCCTGCCGGCCTGGCGCGGGTGGTCGAGGAGATCACCGCCGGCTGGGGGCCGGTGAACGGGTTGTTCCATCTGGCCGGCGTCGCCGGGGATCGGATGCTCGCGTTCCGGGACCGTGCCGACGCGGCGGCGGTGCTGGCGCCGAAGACGCTGGGCACGGCGGCACTGGAGGAGGTCTTCGCCGGTCGGCCCGCCCTGGATTTCGCCGTCCTCTTCTCCAGCCGCGCGGCCGTCGAGGGACTGGTCGGCGGAGGCGACTACGCGGCCGCGAACGCCTATCTCGACGCGGCATCGCTCGTGTCCCCCTTGGCCAGGGGACGAGTGCTCAGCATCGCCTGGCCGGTGTGGCGCGGCGCGGGCATGGCCGATACCGGTGTGGACCTGGCCGGCCTCCACGATCGGGTCCGGGAGCTCGACGCCGCCCCGGCTCCCCGGACGGCGCCGGTGGCGCCGGGGCTGCCGGCCGGAGCAGAAGAGATGGTGTGGGAGCGGGTGCTCGGCGCCGCGAACGAGTGGGCGCTGGACGAGCACCGGGTGGGCCGGGTTCCGCTGCTGCCGGGGACCGCGTACCTCGACATGATCCTGCGGGCTTACCGGGAGACGACGGCCGGCGACGACGGCCCGGTACACCTGACCGACGTGGTGTTCCGGGCGCCCTTCCTGGACAGCGCTGATCGTCGTCTGCGGATCCGGTTTCGGCCGGCCCGCGACGGTCACGACGTGTCGATCGAGTCGCGGCCGGTGGCGTCCGAGGGATCGTGGACGGGGCACGTCAGCGCCCACGTCGCTGTGCCGGCCGCGGAACCGGCCGACGTCGTCGACCTGGGGGCACTGCGCCTGCGCTTCAGCGCGGCCGGAGAGCTGGAGTCGCCGAGCGGCCGCGGGAAGCTGTTCACGCTCGGCCCGCGCTGGCGCAACATCACCGCAGTGTCGGTCAGTGGTGACGAGAAGCTGCTCCGGGTGGAGTTGCCCGCGGCCTTCCGCGGTGACCTCGCCGAGCACCCGCTGCACCCGGCGTTGCTGGACACCGTCGCCGCGGCGGTACGCGGCACGGGTCAGGCGTCGTCCGTACCGTTCCACTACGAGTCGATCGAGGTGTACGCGCCTCTGCCCGCCACCTTCCACGCCCACGTGCGCCGGACCCCGGGAGCCGAACCCACCGCCATCACCGGCGACATCGATGTGATCGGGGACGACGGTGCTCTCCGGGTTCGGATACGGCGGTTCACCATGCTGATGGTGAGCGAGGAACAGTTGCGCTCCTCGGCGGCGGAGCCGGCCGCCCCCCGCGTTGCCCGGACTCCGGCGGCCGACTCCGAACGGCCCGACCCGGGTGGGTTGGAGCCGACCGCCGCGGTCGCCCTCCTGCTGGACATTCTGGACGCGGGCCTGACCGGACCGGTTTCCGTCGCTCCGGCGAAGACGAGCGGCCGGCGATCCACCGCCGTCACACCCGTCCCGGCGGCGCCGCGATCCCCGATGACCGCGGACACCGCTGCGCCCGAGCGGGACCGGGCCGCGACACCGGACCGGGCCGCGACACCGGACCGGGCCGCGACACCGGACCGGGCCGCGACACCGGACCGGGCCGCGACACCGGACCGGGCCACGTCGCTGCACACCCAGCTGCGTGACATCTGGCTGGAATCGCTTGGCGTCGTCGATCTGGTCGAGGACCAGGACTTCTTCGAGGCGGGCGGCAACTCGCTGACCGCGGTGGAGCTGGCGGCGCGGATTCGGGGCACGCTCGGCATCAAGTTGAGCATCGGGGTGCTGCTGGAGGCGCGGACCTTCGTCGAGTTGCTGGAGGTACTGACCCGGACCCAGCAGGAGCAGCGGTGAGCGACTCGGCCACGGCAGCGCCGGGCCGCGCCAACCCGCTGGTGACCGTTCAGCCGGGCACGGGGGAGTCCGCCCTGTACTGCTTCCATCCGCTCAGCGGCAGCGCGGCGGTCTACGGTCCTCTGGTCGCCCGGATCGGCCGGGACCAGCAGGCGTACGGCTTGCAGGCGGTGGGCCTTCTCGACGGTTGGTCGCCGGATCCGACGGTGACCGCGATGGCCCGGCGGTACGCGACGGCGATCCAGCCGCATGCGACGGCGCCCGCGGTTTTCCTCGGATACTCCCTCGGCGGAGTCCTGGCGGTCGAGACGGCCGGGCTGCTGGCGGACAGGCTCCGTGTGCCGCCACGGGTAGTGCTGATCGACTGCGACCCGCTCTACCTGCCCAGGGACGACAGCGGGCCCTGGCAGGTGCTGGTGCGACAGACCCTTGGCATCGATCTACCGGTGGCCGGCCTGGCCGCATTGCCGGTGGCGGATGCGCTGGCGGAGGTACGCGCGGCCGGTGCCCGGCAGGGCCGGATCCCGGCGCGGATGAGTCTTGACCGGCTCGCGGTCATGCTGAGGGTCTGCGAGGCGAACGAGACGGCGGCGGCGCGGCACGTCACCCTGCCCTATCCGGGCACCGTGCATGTGGTCCGGTCGGCGGGCGCCGAGCCCGGGGGTGACAGCTGGCACGCGTTCGCGGACCGGGCAGTCGTGACGGTCGTGCCGGTCGGACACCACGACATCATGGGTGCCGCCGGCGTGCCGGTCGTCGCTGACGTCGTCCGGGCGCTCCTGCCGGTTATCCGGCGGGCACGAGGTCGGTGATCGCCGCGAGCCGGTGCAGGGTGTCGGCGACCACGCCGCCCGGCAACCCGAAATCGATCAGGCAGGCGACCTCGTCGACGCCATTGGCGGCCAGCTCGCCGAGCCGGGCGGCCACCTCGGTGGGGCCGCCGACGAGGCCGCACTCGGAGGCGTATCGGTACGCCGCGTATCGCGCCAGGGCCCCCTTCTCGTCCTCGGTGAGCTCGTCGCCCTTGGCGGTGCGCAGCGCCCCGCGCTCTCCCAGCCCGAGGAACTGCTGTTGGTAGGCCAGCATCGGCTCCGCCACCGTCGCCATGGCGGTGGCCCGGTCCTCGGCCACGCACGTGTGCATCATCAGCGTCACCCAGGGCCGGTCACCGGCTCGGTACGGAACGAACGCCGCCCGGTACGCGAGGATGTTCGCGGCCACCGCGTCCGGCTTCTGCTGCAGGTAACCGGTCAGCACCCGGCAGCCGCGGCGTGCCGCCTCCAGGTAGGTCGCCGGTCCCGAGGTGGCGGTCAGCCACAGCGGCAGGGTGTTCAGGACCGGCGTCGGATAGGTCCGGACCGGGACGGCCTGCCCCTCGCTGTCGAACGTCACCTGCTCGCGTTCCCACAACGCACGCAGCACGTCCACGGTGGCGAAGGTCAGCTCGCGGCGCTCGTCGTAAGGACTACGGCTGAGCACGAAGTCGCCGACGTTCCATCCGGTCGCGAGGGACAGGCCGGCCCGTCCCTCGGAGAGTGCGTCGACCATCGCCCAGTCCTCGGCGATGCGTGCGGGGTGGTGCAGCGGCGCCACGACACTGCCGGCCCGCAGCGCGATCCGCTCGGTCCGGGTTGCCAGGGCGGACGCGAGCACGGCGGGGTTCGGGAAGAGGCCGCCGAACACGTGGAAGTGGCGTTCGGGCAACCACACCGCGCTGAAGCCGAGCCTTTCGGCGAGAAGAGTGGTCCGCAGCACGAAGTCGTAACGGCCGGTCGAGGCGTCGCCATCCACACTGGAGAAGAAGAAAACGCTCAGCTTTGGCGCGGTTCCCGGCATCGCGTCCGCCTCTCGTGCCGGCTGATCTCGTCTCCTTCGCACCCTAACAATGCGGCCGGACTTTTTGCTGGACGTCGCTGTCCCACGAATCCGGGACCGGGCGATTGCGCCGGGGATCGGTTAAGAAAGTGCGATGCCGCATCCACCACGGCGTCCAGGCACTGAACAGCGACCCCCGACCTCTACTGCCTAGTTATTGACCATCACCGATAACTGTGACAAGATCCGGTCGTCACCACGGTTCTGGCATATCACGAATTCGCCCTTCAGTCTCTTCAACGGCGGTGACCGATCGTGATTCTCTCGGGTTCAGAGATCGGTAACTAATCAGGTCAGCTGATTGCGGGGATCCATGGTCGGCCGGACGTGAGTTGGACGAGGGCGTCGTAGAGGTTGAGGCCGTGTTTGGTTGCG
>NZ_JBEZYA010000043.1:0-67550 GCF_040638295.1 Actinoplanes sp. NPDC026619
CATTCCGAACCCGGAAGCTAAGCCCTCCAGCGCCGATGGTACTGCACTCGGGAGGGTGTGGGAGAGTAGGACGCCGCCGGACTCAACGTGACAGACGAGGGCCACCCCGGTCGGGGTTGGCCCTCGTCTGCGTTTTCGTATGTCCCCCCGAGTAACTTTGTGTCGAGGCGAAGCCCGCCATGTCTGGGCCGCCGAACTGGAAGGAATGATCCGTGACTACTGGACCGCACGACGGCGGCTCCCGCGACCGCGACGATGAGCGCCGCGCCGGCCGTGGGCGGGACGGCGACTCGGATCGTGGCGCCCCGGCGTCCGGAGATCGCGGCGGCTACCGCGGCGACCGGGATCGGGGCAGTTCGTCCGGCGGTGACCGGCCGGCCGGCCGCACCGGCGGCTTCCGCGGCGGCGACCGTGGTGGTTACCAGGGTCGGCCGTCGAGTGACCGTGGCGGTTCCCAGGGCGGCGGTTACCGCGGTGGCGACCGGCCGCAGGGTGACCGGGGCGGGTTCCGCGGCGGCGATCGCCCGCAGGGCGGCAGCGGTGGTTACCAGGGCCGGCCGTCGGGTGACCGTGGTGGTTCCCAGGGTGGCGGCGACCGGGGCGGCTTCCGTGGCGGTGACCGCCCGCAGGGCGACCGCGGCGGCTACCAGGGCGGTGGCGATCGCGGTGGTTACCGCGGCGACCGCCCGCAGACCGACCGGGGCGGCTTCCGTGGCGTAGACCGTCCGCAGACCGACCGTGGCGGTTTCCGCGGTGGCGACCGTCCGCAGGGCGGCAGCGGTGGTTACCAGGGCCGGCCGTCGGGTGACCGTGGTGGTTCCCAGGGTGGCGGCGACCGCGGCGGGTTCCGTGGTGGGGACCGTCCGCAGGGCGACCGTCCCGGGTACCAGGGTGGTGGCGACCGTGGTGGTTACCGCGGTGGTGACCGTCCGCAGGGCGACCGTGGTGGTTACCAGGGCCGACCGTCGGGCGACCGTGGCGGGTTCCGTGGTGGGGACCGTCCGCAGGGCGACCGTCCCGGGTACCAGGGTGGCGGCGACCGTGGTGGTTACCGCGGTGGGGACCGTCCGCAGGGCGACCGTCCCGGGTACCAGGGTGGCGGCGACCGTGGTGGTTACCGCGGTGGCGACCGGCCGCAGGGTGACCGCGGCGGGTTCCGTGGCGGCGACCGTCCGCAGGGCGACCGTCCCGGCTACCAGGGTGGTGGCGACCGCGGGGGATTCCGTGGTGGCGACCGTGACCGTGGTGGCTACCAGGGCGGCGGCGACCGGGGCGGCTTCCGTGGTGGGGACCGTCCGCAGGGCGACCGTGGTGGTTACCAGGGTGGTGGCGACCGTGGTGGTTACCGCGGTGGCGACCGGCCGCAGGGCGACCGCGGCGGGTTCCGGGATCGGCCCCAGGGCGACCGGGGTGGGTTCCGTGGCGGCGACCGCGAGCAGAGCGGGCCGCGCAGCAGCTTCCAGGGCGGTGACCGGGGCGGCTTCCGTGGCGGTGACCGTCCGCAGGGCGACCGCCCGGGCTACCAGGGTGGCGGCGACCGTGGTGGTTACCGCGGTGGCGACCGGCCCCAGGGTGACCGGCCGCAGGGTGACCGGCCCCAGGGTGACCGCGGCGGCTTCCGCGGTGGCGAGCGTGACCGCGGCGCCTTCCGTGACCGTCCGTCGGGCGACCGTGGTGGATACCAGGGTGGCGGCGACCGGGGCGGCTTCCGTGGCGGTGACCGTCCGCAGGGCGACCGCCCGGGCTACCAGGGTGGCGGCGACCGCGGAGGCTTCCGTGGTGGCGACCGTGACCGGGGCGGCTTCCGCAGCGAACAGGACCGGGGCGGCTTCCGGGCTGACCGGGACCGCGAGGACGTCCGGGCCGAGCCGGTCGGCGACGAGGACCAGCCGGCTCCGTTCAAGGCGCCGGAGATCCCCGAGGAGATCGTCGCCACCGACCTCGACAAGGAGGTGCGCGCCGAGCTGCTGTCGCTGGCGCGGGACACCGCCGACCAGGTCGCCCGGCACCTCGTGGCGGCCGGCCAGATCATCGACGAGGACTCCGAGCTGGCGCTGCAGCACGCGATCGCGGCGCGGCGGATCGCGTCCCGGATCGCCGTGGTGCGCGAGGCGGTCGGCCTGGCCGCGTACGCCGCCGGCGACTGGACGACCGCGATCGCTGAGCTCCGGACGTACCACCGGATGAGCGGACGCCAGACCCACCTGGCCGAGATCGCCGACAGTGAGCGGGCGCTGGGTCGCCCGGAACGGGCGATTGATCTCTACCGTGGCGCCGACATCGAGAACCTCGAGAAAGAGGGCGCGATCGAGCTGCTCATCGTGGCGGCCGGCGCCCGGGGCGACCTCGGCCAGCACGACGCGGCTGTGGCGATGCTGCAGGTGCGCGAGCTGACCGCCGACGAGGACGCGAACTGGGCGGCGCGGCTGCGTTACGCCTACGCCGACGCGCTGCTCGCCGCCGACCGGCGCGAGGAAGCACGCGAGTGGTTCTCCCGGGCCGCGGCCGTCGACGAGGACCAGCTCACCGATGCGACCGAGCGGCTGCTCGAGCTCGACGGCATCTCGATCGAGGGTGACGACGAGGAGGACGAGGACGAAGAAGAGTCCGAGGCCGCCGACACCGACGTCAACACCGACCCGGTCAGCGCCGAAGCCGGCGACGACGAGGCCGGGGACGACGACCTCGACGATGAGGACGACGACGACGAGTTCGAGGACGACGAGGACCTCGACGACGCGCCGACCGACCGCGCCGACGGCCTGCCGGCCGATGACGACGAGGACGAGGACGACCTCCCGGCGGACCGCATCGCCGAGACGAAGGCCGACGCCGACGCCGACGACGACGAGGACGAGGACGACCTCCCGGCGGACCGCATCGCCGAGACGAAGGCCGACGCCGACGACGAGGATGACGAGGACGACGACAAGGCCGCCGGGGACGAGTTCGTCGCCGAGGCCGGAAAGCGGCCCCAGGAGTGAGTGACGAGCTGGTCGGCGACTACGACCTGGTCATCTTTGACCTGGACGGGGTCGTCTACCTCATCGACAAGCCGATCCCCGGCGCGGCCGAAGCGGTCGAGCGGCTGCGCGGGGCGGGCACGGCGGTGGCGTACGCGACCAACAACGCGTCGCGTCGCGCGGCCGACGTCGCCGACCTGCTCAACGGCATGGGTGTCTCGGCCGACAAGGGCGAGGTGCTCAACTCGGCCGGCGCCGCGGCGGCCGTCCTCGCCCAGCGCTTCCCGGCCGGTTCGCCGGTGCTGGTGGTCGGGGCCGAGGCGTTGCGCGCCGAGGTGCGCGACGCCGGCCTGACCCCGGTCTCCACGCTCGAGGAGAAGCCGGTCGCGGTCGTGCAGGGCTACGGCCCCGAGGTGGGCTGGCAGATCCTCGCCGAGGCCGCGCTGTCGGTGCGGGCCGGCGCCGTCTGGGTGGCCACCAACACCGACCGCACCCTGCCCAGCCCGCGCGGTCCGCTGCCGGGCAACGGCTCGCTGGTCGCGGTGCTGCGCACGGCGCTCGACCGGGAACCGGACGTGGTTGTCGGCAAGCCGGAGCCGGGCCTGTTCACCACGGCGGCGTCGCTGTCCGGCGCGCAGCGGCCGCTGGCCGTCGGCGACCGGATGGACACCGACATCCAGGGCGCGGTCGGCGCCGGCATGGACAGCCTGCTGGTTCTCACCGGCGTGAGCGGCCCGGCCGAG
This sequence comes from Actinoplanes sp. NPDC026619, assembly GCF_040638295.1. NCBI lineage: Bacteria > Bacillati > Actinomycetota > Actinomycetes > Micromonosporales > Micromonosporaceae > Actinoplanes > Actinoplanes sp. NPDC026619. The sequence goes on from NZ_JBEZYA010000043.1 coordinate 3,707, forward strand.
CTGCTGGCCGCTCCGCCGGAGCGCCGGCCGACGTACGTGTCGGCCGACCTGAGCGGGCTGTTCCGGCCGGCCGACGAGGCCCGGTTGCCACTGCGCGCGGAGGAAGCGGGCGGCTGGCGGCTGGACGGGTCGAAGCTGTCCGGATCGGGCGATCCGGTGACGGCGCTGCGGCTGCTGTGCGGGGTTACCTGGGACGGCGTACACCCGGAGGCAATTGAGGCAGCCTCGCCGGCGGCCGCCGATCTGCTGAAAAAGTGGGGCTTTTAGGTTTTCCGGAGTTGGAGCGGTCGCCCGGTATTGAACCGATGATCTAGGTATGCCGGGTGCTTTCGACAATCTGCCTCGCGGTGCGCGCCTGTCCGCAGCTTCCTGGCAGGCCCGCCATCGGATCATGGTCGGGTTGCTGTGGCTGCACGTGCCCGCGTTCCTGCTGCTCGGCATCCTCGGGCCGCGGCCGACGGCCGAGGCGATCCTGTTGCCGCTAGGCATCGCGGCGGTCGCCGCGGCAAGCCGGTTGCTCCCGACCACGACCGCCCGGTCCACGCTGGTGAGCGTCGGTCTCATCTCGTGCACGTTCGTGGCGATCGAGCTGTCCGGCGGCAACATGTCGGCGCACATCCACCTCTACGCGATTCTGATCTTCGTGGCGCTGTACCAGCAGTGGTCTCCGCTGATCACCTCGGTGGTCGTGGTCGTCCTGCATCACGCCGTGCTGGGCCTGATCGCCCCGGAACGGGTGTTCGGCATGCACCACATGAGTCTCGCCGCAGCGCTCGGGCTGGTCGCGCTGCACGCCGGGCTGGCCAGCCTCGAGGTCGTCGGCATCGTGATCTTCTGGCATTTCGCGGAGGTCGCCGAGCGGGAGAACGACCTGCTCGCCGCGCAGGCCGACCAGACCCGCCGGGATATCGAGGTGGCCGAGCGGACGGCCCGCGACCAGGCAGCCGCCGATCTTCAACAACGCTCCGACGACGCGGCCGAGGCGGCCCGCCGGATCACCGGCGAGGTGCAGGCGATCAGCTCCGAGGCGCACGCCGCGATCCGCGCCGTCGCCGCGGTCGACCGCAAGCTCGGCGAACTGACCGGGTCGGTGCGCGACATCGCTGAACGGTCCGGTGCGGCGGCCAGCACCGCGGCCGACGGCATGCAGTCGGCCACCTCGGCCGGCGAGAAGGTGCGGGCGCTGGAACGCTCGGTGGCCGAGATCGCCGCCGTGAACGCGCTGATCGCGTCGCTCGCCGACCAGACCAATCTGCTCGCGCTCAACGCCACCATCGAGGCCGCCCGGGCCGGTGAGATCGGCAAGGGCTTCGCGGTGGTGGCCGGTGAGGTCAAGGATCTGGCCCGGGAGACCGCCACCTCGGTCGAGCGGGTCAACCAGGTGATCTCGGCGATCGTGGCGGAGACCGACGACGTGGCGCAGACGTTCGGCACGACTTCGGACGCGGTCGGCGAGATCCACCAGGTGCAGCTCACCATCGCGCAGGCGGTGGAGGAGCAGGCGCGGGTGCTCACCGAGGTCACCGAGCAGCTCACCGAGGCCACCGAGGCCGCCGACCACGTGCTGGCCGGCCTCGACCGCCTCACCGGCTCGCGCTAAAGGAGCTTCCGCAGTTTCAGTAGGTCGAACGGGTTCGCCTTCACCGAGATCTGGCGGGACGCGATCGCTCTGGTCACGTCGAGGTTTCCGGTGAGCAGGGCGACTAGGTCGTCGCTCGCGGCGGTCAGCGCGATCTTGGCTTTCGGGTCGTCGCCGTCGGCGATGTCGGCCAGCCGGCCGTCGCTGAGCCGGGCGTGGAAGGCCGTGCCCAGGTCGGTGACGCGGCACGCGAGGGTGCGGTCGAGATCGAGTTTGCCGCGCGCCTCGGCGTTGCGATCGAGCTTCGCCGCCAGGTCATGCAACGCCTGCCGACATTCGTCCACGCTGGCCATCCGCCAACCTTTCCTCGCGACACCGCCCGCCGTACCGCACCGTACCTCAGTAGGTGTTCGAACCGCCCGGTAGCGTGGCACCCGACGTGAGGCCGCTGAAGACTGGGAGGGATCATGCCGGACGCATGGCGGGCGTATCTGGAGATGGCGCTCGGGTTGACCGAGGCGCCGCGCAAGCGCGCCCAGAAAGCGGTGGGTGACCTGGTCAACCGGGGCGGGGCCACGGCGGGGCAGTTGCAGGGCCTGGTCGAGGACCTGATGTCGGCCGGGATGGCCAACCGCGAGGCGCTGACCAACATCGTGCGTTACGAGGTCGACCGGGCGCTCGGCGTCGTCGGCCTGGCCACGGCCGAGGAGGTCACCGAGCTGACCACCCGCGTCCGCGATCTGGAAACCGAGCTTCGCACCGCGCAGGCCAAGGTCGCGGCGCAGGCCGAGCCGGCCGGCGCCCGGCTGGAACAGCCCGCGCCGCTGCCGCGCAAGGTGGCCAAGAAAACGGTGGCGAAGAAGGCCGTGAAGGCCACGCCGAACGCGATGCCGTCGGCGGGGACGACGCCGGCCACCCCGGCGGCGAACATACCGGCCGCCCCCACCAAGCCGGTTCCGGTCAAGAAGGTGGCGAAGAAGACCGTCGCCAAGAAGGCCGTCAAGAACGCGCCCGGTCTGGCCGAGTCGCCGGTGGCCGCGGTGAAGGAGGCCGCGGAAGCGGTCGAGCTTCCGCCGGTCTCGCCGAGCATGCCGGCCGCGCGGAGCGTGCCCTCCTTCCCGACCGAGCCGGCCGAGGCTTCTCCGGTCGACCCGGCCCCCACGCAGTCGTCGGCCGCCGCCGCGCCGCCGGCCAAGGCCGTCGCGAAGAAGGCGCCGGCCAAGAAGGTCGCGACGACCGCGTCAGCGCCGGCGAAGAAGTCCGCGCCCACCAAGTCCGCGCCCACCAAGTCCGCGCCCACCAAGTCCGCGCCCACCAAGTCCGCGCCCACCAAGTCCGCGCCCACTAAGGCCGCGCCCGCGAAGTCGGCGGCGGTCACGTCGGCGCCCGCGAAGAAGGCGGCCAAGAAGGCCGCTCCGAACAACCCGGAGGCATGAGGTCATGACCTTCCCGCACCCACCGCAGCCGGGCCCGCGCCCCGGAGGCTTCCGGCCCGGCCCACCCCCCGGTGGCTTCCGGCCGGGTCCGCCGGCTCCGGCTCCGGTCCACAACCCGCAGCCGTACGCCGAGAGCACCGCCCCCGCCGAGCCGCGGATCGTCGAGGAGACCGGGCATCCGGCCGTCGACGCCGTGCTGCGCTCGCTCGCCAACGCCGCCCAGCTGGCGCCCGGTGAGCAGATCGCCGCCTACGAGGCCGCGCACCAGGTGCTGCAGGAAACCCTGTCGAGCATCGAGGGCTGATGGCCCGGCGAGTTCGACTCGACGCCGAACTGGTGCGTCGCAAGCTGGCCCGCTCCCGGGAACAGGCCGCCGCCCTGGTGGAGGCCGGCCGGGTGCAGGTGCATGGCACGGTGGCCCGCAAGGTGGCCGCCATGGTCGACCCGGCCGACCCGGTGCTGGTCACCGGCGAGGACCCGGCAACCGAGTACGTCTCCCGCGGCGGGCACAAGCTGGCCGGGGCGCTCGCCGCGTTCGGCCCGCGCGGGCTGGCCGTCGCGGGGCGGCGCTGCCTCGACGCGGGCGCCTCCACCGGCGGCTTCACCGACGTGCTGCTGCGGGCCGGGGTGGCCCAGGTGGTCGCGGTGGACGTCGGTTACGGGCAGTTGGCCTGGCCGATCCGCACCGACGAGCGGGTCGTCGTGCTGGAGCGCACCAACGTGCGAACCCTCACGCCGGACATGATCGGCGGCCCGGTCGACCTGACTGTGGCGGATCTCTCGTTCATCTCGCTGCGCCTGGTGCTGCCGGCGCTCACCGCCTGCACGGCCGGTGACGGCGACCTCGCGCTGATGGTGAAACCGCAGTTCGAGGTGGGTAAGGAACGGGTCGGCACGGGTGGGGTGGTGCGCGACTGGCAGTTGCGCGCCGAGGCCGTGATGGACGTCGCCGCCACCGCCGCTGAGCTGGGCCTGGGTGTGGCCGGGGTGACCGCTTCACCGTTGCCGGGGCCGAGCGGCAACGTCGAGTTCTTCGTCTGGTTCCGCCGGGACGCGCCTTCCGCCGATCGTGCGGAGATCGAGCGAGTGGTCGCGGCCGGGCCGTCCGGGGCGGTAGTTTCTGCGCCGGATGCCCCCATTGGAGGTTGAATGATGCGCTCGGCCTTGCTGGTAACGCACACCGGGCGCCGGCAGAGCACCCAACACGCCCAGACCGTGGTCCGCGACCTGCTCGCCGCCGGCTTCGAGGTGCGGGTGGTGTCCGAGGAGGTCGCCGACCTCGACCTGCCGCCGGAGGTGACGCCGGTCAGCGGCCTGTCCGCGGCCGAGGGCGTGGAGATCGTGCTCGCGCTCGGCGGTGACGGCACGTTCCTGCGGGCGGCCGAGCTGGCCCGGCCGGTGAAGGCGCCGCTGCTCGGCATCAACCTGGGCCACGTGGGCTTCCTCGCCGAGGCCGAGGTCGCCGACATCGACCAGGCCGTGCAGGAGATCGTGGCCGGCACGTACAAGGTGGACGAACGGCTCACGCTGGACGTCCGCGCCGAGTACGACGGCCGGCTGATCGCCGACTCGTGGGCGCTCAACGAGGTCAGCGTCGAGAAGGGGCAGCGGGCGCAGATGCTCGAGCTGCTGGTCGACGTGGACGGCCGGCCGCTGGCCCGGTACGGCTGTGACGGCGTGGTCTGCGCGACTCCGACCGGCTCGACGGCGTACGCGTTCTCGGCCGGCGGCCCGGTGGTGTGGCCCGAGGTGGAGGCGCTGCTGCTCGTGCCGATCAGCGCGCACGCGCTGTTCTCCCGGCCGCTGGTCACCGCGCCGACCTCGTCGTTCGTGGTGACCGTCGACCCGTACACCTCGTTCGCGGTGCTGTGCTGCGACGGCCGCCGCACCTGGGATCTTCCGCCCGGCGCGAAGGTCACGGTGGAGCGCGGCCAGCTCCCGGTCCGCCTGGTGCGACTGGCGCCGAAACCGTTCACCGACGTGCTGGTGGCCAAGTTCGCTCTGCCGGTCGAAGGTTGGCGCGGCAACCGAAGGTGAACGCGTTGGGCAATTGTCGGTGGGCACCACTACTGTCTGCCCTGTGCTGGAGGAGTTGCGGATCACCGGGCTCGGCGTCATCGATGACACGACGCTGAAGCTGACGTCGGGCATGAATGTCATCACCGGTGAGACCGGTGCGGGCAAGACCATGGTCGTGACCGGCCTCGGTCTGCTGTTCGGTGGCCGGGCCGATGCCGGCCGGGTGCGTGCCGACCCCGGCCGTGCCATCGTCGAGGGCCGGCTGCGGATGGCCGGGCCACTCGCCGACGCGGTGCTGCAGCGCATCACCGAGGCCGGCGCCGAGGTCGACGAGGACGGCTCGGTGCTGCTCAGCCGCACCGTCACCATCGAGGGCCGGTCCCGGGCGCACGTCGGCGGCCGCAGCATGCCGGTCGCGATGCTGTCCGAGGTGGGCGATCAGGTCCTGGCCGTGCACGGCCAGTCCGACCAGTTGCGCCTGCTGCGCCCGTCCGAGCAGCGCGCCTCGCTCGACCGGTTCGCCGGCCCCGAGCACGAGAAACTCCTCGACACCTACCGCGAGGCGTTCACCCGCTGGCGCGCCGTGGTCGAAGACCTGGCCGATCGCCGCCGCAACGCGCGTGCCCGCTCGCAGGAGGCCGACCTGCTCAAGCTCGGCCTCGACGAGATCACCCGGGTCGACCCGCAGCCCGGCGAGGAGGAGGAGCTGCGCGCCGAGGTGCAGCGGCTCGAGCACGCCGAGGGTCTCCGCGTCGCCGCCGCCACCGCCGCGCAGGCCCTGGCCGGCGGGGCCGAGGTCACCGACGACCTGCCCGACGCCACCCAGCTGCTCGGCACCGCCCGGCGCACCCTGGAGGCGCAGGCGTCGGTCGACCCGTCGCTGGCCGACCTGGCCGCCCGCCTGGAGGAGGCGGCCACCCTGATCGGCGACGTCTCCGCCGAGCTGTCGGCCTACCTGATGTCGCTCGACGCCGACCCGGCCCGCCTCGAGCAGATCTACGAGCGGCGGGCCGAGCTGCGCGGCCTGACCCGCAAATACGCGGACGACGTCGACGGCGTGATCGCCTGGGCCGAGGAGGCCCGCACCAAGCTGGCCGTCCTGGACACCTCGGACGAGCTGCTCGAGGAGCTCGACCGGGAGCGTCAGCGGCTCGCCGCGCAGGTCGGTGAGTTCGCCGCGCGGCTGACCGCGGCCCGCGCCGAGGCGGCCGTCCGCTTCTCCGAGGCGGTCAGCGTCGAGCTGGCCGGCCTGGCCATGCCGCACGCCCGGGTCGAGGTCGCGGTCATCCCGCGCTCGGTCGGCAAGGACGAGCCCACCGTTGCCCATGACGGCGCCGAGCTGCCGGTCGGGCCGGACGGCGCCGACGAGGTCGAGCTCCGGCTGGTCGCCCACCCCGGCGCGCCGTCGCTGCCGCTGCAGAAGGGCGCGTCCGGCGGCGAGCTGTCCCGGGTCATGCTCGCCATCGAGGTGGTCTTCGCCGGCGCCGGTGGCCCCGAGACGCTGGTGTTCGACGAGGTCGACTCCGGCGTCGGCGGCACCGCGGCGGTCGAGATCGGCAAGCGGCTGGCCCGGCTGGCCCGCACCCACCAGGTTCTCGTCGTCACCCACCTGCCGCAGGTGGCCGCGTTCGCCGACCGGCACCTGGTGGTCGCCAAGGACACCGGCGGCGCGATCACCACCAGCGGGGTGCGTATCGTCGAAGAGACCGAACGCGCTCGTGAGCTCTCCCGCATGCTGGCCGGCCTGCCCGATTCCGATCTGGGCATCGCGCACGCGGAGGAGCTGCTGGCCGTGGCCGGTCGGGAGAAGCGGGGCTGATCGCTCGATCAGCGGGGGAACTAGCGGGGCGCTTTGCCCCGATTTGTGGGTGAGGCTGCGCATGTCGCGAGCTAGGCGGGTGATCCGTCGTGTCAGGATGACCGGGATGCGACTACCCACTCTCCGGCGTGCCCGAAGCCTCGATCCTGAGGCGATCACCGGCACCGCCCGCCTCGACCGGCGCACGAAACGGCTCACCGGCCGCCTGCGCCCGGGCGATATCGCCGTGATCGATCACGTCGACATCGACCGGGTCGCGGCTGACGCGCTCGTCGCGGCCGGGGTGGCGGTCGTGCTCAACGCCAAACCGTCGATCTCCGGCCGCTATCCCAATCTCGGCCCCGAGGTCCTGATCAAAAACGGCGTGCTGCTCGTCGACGATCTGGGCGAGGAGGTCTTCGAGCGACTGCACGAGGGCGACCTCGTCACCGTCGAGGGCGACACCGTGCTGCTGGCCGGCGAGCCGATCGCCTCCGGCGTGCGACAGGATTCCGACACCGTGGCCGCCTCCATGGCCGACGCCCGCGAGGGCCTGTCGGTGCAGCTCGAAGCGTTCGCGGCGAACACCATGGATTACCTGAAGCAGGAGCGCGACCTGCTCCTCGACGGCGTCGGCGTGCCCGACGTGCAGACGAAGATCGCCGGCCGGCACGTGCTGATCGTGGTGCGCGGCTACGACTACAAGGACGACCTCGACGTCCTTCGGCCGTACATCCACGAGTACAAGCCGGTCCTGATCGGGGTCGACGGCGGCGCCGACGCACTGGTGGAGAACGGCTACACCCCCGACATGATCATCGGGGACATGGACTCGGTGACCGACGACGTGCTGCGCTGCGGCGCCGAGGTGGTCGTGCACGCCTACCCCGACGGCCGGGCGCCCGGCCTCGAGCGGGTGCACTCGCTCGACGTCGCCGCCCTGACCTTCCCGGCCGCCGCCACCAGCGAAGACCTGGCGATGCTGCTCGCCGACGAGAAGGGCGCCACCCTGATCGTCGCGGTCGGCACCCACGCCAACCTGGTCGAGTTCCTCGACAAGGGCCGCGGCGGCATGGCCTCGACGTTCCTCACCCGGCTCAAGGTCGGTGGCAAGCTGGTCGACGCCAAGGGCGTCAGCCGCCTCTACCGGCAGAACATCTCCGGTTCGGCGCTGCTGCTGCTGGTGCTGTCCGCGATCGCCGCGATGGCGTCGGCCGTGGCCGTGTCGACCGTCGGCAAGGCGTACCTCACGGTGGTTTCCGAGTGGTGGGACAATCTGGTCTTCCAGCTCGGCCACCTCTTCTAGCAGTTTCGGGGCTCTGTCGTGATCAACTTCCGGTACCACGTGGTGTCGCTCACCGCGGTCTTCCTGGCTCTGGCCATCGGCCTGGTCGTGGGCACCGCCGCGCTCAACGGGCCGGTGGCCGACAACCTCAAGAGCCAGATCACCGCGCTCAACAAGGACCTCAGCAACAAGCGCGACCAGATCAACCAGAACCGCGACGAGATCAACCGCAACCAGGAGTTCGCCACCGAGATCGCGCCGTTCTACCTGGCCGACAAGCTCGCCACCCGCAAGATCGTGGTGATCGCCATGCCCGGCACGAACGATTACGCCGACGGGGTCATCCAGATGCTGAAGGTGGCCGGCGCGACGGTCACCGCCAAGGTCACGGTGCAGGACAAGTTCTTCGACCCGAACATGAACATCGAGCTGCTCGACCTGGCCGGGCAGTCGTCGCAGCCGACCATCGGGATGGAAGGGCTGCCGCTCAACAGCGACGCCGTCGAGACCGCGAGCGCGCAGCTGGCCTCGGCGTTGCTGCAGCACGCCAGCGGCACCCAGCCGAGCGTCAACGATGTGACGGCGGTGCTCACGGCGTACACCAAAGGCAGTTATCTGACGGTCGACAAGGGCGCGGTCGGCGGCGCCGACGGTGCCGTGATCGTCTCGGGCGAGCCCTACACCGACAAGGACGCCGCCAAGAAGGGCCAGTCGCAGGTCACCATGGCCAACCAGTTCCACGAGGTCAAGCCGCTGGTGGTGGCCGGGCTGGGCGTCGGCGACGGCAACCTGATCTCGGCCGTGCGGGGCGACCCGACGCTGGTCAAGGAGATCTCCACGGTGGACAACGCGAGCACCGTGCAGGGCCAGGTGGCGACCGCGATGGTCACCTTCGAGCGGCTGGTGCAGGGCAAGATCGGTCAGTACGGCCTGAACGCCGGCGCCTCCTCCCTGGTGCCGAAGGCCGCGAGCTAGTAGCGGGTCTCTAGACTTCCGGGTCATGGCCACAGGAGTCCTCAGGTCGTTCGGCGTCGGCGCGTCCGTCGCGCGCGGCGCGCTCGCCTGGATCCGGCGCGACCCGAAATCGGCGATGCTGGAACGCACCAACTTCCACGGCCGCACGGTCACGCTGGCCGGCGGTCCCGCCCTCGCACTCGGCGCCTCCGCCGGGGCTGCCCTGGGCGCGGCCAACGCGCGCACGTCGGCGGCCGCGCTCACCGCGGGGCTCGTCTCCGGGGCGGTCGGGCTCTACGACGACATCGTCGGCAACCAGCCCGCGCAGAAGGCGGTCAAGGGCTTCGCGGGGCACCTCGGCGCGCTGCGCGAGGGGCAGGTCACCAGCGGTCTCCTCAAGATCGTCGGAGTCGGCGCGGCCGGGCTCGCGGCCTCCGCGCTGATCGGCAGCCGCCGCACCAGCTTCCTCGGGCGGACCACCGACGTGCTGCTGGGCGCGGGCGTGATCGCCGGCGCGGCCAACGCGGTCAACCTGTTCGACCTGCGGCCGGGGCGGGCGATCAAGGCCGGCGCCGTGATCGGTGCGCCGCTGGCTCTCGGCCGTGGCGGGGGAGTGGCCGCGGGCACGCTCGGCGCCTCGGCCGCGCTGCTGCCCGACGACCTCGCCGAGGAGATCATGCTCGGCGACGCCGGGGCGAACTCGCTCGGCGCGCTGCTCGGCGTCGCGCTGACCGCCCGCACCGGCACGTTCGGGCGATTCGTCGCCCTCGCCGGGCTGGCCGGCCTCACCGCCGCCAGCGAGCGGGTCAGCTTCACCCGGGTCATCGAGGACACGCCGTGGCTGCGCCGCCTCGACGAACTGGGCCGCCGGCCGACCGCGTGACGAATCGTGACCCAAGCCAGATCGGTACTGTCCGGATCGCCGGCGCCGCGGCGCTGATCACCGGTCTCACGGTCTTCGCTCGGATCGCCGGTTTCGCTCGCACCTTCGTCTTCCTGCACACGGTCGGCATCGACGACCTGGCGAACATCTACAACGCCGCCAACACCATCCCGAACATCGTCTTCGAGCTGGTCGCCGGGGGCGCGCTGGCGAGCCTGGTGGTGCCGCTGCTGGCCGGGCACGTGGCGGCCGGCGACACCCGGCGGGTCGGGGCGGTCTCGTCGGCTCTGCTGACCTGGGTGCTCGTGCTGATGGTGCCGCTGGCGCTGCTGGTCTGGCTGCTGGCCGGGCCGATCGCCGGACTGCTGCCCAAGGTGCCGGCCGACCACCAGGAGACCGCGGCGAGCATGCTGCGGGTCTTCGCGCCGCAACTGCCGCTCTACGGCATCGGCATCGTGCTCACCGGCGTCCTGCAGGCCCACCACCGCTTCGCCTGGCCGGTGATCGCGCCGCTGCTGTCCAGCGTCACGGTGATGGGCGCCTACCTCACCTACGCGGCGGTCGACGGAGCCAAGAGCGACTTCGGCGGACTGACCCGCACCGGCGAGCTCACACTGTCCGCGGGCACCACGGCCGGCGTCGTCGTACTCGCCCTGTGCCTGCTTATCCCGCTGCGGAGACTGCGCCTGCGCCTGCGGCCGGCGCTTCGCTTCCCCGGCGGCGAGGGGCGCCAGGCGGTGCGGCTCGGCTGGGCCGGCGCGGTGACCGTCGGCTCGCAGCAGATCATGACGATCGTCGTGATCGCGCTTGCCGTCAGTGGCGCGCTCACCGCCTACAACGCGGCCCAGACCGTGTTCCTGCTGCCCTGGGCGGTGCTCGCGGTGCCGTTGGCCACCGCGGTCTATCCGACGCTGTCGGCGGCGGCCGCCCGGGGGGACGAGGAGACCTATCGAGCGTCGCTGTCCGCCTCGGCGCGGACCGTGGTCCTGCTCGCCGGGCTCGGCGCGGCCGCCCTGGCGGCCCTGGCCGGCCCGATCTCCTACCTGATCGACGCCCAGCCCGCCGAATCCGGCATTGCCGGATTCGCGCCGGGGCTCTTCGGTTATGCGCTGTTCGCGCTGCTGTCGCGGGCCCTCTACGCCCGCGGGGCCACCGTCGCGGCGGCCGCGTCCACGGCGGCCGGCTGGCTGGTGGCCGCCGCGGTCGCGCTGATCACGGCCGGCGCCGGCGGCGGGGCGACGGTGCTGGGGCTCAGCCTGGCCAGCTCGGCCGGCATGACCGTGCTCGGGGTGCTGCTCGTCCTCGCGGTCCGCCGGCACGCGGTCGGCGATGCGCTGGCCGGGCTCGGCCGGGCCACCACCGTCGGTATCGTTGCCGCGGGAATCGCCGCCCTCGCCGGCTGGGGTGTGGTGGCCGGAATCGGACACTTGGTGGGCGCGCGACCCACCCTGGGCGGCAGCCTGGTGCAGGGCGTGCTCGGCGGCCTCGTGGTGCTGGCGGTGTTCGGCGCGGTGGTCTACCCGACGGCCCGCCAGGACCTGGCTCCGGTGACCCGTCGCATCCGCGCACTGCGCGCCCGATCAGCCCGCCGCGGAGCGGGAGAGGATGGGCCGGCCAACGTGAGCGGCGGCGGGCCGGCTTCCCAAGGCGGCGGGTCGGCTCCCCAAGGCGGCGGGCCGGCTTCCCAAGGCGGCGGTCCGGCTTCCCAAGGCGGCGGTCCGGCTTCCCAAGGCGGCGGTCCGGCTTCCCAAGGCGGCGCTGATGCGTGAGGAAGGGGACGGCGTGATCGAGGACGACGGCTGGCGTGGTTCGGTGGCGCTGGTGCTGGCCTCCAGCACCGGCGGGATCGGGCAGCATGTCGCGTCGCTCGCCCGCGGCCTGCGCGCGGCCGGCTGCGAGGTGCTGGTCTGCGGCCCGGAGGCCACCGACGAGCTGTTCGGCTTCACCGCCGGCGGCGCCACCTTCGTGCCGGTGGAGATCCCGGCCAACCCCGGCGCCTCGGACGCCGGCGCCGTGCGGCAGCTCAAGAACGCCCTGGCCGGCCGCCCGATCGACGTGGTGCACGCGCACGGCCTGCGCGCCGGCTTCGTCGCCGGCCTGGCCCGCCCGGGCGTCCCGCTGATCGTCACCTGGCACAACGCCGTCCTCGCCCGGGGCCTGCGCGGGCAGGCGTCCGCGCTGGTCGAGCGGATCGTGGCGCGCAATGCCGCGCTCACCCTCGGCGCCTCCGACGACCTGGTGGCCCGGGCCAAGACGGTCGGTGCCCGCAACGCCCGCCTCGGCGCGGTCGCCGCCCCGGCGCTCCGGCCGGCCAAGCGCACCCGCAGCGCGGTCCGGGCCGAGTTCCGCCTCAAGCCGAACACGCCGCTGATCCTCACCGTCGGCCGGCTGCACCCGCAGAAACGCTACGACCTGCTGGTCGACGCGGCCGCCCGGTGGCGCGACCTCGACCCGGCCCCGGTCGTCGTGGTGGCCGGCTCCGGGCCCAGCTACATGTCCCTCGCCCAGCGTTCCTCCGAGCGGCACGCTCCGTTCTACCTGCTCGGGCACCGCAAGGACGTGCCCGACCTGCTCGCCGGGGCCGACCTCGCGGTGGTCACCAGCGACTGGGAGGCCCGGCAGCTGTTCACCCAGGAGGCGCTCACCGCGGGCGTGCCGCTGGTCGCCACCGCCGTCGGCGGCGTGCCCGGCCTGGTCGACGACGCGGCCGTGCTGATCCCGCCCGGCGACCTGGACGCCCTCGACAACGCCGTCCGGGAGTTGCTGGCCGACCCGGCGATGCGTGCCGACTACCGCGAGCGTGGCCTGCGGCAGGCGGCCACCTGGCCCAGCGAGGCCGACACCGTGAACGACGTCCGGGCCGCGTACGCCGACGTGACGGCGCGCGGGTGAAAGCGCTCGACCGTCTCCGCCGGGTCCGGCCGTTCGGCACGCCGGCCGGGCAACGGGCCGCGACCTGGGTCCCGTACGCCATGGTCCTGCTAGCCGTCGCGGCCAGCCTGACCGGTCTGACCCTGCGACCGGCCACCGGCCCGCCACAGCAGACCGTCGACTACGTGATCATGGCCGGTGCCGCCGGATTGCGCTGGGACGACCTCGACCCGCAGACGACCCCGGCCCTGTGGCGGGAGGCCACCGAGGGCTCGATCGGCTGGCTGTCGGTGCGCTCAGCGGCCCGCAACACGTGTCCCGCCGACGGCTGGGTCACTCTCGGGGCCGGCAACTACGCCGCCTACCCGCGGGCGGGCGGGAGCCAGTGCGTGGCGCCCGCGCCCGAGATCACCGAGCCGGACGAGATCGGCGCCAACATCACCAACCAGCGCAACATCGTCCGCGACAACCAGGACCGGCTGCCGTACGGCGCGGTCCCGGGCGCGCTCGCCGAATCGGTGCGCTGCACCGTCGCGGTCGGCTCCGGCGCGGCCATCGCGGCCGCCCGCCCGTTCGGCCGGGTCGACCAGTACGAGGCCGAACTGCCCGCCGACCCGAAAAAGCTGCTCTCCGACTGCATCCTCAGCTTCGTCGACCTCGGCACCATCAGCGGCTCCGGAGCGGCCCGCAAGGCCGCCGTCGCCGCGGCCGACGCCACCCTCGCCCGGGTCGTCGCGGCCCGGCCGGAGAGGTCGCTGCTGCTGGTCGCGGGCGTCTCCGACACCGACCAGGGCTCCCGGCTGCACGTCGCGATCGCCGAGGGTCCGGGCTGGAACGGCGGCTGGCTGACCTCCGCCGGCACCGGCCGCGACGGTTATCTGCAGCTGATCGACCTGGCGCCGACCGTGCTCACCGCCCTCGACAAGTCCCAGCCGGACAAGCTGTTCGCCGGGCGGGCCGCCAACGTCGTGCCCGGCAAACCCGACAATGTCGCCGACGCCGTGCAGGGCGATCACAACGCCGACCGGCGGGCCACCGCGCAGAGCGGCGTCGCCTCGATCTTCTTCACCGTGCTGGCGATCCTCGAGTTCCTGATCTTCGCGCTGCTCGTGCCGGTGATGGTCCGGGCCCGCCGGCACAGCGGTCCCAAGGGGCCGGCCCTGCCGTCCGGCCGGGTCGTGGCGGCCCTCGAGCTGGCGCTGATCGCGGTCGCGCTGGCGCTGCCGGCCGCGCTGCTCGCGGACGCGTCGCCGTGGTGGCGCAGCGATCATCCGGCCTGGGCCTTCGGGCTGGTCACCGGCGTGCTGATCATCGCCGGCACGGCCCTGGTGCGGGCCGCGCCGCGCTACCGGCGCACGCTGTGGCCGATGGCCGCGATCGCCGCCATCGGGGCCGTCGTGGTCGGCCTGGACCTGCTCACCGGCGCTCAGCTTCAGCTCAACGGCGTGGCCGGCTATTCGGCCACCACCGGCGCGCGGTATGCCGGCGTGGGCGGGGTCGGGGTCGGCGTCTTCGTGGCCGGCCTGCTCGTGCTGGCCGGCTCGCTCGCCCAATGGGTCACCCGGACGTGGCGGCCGGTCATCGTGGTGCTGCTCGGCGGCATCGGCGTGGTCATGGTCGGCAGCCCCTACCTCGGCGCCGACGCGGTCGGGGCGATCGCGGTCACCGCCGGGGTGTGCGTGGCCGCGGCGATCAGCACCGGCGGCTGGCTCACGTTCCCCCGGTTCGCCTGGTCGGCCGTCGCCGGGCTCGCCGTCACCATCGGGTTCGCGGTCATGGACCTGCGCCGGCCCGAGCTCGAGCAGGGCAGCCTCGGCCGGTTCCTCACCGAGCTGGCGGGCGGCACCGGTGGCCCGGCGATGCAGCGCGCCGCCGCGGCCAACGGCGAGACGCTGCTGTCGAGCCCGCTGACGGTCCTGGCGCTCATCGGCGTACTCATGCTGGCTTTTTGTCAGTACTCACCGTGGGGTGGCCTGAACCGGCTCTTCGGGCTGCATCCGGCGATCCGGGCGGCGATGGCCGGCACCACGGTGGCCACCCTCGTCGCCGGCCTGCTCGGCGGCTCCGCGCTGACCGTGGCCGGGGCCGCGGCGGCGTTCATCGTGCCCGCCGCGGTGCTGACCACGCTGCGGGTTCTGCTGCACGCCGCCGACCGCACCCGGCCCGACGGTCAGACCGACGGTCCGGGCGGGCCCGCCCTGCGCAAGTCCTTAGCATCTCGTTGACACGCGCCGCGACCAGCCCGAACGTGCGCTCCCGTCAGCAGGTGTTACGGTGAACTCCCGTGGATGGGGCTCACAACCCCGGTCTGCATGTCGGATCTACAGACAACCCACGGGAGCGGGCGTTGGCCTCATCAGTGCGCGACACGCGGCACATCTTCGTCACCGGGGGCGTTGCCTCCTCGCTGGGCAAGGGCCTCACCGCCTCCAGCCTCGGCAATCTTCTGACCGCGCGCGGACTGCGGGTCGTCATGCAGAAGCTCGACCCCTACCTGAACGTCGACCCCGGCACGATGAACCCTTTCCAGCACGGTGAGGTGTTCGTCACCGAGGACGGCGCGGAGACCGACCTCGACGTCGGTCACTACGAGCGATTCCTCGACCGGTCGCTGTCCGGCAAGGCGAACGTGACGACCGGGCAGGTCTACTCGGCGGTCATCGCGCGGGAGCGCCGCGGCGAATACCTGGGCGACACCGTTCAGGTCATCCCGCACATCACGAACGAGATCAAGAGCCGGATCTTCGCGATGGCCGACCCGGACGAGTCCGGCCGGGTCCCGGACGTGGTGATCACCGAGGTCGGCGGCACGGTCGGCGACATGGAGTCGCTGCCGTTCCTCGAAGCCATCCGGCAGGTCCGGCACGAGGTCGGCCGCGATCATGTCTTCTACCTGCACGTATCGCTGGTGCCCTACCTGGCGCCGTCCGGCGAGCTGAAGACCAAGCCGACCCAGCACTCGGTGGCGGCACTGCGCAACATCGGCATCCAGCCGGACGCGCTGATCTGCCGCAGCGACCGGGTGCTGCCCGAGAAGCTCAAGCACAAGCTGGCGCTCTACTGCGACGTCGACCGCGAGGCCGTCATCGCCTGCCCGGACGCGCCGAGCATCTACGACATTCCCAAGGTGCTGCATCGCGAGGGTCTCGACGCGTACGTCGTGCGCCGTCTCGGCCTTTCCTTCCGTGATGTCGACTGGGCGACCTGGGACGACCTGCTGCACCGGGTGCACCACCCGAAGCGCACCATCACGGTCGCGCTGGTCGGCAAATACGTCGACCTGCCCGATGCGTACCTCTCGGTGAGCGAGGCGATCCGCGCTGCCGGCTTCGCCAACAACGTCAAGATCCAGCTGCGCTGGGTGCCGAGCGACGACTGCGAGACCACGGCCGGCGCGGCCGCCGCCCTGAAGGGCGTCGACGGCATCGTCATTCCCGGTGGGTTCGGTGTCCGCGGCATCGAGGGCAAGGTCAACACTTCCCGGTACGCCCGGGAGAACCAGATCCCGATCCTCGGCCTGTGCCTCGGTCTGCAGTGCATGACCATCGACGCGGCCCGCAACATGGCCGGGCTCACCGGGGCCAACTCGCTGGAGTTCGACGAGCGCGCCGCCTATCCGGTGATCTCCACGATGGCCGACCAGCAGGACATCGTCGCCGGCAAGGGCGACCTGGGCGGCACCATGCGGCTCGGCGCCTACCCGGCCGTCCTGACCGAGGGGTCGGTGGTGTCCGGCGTCTACGACGGGGCGACCGAGATCTCCGAGCGGCACCGCCACCGGTACGAGGTCAACAACGACTACCGGGACAAGCTCGCCCAGGCCGGCCTGGTCTTCTCCGGCACCTCGCCGGACGGCCGCCTGGTCGAGTTCATCGAGCTGGCCCGCGACGCGCATCCGTACTTCGTGGCCACCCAGGCGCACCCCGAGCTGAAGAGCCGCCCGACCCGGGCGCACCCGCTGTTCGACGGCCTGGTCAAGGCCGCCGTCGAGTACGCGGCGGCGGACGAGCTGCCGGTGGAGGCCCCGTGACCGCGTTCGTGCACGAGACCGTCTCCCGCGACTCGCGGTATTCCGGGCCGATCTTCGAGGTCTTCACCGATCGGGTGACGATGTCCGGCGGGAACACCGTCACCCGCGACATCGTGCAGGCCAAGGGCGCGGTCGGCGTGGTCGCGCTCGACGACGTGGGCCGGGTCGCGCTGATCTGCCAGTACCGTCATGCCGTCGGCGCGCGCCTGTGGGAGCTGCCGGCCGGTCTGCGGGACGTGGCCGGCGAGGACTTGGTCGTGGGCGCCCGGCGTGAGCTGGCCGAGGAGGCCGACCTGCGGGCCGGCCGCTGGGACCAGCTGATCGATCTGCACACGTCGCCGGGCTTCACGGACGAGTCGATCCGGCTCTTCCTGGCCCGCGACCTGACCGCGGTTCCGGAGTCGGAGCGGCACAGCCGCACCGACGAGGAGGCCGACATCGAGCTGCACTGGTTCGATCTCGACGAGGCGGTCGCCATGATCTTCCGCGGCGACATCACCAACGCGGCGGCGGTCGGCGGTCTGTTCGCGGCGGCCCGGGCCCGTGACGAGGGCTGGGCGACGCTGCGCCCCGTTACTTCCTGAAGGGGCCGCTCAAGGCGGCCCACTGCAGCAGCATGACGGTCTTCGCGTCGGCGATGCTGCCGTCGGCGATCGCGTCCAGCGCTTCGTCGAACGGCAGCTCGACCGACTCGATGTCCTCACCCTCGGCCGCGACGCCGCCGCCGTCGCCCGTGCAGTCGGCCGGCGTGTAGGGCGCGGCGTAGAAGTGCAGCCGCTCGGTGACCGAACCCGGGCTCATCCAGATCTTGAAGACCTCCTGCAGCTCACCGACGGTCACGCCCAGCTCCTCGGCGGTCTCCCGGCGGATCGCGCTGGCCGGGTCGTCGTCGTCCAGCAGCCCGGCCGCGGCCTCGACGAGCATCCCGTCCGGATGTCCGTTCACATAGGCCGGATAGCGGAACTGCCTGGTCAGCAGCACCGTGCGCCGATCAGCGTCGTAGAGCAGGATGGTCGCTCCGTCGCCGCGGTCGTAGGTCTCCCGCTGCTGGCGTGACCAGCTCCCGTCCCGCTGCCGGTAGTCGTAGGTGGTGCGGCGCAGCACGTGCCAGGCGGTGGCGAGCAGCTCGACGTCGCGGACCACGACATCCGGATTGCCGGTCAGCTCACGGCCGGCCCGGTCGAGGCCGGTGCGCCCGCGTGCATCGGGCACGTCGATACCTGGTGTTGTCATGATCGGCACCGTACACTCCGAAACACGCAAGAGTCGACAACAGCAAGGAGAAACACGTAATGCTTGCCGCCGAGCGGCGCGACTTCCTGCTGGCCCGGCTGCGTTCCGGGGGCAAGGTGGTGGCCAAGGACATCGCCGCCGAGATCGGGGTGGCCGAGGACAACATCCGCCGCGACCTGCGCGAGATGGCCGCCGCCGGGCTGTGCCAGCGGGTCTACGGCGGGGCCCTGCCGTCGGCGGCCGCGGCCGCCGACTACGCCACCCGCACCACGGTGGCCGCCGACAGCAAGGGTCGGGTGGCCGCGATCGCCGCGACGCTGATCCCGGCCGGTGGCACCGCCATCCTCGACGGTGGCACCACCGCCCTCGCGGTGGTCGCGGCCCTGCCGGCGGATCTCTGCGCGACGATCGTCACGCACAGCCCGACGGTCGCGGCCGCCCTGGTCGCCCACCCCACGGTCGACGTCTACGTGCTGGGCGGGCGGCTTTTCAAGCACTCGGCGGTGGCCTGCGGCGCGGCGACCGCCGAGGCCGCCGCCCGGATCACCGCGGACGTGTTCCTGCTGGGCGTGACCGGTGTTCATCACCGGGCCGGCCTCACCACCGGCGATCCCGATGAGGCCGCCATGAAGCGGACTCTCGCCTCCCGGGCCGCCGAGACCTACGTGCTGGCCAGCGCGGAGAAGATCGGGGCCGCCTCGCCGTTCGCGGTGCTCGGGTTGGCCGAGGTGGCCGGGGTCGTCACCGACGTCGCTGACGACCATCCCGAGCTCGGCCGGCTTCGCGAGGCGGGGGTCGTGGTCTTGTCCCGGGCCCGCCCGGCGGTGGCGCGCGGAGGGTGAGCCGCACCCGGCGTCACCGGGGAGGCGGGACCGGTGCTGACCCGTACTCCTGAAGTTTGAAGGCCGGCATTCCGCAATGCGCTGCGAAATGCCGGCCGTGCGTGCCGCGTCCTCCCATGCGCCGCATCGAAGAACTTCTGAGCAACCATCCCAGCCGATTCATAGCTTTCGAATTCACTCCTCCAGGAACGCGGCGATCCGCTCGGGCCAGGTGCGCACGCCCGCCGAGGTGGACGAGACGTGCAAGTAAGCCTCCGGCAGGGTGCGGACCAGGAACTCCGCGGTCGAGACCGGGTGGATCGGGTCGGTCTCCCAGGCCAGGATCAGGGTGCGGTGGGGCAGGGCGGCGATCGCCTCGGCCGGCGGCAGGTCGGCGGCAGCGGCGCCGCGCAGCAGCGAAGGCAGCAGCGGCTCGGGCACGTCGGCGTCGTAGCGATAGTCCGGCACGTCGGCGAAGATCTCCGGCACCGGCACCTGCTGCAGGCCGGCGACCCAGGCGGCCTTGCCGTCTCTCTCCACCTGGTCGGCGCCCGACGAATACATCGTGGCGGCGGCCACCCTGGTCGGCCCGGTGGTCGGCGGGATCATCAGGATCAGCCGGTGGAAGCGGTCGGGCGCCTTCGTCGCGGCCCAGAGCAGGGTGCCGGTGCCCATCGACTCGCCGGCCCAGTCGACCGGCTCGCCGCCGCGCACCTCGTCGGCCAGGGCGATCAGGTCGTCGGCGAGGCTCGGCCACCGGTATTGCTCCGAGTCGGGTGAGCCGGTGGATCGGCCGTGGGCGCGAGCGTCGTACCGAACAAGGCGGTGTTTGCTCGTGATCGGCGACCAGTCGAGCAGGCCGACCTCATCCTCGGCGGCTCGGCTGAAGAAGATGCCGTGCGAATAGCCGAGGATCGGGCCGTCGCCGGCGATCTCATAGGCCAGGTCGGCGCCGGGGCGGGAGAGAACTGAATCAGCCATGCCCCCACGCTATGCCCCGGGTCCGACAAGAGGCTTGACAACGATGTCGTGGGTGGACGAATCTGGGAGCGCTCCCAAATCGTCCCCCGTCGATTGGCATCCCCATGCGACTACGCACGTTGTCCCTGGCCGCGGCCGCTTCACTGGCCGTGGCCGGGGCATTCGCCGTGACCTTATCCCCGGCGTCCGCGGCCACCACCGGCTGTTCCGTCGCCTATAAGGTCACCGGCTCGTGGCAGGGCGGGTTCCAGGGCGACATCGCGATCACCAACCTCGGCGACGCGATCTCGTCCTGGTCGCTCGGCTTCGACTTCCCGACCACGACGCAAAAAGTCACCCAGTCGTGGGGCGGCGTGTTCGCGCAGTCCGCCGCCCACGTGACCGTGACCAACGCGGCCTGGAACGGGTCGCTCGGCACCAGCGCGACCACCTCGGTCGGTTTCATCGGGTCGTGGAGTGGCAACAACCCGGTGCCGGCCGCGTTCACCCTCAATGGAGTGGCATGCACCGGCGGTGTCTCGGCGACCACGCCGCCGACTACCGCCCCGACTACCGCTGTTCCGACCACCGCTCCGCCTGCCACCGGTGCCGCCCCGGCGCTCAAGGTCTCCGGGAACAAGCTGGTCAACGCGTCCGGGCAGACCGTGAAGCTCTACGGCGTCAACCGCTCCGGTGGCGAGTTCGCCTGCATCCAGGGCAACGGCTTCTGGGACGGCCCGATGGACCAGGCCTCGATCACCGCGATGCGCACCTGGAAGATCCGCGCGGTGCGGGTTCCGCTGAACGAGGAGTGCTGGCTGGGCACCGCCGACGTCCCGGCGGCCTACGGCGGCACCGCGTATCAGAACGAGGTCAAGGCGTACGTCAATCTGCTGATCCAGAACGGGATCACGCCGATCGTCGAGATGCACTGGAGCTACGGCCTCTACACCGGCACCTCGTCCGGCTGCAGTGACGTCAAGGCGACCTGCCAGAAGCCGATGCCCGACGCGCAGTACGCCCCGTCGTTCTGGACCGGCGTCGCCAACGCGTTCAAGGGCAACGACGCGGTCATCCTCGACCTGTTCAACGAGCCCTACCCGGAGCGCGCGACCGGCGACGACACGTCCGGCTGGAAGTGCTGGCGTGACGGCGGCACCTGCACCGGCATCACCTACCAGGTGGCCGGCTTCCAGTCGCTGGTGAACACGGTCCGCGCGACCGGCGCCACCAACGTCATCATGATCGGCGGCCTGGCCTACTCGAACAACCTGAGCCAGTGGCTGACCTACAAGCCGACCGACCCGCTGAACAACCTGTCGGCCTTCGCCCACATCTACAACTTCAACACCTGCTCGACCACGTCCTGCTGGGACAGCCAGATCGCCACCACGGCGGCGCAGGTGCCGGTCACGCTCTCCGAGATCGGTGAGAACGACTGCGCCCACGGCTTCGTCGACGGCCTGATGGACTGGGCCGACGCGCACGGCATCGGCTACCTCGGCTGGACCTGGAACACCTGGGACTGCTCGAGCGGCCCGTCGCTGATCAGCGACCACAACGGCACCGCGACCAACTACGGCCAGGGCCTGAAGACCCGCCTGGCCACCGTCTCCAACTGACGCCTCGCGCCCGGCCCTCTCGAGGGCCGGGCGTTCGGGCAACATCGACGCCGCCCTATTGACTCTCCTCCCGGGGGAGACTCCACTGTGTGACGAGCACGTCACCGATCGGGGGCCGTCATGTTGCGACGCGTTGCTGCTGTGCTGGTCATGCTTCTCGGGTTCGTCGGCACGCCTGTCGCCGCGCTGGGCGCGTCGCCCGCGGCGCAGATCAGGGGCCAGGAGATCCGTTCCGGCCATCTGCGCGTCCAGGTTCTGGGCCCGACGCTGCTCCGGCTTGAGTACGCGTCGGACGACGTCTTCGAAAACCGCGCGACCTTCACCGCCGTCGACCGTTCCCCGGGCCGCACCTGGTTCCGTGCGAGCACCGCCGGCGGCGAGCTCCGCGTCGAGACCAGCGCCGTCACCCTGCACTACCGCCTCGACAGCGGCCCGGTCACCGAGTCCAACACCACCCTCGACCTCACCGTGGCCGGCCGCCGCACCAGCGTGCACCCGGCGTTCGGCTCCCCGGCGCGCGCCGACGCGCTCGGCGGGTGGTACCGCGGGCTCGACTTCTACGGCGGCCAGGCCGGCCCGGCCGACCAGATCGCCCTGCACCCCGGCATGCTCAACCGCTCGGGGTGGTATTTGCTGGACGACACCGCGACGGCCGTCCGCACCGGCGACGACTGGGTGGCCGCGCGGCCCGCCCGCAGCGACCCCTACCAAGACGGCTACCTCTTCGGTTACGGCCACGACTACCAGCGCGGCCTGGCCGACCTGCGCACCCTCACCGGCCCGTCGCTGCTACCGCCGGAGTGGGCCTTCGGCACCTGGTTCTCGAAATACCAGGCGTACAGCACCGCCGATTACCGCGACCAGCTGCTGCCCGCCTTTCGGGAGCACCGGGTGCCGCTCGACTCGCTGGTGGTCGACACCGACTGGAAGTCGCCGAACCAGTGGGCCGGGTGGAACTGGAACCCGGCGCTGTTCCCCGACCCGGCCGCGTTCCTGGCCGAGCTGAAGAAGCAGGGCATCAACACCACGCTGAACGTGCACGCCGCGATCAGCGGGGACGATCCGCAGTTCGCCGCCGCGCAGGCCACCGCCAAGGGCAAGCTGGCCCCGGCCGCGAGCAGCTTCGCGCCGAACCCGTTCCGCTTCGACTGGGGTGACGCCGACCAGGCCGCCGCCTATTCGCTTTTGCACAAACCGTTTGAGGACCAGGGCGTGCAGCAGTGGTGGCTCGACTACTGCTGCGACGACAGCACGGTCAGCACCCCGGGCGTCACCGCGGACAGCTGGGTCAACGAGCTTTATAAGCGCAATGGCGACGCCCGCGGGCAGCGCGGCTTCTCGCTCGCCCGGATCGGGGCGTCGTTCCCGGACTACACCACGCCCGGTGCCTCCGGGCCGTGGGCCGAGCATCGCAGCACCGTCCACTTCACCGGAGACACCCGCCCCGACTGGACGACCCTGGGCGTTGCGGCGAAGATGACGCCGGCCGAGGGCAGCATCGGCATGTCCTACGTCAGCCACGACATCGGCAGCTTCGCCGGCAAGCACCTGCCCGACGACCTCTACCTGCGCTGGGTGCAACTGGGCGCGTTCCAGCCGATCCTGCGGCTGCACTCCGACCACGGCGACCGGCTGCCCTGGGAATACTCGGACGCGGTCGCCGGCCCGGCCGCCGACTTCCTGCGGCTGCGCGAGTCGCTGGTGCCGTATCTGTACACGGCCGCCCGGCAGAGCTACGACACCGGCCTGCCGATGTCCCGCGCCCTCTACCTGCAGTGGCCGGAGCAGGACGAGGCATACAAGCACGACACCCAATACCTGCTCGGCGACTCGCTGCTGGTCGCGCCGGTCACCACGCCCGGCCTGGCCACCACCGCCCCGGTCTGGTTCCCGCCCGGCACCTGGACCGACTTCTTCACCGGCGCCACCTTCCGCGGCCCGGCGACCCGCACGGTCGGCGTCAGTCCCGACCACATGCCGGTCTACGTGCGGGCCGGCGGCATCATCGCCCAGCGGCCCGGCGACACCAACGTGGCCGGCCAGGCGAAAGACCGGCTCACCCTCACCGCCTACCCGCACGCGACCGGCGCCACCCGGGTCTACGAGGACGCCGGCGACGGCCTCGGCTACCGCACCGGCCAGTTCGCGCAGATTCCGGCCCGCTACACCGAGGGCCGGGCCCCGTCCCTGACGGTCGGCCCGGTCGCGGGCACCTACCCGGGCGCGCCGACGACCCGGCACTACACGGTCGCGTTCGCCGACGTGAGCCGCCCGCACACCGTCACCGCCGGCGGCCGCCGCGCCGACTTCACCTACGACGCCGCGAAACACCTGCTCACGGTGCAGGTGCCGGCAACCGCGAGCGGCCGGGCGGTGACCGTCACCCACGACGGCAAGCCACTGGCCGTGACCCCGCAGCCCGCCGTCGACGTCACCTTCACCGCGCCCGACGGGTTGCAGTCCGGCGCCACCAGCAGCCTGGTCACCACCGTCCACAACACCGGCCCCGGCACGATCCGCGATCTGCGGGCGAGCGTCGCCACCCCGACTGGCTGGGTCATCACCCCGCGCAGCGCGACGACGCGGGCCTCGCTGGCCCCGGGCGCGACGTTCGCGGTGACCTACGACGTCACGCCCACCGGGGCGTCCCCGCGCACGGCGAACGTGATCGCACGGGTCGCCTACCGCAACCCCGACGGCACCACGGTGGAAGCGCCCGCGGCGCTGTCCGTGCCCGTCCGCCCGGTCGCGGTGACGTTCCGCGTGCTGGCGCCACCGGGCACGCCGCCCGACGCCACCCTTTACGTGCCCGGCAACATCGACCTGCTCGGCCCGTGGGACCCGGGCAAGCTGGCGATGACCAACCGCGGCAACGGCATCTGGGAGTCCACCATCACCGTGCTGGACGGCACCGACATCCAGTACAAATACACCCGAGGCACGTGGGAGACGGTCGAGGACTGGGGCTCGATCACCGGCACGGTGAACCGCGGAGTCACGGTGGACGGCGGCATAACCCAGACGATGCTGATCGACGACACGTCCACGGCGTGGGGCACCGGCGTCCCCGACGACCACCTGGCGATCCAGTACTGGCGCGACCCCCTGGTCGTCTCGACCACAGTGACTGCCGCCGCCGTGACGGTGCGCTTCGAGCGCGACGTCCAGCCCACCACCGGCACCGATTACACCGGCGCGATAACGCTGACCGGGCCCGCCGGGCCGATCGCCGGCACGACCACGGAGCCCACCCCGGGCACCCTCGTCTGGACCCCGTCCACCTCCCTGCCACCAGGCTCATACCAAGCCACGGTCGCCCAGGTGAGCAGCACAGGCGCCGGCGGCGTCCCGATCCGCGAGCCCTACACATTCACCGCGACCGTCTCGGCGGCGGCCGGGTCAGCGCTGAGGTGAGCGGCGTAACCGGGCGCCGGCGCGCAGCAGTGGGCCGAGCGTGCCGGTCACGGCGGCCATGCGGCGCGGATAGGAGACGATCGCCGGGCGGGTGCGGATGCAGCGCATCAGCACGTCCACGGCCTGGTCCGGGGAGATCTTGAACGGGGTGACCGGAGACTTTGCCATCTTGGTGTCGACGAAGCCGAAGCGGACGGTGGTGACCGCCACGCCGCGCGGGCGCAGCGCGGCGTCCAGACCCAGCAGGTAGGCGGTCAGGCCGGCCTTCGATGCCGCGTAGCCCGGCGCCTCGGCGGAGATCACCGCGTCGGCGAGGCTGGAGAGCCCGATAATGTGACCCCGGCTTGCGGCCGGCATGCGCGGCCCCGATGCCGTCGCTGTCCCCGATGACGAGGGCGTTCATCGGTTCTTCCCGCCTGCATTCACGCGCAATGGTAGCGAGCACCGCCGACTTGATCAGTGGACGTCGCGGCTGTTCGGCACCAGCTGGTGCGGTTCGGTGTCGGGTTGGTCGAGGCCGAACGCGATGATTCGCCGCGGGTGGATCCGGATGATCGGTCCGGAATTGCCGTAGGCCGAGTCGGTGGGGGAGTCCAGCGCCTCGGCCGTGCCCCTGATCTCCAGGCACCGCACCCGCCACGGCTGCACCGACGGCAGATCGTCGACGACGAAGGCGACCTCGTGGGTGGCGGCCACATTGCGGAACTTGCGGCTGCGTTCCATGTTGAAGCCGGCGATGTCGATGGTCTGGGCAGCGGCGTTGTAGCGGTAGCCGACCGGGCTGTTCTGCAGGGTCCCGTCCGGACGCATGGTGGCCAGCCGCCCGAGGTGCTGGCCGCCGAGGTACGCGATCTCGTTCTCCGAAAAGCTCACGCCGTGCACTCTGCAACCTCAACCTTGGTTGAGGTCAAGCCGGCCCTTTCGCATTACCGCGAGCATTTTCCGGACGGGCTATTCCGAAGACTGTTCTGGACCGATTCAAATCGACGCGGAATTTGGGTGAATAGACGCCCGATCGGCGGCTCGACGGCGAGTGGTCCGTGCAACTACATTTTGTAGGTGACCACGCGGAGTGAGGGATTCAAGGTCGGGGACCTGGTGACGGTGCTGCCGCCGTACGACCGGGATCCCTACATCCTGAACTTCCAGCATTACGGCCGGATCGCCGCCGTCGAACACAACGACAATGCCTCGTCCTACATGGTCGAGCTCGATTCGACCCTGCCGCCGCGGCGCCAGGTCGGCCCGTTCCCGCCCGGCCGGCTGGCCAAGGGCTGGCGTGATCAGTCGGGCCGCTGGCTGGTGGAGTAACAACTGATCTCCATGCCGTCCTCGACCGGGAAGCCCACGCTGACGTAACTGCCGGCCGGGTCGCGCACGTAATCCAGATAGGGCAGGAGGCTCTCGAAACTGGTGTCGTCGGCGACGACCAGCGCGCCGTCGGCCAGCTTCGGCTCGAGCAGCCGCAGCATCGGGAGGTAGAGGCCCTTCCAGCCGTCGAGCAGCACCAGCCCGATCGGTCCGTCGAGCGCGGCCAGGGTCTCGAGCGCGTCGCCCGGTCGCACCTCGATCAGGTCGTCGACGCCGGCCTCGACGAACGACGCCCGGGCCGAGGTGACCTTGATCGTGCTCAGCTCGGTGGTCAGCACCCGGCCCACCCCGTTGTCGCGGACGGCGGCGGCCAGGTAGAGCGTGGAGATGCCGTGCGAGGTGCCGAACTCGACGACCAGCTGCGGTCGCGCCGATCGGACCAGGTTGTGCAGCAGCCGGCCGCCCTCGGCCGAGATCGGCAGGAAGACAGGCGCGAGCGCGTCGGCCCGCTCCTGCGCGGTCGCCTCCGGCCCGAGCGGGGCGATGTCGAGGTCGTCGTCGCCGAGCGCCGCCGCGTGCAGCCGCTCGAGGACGCCGCGCAGCGGCTCGGTCAGCAGCGTGCTCCGGGCGGTCATGGCAAGGATCTTAAAGCCCGTTCCTATGTGGAAGGCGAACAATCTTCGAACCGGACGAAACGGTCGTTTCCCGAGGTCAGGCCGGGGTAATGTTCGGCCAAGGGCCTCACTCAGCGTCGAGAAAGGCGGATCTTGTCGTGAAGGTCGGCATCCCCAGCGAGATCAAGAACAACGAGTTCCGGGTCGCGATCACGCCCGCGGGCGTCTACGAGTTCACCCGGGCGGGGCATCGGGTCTTCGTCCAGGCCGGCGCCGGCACCGGGTCCTCGATCACGGACGGCGACTATCAGTCGGCCGGCGCGACCATCCTGGCCACGGCCGACGAGATCTGGCAGACCGGTGACCTGATCCTCAAGGTCAAGGAACCTATCGCCGAGGAATACCCGCGCATGCGCGCCGGGCAGGTGCTGTTCACCTACCTGCACCTCGCCGCGTCCAAGGAGTGCACCGACGCCCTGGTCGACCGCAAGGTCACCGGCATCGCGTACGAGACGGTCGAGCTGCCGGACCGGTCGCTCCCGCTGCTCGCCCCGATGTCCGAGGTCGCCGGGCGACTCGCCCCGCAGGTCGGGTCCTATCACCTGATGCGCTCCGGCGGCGGCCGCGGCGTGCTCATGGGCGGCGTCCCCGGCGTCTACGCGGCCAAGGTCGTGGTGATCGGGGCCGGCGTCTCCGGGATGAACGCGGCCGCCATCGCGCTCGGCATGCAGGCCGAGGTGCTGGTGCTCGACCGCAACATCGCCCGGCTGCGAGCCGCCGACGCGGATTATCGAGGTCACCTGCAGACGATCGCGTCCAACGCGTACGAGATCGAGAAAGCCGTCGTGGACGCCGACCTGGTGATCGGCGCCGTGCTGATCCCCGGCGCGAAGGCGCCGAATCTGATCTCCAACGAGCTGGTCAGCCGGATGAAGCCGGGCAGCGTGCTGGTCGACATCGCGATCGACCAGGGCGGCTGCTTCGAGGACTCGCGACCCACCACGCACGCCGACCCGGTCTACCGGGTGCACGAGTCGATGTTCTACTGCGTGGCCAACATGCCCGGCGCCGTGCCGCACACCAGCACCTACGCACTGACGAACGTCACCCTCCCGTACGCTCTGGAATTGGCGAACCTCGGCTGGCGCCAGGCCCTCCGGGCCGACCCCGCGCTTGCTCTGGGTTTGAACACGTTCGACGGAAACGTCACCTATGGACCGGTGGCGGAGGCGCACGGCATGCGGACCCTGCCGACAACCGAGGTGCTCAACTGAGCGTTCAACGTGCCATCGACACCTATCTCGATCATCTCGCGGTCGAACGTGGGCTGTCGATCAACACCCTCGCGTCCTACCGCCGCGACCTCGACAGATATGCCATCTTCCTGACCACGGAAGATCTTGCTGAGGTACGCGCTGCCGACGTCACCGAGCACCTCGCCACGCTGCGCGAGGCCGGCCTGGCGCCGGCCAGCGCGGCCCGGGCGGTGAGCGCGGTGCGCGGCCTGCACCGCTTCGCCGTCCGGGAGGGACTGGTCGCGGTGGACGTCGCGGCCGAGGTCAAGCCGCCCGCCCCGCCCAAACGCCTGCCGAAGGCCCTCGACGTCGACCAGGTCACCCGGCTTCTCGCGGTCGCCGACGGCACCCCGCTGGGCATGCGCGACCGGGCGCTGCTGGAGTTCCTCTACGGAACCGGGGCGCGGATCTCCGAGGCGGTCGGTGCGGCGATCGACGATCTCGATCTCGGCGACGATGCCGCCGCGATCCTGCACGGCAAGGGCGGGCGCACGCGTCTGGTCCCGGTGGGCGATTACGCGAAAGCCGCGCTCGATGCCTATTTGGTACGGGGTAGACCGGCGCTCGCCGCCAATGGCAAGGGCACTCCCGCCGTCTTCCTCAACGCCCGCGGCGGCCGGCTGTCGCGGCAGAGCGCCTGGACGATCCTGCACCGGGCGGCCGAGGCGGTGGGTCTGCCGGTCGAGGGACCACACGCCGTGAGCCCGCACACGTTGCGGCACTCCTATGCCACCCATCTGCTCGACGGCGGCGCCGACGTGCGGGTTGTCCAGGAGCTTCTCGGGCACGCGTCGGTGACGACCACGCAGGTGTACACCCTGGTCACCGTGGACCGGCTTCGCGAGGTGTACGCGACCGCACACCCGCGGGCTCGTTAGACGCTGCGCACCCATAGATGGCGACACGCCGGACCGGCACCCTTTCGAGGCGGCGCGTGTGGCGTACAGTCGGGCGACGGCTCCGGCGGTGAGCGGTGAGTCGGGAGGGGGCGAGGCTATGTCGGGCAACGGTTCACGGGCGGAGGCTTGGACCTCCACACTGCGTGAGCAGCAGGCCTCGTTGGACCTGGGCGCCGACCTCGGCCCCGCCGATCCCACGGCGTACACAATGCGCCGTCCGATCCCCGAGCCCATGCCGACCGATCGGCACGGCCCGGCGCGGATCATCGCCCTCGCCAACCAGAAGGGTGGCGTCGGCAAGACCACGACGACCATCAACCTGGGCGCGGCCCTGGCTGAGTACGGTCGCAAGGTTCTGCTCGTCGACTTCGACCCGCAGGGCGCCTGCTCGGTCGGCCTCGGCGTCAACCCGCACAACCTCGACCTGAGCATCTACAACCTGCTCATGCAGGACGACGTCGCCACCGAAGACGTGATCATCAAGACCGACGTGGCCGGCCTGCACCTGCTGCCCGCCAACATCGACCTGTCGGCCGCCGAGATCCAGCTGGTCAACGAGGTCGCCCGCGAGATGGCCCTGGCGCGGGCGCTGCGATCGGTCCGCAAGGAATACGACTTCATCCTGATCGACTGCCAGCCCTCGCTGGGCCTGCTGGCGATCAACGCGCTGACCATCGCGCACGGCGTGCTCGTCCCGCTGGAGTGCGAGTTCTTCTCGCTCCGCGGCGTGGCCCTGCTGCTCGACACCATCGACAAGGTGCGCGAGCGACTCAACTTCGACCTCGAGCTCGAGGGCATCCTCGCCACCATGTACGACTCGCGCACCACCCACTGCCGCCAGGTGCTGCAGCGCGTGGTCGAGGCGTTCGGCGACAAGGTCTACCAGACCGTCATCACCAAGACGGTCAAGTTCCCGGAGTCCACCGTGGCCGGCGCGCCGATCACCACGCTCGACCCGGCCTCCTCGGGCGCGCGCAACTACCGCCAACTGGCCCGCGAGGTCATCGCGGCCAAGGTCGAGCGCGGCTGATCGGTTGCTGTTCGCGCTCGGCACGCCGGTGGCGTTCGCCGCCCTGGTGATCTCCTTCCTGCTCGGCCTCGTCGTGCGCGCGGTCGCCGTACGGCTGACTGCTCGCAGCCTTGGTCTCGCGGACCGCAAGGAAAGCCTCATGCCGACGCCGCGGGAAGACATCGACCCGTTCGGCGCCGTCGGCGCCGCGCTCGGCGGCATGGGCTGGGGAAAGATGCTCTCGGTCGACGACATCCCCCGTTACCGGGGCCGGGGCCGGGCCGCCGCGGTCTTCGCCGCCGGGCCGCTGAGCAACATCGTGCTCGGCGAGGTCCTCCTGGCGGTCTACTCGGTGATCTACCCGGCGAACTTCCTGGACGTGATCGGGCCGGCCGACGTGCTCCTCGGCGTGCGGCTGCCGTTCGCCGAGACGGTGCTGCTGTCGCTCGCGGTCGGGCTGCTCTCGTTCGGGCTCCTCGCGATCATCCCGATCCCGCCGCTGGACGGCTTCGGCATCCTCTACAACGCGTTGCGCCGGCCCGGGCCGAGCATGCAGTGGATGCGGTTGTGGTTCGAGGAGAAGAACATCGGCGTGCTGATCCTGCTGATCTGCTGCCTGTTCCCGCTCGGCTACCCGTTCCTGTTGCGCATCATCAACGCGCTCGGCCTGGTCTTCGTCCGCGTGTGGGGCTGACTCTCCGTCACTTTCGTTACCGAATTGATCTTGCCGCGTTGTGCCGGTGTGAGCCCGGAACAGGTTGTCGTACCGGTGGTCTACGGTCAGCATGTGCCTGAAGAGCCTGTCGCCCCGCCCGACGCCGTCGATCCTCCGGTCGAGGAGTCCGGCAAGTTCACGGTGCGGCTGGTCAACTTCACCGGCCCGTTCGACCTGCTGCTGCAGCTGATCGGCAAGCACAAGCTCGACGTCACCGAGGTCGCGCTGCACACCGTGACCGACGACTTCATCGCCTACATCCGCGCCATGGGCGACGACTGGGACCTCGACGAGACCAGCGAGTTCCTGCTGGTCGCGGCCACCCTGCTCGACCTCAAGGCGGCCCGGCTGCTGCCCGCGGCCGAGGTGGAGGACGAGGAAGACCTGGCCCTGCTCGAGGCGCGCGACCTGCTGTTCGCCCGGCTGTTGCAATACAAGGCGTTCAAGGAAGCCGCGGCCTACATCTCCGACCTCGAGAGCACCGGGGGCAAGCGCTATCCGCGGGCGGTGTCGATGGAGACCCGCTATGCCGAGGCGCTTCCCGACCTCGTCCTGGGCATCGGGGTGGAGCGGCTGTTCAAGCTCGCGCTGAAACAGTTCACCCCCAAGCCCGGCCCGCCGCAGGTGTCGATCGCGCACATCCACCAGGCCCGGGTGAGCGTCCGCGAGCACGCACAGTTGCTGCGCGACCGGCTCGCCCGAGCCGGCAGCGCCACTTTCACGCTGCTCGTCGCCGACTGCGAAAACACGCTCGAAGTGGTGGCCCGATTCTTGGCGCTGCTCGAGCTCTACCGCGAGGGCCTGATCGAGTTCGAGCAGCCGGTGTCGCTCGACGAGCTGACCGTCCGCTGGGTCGGCGGCGAGGCCGCCGACATCGAGCTGGACATCGACGACTACGAGGGCAGCAAACCCGAGCTCGACACCGCCGCCGAGCCCCTCCCGGGCAATGAGCCGGAAATGTCCGCCGAGGACGACGACGAGCTTGACGACGACCAGCTTGACGACGACGACCTGGGCGACGACGAGCTGGTCGCGGACAGCGGCGGGCGAGTGTTGGCCGGTCGGTGGGGCGAGCCGGACGGCGATCCCGACGCGGCCGGTGACGAGCCGGACGGCGATCAGCTGGACGCGGACAGCGACGGGACAGTGTTGGCCGGTCGGTGGGCCGAGCCGGACGGCGACGATTCCGACGCGGACAGCGATGAGCCGGACCTGGCGGGTCGGTGGAGTGAGCTGGGAGACGGCGATGCCGACGCGAATAGCGACGAGCCGGATCTGGCCGGCGGCCGGGGTGCGCTGAGCGATGCCGTCGCGGAGGGCGACCAGTCGGATTTACCGGATCTGGACGGCCAGCTGGGCGCGCCGAGTCTTACCAATGCGGATGACGATCAGTCGGATTTGCCGGACCTGGCCGGCCGGCAGGGCGCGCTGAGCGACATTGACGCAGCGCGTGACCAGTCGGATTTGCCAGATCTGGACGGCGGGCAGGGTGCGCTGAGCGACCTCGACGCAGCTGGTGACCAGTCGGATTTGTCGGATCTGGATCGCCGGTGGGGTGAGTTGGGCGACGGCGATGCCGTGGTAGGCAGCGACGATTCGGGAGACGGCGGGGAGGGCACATCCGGTGCGATTGTGTCCGACTCGGGGGTCTTCCCGGCGGGCAGATTTGACTTGCCTGAAGACCGCCGTGATCTTGGCGGGGCAGATGACGACGCGGCCCCGGCCGCGGTGGAGGAACGATCGTGAGCAACGACGAGCGGCCCGAATCGCTCGAGTCCCAGGCAGCGGCCTGGGTGCCGCCGTGGGAGCGCCAGCAGCGGCCGCCCGACCGTGCCTATCAGGCGGCGGCCGAGCAGGCGGCCCGCCGGGCGGGGGAGGACCCGGAGTCGGCCGACGGTGAGGAGCTGTCCGAGGCCGGCCTCGCCGACGGTGACGACGACTTCGACGAGGCGTTCGAGGGCGCGAACCCGCCGGGATATTCCACGCGCGACGCGGACGAGCCTGCCGCGGCGGAGGACGACGCGGACGAGCCTGTGGCGGCCGTCGACGCGGCCGAGGACGGCGCGGGCGAATCCGCGGCAGCCCTCGATGCCGACGAGGTCGACGACACGGAAGATGTGGACGAGCCCGCGGCGGCCCACGGTGCGGACGAGGGCGACGCGGACGAGTTCGCATCGGACCAGGGTGTGGACGGGGCGGGCGGCGAGGCGCCGGAAGAGGCGGTGCTTGGTGATGAGGTGCCGGTCAGCGTTGATGCGCCGGTTGATGCTGATGCGGAGCTTGACGAGCCGGAGCCGACTGCGGCCGAGATCGGGCCTGACCTTGAGCTGCCGGATGCTATCGGGAATGCCGCTGAGGCGGATTATCCGGACGGGGTTCCGGCTGATGCGCCGGTTGCGCCGGACGGGGACGATGCGGGTGGCATGTTCGATGCGGCGGCGGACGATGACGTCAGCGACGACGGGGAGCTTGATCTGCCGTTCGCCGAAGGCGCCGCAGCTCAGCTCACCGCTCAGCCGGCGGCGGAAGCGGGTTCGGGGGCGGGGCGGGCGAAGGCCGGCTCGGCGGTGCCCGAGCAGGCGCGCGGTAAGCGGACGAGTGCGGTTGCGGTTGTGGAAGCCGATGCCCGTACGGCTGAATTGGCGGAACCGGACGACCTGCCGGACCTGACCGATGATGCCGAACTCACCGCGGCGCTCGAAGCGATTTTGCTCGTCGTCGACGAGCCGGTTGCGGAGATGCAGCTGGCGCAGATTCTGGAGCAGCCCACCGAGCGGGTGGGGATCTTGCTGGAGAACATCTCGGCGCGCTACACGGCGGCGGGGCACGGGTTCGACCTGCGGCGGGCCGCGGGGGGCTGGCGGTTGTACACCCGGCCGGAGTATGCGGCTTATGTGGAAAGGTTCGTGCTCGACGGGCAGTCGGTGCGGTTGACCCAGGCGGCGCTCGAGACGCTGGCGGTAGTCGCATATAAGCAGCCGGTGACGAGGTCTCGCATCTCGGCCATCCGCGGCGTCAACTGTGACGGGGTCATGCGTACTCTTGCTACGCGCGGCCTGATCGAGGAGTGCGGCACCGAGAGTGAAACCGGGGCACATCTGTACCGGACCACTGACCTCTTCCTCGAGAAGCTCGGGCTCAACTCTGTTGACCAGCTGCCGCCGCTCGCTCCGTTCCTGCCCGACGATGTGGAAGAAGTGCTCGATGCCCCAGGCTGACACCGCCGAACGCCTCCAGAAAGTGCTGGCATCTGCCGGTGTCGGTTCCCGCCGCGCCTGCGAAGACCTGATCTTCCGGCGGCGGGTCACCGTCAACGGGCGGGTCGCCAAGCTCGGCGACAAGGTCGACCCTT
The DNA here is from genome assembly GCF_040638295.1 of Actinoplanes sp. NPDC026619. Taxonomy (NCBI): domain Bacteria; kingdom Bacillati; phylum Actinomycetota; class Actinomycetes; order Micromonosporales; family Micromonosporaceae; genus Actinoplanes; species Actinoplanes sp. NPDC026619. The sequence goes on from NZ_JBEZYA010000043.1 coordinate 37,807, forward strand.
CGACCGCGGAGATCCACGTGGACGGGCAGCGGGTGATCACCGACACCAAGCTGGTCTACATCGCGCTGAACAAGCCGCGCGGGGTCGTCGCGTCGCTCGATGACGAGAAGGGGCGCACCGAGCTCGCCGACTTCCTCGGCCAGTTCCAGCAGCGGCTGCACCATGTCGGCCGGCTCGACGCCGACAGCGAGGGCCTGCTGCTGATCACCAACGACGGCGATCTGACCAACAAGCTGACCCACCCGCGGTACGGGATCACCAAGACCTACCTGGCCGAGGTCATCAACGGGCCGCTCGCCCGCAACGTGGGCCGCAAGCTGCTGTCCGGCGTCGAGCTGGAGGACGGTCCCGCCAAGGCCGACGCGTTCAAGCTGGTCGGCGTGCTCGGCAAGACCGCGCAGGTCGAGCTGGTGCTGCACGAGGGCCGCAAGCACATCGTGCGCCGCATGATGGAGGCCGTCGGTCACCCGGTCACCCGGCTGGTCCGCACCGCGGTCGGCCCGATCCGGCTCGGCGACCTGCGGCCGGGCGGGTTCCGCCATCTGTCCAATGCGGAGATCGCGGCACTGTTCAACGCCGCGGGCGACGGTCCGGCGGGGGAGACCCGGGAGTCCCAGGAGGCACTGGATTCACGGGGCGAGTCGGACGACTAGCTTGCCCAGGGTGTGCCGGTGCGTGAAGTCGCTGAGCGCCGCGGGGGCCTCGCTCATTGAGTAGATCTTGGCGATTCTCGGCGTGAGGGCGGCGGTCTGCTGGACGCCGCCCATTTTGCCCTCGGTGTCGAGGATGAGCTCGGCGTGGATGTCGAGGCGCGCCGGCTTCGGTGGCGGGAACGTGATCGAGTAGAGGCCGCCGGTCGCGCCGATCACCAGCACCTTCTCGCCCGCCCGGATCTTCGCCGTCGCCACGATCGCGTTGGCGGTCAGGCCCACGGTCGGAAGCGCGGCGGCGACAACGACATCCAGCTCCGGCGGCCGGCGCGCGACGAACGGGGTGTCCGCCTCGAAGACCGCGAACTCGGCCAGCGTGCCGGTGGTCAAACTCGGCCTCGCGATCGGCAGCATCCCGCCCATCGCCCGCGGAACCTCATGACCGAAAACCTCATCCCCGATTGCGTACGCCGTGACGCCGTCGCCGACCTCGGTGACCGTCCCGGCGAAGTCGTTGCCGAGGACATGCGGGAACGGCAGGTCGACCGGGATTCGCCCCGGGCCCGCTTCACGTCGACCGCGTTGATCGAGGCCGCCTTGATCCGCACCTGGATCTGCCCCGGCCCGGGCCGCGGGGTGGCCAGCGCGCCGACCGTGTAGCCCTCGCCGTAGGTGTCGGTGTAGACCGCTCGCATCGCTGCCCCCTCATTCGGGCCGAGCTTATTCGGACCAGGCGGTCAGGTTAGGCATAAGCGGACCGACCGGTCAAACTTGTTAGGGTCGGCCCGTGACCCGCCCCCTGCGCGCCGACGCCGCGCGCAACCGAACGCTCCTGCTCGCCGCCGCGGCGCAGGAGTTCGCGTCGCACGGCATCGAGGCGTCGATCGCCGACATCGCCCGCCGCGCCGGCATCGGCAAGGGCACCGTGTTCCGCCACTTCGCCACGAAGGACGAGCTGCTGGCGGCCGTGGTCCTGGACCGGGTCGAGGAGCTGGCGGCGCTGGCCCGGAAGCTCTACCTCGCCGACGACGCCGGCGCAGCGCTGTTCGAGTTCCTGACCGTGGCCGCCCAGCGCCAGCAGCAACTCGACCTGTCGTTCCTGCGCGAAGTGGGAGCGGTCAACGATCTCCTGGCCGGGGCACGCGAGGGCCTGTTCGCGGCCATCGTCGCGCTGGTGACCCGGGCCCAGGAGGCCGGGGCGCTGCGCCCCGACATCTCCGGCCTCGACGTGATCCTGCTGATGTGCGCACCCAACCACGTGGTCAGCTACGTGCCCGACGCACCGCCCGAGCTGTGGCGCCGCTACCTGGGCATCATCTTCGACGGCCTACGCCCGGAGGGCGCCCGCCCACTCCCGCAGCCGGCACCCTGACCCTGGGGGATCATGGGGCGCGGGGGTGGTGAGGTGGCAGGCGAGGAAACGTCGGCGGCGGCCCTGCAGGCGGCTGGTGAGGTGGCTCGAAACGAGAGCCGGCACCAGGTCGCGCTGGAACGCTTTCACGAGCAGCGCGTCCTGACCGGGGCCTACTCCGGCGGTGAGGTCACGGCGCTGCAGTTCCTCGACCACTACGACCAGGCGCAGGCGCTGCTCGACCGCGCCGGGAGCATCGAGGCGCTGCTGCCGAGCGTGCAGTGCGCGCAGATGTGGCACGACTTCAACCTGGGGCGGCTCGCCGAGGCCGACGCCGGCGCGGCCGCGCTGCTGGAGCTGGGCCGGCAGCTCGGCACTCCGGTCTATCTCCTGGACGCGGTCACCACCCGCGGCGCCGTTGCCCTGCTGCGCGGCGACGCCGAGACGGCGCAGGCCCAGCTGGCGGCCGCGGACTCGGCGGTGGACAACCCGGGAATCGCGGTCATGCGCGGCTGGCTCGCGGCCGCCCGCGGTGACCTGCCGGCGGCGCTCGACGTGCTGCGGCCGGTCCTGGCCGGCGCCGACGCGCTCGCCGGGTTCTGGCCGCTGTGGCCGTGCTGGATGAGCCTGATCTTCGACATCGGCGCGGCGGCCGGCGACCGGAAATTCGCGATCAACGCCGTCGAGGCCGCGGAGACGGCGGCCGCCCGCAATCCGGGCGTCGCCAGCTTCGAGGGCGTCGCTCTCCAACTGCGCGGCGCGCTCGACGGCGATCTGGATCTCCTGGCGCGCGCGGTGGCCGTCCTGGCGGCGAGCCCGCGGCCGGTGCTGCGCGGCGGGGGCGCGCTGGCATACGGAAAGGCGCTGCTCGCTGCGGGCCGGCAGGCCGACGCGCTGGCCCAGCTCGATCGGGCGTGGGACGAGTACGACCTGATGGGCGCCCGAGCCAACCGGGCTCAGGTGCAACGCCTCATGCGGGCGGCCGGCGCGCGCCGGGCCAAGTGGGCGGTGGCGGCCGGCGGGTGGTCCGATCTGACCGAGGCCGAGCGCCGCGTCGCCGACCTGATCGGCGCCGGCAACACGAACAAGGCCGTCGCGTCCGAGCTGGGCGTCTCGATCAACACGGTCGGCACCCACCTGCGCTCGGTCTTCGCCAAGCTCGGCGTGCAGTCACGGGTGCAACTGGCCAACGTCCTGCATGCCCGCCGCTGACCCGCCGCGCCGCTGACCCGCCGCGCCGGCCAGTCGCGCCGCTGACCCGCCGCGCCGCTGACCCATCGCGCCGGCCAGTCGCGCCGCCGACCCATCGCGCCGCCGACCCATCGCGCCGCCGACCCATCGCGCCGCCGACCCATCGCGCCGCCGACCCATCGCGCCGCCGACCCATCGCGCCGCCGCCCCACCGCGTGGCCGGCCATCGTTCCATTCTTGTCGCGGCACACCGTGCCACCTCACCGCGGCGCCGGGTCCTCACGTGTTCATGTGATGTCGCGGCGGCGGGTGGGCTGGTTCGATCATGCTGTCTGTGAACGACCGGAAGAGGTGGCTCCATGCCGATGATCGATGTCTATGCGACGGCCGGCACCTTCGCCGACAAGCGGAAGCTGGCCGTTGACCTGGCCACCGCAGTCAAGGAGATCGAGAAGGTGCCGGACATCGCGATGTTCCGGAAGAACACGGCGGCCTTCGTGCACGACCTGCCCGCCGGTGATCTGGCGAACGTCGACGGCGACGGCGACTACGTGCGGGTTCAGGTGCTCACGAACGCGGGCGCCCTCGACCGGGACAAGCAGCTCGCGGTGGTGGAGCGGCTGACGAGCATCGTGGCGTCGGCGGCCGGCGATCCGGCGCTGGGCAAGCGGACCTGGGTGCTGCTGACCGAGGCGGCCGAGGGCGGCTGGGGCCTGTGGGGCCACGCCCACACCAACGCGGAGCTGGTCAGTGCCGCCCGCGCGGAGATCGCGGGCGGCAGCGCTTCCTGAGCCCGCAATCGGCCGCCGAGCGGTAGCTCTTGCTATGGCCGGCCGAGCAATTGTGCGTCCGGGGCCTTGTCCGACTCGGATTTCAGGGCCGCGAGAACCCCGGCGTACATCCGCGTCTTGATGGTTTGCAGTGCCGGGCCGGCCTTGGGGACATGTGCCGTGGCGAGGGCGAGTGCCTTCTCGCGGACCTCGGCCTCGGGCGCCGCTTCGTCGACGATCTGCCTTGCGTACGCCTCCTGGCCGCCGAACCGCCGGGCCGTGACCATCGCCTGGTGTGCGGTCTGCGGCGTCAGCCGCGCCTGGATGAGCGCGCTCATGCCCACCGAGAACGGGATGTTGATGTCGGCCTCGGGCAGGCACCAGTAGCCGCGGTCGGCTCGCATGATGCGGAAATCGTGGCAGAGCGAGAGCATTGCGCCGGCCGCGAAGGTGTGGCCCTGCAGGGCGGCGACCGTGATCATCGGCAGGCTGAGCATCCGGGCAAGAAGATCATGGACGCTTGAGGTGTACGCCGGGAACTGCTCCGGATGTTCCATGAGCCATTCCAGATCGAGACCGTTCGACCAGATCTTCCCGCTTGCGGTGGTTACCAGCGCGCTTGCGTCTTTCTCCACCTGGTCGAGATGAGCGTTGACCTCGGCGATCCAGTCCGGGTGGAAGCGGTTCTCGGTGTCGCCCAGGTCGAGGACGAAGACGGCGTCGTGGCGGTCGATCGTCGGCATGGCAGCTCCCTCCGTGGTTACTCGCCGGTAACATACCCTAATTCGTCGATGCGCGGGACAACCGGCACAATGGGAGGGTTGGTTTTGACCGGTTGACAAACCTGGGGGGAACGGTGGCGGAAGAAGTGCGGCCAGACAAGTGCGTGGTGGCCGTCGACGGGCCTTCCGGTTCCGGCAAATCCACTGTTTCCCGGCGACTCGCCACCGCTCTCGACGGGGTCTACCTCGACACCGGCGCGATGTACCGGGCGGTGACCTGGGCGGTCCTCCAGGCCGGCGCCGACCTGTCCGACCCGGACGCGATCACGAAGATCGCGCTGGAGGCCGAGCTGTCGATCGGCACCGACCCGGCCGCGCCCCATTTCGCGGCCAACGGGACCAACGTCGACGCGCCGATCCGCGGACCCGAGGTCACCGGTGCGGTTTCCGCCGTCGCGGCTGTCCCCGCCGTACGCAAGCAGCTTGTCGCTCTGCAGCAGGCGATCATCGCCGCACATCCGCGCATCGTCGTCGAAGGCCGCGATATCGCATCCGTGGTCGCCCCCGACGCCGACCTGAAGGTCTATCTGACCGCCTCCGCGGCCGCCCGCGCCGCCCGGCGCAGCGCCGAGGACGCCACCGACGTGGCCGCGACCGAAGCCGACCTGGCGCGGCGTGACAAACTTGACTCTTCGCGGGCGACCGACCCGTTGCGTCTCGCCTCCGACGCGATCGAGGTCGACACGACCGGTATGGGCATCGACGAGGTCGTTGCCCATCTTCTCGAGCTTCTGAATTCCAAGGTGCCCAAGTGAGTGAGCTCCCCGTCGCCGACCTCGACGAGACATCGTACGTGGCCGGTCCGGTTCCGGTAGTGGCCGTCGTCGGCCGCCCCAACGTGGGCAAATCGACGCTGGTCAACCGCATCATCGGCCGCCGCCAGGCGGTAGTGGAGGACGTCCCCGGCGTAACCCGGGACCGCGTCCCCTACGACGCCCAGTGGGTCGGCCGCCGCTTCACCGTCGTCGACACCGGCGGCTGGGAACCGGACGCCAAGGACCGCGCGGCCGCTATCGCCGCCCAGGCCGAAATCGCCGTCCAGACCGCCGACGTCGTCATTTTCGTCGTGGACGTCACCGTCGGCGCGACGGATGTCGACGAGGCCGCGGTGAAGATGCTGCGGCGCAGCCACAAGCCGGTCATCCTGGTTGCCAACAAAGCGGACAACCAGAACCTAGAGCTCGAAGCCGTCTCGCTCTGGTCCCTGGGCCTCGGCGAGCCACACCCGATCTCAGCCCTGCACGGCCGCGGCTCCGGCGACCTGCTCGACGACATCCTGGCCGCACTGCCGTCGCCCCCGCCGATCATCGAGGGCGCCCCACGCGGCCCGCGCCGGGTCGCCCTGGTCGGCCGCCCCAACGTGGGCAAGTCGTCGCTGCTGAACAAGGTCTCGAAAGAAGAACGCGCGGTAGTCGACTCGGTCGCCGGCACCACGGTCGACCCGGTGGACAGCCTGGTAGAGATGGACGGCGAGGTCTGGCAGTTCGTCGACACCGCCGGCCTGCGCAAGCGGGTAAACCAGGCCTCCGGCACGGAGTACTACGCGTCCCTGCGCACCGCCGGCGCCGTCGAGGCCGCCGAGGTAGCGGTCGTGCTCCTCGACGCGGGCGAGGTCATCTCGGAACAGGACCAGCGAGTCCTGTCGCAGGTCGTCGAGGCCGGGCGGGCACTGGTGATCGCCTTCAACAAGTGGGACCTGGTCGACGAGGACCGCCGGTTCTATCTCGACAAGGAGATCGACCGCGAACTGAAGCGCCTCCCGTGGGCGGTTCGGGTGAACATCTCGGCCAAGACCGGCCGCGCCATGGACAAGCTGGCCCCGGCCATCCGCCGGGCGCTCGCATCCTGGGAGCAGCGGGTTCCGACCGGGGCCCTCAACCAGTGGCTGACCGCCCTGACCCAGGCGACCCCACACCCCGTCCGTGGCGGCCGCGCCCCGCGGATCCTGTTCGCCACCCAGGCCGGCATCGCGCCGCCCCGGTTTGTGCTGTTCACCACCGGGCCGATGGACGCGGGGTATTTGCGCTTCATCGAGCGCAAGCTGCGCGAAGAGTTCGGCTACGAGGGGTCCCCGATCGAGCTGACCGTGAAGCCGCGCAAGAAGCTGGGGCCGGGGGGTCGCGGGAAAGCCCATGGCTAGGGGTTGGTAGGGTGTAGAGGTTGCCACGCGGTGAGGTTACCGGGTGGCATCGGGCTGTAGCGCAGCTTGGTAGCGCACTTGACTGGGGGTCAAGGGGTCGCAGGTTCAAATCCTGTCAGCCCGACTTTTGAAAAGGCCAGCTCAGCTGGCCTTTTTCATTTCCCGCTGTGAATACGTCCGGATCTCCGCGACACGCATTTTTGCCCGAACGCGCGTACGGTTTACGTATCGCTCGTTGGTCGGATCCTCCATTCCGGTTTGTGGTGCCGTGCTGCTTCGGGCAACGCTTTGGTCCTGCTCTTCTGGGAACATGGCGCTGAGCTGGTGATACGTGTCCGAAGGTGTCTAGCTTTCGGGACCTGACGGTTGCCGCAGTTGCTGGCGCCTGTCCATGTCTACTGTGGATGATCGTGACACTTGGGTGACACGAACGCTCGTACGGTGATCTTCGCTTGGTTCACCGGCCGGGCCGGTGAATCCATGATCGCGCTTGGCGGCGAGGTGCGGAAGTTGACGGGGGTTGTCTGTGGTTGTCCCGGCGTCCGACTGAATCGTCGACGTCGGTGCTGGAGCAGGTGTCGGCTTTCTGAGGGAGTGGGCGGAGCTGCTCCGGGCCGCCGCCGTGGGAGTTCGTCGGTGCCGACCTTGCACGTACAGCGATGGCGGGGCCATCGCATGGGGTAGGCCGTGGCGCGGCCTGCGTGTCGTCGACGTGGCGGCGTGGGCCGGGTTACGTCGGTGAACCAATGACGCGAGGTCGTCACGCTTCGTGAAATCGAGGTCGATCGGGCTACGTGATCGACGCACGGGTCTGCCGAGAATAGTGCATCCGATAATGCCGAGGAGCGTTCACCAGAGGTGTTAAGCGGACCGCCACTTGAGATAACAATTGCCCGGCCCGATCGGCAACTAAATAGTAGTAGTACCCCCCATGCCCCGATTAAGTCATGATTCCTAGTCGAGGCCATGGACCAGGCGAGCGGCATTGTGCACCTGCGCGGAGGACCGGAGCAGGGCATGCCGGTACGATTTCGACTCCTCGCTAAGGTCTGCCAGAACAGCTGCTGACAGGCCGATCAGGTGGGCGCTACCGAGGCATGCCACATCCAGTGCAAGGGCCTGCATCTCCGCACTAAGCGCGTTGCCCTGCCAAATGCCATTGCTAAATCGAACGGTGTGCAGATGCCCCAGTGCTGTGCTGTGAGTGACTTGGCTCAGCATCGAGTAGGCCACCTCAAGCCACCCGGGCTCCGGAAAGGGTGCTCCCATTTGTCGCAGCATGACGGAGATTGAGGGCAAAGGCGTACGCCCTCTGGCAATTCCTTCAGGCGTCAAGATCACGTTGCTAGGACGAGAAAAGATGCTCTCGGCGGCAGCTTTAGGCACGCCAGCATTGACCAGGGTGTTGATTGTCTTCCTCTGTCGGGCGCGATACTCGTCGAAATACTGCTTTGCCCGCTCCTCGACAATGGTCGGGTCGGAATATCGCCAGATTAGCCGGGCCGCCTCCTCGAGCAACATGCGAGCCGCGAAGACAGAGATCACGGCCGAGCCCGGTTGGTTGTAGGTGGAGATCACGGTCTGAAGGCCTGAGTGGCCCCCACCGTAAGTGAGGAAGCTATGCAGAATCGGTGAGCCGTGCTCCCACGGGTTGATCGCCATGGTGCGAGCCACCTCGTAGTACGCCTCGGCTGCAAAAGCCACCTCTGCAGCCGAGTTCACATCTGGAAGCAAATCGTCAGCGGCGAGCAACGCTTGTGGACGGAGCAGAACCGGTTGGCGCGGGCGGGCGCGGCTCTGGCTCCTGGAGGACTGCGCGCGGACGGCGCGTGTCGTGGCCAACCCATGAATGGGGACCGCGGCTGCCGCGACGTCGGCGGCCAGGTCGACGGCACGCTGCAGGTAGGGCTCCTGCTCCACGTCCGGTGGCCAGGACTCGGGCGTTGCCGCGACGGCGCCGAGGAGCGTTGTAACGACCCCGGCCGCGGCCACCTGCATGAACAGAGCCTCGTGGTCGGCTCGCAGGTCGTGGCCCGCCACACCATCGTCGGTCAAGCTGCTCAGCATGCCCAGGTGATTACCGTGGCCGGCATGGGCCAAGACCATTGCAGCACCGCGAAGTCCGACCATGTCTAGAAGCTGGCGTGCTATCCGCAACTGCGCCGGCAGATGTGTGGCGGTCGGCACCGCCGACGGGCCGGGTGCGGTCGGAGCGAATAGGTCGTCGAGTAGCTGGTCCTCGCTGGGCATTGGCGGAGCGTCAACCCATGACATGGACTGACCAGTCAGATCTGCAACCGCGGGCAACGGCATGAGCCAGCGAGTCAGGATGGGGCAACTCGCGTCGGCCTTCTCCAAGGCTATGCAGATTCGGTTGCGTTCTTCGAGCAGATCGCCAAGCAGCGCTCGGCGCCGATGCGGCTGTTCCCCTATCCATAACCAACGGAGGCCGTCGACGAGCAGACTACGGGCCATAGATCCCAACACTGTGCCGCCGAACCCAGCCCCGATCATCGATTCCGCGCAGTCATAGCGCTGACGGGCGAACATGAATGCCAGCCCGGCTAGAAAATGATCACCAGATACGTCAACCGAGACATCTATCGGCAGCGTGTCCAGATGGAGCCGCAGTGCCCGGGTCGCTGCCCGAAGCGTGCGCGTCTGCGATGTTTCCACCCGGCCGTCGGGACGCATACTGTGTTCACTCCCAGTCGGCGCTAGACGCCTGTTAGTAGAATAGTGTGCCTCCTTCTTCACTGCGAGTTGCGTCGAGGAGGGCGTTCGATCACCGAGTGTCGCAGACCGAAGGACTTTTAGACTTCGATTTTTCAGTGATCGAGATTGCGCGGACGTGTGTGCTTTCATGCCGCTGCCCCTGCGCGGCGGACCGGCCGAAACCCGTCACGCGGCGTGAGCCGGTCGCGGTGCCAGCCGCGCGCTCATGCCGATGAGCGGACACGCCAAGGACCGGCTTCACCTTCTACAACCCGACGAAATCACCTCGAACGTATTTATAGACCGGCTCTCGTCCGCGCAGGTAATGGGCATACGCCACATGTATTGAGGGCCCAGATTTCCTTGCAAGGCTGACGCTCATGGGGTTCGGTTGCCCGATCCGGTGCAGATCCAATATGTAGCCTGCAACGACTTTTGCCGCATCGAGTTTGTTGTAGTCGTTCTTAAGGTGATTGTGGCCGTAGTTGAGTCCAACTTCAATGACGATGGCTGCTTCCACATGTCCGCCGACGAACTGGGGCAGCTTAGTCTGCTCCAGTTGATTAGGCGCAATGATGGCAAGATCGAAGTTTCCGCGACCACTCTTCTCAGGCCTGGGCGTCGTCTCGGGCCATTCCTTGTGCAGCATTGTTGTGCGATACTGCGTATCGCCTATCGGGCAGAGCTTGCTAAAACCGCCCGTCGCTGCCAGGCGTTCGTACAAAAGCACGTGAAGCGAGTGCTCCACCCGATGACGAAAGGGATCTTCGAGAAAGTCGTCAATTAGTGAATCCAACCCCGACTCCACGGCAGCCTTAGCTTCAGCCATCCATCCTGGTTCTGGCAATTCCCGGACGAGCGTCGGCCTCGGATTCGCTTTGGCAGGAACCGCTCCGTTAGAATTCAACCAATCGATTAGTTCAGTCAAACTGTGCTGCTTCTTAGCTTCAGTGATTGACACATGACCGCCTGCCGGCAGTCTAAACTCTTGCTCCCACCTATCGGGGCCGCCCGTCAGGGTGCCAATTCTTACGTACTGATTTTTGTCTGAGGTTACTTGCACCAGCCGACCCTGTGCATCGGGTGAATCAGAGTCAGGGCAGCGCCATTCTTGTAAGTTGTATCGCGACATTGAGTAATCGTACGCAGCCACAGAGTCACGCGGGGGTGGTTCCTTGGTCCGACGCCTGCTTAGTGCCAGCCGCCTGCGCGACTGCGAATGCTCGTTGACGTTCCGTCGGAGCAGTGTTAGATGCTGCTGGTATGACTGAGCCCGGCTTGATCGGACGCGCACTCATGGCCGCAGATAGTGCGCGAGCCCGCTGCCGCACGGGCCGGCTACTTGCGTCGGTAGCGGCCGTCCGACACACGCTCCAAGTCGTCGTAGGTACGGGCGTGGTTGTCAGGGGCGTTGGAGCACATCCGGCTCATGACATGGGTTCGTATCGTGAACTCCGCAAGATCGGTTTCGCGTCGGCGCAACCCGTCTACGACGTCTTGGGGGCTGGAACGAGCCGTCTGCGGTTCGGACCTCGATGCCAGGCGGCGCAGCAAGAATCTCGTCTTTGGCGGTCATGGTTCTCATCTTGATCTCGGCGCAACTTGCCGGCGTTCCGTCGAACGTCCTCTTCTGGTTGCTATCAGCGCGACCGGCGGCCTTCGTAGGTCGTCGGCGCTGGCCGGCGCCTCGATGCGACGTTTCGGTACGGGCGCGGGCAGCGGATGCTCCAGTTCGACGCTGCCCCGATAGCGCGTCCCTGCAGCACCGGTTTTGCAGCCAGCCGCAGTCTGGCGTCCTCGGAGGCCTCGGCCATCGGGCAACGGCCTCCGCTGGTGACTCGAAGTTCCATCGCATCCGAAGTCCGGAGTGGGCCGTCTTTAGGCGACGGCAGCGTGAGTAGGTGAATGAGCGGGCGGTCGCCTCCGAGCCGCATCGCCAGGTGGCCGATGCGTGCGCCGGTGCCCGACCTCGGTAGTGAGCGGCTATCAGCTTGGGAACGCGTCGTAGGGTCTGTACGTGACTCTTGCTGACGTGACTCGCGCTGGTGTGCTCGCTGCCGTCGAGGAGTTCAATCGCCTCGGTCGCGAGGCATTCCTCGCCGACCATGGCTTCAGCAGGTCGAAGGCTTACTTCCTGGACCACGAAGGGCAGCTCTACGATTCCAAGCCGCTGATGGGGTATGCCCACGGGGTTGACACGGGCACGCCATGGAGGCCAAGAGACTTTAGCGGCGGGGACAAGACCGTAACGCGGCAGCTCGAAGACCTCGGCTTCACCGTTGCTTTCCTGCCGAATCCCGAGTGGACCAGGGACGAGCTTATCCTCGTCTGCGAGGCAGTTGAGGCCAACGGCTGGCAGCGGCTCGACATCAACGACGAACGGGTGAGGGTCCTGTCGCATTTGCTGCGGAGCCCCACCATCCACGGCGACCACCGCAATCCGGAATTCCGCAATCCGGCAGGCGTCGCGCTGAAGACTCGCAGCCTCGCCACTCCTGGCCAAGGCCATCTCTGTGACGAGATACGTAGAGAGTTCCTAGCCGATCCGGTGGGGATGCGCGCCTTGGCCGGTCGCATTCGTGAACTAATGCAGACACCCGTCGGCACCTATGTCGGTCCTGATCCGGCCGACCTCGACATCGACGAGATCGGTGCGCGCGAGGGCGGAGTAGCGCTGCGCGTGCATCTACGGCGCGAGCGGGATCCGAGGCTTCGCCGCTTGAAGATCGCCGAGGCAAAGCGCGGCGGCGAACCAATTGCTTGCGAGGCGTGCGGCTTCGACTTCGGACGCGTCTACGGCGACCGGGGACGCGACTACATCGAGTGTCATCACCGGACACCCTTACACGTCACTGGCGAGACAGACACCCGCCTAAGTGACCTGGCGCTTATCTGCTCCAACTGTCACCGCATGGTGCATCGAACTCATCCATGGTTGACCGTTGAGGCACTGCGAGAGCTTGTAGCTTGCCGAGCCAAAGGGTGAGGCGTAATTCGCAGAAATGCACTGTCCACGCGCGGCAGACCTTCGCAGCCTCTCGGCGGGCAGCGCACTGACATGCCGCAATCCGTGCGGCCGCGGATCAGATGAGTTGGTCACAGTAAGGCGAGCAAGTGCGTCCGAGACGATGGCCGAGATCCTGCAGAAGCTTCCCGAGCCGCTTGACCTCGTCGGTGCTGGGCTCATGGATCGCGGCGCCGGCTGCGATGTGCTCTCCCGATTCATACAACGCCACGTAAAGGTCCTCGGCGGTGGCCCGATCGAGCCGAAGCGTGATGTCGTCGGTCACGAGCCGAACTTACTCTCATGCCGCAGACAAAACGTGGAGCGTACTCGCGTGCTGGTGGCGCGTTGCCCGTCGGTTTTCGTAGCGGATCCGTGCAGGAGCACCTCGACGCTGACGAGATCAGCTCTCCCGCACTCAGCCGTCGCTGAGGTCGCTGCGGCAGTCTGGGTCGTCACCGCTCCGGGCACGATGAGCTGCGGCCGCGGGTGCGGTCCGGAAATGGGATCGGCGTAGCACCGTGCTGTCAGTGGTTCGGGGTGCGCAGCACGGTGTCGAGCTGCCCGTCGCGGTCTGTGTCGAGGTAGGTGAGCTCGGGCACCCCGTCACCGTCGAGGTCGAGCTGCACCACGTCGGCGATGCCGTCACCGTCGAGGTCGGTGACCACCTCAATCGATCCGTCCGAGCGCCGGCTGACAATCGAATTAGCGGTGGTGGCGACCCGGCCCGCCGGTCCGGGGATGGGCGGCGATCCAGGCGCGGAGGATGGTAGTGGGCCGGGCCGGCTGGCGTACGCCCCGACCGGGCCGTCGGTGCCGGCCGGATCGATCTCCTCTTCAGAGGGGTAGACGTCGCCGTGCCAGGCCGGATCAGGATATGTGCTCATCTCCTTACGGTTCCCTGACGGAATCGGCGGTAACCGTCCGCGCACGAAGATGCTTTCACCAGCTCAACGCGTCACTCTAGGTGAGCGGCCTCCATGCTGGGCGGTCAGCCGGGCATGAAGGTAGCTTGGCTTACCGGCTTCTGAACCAGGAGGGTCCATGGGGGAGAAGGATGACGCTGAGGGTGCTCTGCCGCCCGAACGTCTGCTTCAAGCCTGCCGGACAATCCTTTCCGCGCATGAGAGCGGCGAGCTCGGCACGCTGTTGTTTCAGAATCCGGTCCTAGTGGGTGTCTTCTTCCGGGCCACTCTAAGAGCAGCGGACCACTCGTCGGCCGATCCTCGGATTGCGGCCACTCGGGAGGTCCTCGCAGGCTTTGAGGCCGATCTGCGCGAGCGCCGGACGACGTGGAAGATCGGCGGTGGGCCGCTGGAGACGCTCTGGCTGAGCACGGGGGTGACGATCGACGAGGAAGCGGCCGTCCGGGAAGCCGGGTCGGCCGCTATGCGGCGCGTGGTCAGCGAGCATTACGTCGGCGCGTTCGCCGGGTTCGTTCAGGCGGCGGATCCGTCCAATCCGCACCTCGCGATCGTGGCCGCCCAGCTGATCGACGCCGCGGTCGGCCATCTCGAGCACGGACACCCCGTTCGTCTGATCGGGGCTCACGGGTCGGTCGAGCTCAACCTTCTAGGGCTGCGGCTGATCGGCGACTTCGACGCCTGGGACCGGGCGGTCGATCTGGCCGGTGACGTCGTGGCGGTGGCGCGAGCGGCGGCCGACGAGGCGGTACTGGCTGGTGCGGTTCTGCTGCTGGGCCGCGCTCTGGTCGAGCCGGTCGTGCTGGGAAGGTCCCTGGCTGATCTCGGCTCGACGAGGCGGTGGCTGGAAAAGAACATCGAAGATCTTTTCGTGCGGTCCGGAGGGCGACTTCCCGCGGTCAAGGACTACTGGCGAATTGGCGAGAAGCTGCGCCGCGGGCGCTCGGCGTTGGATGAGGCGGCCGGGCTGTTACATGGGGTCCAGAGGGCCTGGGCTGTCGCCTTGCTCGTCCGGACACGCTATTGGTTGCATCTCCATTTCAAGGAACCGCTCGACACAGCGGGTATCGTCCGCGACATCGATCAAGCCTTGGACGACATCGGCACTGCTGATGTCGAGACGAGGATCCGGCTGCTCGCCGAGCGATGCACGGTGGACCACACCTTGATCGACCCGGACGTTCAATTCCTGCGAACGTTGGATCTCCTGCAGGTTGAGCGTAGATCGGGCCTGACCAACGCGCTGGCCGCCGCGCTGAGTCTCCTCGGCGTCCTGACCGCCACCGGCAGTGACGCCGTCGACCTAGCCGCCAGCACGGTGTTTCTTTACCCGAGATTGGCCGAGAGACCGGCGCAGCAACTTTTGCAGGCACAACTCTATTACCTGTTCGTCCCGGTCATGGACAAGCTGACCACTTCAATGACGGAGTCGTCGCTCCTGCGCGCCGCCGAGGAAGAGTCCTGGGATCCGATCGCTCTTGCTCGTGGCCGCCTTGCTCTGGCGATGACGCCGGGTGTGGACATCACGGTCAAGCGGGAGGCGTTGCGGCTAGCCTCGGCCGCCTTCGAAGACCGCGGCCTATTCCGGCCGGCCTTGGCGTTTGCCCGAGCGGTCCAGGATTCGGACATCGCCGCTGAGGCGCTACAGAAGCGCGACGTGGCGACCTTCATCGAGCTCAACACCCAGGCAATGCTGGAGTTCCTCGCACTGCGCTGGGCGGACGCCGCCGCCGAGTCGGTAACCGTCATCCGGCGAGGCCTGGATCACCTCGGAATGCCTGCAAACAAGGCGCTCCTTGAGCATGTCGCTCCGTGGGCGCTGGCCGTGGAGACCTCGGCCGGCGAGTACGCCCGGGTGGCGCTGCAGCAGATCTGGGCGAAAGCTGTCGCCGACTCGATCGCGGCGGGCGACGGCATGGACATTCTCGAACTCTTTCAGCTGGCCAAGGGTGCGCGGCTGGCCGCCGCGCTGCGGAACTCGCCGGTGCTGCTCGACCGACGGCGCGACGAGAGCCTTTTCGCATTGGCGGACTCCATCCGGTCCGTCAGCGAGGACCGGCAGGAGGTGATCGCAGCCGCAAGCGACCTCGAGATGGTGGTGGTGTCCGCCTACGACGATCGTCCAGTGCGCTCCGCAAACAATGTCAATACGGTGTATCGCGCCAACGTCGAACGAACCTTCGAGTCCAGGCTGCAGCGGTTGCTGCACGCGCCGCCGGTCCGTTTCCACGTGAGGAATCTCAACGATCTGGCGGACGAACTCCCCCGCGACTCGGTTCTGTGGTCCATCTACTTCGCCAAGGACGAGAGAGGCCGCAACGTCCTCTACTCCGTCGTCCTGGGACCGAGAAGGGAGCCATACATCGCGTACGCCGACGCGTTCAACGAGATACCGCACTGGTCGATCACCAGCGAACGGCGAAAGTTCGAGCTTCGGCCACTCGAGCTGTTCGTCTACTCGGTGCGGAGCCTCGTCAACGCCGACGCGCGACGCGGCGAGGTCGCCTCCTCGCTCGCGCTCCAGACACTCGCGACCTGCCTCGACTCCTACTTCCCGAACGTGGCCGACATCCTGGACGCCGAGTACGCCGCGGGCGCGCGCCACCTAGTCATCGAGCCGCATGGCCCGCTGCACCAGTTCCCGTTCCACCTGCTGGCTCCGGCCGGGCGGCCCCTCGCCGACACGTGGACCATCTCCTACCTACCCTGCCTCGAACTGCTGGCGACGCGCCGATGGGACGTGCCCGCGCGCGAGCGGCGCCTGGAGTCCTTCGGCATCTCCTTTGCCGGCGATCCCCGAGGCCTGCCCGTGCTGCGCGGAGCGCGCGACGAGGCCAGCGACGTCGCCGCGGCCATGGGCGAGACGGCAGTGCTCGACGGCGAGGTGACCAAGCAGCGGTTCCGTCGGGCCCTGCGCAGATCACGTTACGTACACCTCGCGACTCACGGCCGACACCTGCCCGACTCGCCGTCGCTACACCGGCTCTACCTCGCACCCGACGACGCCGACGGCACTCTGGCCGCGTACGAGGTACTCGACTTGGATCTTCGTGGATTGGAGGTCGTATCGTTGAGCGCGTGCGAGACCTCGCTCGGGCGCATCGACACCAGCGGCAACCAGCGAGGCGTCACCGCATCACTCCTCATGGCCGGCGCGGCGAGCGTGCTGGGAACCATCTGGAACGTCTCCGACGGGGCCGCGAAGCTTTTCTTCACTGAGTTCTACCGGGCGCTCGCCGACGGCGGCGTCGCACCAATGTCTTGTTTTCGCCACGCCCAGCTGCGAACCCGGCAGGAGTTTCCCCGGTACCGAGACTGGGCCGCATTTGTCCTGACCGGTGACTGGCGTCAAGGAGGCGCGAAGTGACTTTGCCGGCCGACCTCAACTTCAACCTCCTATCCTCCTCGTCGGAGGAGGCCCAGGACATCGCCCGGGCACTGACTGCTGGCGGCGCCGCGGTCAAGACCGAGACCATGCGGAGCCTGTCCGACGTCATCGTGCTCAGCGTGACCGTCCCGGGTGGTCTAGCGCTGACGCTGTCGGCGGTCTCGACCGCGTGGCGCCGCCGCGGCCGCGAGTTCGGCGTGCTCATCGACGCCCGCGGCGAGGGCGATCCGCGCATCTCCCGCTTGGACGGCGTGCACACCGGCACTGTCATCATGCTGTCGAATGACGGCGACCGGGTGGAGCGCACCGACCTTCCGCAGGAGCAGGTCGGGGAATATGTCGCCAAGGCCCTCGGCGCGCTGGTGAGCGGACGTTCGGCGACCGAGGCAGACCGGGAGGTGCAACGACCGCACGCCATCGGATGAGCGTGGAAGGCCAGTTATCGAGGATTACCACGTCGGATCGGTAGGTTTCGCGGCACGCGACCTGTGTCATCGCTGCCGGCGGGTAGGCTGCCCAGCGTAATCTGCTGGCCGGCCGAGACCTTGGAATAAGCGCCACCGTTCCAATAAGCCACCTCGATGCTGAGCAGGTAGGCGGTCCTGCGTGCGACCTGCACTGCGGAGTCAATGCCGCGCTCGGCCAGAGCGTCATGGAACTCGTCGGCGTCGCCGTGACCGATGGCTTCGTAGGTGACAGAAGAGGTGTTATCGACCTGCCTCCAGACCTTCGCTGGCTGGCGCGTCGGGCTGACCGGATACCTGTTTGTTCTCAGACGACGTGAGCCACGGCTGACCCGCTGACCTGCGTGGCTCAACATTATGAGAGGGCCAGCTGCGCACCGCAAAGAGTCGCTGACGTGCGTGAATCGTGTTTATGAGCTGGCGCAGGGGTTCGTCGAGAACGGACACATGAGCAGCCCGTCCACCGCGGCCATGGCGCTTGCGGAGCTGCTTCCGGGCCTGGCCTGCCCGTCCGAACGTATGCGAGCATGGATCGCCCTCCGGATCCTCTAGGTCCGCGTCGTCGACGGGTGCCTCGCCGTCAGCCGGAGCCCGGCCGGGACGCATCTTGCCGACGGCGAGGCGACGCCCTGTCCCGAGGAGGTGGTCCTGGTGATGCCCTCGGTCACCCGCCTGCCACCTCTTCGCTGCCATCGCCATTGCCGCGAGTTCCAGCCAGGAGACTCACCGTCGGTGTCCGAGGCCAGCAGCCCGGTGCCGCGCCGTCTTCGCGGCCGCGAGCAGCGGGTACTCGGCGAGCGTCGGCACCGCCGTCACCGGGGCCGCCAACAGCTCGTCGGGGGAGATGCCCGCCCGGTCCAGCAGCAGTGGGGCCGCCGCCAGCTCGGCCTCCCGGCCGCCGCTGGTGTACAGGACGGTCGTCCGTTTGGTGCGCCTGGGTGCAGGCGGTCAGCTGGTCGGGCATGGCGAGGGGGAAGCCGGTGAGCGTGGCGGCGTCCGAGTCGGCCACGACCAGGAGCCGGTCCCCGTGCCCAGCTTGCATCGGCGGCGGATGGGCTGCCGTGGATCAGTGCCTGTGGGCGTCGACCGGATTGCCGCAGGGCAAGGTCGGAGAGTAACGGGTGACGTTGTTACGAACCATGGGATACATGTCGCTGCGGCTGACGGCTACCGCGGCTCGACGCCCGTCGACAAGACGAGAACCGGGTCGACGGGCGAATCCGTTTGCCTCACGCTTGACGAGTCCGGCTGGACGGACTCGTACACCGCGAGCTGGGCGGCGGCGACGGCATCCCAGTCGAGGTGCCGTACCGAGGCTGGGCCCGCGGCGCCGAGCCTTCGGCACCGGACCGGGTCGTTGGCCAGCGCGAGCATCGCGGCTGAAAACGCGGGGACGTCGAATGCCGGCACTCCGACACCTACGTTCGGCCGCACCAGGGCGCGCAGGCACGGTATCTCGAAGGCCACCACCGGCGTACCGACCGCAAGGGACTCCGCCGCGACCATGCCGAACGTCTCGTAGCGGCTCGGCATACAGACCAGCCGGGCGGACGCCAGCACTTCGAACCGCGCGGCTCCGTCGATCCGGCCCAACCAGTGCACCCGGTCAGCGATTCCGAGGTCGGCGGCGCGGGCCCGCAGCACGTCCTCGTCCGGTCCGTCGCCGGCGATGTGCAGGTCTGAGCCGGTGTATGGGGCTACGGCCGCGTACGCATCCAGCAGTAGATCCATTCCCTTCTGGGCGATCTCCAGCCGGCCTAGGAACAGCAGATGGTTGCCTCGCGTGCGGGGAGGGGTCCGCCATGCGGCCGGCTCCAGGCCGTTGGGCACCGCGTACACGGCGGCGTGGGGGTTGCGTCCATGGAGTTCTTGTGCAAGGTCCGCGCTGACCGCGACCAGTGCGTCGTGCGAACCGACGCCGAGCCGTTCGACCAGATGAAACGGCAGGTGGTACTGGCGGGCTTTGTCGGCGGCGAAAAGCCATTGCACGACGCCGACGACCGGTGTCCGGGTCAGGTAGGGCACGGCGATGCTGGAGAAGGGCGCGGCGAAGTCCTCGACGATGACATCCGGCCGCCAGCGGCGCTCCATCCGGCTCAGGCCGGTGAACACCGCTCCGAAGTAGGCGAGCAGCGACGGGAAGTGTCCGGCGGAGAGCGGTCCGAGTCGCCAGCCGCACGGTATGTACCGGACGCCGTCCTGTACCCGTTCGGTGAAGCCCGGATACCGGCTGCACGCGACGACAACCTCTACGCCGGACGCGGCCAGCCGCCGATTGACCTCGTGGGTCCGGACCGAGCCGCCGCCGGCTCCGGGCCGGGCCGGGTCTTCGAAGCCGAGGTGCAGGACCCGCAACGGGCCATCCGGTCGGCGGCGCGGCCGCACCGATAGCAGTACCAGCGTGCCTGCCACTAGGGCCGCGCCCAGCCACAGCACGGGCCGGTCGGTGAGCAGGTGCAGGCCGGTCCAGGTCAGGGCGGTGGCCAACGCCGGGCGGATCAGAGTCGGCAGTACCCGGACGGATTGTCCGACGTAGCGGACCAGGACGGCGAGGCCGGCAGCCGCGCTCAGTACGACCAGAGCGGAGATCCAGGCCAGTAATTGCGGGTCGCTTCCGGCGGTCGGATATGCCGCCACGCTGACCACCACCGCCCCGGCCAATACGAGGGCTGCGGCGTGTAGTTGGCCGCGCGCCTGCAGATAGGCGACCAGCAAGGTGGCGAGCGCGCCACCGAAACCGGCCAAGGCTAACGGCGCCAGCAGATGCAGCGATGAGTTGTATTCGGCCGGGAGGAGAAGGCCGATCAGTGTCGGCGGGACTGTCGCCACACCCGCGGTGATCACGCCACCGAGCAGCAGGAAGACGCGCAGTGCCGAGCGGAACGCACGGTTGGCGGACTGCGGCGAGGCTGCCCCGACGAGTCGCGGAAAGATCGCGGTGGCCAGGGCGGTCGCGAGGAAGAGCGGAATCCGTGCGACAACCAGCAGTGCCTGATATCCGGCGAGTCCGCCGCCGTGCTGGACCGCCGCACCGATGATGACATCGAGGGTGAGCAGTAACGACAACGCCGCTTGCCCGCCGGCCAGAGCTGCGGCGTGTTTGGCGAGGACCCGCCGCTCGGCCCGCGAGTCGTCGGCGCCGGCACGGCCCAGGGCGCCCCAGAGGTCACGGCCGAGTGCGAGCAGACTCCAGAGTGCGGCCGCGCCGGCGCCGGCTGCGAACGCGCCGATGACGCCTGCGCTGCCCCAACCGGCAAGGGCTGCCAGGATGCCGAGCGCCACCCGCACGAGCACTTCGAGAATGCGGACTCCGGCGAGCGCGCCGAACGAACGCTCGCCCTGCAGGACACCCGCGCCGACCGCGCAGAGCAAGATCAGCACGGTGGCCAGGGTCTCACCGAACAGCAGCGCGGATCCGGCATATGAGGCGGAGGCTGCAGCGACGGCCACAGCGGCCACGAGACCGAGGCCGAGGCTCGCGCCCAGGCCTAGGCGGATGGCGCGCCGCCGCCGGATGTCGCCACGCCGGCTCAGTGCGGCCTCTCGTGCCATCACCCAGGGCACCGCGGCACCGGCGACCGTGCCGACCGTGAGCAGCAGGGTCGACACCGCGGCGAACCGGGAGAACTCGGTGGCCGGCAGCAGATGCACGAGGATGAGCGACAGGCCGTAGTTGGCCGCACCTGTCAGTGCGGTGGCGATCAGGAGCAGACCGGCGCCGCCGGACGCGAATGGACGATGCCGGCCGATCATCGGGGGGCCTTGGCGTCGAACAGTCGGCGGACGTCATAGACCCGCAGGTCACCCATCGTGCGGCCGTGCGCGGTGAAGACGACCGGGGCGGCATCGTCGAGGGCGGCGACGAAGGTGACCCGGGCATGTCCGTAGCCGCGGTCGGCCAACTCGGTCGCGACGATCACGAAGTCCACCTTGTTGGCCTTCAGTGAGGGCAGGTCGGCCCACTGGCCGAGCCGCACCCCCGTCAGCACGAATTGGGCGACGTCCTCGGTGGCCGAGACGGTGCTGCCGTCCGGGATTCCGGTGGGCGCCCAGGCCAGCAACTCTTGGTAGGTATTGTCAGGGTAGGTGCGGACCGTGGCCCAGATTCCGGCATCCCCAGCGAAGACCACGAACGCGGCGATCCCGGCGAATCCGGTCAGGATCTTGCGGCGCAACGCCACTCTGCGGCCCACCGACGAGCGTATGGCCACCTCCAGGCCGGCCGCAGTGATCACGATGCTGGTCACCATCACCGGGTAGAACATTTGTTCCTCCAGCGTGCCGAAGCCCACCGCGTACGCGATGAAGGCGAACGCGCCGACGCCCAGTGCGAGCACCACGGAGCCGCCTCCGCCGGCCGGCAGGAACTGCCACGGTTGGCGGCGTCGCGCCACGACCAGCGCAGCAGTGGCCAGGCCACCGACAGCGATCAGGGCGTACGACGCGCCGAAGCTGGTGAGGTTGGCGATCAGGCGTGACGACAGCGACTCGGTACCGGGCTGGTTGAAGCCGGTCGCTTGGACGGCGCCGGCGACCCGGGCGAGGCCGCTGGCCTTCTCTGCCCACCATGGGGAGAACGAACCCAGCGCCACCATCGAGAGGACATATCCGGCGTACGCCGCCACAATCGTCATCAGGGCGCTCAGACGCATCCGGCGCTGTACCCGGTCGGTCGTGAAGAGCAGGAGGACCAACGGGACCGCGGTGACGAAGACGTACCACTCCTTGGTCAGGATCGATGCACCGCAGAACAGCCCGGCCAGGATTCCCCAGGCCACGCCGGTTCGGGTGCGTCGCGGCCGGACGGTGAGAACCACCATGCCGAGTGACGCCCAGGCCATCGCTGGCGCCTCTAGCATCACCCGGCTGTCGAAGCGCAGCACGAACGGATCAAGCGCGAGGAGCAGGCCGGCGCCGACCGCGATCGGCATCCGGACGATCCGGACCAGCAGCAGCGTCGTGGCGGCGCACCCGATCGAGCCGGCCACCGCCGCCACCGGACGTGCCGTCAGCACCAGGGCATCAACGCCGGTGTCCATCCCGACCACCCGGAAGACGCCCGCCAGCACGAGGAAGAAGCCGGGCGGATGCAAGTTGAACGGTCCGCCGTTCAGGGTGAGACCACCGCCTGTCGCCAGGTTCCGGGCGACTCCCACGTACGAGACCTCGTCGACAAAGATGTCGTAGGCCTGCCCGATGGCGACGAGCCGCACGGCCAGGGCGATCAGGAACATCGCGAGGGGGAGTACCGCGAGCCGCGCGATCCGGCGACCCTGTCCCGGGATCGCCGGCACGGTTGCGAGACCGATCGACCGGTCCGGGCCACCCGCCCGAGTGGGTGGGTGGGCCTGCCAGCCGAGCAGATCGCGATGCCGGGCCAGCCGCACACGGGTGTCCGGCCCCGCGATTCCCAGCCGCTCCAGGACCTTCTGGCCATCCTGCTCGTCCGCGCCGGTGAGAAGCAACGCGGCGTGGCCGTTCTCGACGTCGAGGAGGTCGGTGACTCGCAGCCTGGTCAAGTCCGCCCGGCCGAGCTCGGCCGCTGGAAGGGTGACCAGAGTCGCGCTGTCCGAACCAGGCCGCCGTTCGGCCGGCGCGAGCAGCATACGTTGCTCCTCAGCGGTTAGCACAGCGGTCAGGTGCGCGGCTGTCGCTGACCAGGTGAATCGACTCGCCCACGCAACGCATCGGCGAGAGTACTCGGCGGCGACCGCAGGGTCAGCCAGCGTACGCAGGGCAGTGACGAGGACTTCGGACAACCTGACGGCCAGGTCCCCGTCGGCTCCGGCGTCGACCAGCCAGCCTGTCTCACCCGGCCGGATCGTATCGCGCAGCCCCGGCACGGAGAACGCGACGGCAGGGACCCCCGCCGCCGCCGATTCCATGACGGACAGGCCCCAACCCTCGCCCATGGAGGCACTGGCGGTCAGCCAGGCCGAGTCGACCAGGGCGTCGCGGGTCGTGTCGTCCACCCGGCCGTGGAAGATCACCCGGTGGTCCAGGCCCAGCTCGGCGGCCAGGCTCTCCAGCCCGGGCCGGGCTTCGCCGTCGCCGGCCAGGTGCAGCTCGACACCGGCCGGAAGCGCCCGGAGCAGCACGTCGAATCGTTTCTGGGTGACCAGCCGGCCCACGCAAACGATCCGCGGCACCCCGTTCGGCCGGCGGATCCGTGGCGGCGGCATGTCCTGGCCGCAGGGGGCGAGGTGGATCGGCCCCTTCAGGGAAAGCCGCCGGCGGATCTCGGCGCGTGAGGAGGGCGAGACAGCAGCCAGAGCGCGCGGACCATATACCCACGTGCTGGCCTGGTTCTCCAGGAACTGGCCGACCCGGGCGGCCGGGCCGGGGAAGTGCACCAGGAACTGATCCTGGTGGACGTGGTGGATTAGCAGCGCGATCGGCGTACGCCGGTGGAGCGCGAGCGGCGTGAAGAACGGGATGCCGTTCTGCGAGTCGATCACGCCGTCGATCGTCCGGCGGTGCAGGAACAGCCACAGCAGCACGTAAAGATAGACGGTGTACGTGCCGCCGCCCCGGACGACGGTGCCGTAGGGCGTCGTTGACCGGCGGCTTTGCCCCTTGGCGCGGGCAGTAACGTAGGTGACCCGGGCGCCCTCGCGGTGCAGCTCGGCGGCCACTCGCTCGCAATAGAGTTCGGCGCCGCCGGCCGCAGGGTGCCCGCCGTCGCGCCAGTTGCAGATGACGACGTGGCGGCCACGCCAGGGGTGATTACTGGGGGAAAGGCCACTCATCGGGCGCTTGCCAGCTCCCGGCGCGTCGGCACCGGGATATCCCGGTGCAATCGCCAGAGCTCGCGCGCCACTCGTCGCCCGTCGGCCAGCGGCCGGAACGTCGAGCCTTCCTGGTCCCGCCAGGCCACCGGAATTTCGACCATGGAGAGGCCGAGCGAGCGGGCCCGGGCCACCACCTCCAGGTCGAACGCGAACCCGGCCAGCCGGATGTCGGCGAATACGGCTCGGGCGGCGGTGGCCTCGAAGAACTTGAAGCCGCATTGGGTGTCGGCCACCGGCCCGGAGTACCGCCGGGTCAGCATGCGAAAGCCGGTGCCACCGACGCGGCGCACGAGTGGCTGCCGGAGTTCGAGCTGGGCGCCTTCGCACCGCCGTGAGCCGATCACGACCTGCTGGCCGGCCCGCAGCTGGTCAAGAGCATCGTCGATCGCCTCGGCCGGCGTGGCAAGGTCTGCGTCGCAGAAGCCGACCCAGCGGGCGGTGCTGGTTAGCATGCCGCGGGTGACCGCCGCGCCCTTGCCGCGCCGGGAGCACCCGGTGATCGTCACCGGCAGACCCGCAGCGGCAGCGCGGTCCACCACCTCGGCGGTGCGATCGCTGCTGCCGTTGTCGATGACCCGGATGGTGCCGTTGATGCCGCTGCGAAGCAGGTGCCGGGCCAGTGCGGTCAGGGTGTCGCTGAGCCGCCGCTCCTCGTTGAACGCCGGAATAAGGAGTTCCAGCTCTCGTCGGGGTACCGCCGATCTGCCGCGATAAATTGCCCCCGCCATATTTCCTCGCCCTCGCCGTCTGCCGACCGATCAGAACGTCGGCAATAGTTTCAGCGGATTCACAGGCACCATCTCGCCTGTTCGGCCAAGCAATGAGGGCTGTTCGCGCCAGCCGACCGCAGCAATCCGGGGATGCCTCCCCCTTTCGCCGCGGAAACTCGTCCAACGTCTACGTTTTGTTTAGTATATATGCCGTCAGATAGGGTAAATGGGACATCGTAAAACGGTCTTAACGCACATCTTCAGAATGTAAAAAGCGCGTTTCGATCCTGATTAAGGACGCGTAAGTCGGGTGTGAGTTGTGTCCTACCACCTGATTGGGTGACCCGGGATGCCCTCCGGCTGCTTCTTATTCCATAAGGGATAGTCGATCATCCTCTGCCCGTGCCTGATCGACTCCCTGTCGCTTTTGATGGCTTTCATCATCGGTACAACCGGCCGTTACTTATGGTCGGTAATGGGCGACTGGCGTCCGTGATGGCCAAAAAATGATCAGGGCGAATCATCTGCATAGGCGGGATGAAAGGGGCCCGCGGCCCTCAGCCGAACTGGTTCGCCGCGGCGGCGCGCTGGCCTTCCTGGCCTTCCCGTTGGCTCCCTCGACGGTCAGGTGCGGCGACTGGCAGATCCGCGAGCTCACGGCCATCGGCCCCCTGACCTACCCGCGCCGACGTCACCGGCGCGATCACATCAATGATCGGCGGCACAGAGCGGTCGCGCGGGACGGCTGAGGCTGACGCCGAGGTCGCATAGTTTGTTGACGAGTTGGAAGGCGCTGATGGGCCCGGCCCGGGGTTGCCCGCCGGGGGATAGCCACGGGCTGGTTCCTGGGGACGGGCGATGACAGCGTGCCCGCGGCGGGTGCCCATTCGGGTCTCGCTTCCGCCGTTCAGAATTCCAGGGCGTGGCTGACGTCCGGAGCGGTCGAGGGTTTCTGGATGTAGAACTTCTTGGTGATGCTCTCGTCGACGTGCCCGAGCTGGGCGGCGGCTTCGGTGACCAGCCCTGGCCGCTCAGCATGGTAGCGACGGTCTTGCGGAACGCGTGGGGGACTCACCCATTTCAGGTCGGCTTGCCGTCGCAGGGCGCAGCGGAGCGACCGGCGCATATTGTCCCGCTGTACGAACATGCCAATGAGGCTGGCGAAGAGCGGATCATCCCGGCGATGAGGTTCCTCGGTCTGGCGACGATAGAGCATGGCGAGCGCGAACGGTGGTAGATGGACTGTGCGTTGCCCGGCGACGCTCTTGGGAAAGTCCTGACGCTCCCAGCCGGTACCTTAAGGAAGACCATGGTGCCGGCGACGGTGAGGGTGCTGGCGTCCAGATCCACGTCCTGCCAGCGCAGCGCGCACGCTTCGCCGATGCGGCAACCGGTGGCCAGGAGCAGATCGAACAGGTCGGTGAAGGCACGCTCTTCCGGGGCCCGACGGCTTGGTGGTGCGCCACAGGTGCAGGGCGTGACGGACCCGTTCAATCTCGTCGAACGTCATGGCCTGGACTATCTTGCGTGGTCCCGGCAGTCGGCCGACGTCGCGGACGGGATTGGCAGGCAGGGCACCGTGGCGGGCGGCCAGGCTGAACATCTGCAGCAGGGTGCCCTTACAGCGCTGCGCCCCAGAAGGATGGGTCCTGGCGGGGTCTTGAGGTAGCGGTCGAGCGCACCGACGGTGGCGTCGTGGATGGTCATGTCTCCGATGGCGGGCAGGATCAAGTAGTGCAGGTTGTCGGTGTAGTGGTTGACGGTTTGTCGCTTGACCCGGTCGTCGATGAGGATCTCGTCGATCCAGGCGTCGGCGAGTTGTTCAACGGTCATGTCCGCGGTGACATCGGCGCTGACGTCGCGGGGTGCTGCTCTTAGGTGGTCGAAATGTTCATGCCCACCGCGTTGCACCGCACCTTGTGAGCGCCTTTGAGCTGGCGCCGCTGCTCATCGGTGAAACCGTGGGCAAGCCCGGCGAGGATGATGCTGGCTTTGAGAAGGTGCAGGCGAGCACGGCTCAGGTCACTAGTGTCACTCCGGCAAGCAAACCACCCGCGAACAGCGCAAACAGGCGCCTGGGCAGATTATCGCCGTACGGGCTTGCCAAACTGAGATCCAGCTCAGAAGAAAATTGTGAAAATCCGCAACGGTGTCGTGTCGTTGCTCGTGTGTGAGCGACTCAGTTTGTCAGTGTCGCTTCTGGCCAACTAAATCGATCTTGGTGTTGGGCTGTGGGTCTTGGCGGCGGCCGAGCACCGTGATGGCGCGCGAACGTCGCGGGTGAGGATGGTGTAGGGCCAAGGCTTGTCGGCTGAGCTGGGAGCGTGGGTTCGGTTGAACGCGCTGAGTACCTCGACGGCGACAGGCTGATCGGGGGAGAGTCCCGCATCAAGCGCTCGGGGGCGTAGACACTGCCGAGGCGGATGGAGAGTTTGTCGTCGCCTTTCCTGGCCGAGCCGATCGATGACTGCGGTGAAGCGGTCTGCGACCTGTCCGTTCAACGCGAGCTTCTGCTGCTGGATCGCCCCCCGAAGGCGTGAGTCGCCAACCAGTCGTGGACTGGCGACACTTGACTCGACAGCGCTAACAAACGACTAACAACGGAGATCAAAACTGCGCGGACGCGGAAGGATGACGCAACACCGATCGGCACACAACGGTGCTAGTATCGAGAGGTAAATTGGACGTGAGAATATAGGTCGACACGGGGCGACATTGAATAGCGGGGCCCTTTCATGTCCTGGGGGTCAAGGGGTCGCAGGTTCAAATCCTGTCAGCCCGACGTTGTGAAAGGCCAGCTCAGCTGGCCTTTTTCATTTCCCGCCGTAATGCTTTCGGATCATCATGACACGCATTTTTGCCCGAACGCGCGTACGGTTTGCGGAATTGTCGTTGATCGGGTCCTTGCTGCTGGCCTGCGGACAGGTGGGGCGTCGGTCTCCGTGTAAGCGTGACGCTTCCCAAGGGTGGCATTGACCTGGTATTTCTCTCCATGATCTGCCCGCCGTCGGCATGCGGCTGTAACCTTGAGTCTCGCGCTTGTTGGATGTCCACACTGGATGATCGCGACACATCGGTGACACGAACGCTCGTACTGTGATCTTGCCGGATTGCCGGACGTAGGCCACGGGTGGAGGGTCTGGCCGGTGTCGTGGTGGTTGGCGCTCGGCGCTCTCGCCACCGGGCCTCTCTCGGGCTGTGTGGCGGCGGCTCGAGCCCGTGGCCAGGGCGAGGTGAGGTGTAGATCGCCCTTGTGATGGTCTCGCCATGTCCTCATGATCCTGCTCGGCGGCGGGTAGCAGAAGTGGGCCGCGGTGGTCCCGTCGGCTCTCGCCGCTGTGGTGGCTGACTCCGGTCGGCTGGCGATGTCGGCGTTGGCGAAGGCGGCATGCGGCGAGGGCACCGTGACCGGCCCGAGCCAGCGGATCGTGATGGCCGCCTCGGTGCCACGGACTTCCAGCGCGACGGCGTCTCGACGGCCGAGTCGCAGCGCAGAGCCGCGAATGCCATCGAGTGCATCGACGGCATGGGTGTTCGCAAGCTCAGCAGCGAGCCAGGTTCGACCGAGCGCCGACACCCGAACTCATGGCTACACAGGGTGATTTTGACGTCCCGTGGCGTCCGGATTCGCCGAAGAGCGGAGGTCCGCGATCGACTACATCTCAGGTACTCGACGCCTCAGGAGGCAGAACTCGTTGCCTTCAGGGTCAGCGAGCACATGCCATGGCTCCATGCCGGTCTGCCCAACGTCGGCTACCCGGGCACCAGCCGCCAGCAACCGCTCCAGTTCCTCCGGCTGGTCCCGATCCGTGGCGTTGACATCGATGTGCAGACGCAACTTGCCGGCCTTGGGCTCGTCAGTGCGGTTGAAGACGATCGTGGGCTGCGGGCCGCCGAAACCAACCCCGGGCGGACCGATCTCTATATCCTCGCCGTTACGGTGCAGTTCGACATAGCCCAATACGTGCACCAGAACCGCGCCAGCAGCTCAGGATCATGTGCGTCCAGGACCAGTTCGGTGATGCGAGCGGCCACCCGATCATCATATCCGCACATGCTTGAGATGAGGACGCTCCATCATGCCTGCTAAGCGATTGTACAGTTTCGAATCGGGCTATTGGCGCTGCCGAATTCACGTCGGCAGATCTGCGGATATCCCTGATCCGGAGCCCGGCTGATATCGGAGTTGGGACGCTTCATCTGCGAGCGGCGACCATCTTTTCGATCTCGTCGACGACGAGCTGGGGCTTGTCCTGCGGGACCTCGTGTGAACTTTCCCTGGCGGTGATCAGTGTGCGTCCGGGCCCGGCCGTGACGAACGCGGCTGCCGCGTCGCGCCAGCGCTGGGCGTCCTGCGGGGATCCGTCGAACGGCGTCTTCTCCGACGCGATGTAGGTGACCGGGACGCTGTCTGGCCAGGAGACCTTGTGGTACGCCCGATGGGTGGGACCGAAGTTCTCGGACGTGGCTATGAGCTGCCGGTTCGCCTTCGTCGAAGGCTGCTTCTTGAGCGCGTCAATTTGCGGCGTCGTGACCGCGACGAGGCGCTGGATTTCCCTGTCTGTGAAGAACTGCGGCACGTTGGCGTCGACGAGCACCTCCCCGGACAGCACGCCCGGGTTGGCGCGGGCGAAGTAGGTGGCAACCTCCCCCGCCTGCGAGTGGGACACGAGGACTACGTTGCGGGTGACGCCGAGCTCGCGCAGACCGGCCTGCAGGTCAGAGGCGGCGGCCCGGCCGTCCCAGGGGCCCTTCACCTCGTCGCTGTTGCCTAGCGGGAGTTTCGCGGCTAGTTTGATCTTGGTTGTGTTTTCGCTGGTGGTGGGTGGGTTCGGACGCTGGTGGTGTATTACCCACCGGGGGTT
>NZ_JBEZYA010000044.1:0-65078 GCF_040638295.1 Actinoplanes sp. NPDC026619
CGTTACGAAGCAACGGTAACCATCGCCTCAATCATGATCTGGCTACGCGCGAAACCCGACCGGAGCCGACCATGATCCGTCAGATGCGCTCTAGGCCAAAACCGGCGTACGGCTATCCCCTAACCCTCCGGCGCATCACTACCAGGGCGAGTGCTCCCACGCCCGCGGCGACCAGCAGGCCGCCCAGGGCGAGGTAAGGCCACGAGCTGCTGCTGTCGTCGCTGACGGCCCTGAGGGTGGGTGGCGCCGCCTCGGGGGTGCCGTCCGCGGCGAGAGGGCTCGCCACCGCGGCGGGCGACGTCGGTGCCGTGGTCGGCGCGGCCACCGCGGACAGGGTCAGCCGCACGGACGCGGCGTCACCGGCGATGCCGCGTACAGTCGCGCGCGCGGTGCGGTAGCCGTCCACGGTCGCGTCGACCGTGATGGAGCCGGCGGCGATCGGCTTGCCGGCGCTCGACGTGATCGAGAACTGGCCGCTGCGGTCGCTGGTCGCCCGGTACTGGTGCCCGGCGCTGTCCCGGATGGTCAGGCGCACGCCGCCGATCGCCTTGCCGCCGGTGTCGCGGACCCGGCCGGAAACCCGGCTCACCCCGGCCGCCGGCTCGTCCTCGCCCGACGACGTGCCCGCGCCGTGGACGTAGACCATCTGGTAAGCGAAGGTGTTCTGCCCGCCGAGCCGTACGCCGACCGAGATGTTGAGGCCGATGGTCTCACCCGGGCTCGCCGCGGGGGCGACGACCGTAGCTTCGAGGGTCTGGCTCCGGCCGGCCCCGAGGTTCGGTTCCGCCCGGCATCCGGTGGTGCACCGCAGGCCGCCGCCGACCACCACGACGGCCGTCTCGGACCCGCTCCCGGTGTTCGTGACGCTGAACCGCACGCGCACCGTCTCGCCGGGCTTCACGTTCTCCGCCGAGACGCTCAGGATGCGCACGGTCTGCGGGGCGGCCGTCGCGGGTGCCGCCGACACCGCGATCGTGCCTCCGGTCAGCGCGATCAATACGGCGACCCGGGTCCACCGGCCACGTAGGCGCATTGTCATTTTCCACCACACAGCGGCCCACTATGCACTGTCCTGGTCCACTTGCGGGGCAACGGAAATGACACGATCCGATACCGAAGTCCGGAACCCATAGTCGAATGTGGATAGTGTCGCGCTTGCGGTTTGTCCGTACCCAAAAGACGGAGTGAACACGATGCGTGCACCAGAAATGCAGGCAATCAGGCGCCGGGCGGTCATCGCCGCCGGTGTCATCGCAGCGCTGTCGATCGGCATGGCCGGCTGCGCCAAGAGCGACCGCGACAGCGGCACCGACGACAAGTCCACCGGCGGCACCTTCATCTTCGCGGGCGCCGGCGACCCGAAGAACTTCGATCCGATCTTCAACGACGACGGCGAGTCGTTCCGGCCGATCCGGCAGCTGTACGACACTCTCGTCACCCACAAGCCGGGCACCGCCGAGCTGACCGGCGGCCTGGCCGAGAGCTGGTCGAACGACCCGACCGGCAAGGTCTGGACGTTCAAGCTGCGCCAGGGCGTCAAGTTCCATGACGGCACCGCGCTGGACGCCGCGGCGGTCTGCGCGAACTTCGACCGCTGGTTCAACATGAAGGGCGAGGCCGCCCAATCCCAGATGATCTACTACACCGACATCTTCGGTGGGTTCGCCGGCAGCCCGGACGCCCTCTATGACAACTGCACGGCCTCGGACGCCGCGACCGCGGTCCTGACGCTGAAGAAATACAAGGGCGCCTTCCCGGGCGCGTTCGCGCTCACCGCGTTCTCCATCGCCGGCCCGGCCGCGATGAAGCAGTTCGCCGCCGACACGGTGACGCAGAACGGCGACTCGTTCTCCTACAGCGCGTTCGCGAACGAGCACCCGACCGGCACCGGCGCGTTCACCTTCGGTGGCTGGAACAAGGCCACCGGCGAGATCACCCTGAACCGGAACCCCGACTACTGGGGCGACAAGGCCAAGGTCGACAAGATGATCATCAAGGTCATCAAGGATGAGAACACCCGGAAGCAGGAGCTGCGCGCCGGCACGGTGCAGGCGATCGACTTCCCGGCGCCGGCCGACCGCAAGGCGCTGGCCGCCGAGGGCTACCAGGTGCTCGACCGGCCCGCCTTCAACATCCTTTACCTGGGCATCAACCAGAAGAACAACCCCAAGCTCAAAGACCTGAGGGTCCGACAGGCGATTGCGTACGCGCTCAACCGCGCCCAGCTCGTGCAGACCAAGGGCCCGGGTGGATCCGCGGTGGCCGACGAGTTCCTGCCGAACACCGTGCTCGGCTACGCCACCGACGTGCAGAAATACGCGTACGACGTGGCCAAGGCCAAGCAGCTGCTGGCCGACGCCGGCGCGACCGGTCTGACGCTCAACTTCTACTACCCGACCGAGGTGTCCCGGCCGTACATGCCGAACCCGCAGGAGATCTTCACGGTGCTGGCGAACGACCTGCAGGCGGCCGGCATCAAGGTCAACGGCGTCCCGCGGCCGTGGAACGGCGGCTTCAAGGACGACGTGCAGCAATTCGGCAAGCAGGACCTGCACATTCTCGGCTGGACCGGCGATTACAACGACCCGGGCAACTTCGTCGGCACGTTCTTCGGCCGGGGCAAGGTCGAGTTCGGCGACCAGGCGATGACCGAGATGTTCGACGCCATCGGCAAGGCCGACGCGACCGTCGACCAGGGCGCCAAGAAGGCCGCGTTCGAGCAGGTCAACCGTGACCTGGCCAGCAAGTGGCTGCCGGCCGTGCCGATCTGGCACGCCCCGCCGGCCGTGGTCACCACGAAGAACGTCGCCGGCCTGGTGCCGAGCCCGTTGACGGCCGAGCAGTTCAACACGGTCTCGCTCACCAAATAGGTCCGAAGACGGCCCGGACCGAGAGGTCCGGGCCGTCCGGCTGAACGAAGGACCGCCAAATGGTGCGAGTGATCTTGCGGCGGCTGATCCAGCTGGCCGCCACCGTGATCGCCCTGATGACCCTGGTCTTCTTCTGGTTGCGCAGCCTGCCCGGCGGACCGGTCGATGCCCTGCTGGGCGAACGCGCCACCCCGCAGACCCGCGAGTTGCTGACCCGGGCCCTCGGCTACGACCAGCCGATCTGGGTGCAGTACGGCCGCTTCCTCAAGAACGTGGTGACCGGCAACTTCGGCAACTCCATCCGCACCGGCGAACCGGTGACGGCGGTGATCGGCCGCGCCTTCCCGGCCACCGCCGAGCTCGCCGTCGCGGCGATCATCATTGCGATCGGGCTGGGCATCCCGCTGGGCTACCTCGCGGCCCGGCACCGCGGGCGGCTGCTCGACAACGCGACCATCATCGTGACCCTGGTCGGCATCTCGATCCCGATCTTCTTCCTGGGCTACCTCCTGAAAGACTGGCTGACCCAGGGCATTCACGTGTTCCCGCCGTCCGGCCGGATCAGCACCGGCCTGGGCAACACCGACGTGACCGGCTTCTTCGTGCTCGACGGGCTGCTGACCCGGGAGTTCGACGCCTCCGCCGACGCGCTCTGGCACCTGGTCCTGCCCGCGTTCACCCTGGCGACGATCCCCCTGGCCATCATCATCCGGATCACCCGGGCGAGCGTGCTGGACGTCCTGGACGAGGACTACGTCCGCACCGCCGACGCCAAGGGCCTGCGCGACGCCACCATCCGCAAGCGGCACGTGTTACGCAATGCCCTGCTCCCGGTCGTCACCACCATCGGCCTGCAGACCGGCGCGCTGCTGGCCGGCGCGGTGCTGACCGAGAAGGTCTACAACTGGGGCGGCCTGGGCACGCTGATCACCGACTCGATCAGCGGCGGCCGCGACTACCCGGTCCTGCAGGCGCTGATCCTGCTCGCCGCCGTCGTCTTCATCGTGGTCAACCTGGTGGTCGACCTGTCGTACGCGATCATCGACCCGAGGGTGCGTGTGCAGTGAGCGGAATTGAGGCGCTCGCCGACCACAAACGCCGGCGGATCGAGGAGCTGATCGCTCGCACGTCCGACACGGGCGGGGTCAGCCTCCTGCGCGACGCCGGGCGCCGGTTGCTGCGCAACCCCACGGCAATCGTCGGCGCCATCATCATCGTGCTGTTCCTCATCATCGCGATCTTCGCGCCGCTGGTGGCGCCGCACGACCCGGTGCAGCGATTTCCCGAGCTGATCAAGGATCTGACCGTCGACACCATCCCGGGCGCCACCGCCGGGCATCCCCTGGGCAGTGACCCACTGGGCCGTGACTTCGCCTCCCGGATGATCTTCGGCGCCCGGCAGACGCTGTTCGTCGGCGTTCTCGCCACCCTCATCGGGCTGCTGCTGGGAGTCCTGCTCGGGGCGGTCGCCGGCGCCATCGGCGGCTGGGTCGACGTGCTGATCATGCGGTTCACCGACGTCATGCTGGCGCTGCCCAGCCTGTTGCTGGCCATCACCCTGGTGGCGCTGGCCAGCCGGTCGACCCAATGGACGGTGATCATCGCGGTCGCGGTGGTGAACGTGCCGATCTTCGCGCGGTTGCTGCGCGGGTCGATGCTGGCGCAACGCGGAAGTGATCATGTGCTGGCTGCCCGCGCGCTGGGCGTCAAACAGCGCAACATCGTGCTGCGGCACATGCTGCCGAACTCGCTCACCGCGGTCATCGTGCAGGCCACGCTCACCTTCGCGGTGGCGATCCTGGACGCGGCCGCGCTGTCGTTCCTGGGCCTCGGCGACCCCGACATCAACCGGGCCGAGTGGGGCCTGATGCTGGGCGTGGACGGCGTGCGGTACTTCGAGGTCCGCCCGGAGCTGGCCTACTTCCCGGCACTGGCGATCATCCTCGTCGCCCTCGGCTTCACCCTGCTGGGCGAAAGCATCCGCGAAGCACTCGACCCGAAGAACCGGCGGTGAAAGTCATGCCTCTGCTCGACGTACGTGATCTGTCGGTCGTGTTCCAGCGCAAGGGCGCCGAGCCGGTCCGCGCGGTGGACGGTGTCAGCTTCACGGTGGAACCCGGCCAGACGGTGGGCCTGGTCGGCGAATCCGGCTGCGGCAAGTCGGTGACCAGCCTGGCGATCATGGGTCTGCTCCCCCGCCGCGGCAATCGCGTCACCGGGGAGGTCCGTTTCGAGGACACCGATCTGCTGACGCTGCGCCCGTCGGATCTGCGGGACCGCCGCGGCCGCGACATCGGCATGATCTTCCAGGATCCGCTGTCGTCGCTGAACCCGGTGATCCCGCTCGGTGTCCAGGTCGCCGAGGTGCTCGAGCGGCACCGGGGCCGCAGCCGGCAGGCGGCGCTGCGCGAGGCTCGCGGGCTGCTCGACGCGGTCGGCATCCCGGATCCGGCGCGGCGGCTCAAGGAGTTCCCGCACCAGCTCTCCGGCGGCATGCGGCAGCGGGCGCTGATCGCGATCGCCCTGGCCTGCAAGCCGCGGCTGCTGATCGCCGACGAGCCGACGACGGCGCTGGACGTGACCATCCAGGCGCAGATTCTCACGCTGCTCAAGGAGCTGGTCGACGATTCCGGCACGGCGCTGGTGATGATCACCCACGACCTGGGGGTGGTGGCCGGGCTCTGCGACACGGTCAACGTGTTGTACGCCGGCAAGGTGGTCGAGCGGGCCGGGCGCCACCACCTGTTCGGCGAGCCGCGGCACCCGTACACCGAAGGTCTCTTGCAGTCCGTTCCTCGCCTTGATGTTGATCGTGGCGGGCGCCTGCATCAGATCCGGGGTTCGGTCTCCGACAACATCCCCTGGTCGGCGGGCTGCGCCTTCGCGCCGCGCTGCGACCGGGTGATCGACGACTGCATCGGCGACACGGTGCCTCTCGAGCCGGATTCGCGCGGTGGCGCGCTGCGGTGCACGAACCCCGTCCCCCAGGAGGTGCCGGCGTGAGCGAGACGCTCGTCAGGATCGACGACCTCCAGGTCCATTTCCCGATCAAGAGCGGACTTCTTTTCGACCGTACGATCGGCTACGTCTACGCCGTCGACGGTGTCTCGCTGGAGATTCGCCGGGGCGAGACCTACGGCCTGGTCGGCGAGTCCGGCTGCGGCAAGTCGACGCTGGGCCGTGGCCTGTTGCGCCTGGTCGAGCCGACCAGCGGCGAGATCACGTTCGACGGCGTGGACGTCCGGTCGCTCAAGGGCGAACAGTTGCGGCTGCTGCGCCGCCGGATGCAGATGGTGTTCCAGGACCCGATGTCCAGCCTGGACCCGCGACAATCGGTGGAGTCCCTGCTGGTCGAGGGCCTGAAGGCACACGGCCTGCACCGCGACAGGGCCGGCGTGCGGGCGCGGCTGAGGTCGACCCTGGACTCGGTGGGGCTGCCCACGTCAGCACTGAGCAAATACCCGCACGAGTTCTCCGGTGGTCAGCGGCAGCGCATCGGCATCGCCCGCGCCCTAGTGCTCGGTCCCGAACTGATCGTGGCCGACGAACCGGTGTCGGCCCTGGACGTGTCCATCCAGGCGCAGGTGATCAATCTGCTCGGTGACCTCCAGGAGTCGCTGGGCCTGACCTACCTGGTCATCGCGCACGACCTCGCCGTGGTCCGGCACATCTCCGACACCATCGGGGTGATGTACCTCGGTTCGCTGGTCGAGGAGGCACCGGGCGATCGGTTGTACCGGCGGCCCCTGCACCCGTACACCCGGGCTCTGCTCTCCGCCGTGCCCATCCCCGACCCGCGGGTGGAGGACCGCCGCGAGCGAATCCTGCTGGCCGGCGACCTGCCGTCCCCGGCGAACCCGCCCAGCGGCTGCCGTTTCCGCACCCGCTGCCCGTGGTCGCAGCCCCGCTGCACGGCCGAGCGGCCGGAGCTGCGGGTCTTCGACGACTCCGGCCAGCGGGTGGCCTGCCACTTCACCGCCGAGATCCTGACCGGAGAATTGACGGCCCACGAGGTCCGAGCCGAACTCGTCCACCCGGACGCCGGCAAACCGCCCGAGGTGGGCACCGAGCTGATCGTGACCCGAACGGACCTGCCCACCCCTTGAGCGGTGGTGGAGCGGCGGTTTTCCGCCGCTCCACAACTGTCAACCGATCTTGAGCACCTGGGTGCCGCCGGCGAACCTGTCGAAGAGGTGCTGACGCTGCGGGTCGCTGTTGATGTTGACGGCGATCATGATCACCGACACCAGCGTGGCCAGCCCACCGATCAGGGTCCCGAAGATCGGAATGACACCGGCGATGCTGAACCCCATGTAGATGTTCCGGCGGACGGCCTGCTCCAGCGTCGGGTTGCTGACGTGGTCGGGGCCGACCGTCTTGAGCTTCATCACCTGCTTGCCGATCGTCTGGCCACGGGTGGACTCGAAGTAGGCGAAGTAGCCGAGGTACAGCGCCGCGGTCAGCACCGCGGAGAAGAACCCGGTGAGGATCCAGGAGTTCGAGATGGCCCCGAGCACGAAGTTGATGATCACGCCCACGACGCCGACGATGACGCCGTCGATCAACCGCGCCACGAACCGGTCCAGCAGTTCGCCGGGCCGGACCACCGGCGGGGGTCCATAGGATCCCGGGGGCGGAGCACCGTAGGGAGACGAATCGTCGCCGGGCGGCCCCGGGAAGGGTCCAGGGTTGCTCATATTGCTTCCTATTTCAATAGATGAGGAATGGTTTGCGTACGCAGCCCAGATGGGGTGAGCACACCTTGTCAGAAGCGGAGGTAGTTAGGAACTCCCTTAGGCAGCCCCATTTACATGACGCCGGGCCCCTGATAGCCGGAGGTCGGTAAGGTGTTCGCGCTGAACCCCGGCCACCGGCCCGGCGGCGCGGTCCCGGATGACACCGGCGGCGATGGCTGCGGCAGGGCAGCGAGCTCGTCCAGGCGGCCCTGCTCGGCCAACAGCCGCCGGAGCTCGGTCAGCGCCTCCTGGACCCGAAGCTCGTCCCACACCCGCCGCGCCTCATCCTCCAGCTGCCTGTCCAGCTCGCGCTCGCGCAAGAACTCGGCGACCTCACCGAAGCTCGGGCGGCTGCCGTCCGGGCCCACCCGCATCAGCTCGACCGCCTCGTCGAGCCGGCCGCCGGCGGCCAGATGCCGGGCCAGGGGCAGATGGAACCTGGCCACCTGAGCATCGACCAGCCGACGCCAAACCTGCGGGTCGGGCGTCCCGGCCGCGTCCAGCAGAAGAGCCAGGCTGCGAAGGACCCACGGGTCACCGGTCCGCCGAGCGTCCTCGGCGTGGGCGAGCAGACCGGGACCGTCCACGCCCGGCCACGGCATGAACAGCGGACTGTCCTCGTTCAGACCCCGAAGATTCTTGGTGCGCAGATCCGCCACGTCGGCCGGCGTCCCGCGCTCTGCCAGAACCGTGAGCAGCAGCTGATACGCCTCCGGATCGGCCTTCTCGGCGAACGCCCGCAACAGTGAGATCTGCTCCGCGTGCTCGCCGGCCGCCCCACATTTGGCCGCCAGCTCCAGGTATTCATCCCTACCGGCAGCCGGATCGGTGGCTATCAGAACTCGCAGACCCATCCGCGACCACGGCAGCGGCACCAGCATCGACGGGAACAGGCAGACCACAGTGATCAGCAGAGCGGCCAGGAAAGCCCACGAGATCCGTTCGTGCAGCAGCACCCAGGCGGCGACGAAGATCGCACCCAGCAGCGCCAGCCGCATCGTCCACGCGCGCCGCACCGCTTGCTTCATCCGTTGCCGATAGAGCGGCGTCATCGTCCCAGTGTGACGTGGCCTGTCACCTCCCACCTTCGAGGTAGGGAAGACCCCACCTCGGCGTGGGGGGTTGTCCACCCGGCCTTAGGGGGTTTGCTCTGTCGTTGGCGTAGGCGACCAACCGGCAACATCGTCCCAGTCAGTACGAACCCCGATATAAAGGACAGTGACAAGACCATGTGGCACAGCACCCATCAGGGCGGCAACGATTGTTCCGACCCCGGCCGCGAGCGCTTCGTCGGCTGGGGACGCGGCCACGAGCAGCACCACGGTGGCGGCGGCTGGGGCAATCACGGTTGCAACGACGGCGACCCCCGCGGCGGCTGGGATGAAGGCGGTCCCTGGGGCGGCCTCCAGGACTGCCACGACGGGCCCCGCTGGAGCGGAATCCAGGACTGCCACGACGGCCCCCGCTGGGGTGGCATCCAGGACTGCCACGACGGCGGTCGCAGTTTGATCAGTTTTGACCACAACTCGTTCCTGGCCTGCCACTGACGACGGACTCGGGTAGCCGCCGGCTTCGGCCGGCGGCTACCCATCCGCCGACCGGTACCCGATGGAGGTCACGATGACCACGACGAAGGACCTGGTTGTCCGGGACGACCTGGGGGAAATTGTCGATCTGGTGCTGCGGGGAGCCGAGGCCAACGCCCGGCACGATCTCGTACGCCGGATGCGCGTGGCCGCCGACGACGTGGCTGCCGCCCGCCCGGCCGGGCCGATCGCCCAAGCGGTGGTCGGCGCCCTGCAGTCGTTGGAGGTCGATCTTCGTTCCCGCCGGGCCGCCCTGGTCGAACCCGGCCGTGGGGCCCGGCTCGCCGCCGAGGCAGGGCACGCCGAGGTCCGCCTGCGCCAGTTTCAGGAGCGCACCGTCAGGTGGCCCCGAGTGCTCGGCGATGCCTTGGCGGCGACCGATTCGGACATCGATTTCGCCGTTAACAACTGGTTGCGCGCCCTGCTCGACGAGGGCACCGTAGCGATCGAAGAGAAAGGGCTGACGGGCGACGATCTCGATCGTTGGCTGCGAAAACGCCTGGTGGCCGAGACCGAGGCGGTGCATCGGGCGTTGCACCTGGCGGCGTACGAGATCGGCGAGCAGGTCGCCTCCTCGATCGGGCTGAGCGAGCCGGTGCCACCGGTTTGCCTTGACCTCGAGCCGCCGGCCGAGCTGGTGGCCTACATCCACCGCGGTCCGCGGGCCCTGTCCGAACGCCAGGCCCTGGCCACGCGGCTGGTCGGTGTTGTCATGCCGACCTACAGCGGCGTCATGGTCGCCCTTTTCGTCCCCCGGATTCTCGGGATCGGGATGTCGCTGTGGCCGACCGTGCTCGGGGCCGCGGCCGGCGCGGTCGGCCTGGGCGGGGCCGCCGTGGCCGGGGAGCGGCAGCGGCAACGCAGCCGGCGCAACGCGGAGAGCGCCAGTGAGCTGCGATCGCTGGTCGACGCATTCCGGATGGCCGTCAGCAAGCGGGTTCGCGACGGGGTTCGCGCCGTCGAGCAGCAAATGCATGCCGGCCTCAACGAGGCGGTGACGGCCGAGTCCCGCCGTCTGTCCGCGACGGCCGAGGCGGCACGGCGCGCGTCCGGGGAGACCGAGCGGTTGCAAGAGGCCTTGGCCGACATCGAGTTGGACCTCGCCTCCGTCCGTGAGCTGCGGCATCGTGCTCAGCGGCTCAGTTGGACCGGCTGAGCCGCCGCAACGGCACCCAGCCGTCGACTCGGGTGCCGGCGGCTGGTTGCGAACGCACCACGACCATGCCGCCCAGCGCCGTGACCCGAGCCGTCACGTTCCGCAGACCGCGGCCCAGGCCGTCGGTGTTCGCGTCCATGTCCCAGCCGGGGCCGTCGTCGTGCACACCGAACTCCAAGCGATCCTCGCCGCAGTCGAGGACGAGCCGGATCGGCGCGCCGGGTGCGTGCCTGCGGGCGTTGTTCACCGCTTCGAGGCAGCAGAACCAGACTGCCGTCTCGATCGCGGCCGGGAAACGCCGGCCGGCCGGCATACCGGTTGTCGTGACGCTCAGGCCCAGTTCGGCCTCCAGCGCCGCGACCAGCCCGAGCCGTACCAGCCGCGGTGAGCTCACGCCCAACGCCGTACGCACCAGGATGGTCTCCGCCTCGTCGAGGTGGGCGGCGAGCCGGTCGAGGTGAACCTCGGCCGCCTCGGTGTCGGTTTTGACCCGGTGCTCGGCCAGGCCGATTGCCAGCCGCAGCGAGACCAGGTGGTGCTGGGCGCCGTCGTGCAGGTCCCGTTCGATGCGGCGCCGTTCGGCGTCCATCTCGGCCACCAGCCGCTGGCGCGAGCGGGCGATGTCCGCCGTGTGCGCCCGGACGGCCCGCATCTGGCGTTCCAGCTCGACCCGGAGACGGTACGCCTCGAGCACCATGCTGAGGCTGTCGGCGACGTCGGCCACCAGCCGCGAATGGTAGGCATCCGGCCCCATCGTGGCCGAGCGGTCCACCGTGATCGAGCCGAGCCGCTCACCGCCGCGAGTGATGGGCAGGGTGACCAGGTCTTCGTCCTCGCTCGCACCGGGGCGCGTCCAGGCGTACGTCCGCTCGGGCAGCCCGGGTCGCACCACACTCAGCCGGCACACGTGCGCTCCCAGGTCGCGCCCGACCGCCTCAGCCACCCGAGCCAGATCGGTGGCGTCCAGGGGGCTCGTCCGCGTCATCGCGCCGATGCACGCCAGCACGTTGTAGGGAGTCGGCCGGCGCCCGTAGAGCAGGCGGTTCAGATGACGCTCGACGCGGACATGGACGGGACGCAGGAGCACGGCCACCGGCACCGCCGCGACCGGAGCGGACACGACGGTGTGCAGGACCACGAACAGGCCGCCGATCAGAGCGGTGACCAGGGCAATGACCAGTACGGCGCCGATCCGGCGCTGGACCGCCTGCAGTGACGCACGCCGGCTCGCGGCGATCGCGACCGTGACCGGGACGAGATGGCTGAACCAGACCAGTGGCACCGGGTTCCGCACGGCCGGGAAGGGAACGAAGACCAGCAGCAGCACCGCCATGATCACGGCCGCACTGACCAGGACTCCGAACAGCAGGCGGATCCGCGCACGCTCGATCGCCGTCAGGTCGTCCCGCCCCCGGTGCCGCAGGAACACGAAGGCGAGTGCCGGCAACACGGCGCCGAAGAGGGCGACCTGGCTCAGCGTCGGCGGGAAAGCCGCTGCGGTGACCGCACCGACCGCGGCGATGGCCCCCACCGTCACCACGATCTCGTCGCGGCCGGGGCTGTCGGTTCCACCGGTCGGCGGGTAGGACACCAGCGCGAAGGCGAAGGCGCCCAGGGAAACCGCCGGGAGCACGAAGTCACCGGTGATCACCGGGCCGAGGTCTGATCCGGCGCCGGCCAGCAGGGCGAGGGCGAACAGCCGCATCGAGCGATCTCGGTGCCCGGAGATCAGGATCGCGGCGCCGAGGCCGAGCGTGAGCAGCCCGCAGCCGAGCTTCGTCACGATCCCGGCGCCGGGATGGTCGTGACCCGAGGCGAGCAGGAAAATCTCGATCAGGAGCCGGCCGAACGCCAGCAACCCACAGATCAAGCCCATGCTTTTGTACGCGACACGAAGAACACGCGAAGTCACGTCAGCGACTCCCGCGTCGTGTCCGGCCGGTCGGGCAGCCAGGCGAACAGGCGCAGCTCGCCCCCGTTCCCGTCGGCACACTCGACGGCGCCGCCCAACGCCACCAGCCTTTCGACGTCGTCGACCAGGGCGGCACGCAGCTGTTCCGCGGTCACGGGTGGCGACGGGTCCTCGATCAGGATCCGCACCCGGGCGTCACCGTGGGCTACCCGCACCCGGATCTCCGCGGCGGCCGGCTGTGTGGCGAGCACCTCGAGGGCGGCCGCGGTCACCTGGTACGCGGCCGACTCGACCGCCCACCCCGCCCGCACGTGGAGATCGCCGGTGAGCCGGACCGGCCGGTCCAGGTCGGCCACCAATTCCTCCAGTGCCGCGGCCGGTCCCTGACCGCGCAGCACAGTGGGATAGACGCCGCGGGCGATGACCCGGAATCGATCGATCAACTCGTCCAGCTCCGCGCGGGCCAGCCTCAGCGCGGCCCCGGCGCCGTGACCGCCGAGGGTGGACCGTGCCGCGGTCAGGTGCGTACGCAGGGCATCCAGGCGTCCGGAGGTGGCGCGGGACAGTTGGGTCAGCAGCCGGCGCCGCTCCACCTCGCGCGCCCGGGCGAGCCGGCGCCGGAAGTCGTGCAACTCCCGCACCAACCGGTCGGCCCGGCGTACGCGTTCGGTCAGTTCGGTGTTGAGGTTGGCTCTCCGCAGCAGCAGCGCGGTTCCGTGCGCGAGGTCGTTCAGCAGTATTCGATCTTGCGCGGTGACCGGCGACTCGGGCTTTTCGATCGCCAGCACAGCCCGCAGCTCGCCCGCGTCCAGCAGCGGCACGGCGTGCGTGATCCCCGGGCGGGACAGCAGCGCCGGCAGACTCGCCGCGCTTTCCGGCTCGACGGAGAGGCCCTCGGGGTACGAAGCGATGACGGCCAGCCGGCCGCCGACGGCCAGCCAGATGGTCGACCGCTGGGCCCCGGTGCCGTCGGCCAGGGATCGCGCCAACCCGGGCAGGGCCTCGAGCAGCGACGGCGAGCGCAGATGACGAGCCGCCTCCGCCAACGCCGAGTAGGGGGTGACCTCGCGGCGCCGGGTGATCCGCTCCGCAATCGTGACGACGGCTCCACGCAGCCGGGTAAGCAGGACGGTCGCGCCGGCGATCACCGCGAACGGCAACGCCAGGGCGACCGGACGGCTCGCCCCGGCCCAGCCGGTCACCGCGGTGACGGCCACCAGCAGAAGAAACGTCACGCCGGCCGGCAGAATCGTCCGCACCAGCCTGGTGGCCGGGTCAGCCACTGTCCTGAACTGACCTCAGAAAAGTCAATACGGCCAGCACACGCCGGTGTTGCTCGGCGGCGTCCGACGGCAGCCCGAGTTTCATGAAGATGCTGGAGATGTGTTTCTCGATGCTCTTGGCCGCCACGAACAGCAGACTGGCGATGCCCGCGTTGGAGCGGCCCTCGGACATCAGCCGCAGCACGTCCATCTCGCGGTCCGACAGGGTGGCCAGCAGGTCGCGCCGGCTGCTGCTCGGCCGATCGACCAGCCGCTGAGCCAGCACCGGCTCGATGACGATCTCGCCGTCGCGGATGCGGGTGAGGGTGTCGCTGAGGACTTCGACGCTGCCCACCTTCTCCTTCAAGCGGTACCCGATCGCCGCGGTGCCGATGTGCAGCACGCGCGTCAGGTAGTGCGCTTCGGCATAGTGCGACAGAAACAGCAGGCCCATTTCCGGGTGATCGGCCCGCAGCCGCTCGGCTGTGGACAAGCCACCGTCGGGCTCGGGCGGCATCCGGATGTCGAGGACAGCCACGTCGGCGGGCTCGGTGGCCAGCAGCTCGACCAGGGTGTCTCCGTCGGCGGCGCAGCCGACGACCTCGTGCCCGGCCGCCTCGAGCAGCATCACCAAGCCGTCGCGGAACAACGCCCCGTCGTCCGCCAGTGCTACTCGCACGGAATCCTCACTGTGATTGTTCCGATCAGACCACCGCCTGTCTCGGCCACCCCGCCCACCCACTGGACGCGGTCGCGGACGGAGCCGATCTGGCCAGTATCGACATTGCCGAGGACCAGCGCCAACCCGTCCGGGTCCCGTCGGATGACGACGTCCACCGTTCGAGTGGCGGGCGGCGGCGCGGCGAGAACCCCGAGGATGGCGAAATAGGCCACCCCCTCCACCGCCGGGTCGAAGCGCCCGCCGCCGGCGTCGACCCGTAGCGACGCGCTGCTCGCCAGCTCGCACAGGGCCGGCCCGAGACCGGCTTCATGCAGCAGCGGCGGATAGATCCGATCGGCGACCGCGCGCAGTTCCTGCTGGATGAGGTGCAGTTGGTTCTGCAGTTCCTCGATGTCGTGAGGCAGACCGCCGATGTCATGACGCGCTTTCTGGGCGAGCAGACCGAGGCGCAGGGCCAGCGCGGCGATGCGCAGGGCGGGCCCGTCGTGCAACTGACGCTCAAGATCACGGCGCCGGCTCCAGTGCTCGTCCGCCCGGCGCCGGGCCGAGCCGGTGGAGTTGTACGTGTCGAGCGTCATGACGTCATTCTCCGGTGGCAGGCCGTTGTCGTCAGTGGGGCCAGCCCTACTAGTGGGAGGATGCTGGCCCCGTTCTTTGGGGAGGAGTGCGGTGGGTTACGACCTCGGCGTCGATCTGGGTACCACTTTCGTGGCTGCCGCGATCGCGCGCGACGGCCGGGTGGAGATGTGCACTCTGGGTAACCAGGCGACGGTCGCTCCAGCGGTCGCGTACTTGAGCCGCGACTCGACGCTGATCTTCGGCGAGGCGGCTGAGCGGCACCTGTTGAGCGACCCCGGCCGGGTCGAGCGCTCGTTCAAACGGCGACTGGGTGATCCGACCCCGGTGCTCCTCGGCGGGGTGCCTCATCAGGTGACCGAACTGATGGCC
Organism: Actinoplanes sp. NPDC026619; assembly: GCF_040638295.1. NCBI lineage: Bacteria > Bacillati > Actinomycetota > Actinomycetes > Micromonosporales > Micromonosporaceae > Actinoplanes > Actinoplanes sp. NPDC026619. The sequence continues at coordinate 15,153 of NZ_JBEZYA010000044.1, forward strand.
GAGCAGCTGCGCGACGTGCTGGACACCGTCACCAGAGTGGAGGGCGAGCCACCTGACCGCGTCGCGCTGACCCACCCGGCCAACTGGGGGCCGTACCGGCGGGAGCTCTTCGAGGAGATCCCCCGGCTCGCCGGACTCCGCAACTATGTGGTCCTGACCGAACCGGAGGCGGCCGCCACCTACTACGGTGCGAACCGCACCCTCCGGGACGGCGACACCGTCGCGGTGTACGACCTGGGCGGCGGCACCTTCGACGCCACCGTTCTGCACAAGCGCAACGGCGTCGTCGAGGTGGTGGGCGAGCCGGAGGGGATCGAACGGCTCGGCGGGACCGACTTCGACGAGGCGATCCTCCAGTGGATCAACCACCAGCACGGCGGCGCGCTGGCCGAACTCGACCTGTCCGCGCCCGAGTCGGTAGCGACCATGGCCAGGTTGCGGCAGGAGTGCGTCCGGGCCAAGGAAGCGCTGTCGATCGATACCGAGACCAGCATTCCCATCCTGCTGTTCAACCGGCAGTTCTTCGCCCAGCTCTCCCGCCACCACCTCGAGTCCATGATCCGTGCGCCGATCGAGTCGACGATCGGCGTTCTGGTCCGGGCGGTGCACGCGGCTCAGGTCGAGGTGGACGAGCTCTCCGCTGTTCTGCTGGTCGGTGGGTCGTCCCGCATCCCGCTGATCAGACGGATGATCACCGAGGAGCTGGGGCGCCCCATCCTGACCAACGCCCACCCGAAATACGCGGTGGCACTCGGCGCGGCAGCGGTAGCCGGCGATCGTGTCCTGGTCGCGAGCGGTAGCTCGGGAAATGCCGCGGCCTTGCCGACCCGACAATTGCCGTCCCCCCGAGGCGTCTCCCGCCCGGCGCCGCCCGGTTCGGTCCCCGGCCACGCCCCACCGCCGCGCCGCGGCCGCCGGTGGAAGTTGGCGGCGGCGATCCTGGCCGCCCTCGTCCTGGCCGGCGTCCTGGTCCTCGTGCTGACCGAGCAAGCCACCCGGCAGGCGCGCCAGATCAGGGAGACGGCACCGACTCCCTCGGTCGCCCGCTCTCACCCTGGTCGCTCAGCCACCCCTGCTTCGCCGCCAGCACGGCGATCTGGAAGCGGGTCCGGGCACCGAGCAACGAGCCCGCATCGCTGATGTGCTGCTGAAGGGTGCGGCGGCTGACGTTGAGGATTCGGGCGATCGTCTCGTCCTTCATGCCGACCGCCATCATCCGCAGAATTTCCCGTGTCCGCAGGTCCCGTCCACTCGTTTCGGTGTGGTCCGCGCCCGATAGATCGTGCCGCCTCGTCAGCGACACCGGCTCGGCGCGGTCCCACACGCTCTCGAACAGTGCGACTAGCGCCATCACCAGTGCCGGCGAGTGCACCACCAGGGAACCTGACGACGGGCGGTCTCCCCAGATCGGCAACAGGGCAGCCGCTCGGTCGAAAATCACCAGCTTCACCGGGATCTGCGAGGTCAGCCGCAGTTTGCCGCCCTGGCCGGTCCCGCGCAGAGCCGTCTTGAGGGACACCGCGTCGGTGAAGCCGTCCGTCTCGTACACCGATCGCATCTGCACGCCGGGCGTCACTCCCACCGTCCCGGTGGACGCCGACGCATCCGTCACGTACGGCGGCTTCGCCAGATGCAGCACTTCGGAGGAACTTCCCATCAGCAACTGACGGTAGCGGGCCGGCACCTCGTCCTCGCTCTTCAACACCTCCACCACGTCCGTGGCGGGCGGCCCGGACACCGCCTCGTGTACTTCGGAGAGCCGCTCCACCAGATCCTCGACACGGGCCAGCTCGGCCCGCCGCCGGGCCAGCAGGGCGCCGAGCGACGGTCGCGGCGGCGCGGCCGTCCATCGCGGTGCCGCACCGCCGATCTGCGACGCCAGTGCCGAGTCCGCGAGGTGCCGCAGCGCCCGCTCCGCCTCGGAAGGTGACACCCCGACCGCGGACGCCACCTCGTCGCGGTCCGCCGACCGCACCGCCACCAGGTACTCCAACACGCGGCCGGCCAGCGGATCAAGACCCGTTGCCGACCACGGTGTATCCGTCTCGTCCATTCGTTTCCAGGCCCCTCCGACCGATCATGCTCGGGCCGGCTCTCGCTCCGATGAATCGGGGATTACGAATGTGTAAGTCCGTCCGACGTGGACGAGTGGCGCACCTGCTCATGTGCGCAAATGCGCAAGGTCGTCCTTGTGGCGGAACCCGGCACCGGGGTGAGGTGGGCGAACCGGCTTCACAACCCTGCAGGAGCAACAATTGCGTAGAGCCAAGGCACTACCCACGCTCGCCGTGCTGGCGACGGCTGCCATCCTGGGAACCACCGCCCATGCCGCGAACGCGGCGCCCCCGGTCACTGCGGCGCCCGCCACAGACACCCCTGCGCTCGTGGACGATGTGGCCGACCCGGTCGACGCCACGGTCGCACCGGACCAGGCCGCCAAAGCTCACCTCGCGAGTCATAAGGACCGCTACAAGATCGGCGATCCGTCCGGCACGCTCACCACCGCGAGCATCGAGACGGAAGGCGCACGGGAGACGGTCCGGCTGGACCAGAAGTACAAGGGCCTGCCGGTGTTCGGCGCCCAATACGTGGTGCGTACCGAGAAGGCAGCCGGCAAGCGCACGGTGACCGGCACGTCGGGCAGCTACTTCACCAACCTGGACGTCGACACGACCGTCACCCCGATCCCCGCGGCGGTCGCGCTGTCCCGGGCGGTCGAGGAAGTGCGCAAGAGCCTGCACCCCGGCGCGGCGGTCGTGGCCCCGGCCCCGCGTCCCGGTGGGGCGGCCGCCACCGACCTCGCCGGCACCGACCAGGGGCTCCTGGTCATGCCGACCGGCACCGGCATGCTCGCGCGGCGCGTGCTCGTCCAGGGCAAGGACGTCGTCACGGGTCAGCCCGTGCTCCGCGACGTGTACGTGGGCGCGACGAACGGGGTGCCGCTTCTCAGCGTCAGCCGGATCAAGTCCTTCGCCACCGGCCAGCAGGCCGCCGCCCTCGCCGCTGACGGCATCGCCGCCACGCCGCAAGCCGGCACCGAGTCGAGTTCCGCGGGCAGCGGGACGGCGCCGGTCCTCGGCCAGGGCACCACCCTGCACGGCGCCACCGTGTCGCTCCCGCTCGTCCGGTCCGACGCCGGCTCCTACCTCCTGCAGGACCAGACCCACAAGCACCCCAGCGGCCGTACGGTGCCGATCACCACCTGGGATGCCCGGGGCCGCGACTACTACGACCTGATGGGCGGCGCGTGGCCGGAGGGTCTGGCGCCCTTCGCCTCCGAGTCGACCGAGCTCGGCGCCGACCTGACCGACGCCGGCGCGGTGGACGCCGCCTGGGACGCCACCAAGGTGTTCGAGTGGTACCAGGCCCAACTCGGGCGCAACAGCCTGGACGACGACGGCATGCCGATCGACTCGATCGTAGGGATCACCTACGGCGGCTACCCGTGGGTGAACGCGTACTGGGACGGCACCCGCATGGTGTACGGCAGCGGTGACGACGAGTATCTGCCGCTGTCGGCGGACCCCGACGTCGTCGGCCACGAGATGACGCACGGCGTCGTGGAGCACACCGCCAACCTCGTCTACGCCGGACAGTCGGGCGCGCTCAACGAGGCGATCGCCGACTACTTCGGCAACGCCATCGACGTCGACGCGTCGGGCACGCCGATGTCCGACCCGCAGGCGAGCCTGCTCGGCGGCGACCTCTGCCGCACGCTGGCTCCCGCGCAGTGCGCCCTGCGCGACCTCGACGACGGCGCCACCACCGCGGACTTCCAGCACCTCATCGACACTCCGTCGATGGACGACGGCGGCGTGCACCTCAACTCGACGATCGTGTCCGGTGCGCTCTGGGACCTGCGTCAGAAGCTCGGCAAGGCGGTCGCCGACAAGATCGTCTACCGAGCGCTCACCGATTACCTGACGCCCATGTCCGACTTCGTCGATGCGCGCGAGGCGGTGCTCGCCGCCGCCAAGTCGTTCCGCCTGAGCAAGAACGACCTCAAGGTGGTGCGGACGGCGTTCGACTCGCGCGGGATCACCGCGCAGTGGAAGGCGAACCTGTACGGCAAGGGCACCCAGGGTTTGATCGACCGGCTCAACACCGGCATGTACGCCGACATGAAGGCAAGCACGGCGGGCGGCTGGTTCGCCGTGCCGCGATCGGACGCGAACCACACCGAGCCGACGTCGATCTGGGTGGGCCGCACCAGCGGCAAGGGCACGCCGTACCGGATCTCCCCGGACGACGGGAGCGTCAACAGCTTCCCGCACACCGACGGCAAGCGGGTGGTGTGGTTGTCGATCGCGACGAACCCCGACTCGCCGACGTGGGAGACCAACCGAATCCTGTCGGCGCCGATCGGCGGCGGCCCCGTCAAGGAGCTCTACAGCTCCCCGGACCGCATCGACGGCCTCGGCTTCGACGGCGACCTGGTCGCATGGAGCCAGTACGACGCGACCCAGGGATACCTCGACGTCGTGCGCTACCTGCGAGGCAGTTCGCCGACCGTGCACACCCTCGCCCACCCGGACTGGTTCGGCCCCGCGACGGCGCCGAGTGTCAAGGGCGGGAAGATCTCCTACGTCCGGTACGAGATCTTCCAGCAGCCCGACAGCAACGGCATCTACTGGTCGCTGGGCGTCGAGGTCCATGACGTCGCCACCGGCCGGACGACCTACGCCGGTGGCGATTTCGGCGCCGAGCGGATGAGCTACCCCGACCTGTCCCACACCGCGGTCGCCTGGATGACCGACCGCGACTACGGCACGATCGTCGACGGCGAGTGGAGCCAGGGGGCGTACAACGACTCCGTGCGGCTCTTCGACTTCGCCACGAGCACCAGCCACCTGCTGTTCGAGGAGAACTCGCCACAGGCGATCCGCGCCGACACCGTCGCGTTGTCCGACACGACCCTCACCGTCACCGAGGAAGCGCCGGTAGCGGCCTGGATCGAGACCGGTGGCTACCCGGACAACTCACTCAACCCGAAACTCAAGCAGTACACGTTCCAGGGCAAGTACATCGGCCCGGCCTCGTGCAGCCCGGGCGCACAGATGTTCGCGACAGCAGGGGCAGGACGCGAGGTGGTCTTCATGGACTCGTCGGCGTCCGGCTTCGGCCTGGCGTACGCAACGGGTGCCAAGTCCTGCAAGTGAGATCCGGTTGGAAGACCCGATAAGCAGCGCGCTGGGATCCCGCACACAACGGTCCCAGCGCGCTGCCTAGTCCGCTGAGGGTCTGCACCTGCGGCTCCTGGGCCCGCTCCCCCGCCGCACCGGCACCGTCCACCAGTGTCGCCGGGTTGAAGTCGCCGGCCCGTCGGTCACATTTTGCCGCGGCGGCTGCGCGCCGGGTTTGCGCCGGCATCGTGTCGGGCAGCTACAGACCGTCCTTCCCCTCGGATGCTTTGGAGGCATCATGACCGTCGCCGGCATCATCTCCGCGATCGTCGTTGGCTTGATCATCGGCGCCCTCGGGCGCCTGGTCGTGCCCGGCAAGCAGAACATCCCCATCTGGCTGACCATCATCATCGGCATCGTCGCCGCCTTGATCGGTACCGCCATCGCCCGCGGAGCCGGCTGGGCCGACACCGACGGCGTCGACTGGATCGAAATCCTCATCCAGGTCGTTCTCGCCGCGATCGGCGTCTACGCCGTCGCCGGGCTCTGGGGCCGCCGCCGCGTCTCCTGACACCACCATCGACAGCACGGCACAGCGGTGCGGCCCACACGGGCCGCACCGCTGTTGCATGTCACACCACGCCCCAGAGGGAGGGTCGGGGGTAGCTCTCCCACCAGCCGGATTCGTATCCGCCGCCTTTGCCGCCGGCCGCGGGCCGCGGGCGCTTGCTCGCGTGCCGTCAGTCCTGCCCGGCGCTCTCGCGGCGGCGCGATGTGTCGCCTGGCCGGCGCAGATGGTTTTGCCGGATCTGGTCGGTGTGGGCGGTGACGGTGTCGATCTGGTCGGTCAGGCCGGGGTGCTGGTCCAGGTGCGGCTGGGTCGCGGCGAGCAGGGCGGGTAACGCGGACGCGTCCGGGTTGCCGAGGGCGTCGTGCAGCCGGGCGATCGGCTCGGTGGCATCGTCGCCGAGGTCGGTGAGCGCGGTGATCTGCCCGGCCAGCTGGCGCAGGTCGGCGGTGTTGTCGTTGGCCCACCGGGTGACGGCCCGGTTTTCGGCGCGGCGGTCGCGTTCGGCTTGCACGCGGTCGTCGCGGGTCGCGTCCGGCCGCCCGGTGGGGGCGGCGGCGCTGCGCAGGTAACGGCGTTCGGCGGCTTGCCGGCTGGAGACGCCCAACGCGGGCGCGCGTGTCGGTGTCTCGGTCATCGTCGTCCACTCCACCTGTCATCTTTTCGTTGACGAACCACTTGTCATCGTTCCGATGACGGGTTAGAAAAGCGGTATCGCGCATTGACCGCCAAGTCGAGACAACAGGAGGTGGGATCATGTTGATGCGCAGCGAACCCTTCACCGAGGTCAACCGGCTCGCCCAGCAACTGTTCGGGGCCACGAGCAGCGGGACCTGGTCACGGCCGACGGGAATGCCCGTCGACGCGATCCGTAACGGCGACGAGTTCGTGATCGCGTTGGATCTGCCCGGGGTGGACGCCGACGCGATCGACATCGACGTAGAACGCAACGTGCTCACCGTGCGAGCCGAACGCCGCCCGATCGACCTGGGCGAGCACGCCACCGTGCAGTTGACCGAACGCCCGCTCGGGGTGTTCTCCCGGCAACTGTTCCTCGGCGACGCCCTGGACACCGAGCACATCGACGCCGCGTACGAAAACGGTGTCCTGGTCCTGCGGATCCCGATCGCCGAGAAGGCCAAGCCCCGCAAGATCAACGTGGCCGCCCGTCAGCAGGGCGAGCAGAAGGTGATCTCGGCCTGACTTGACGACTCGTCAGCTCACGTTTCTCGCAAGGACTCGGATGTGGCGGGTGGTGACCGGCATGACCAACACGTTCGCGGTGCACGCCAGGACCGCGCTGTCCCCGGAATGGGACCACGGGTTCGACGAGGCGTTCACCGACCTCGTCACCAGCGACCCCGACTGGGTTCGCGACGAGTTCGACGCGCTCGTCGGCGCGAATTTCGACGAGCCGCCACCACCCGCCCCGCCCGCCGGCCGGCCAGAAACCCCACAACCCCCACCCGCCGACCGGCAGGCCGCGCCGAAAGCAACTCCTGAACAGATCACCGCCCACCCGAACGCCGTCCAGCGCTCACCGCCCTGACATCGCGTCGCCAAGGAGTCCGTCACCCGGTTCGGGTGGCGGACTTCGCACTCCCCGGCCCAACGTGCGAACGGGGACGGTGTCGATCGTCCTTGCCGGGAAGCGTCCCGGCAGTCGGCGGCGGCATTAATCCGTATCGGGCGACGATGCAGGCGCGCAATGAATGATTTGCCTTTAAAACATAGGCGACAACGGGCTCCGGCAAATATTGATTTGCTGGTCATCGACAGTCGGGTATCGGCCTAGTTCAACATCCATTCCGCACGACAAATTGAAGAATGATGTGACCGCCGCCAAAGCCGCCCGTCTCCGCACCTCATACCGGCCGGTTATGTGAAAATAGTTTATTGCCATCCGGCAAGGGTAGAGGGCGAATGTCCAGCTTCACCCGTTCGAAGGGAAGTTCCGCAGCATGGCGAAGAAGCCTGCAAGGAAGATCAAAGACACCGTCGAGGCTGCGGCGGCGAAAGTAAGCGCTGCCCTGACTCCCGATGTCCCTGGTTCCCCCGGCAGCGGCACCCCGGCCGTTGAGGAACCGGCCACGCCGCACGACCCGTTACCGCCCAAGCCCGAGCAGGGCGCGCCGGAGTCCCGCACTCCCACCGGTGCGGCGACCGACGTGCCGCCGACCGACAACAGTCAGCAGGGCGAATACCTCACCAGCGCGCACGGTCTGCGGCTACGCGACACCGACCACTCACTCAAGGCCGGCCCGCGAGGCCCGGTGCTCCTGCAGGATCAACACTTCCGCGAAAAGATCAGCCACTTCGACCACGAACGCATCCCCGAGCGGGTCGTGCACGCCCGCGGCACCGGCGCGCACGGCGTCTTCACCGGCTACGGCACCGGAGAGGCGGTCTCGCGGGCCGGTTTCCTGGCCAAAGGCAAGGAAACCGCGGTCTTCGTACGCTTCTCCACCGTCCTGGGCTCCCGCGGGTCGGCCGACACCGTCCGCGACACCCGCGGCTTCGCGACGAAGTTCTACACCGACGAGGGCGTTTTCGACCTGGTCGGCAACAACATTCCGGTGTTCTTCATCCAGGACGCGATCAAGTTCCCGGACATCATCCACGCGGGCAAGCCCCACCCCGACCGTGAGATCCCGCAGGCACAAAGCGCCCACGACTCCTTCTGGGACTTCGTCTCCCTGCATACCGAGGCGCAGCACCACACCATGTGGAACATGTCCGACCGGGGCATCCCCCGTTCGTACCGCACCATGGAAGGTTTCGGCGTGCACACCTTCCGGCTCAGCAACGCAGCCGGCGAGACGGTGCTGGCCAAGTTCCACTGGAAGCCCAAGCTCGGTGTGCACTCGCTGACCTGGGAAGAAGCTCAGCTGCTCAGCGGCGTCGACCCCGACTTCCACCGCCGCGACCTGTACGACGCGATCGAGGCCGGCGCCTTCCCCGAGTACGAGCTGGGCCTGCAGATCTTCCCGGACAACCCCGAGGAGACCTTCGCCGGCATCGACCTGCTCGACCCCACGAAGATCGTCCCCGAGGAACTGGCCCCGGTGCAGCCGGTCGGCAAGCTGATCCTCAACCGGACGCCGACCAACTTCTTCGCCGAGACCGAACAGGCCGCCTTCATCCTCGGCAACTTCGTGCCCGGCATCGACGCCACCAACGACCCGCTGCTGCAGGGCCGGCTCTTCTCCTACCTCGACACCCAGCTGACCCGGCTGGCCGGCCCCAACTTCCCGCAGATCCCGATCAACCGCCCGCACGCCCCGGTCAACGACATGCTGCGCGACGGCTACCACCAGAACGCCGTACACGGCGGGGTGGCGCCCTACCGGCCGAACTCCCTCGACGGCGGCAACCCGTTCCCGGCCGGCGACGCCGAGAACGCCTTCCTCGACGTGCCGGTGACCGTGACCGAGGCACCGAAGATCCGGCAGAACCCGGCCTCGTTCGACGACCACTACAGCCAGGTACGCCTGTTCTGGCTGAGCATGACCCCGGTCGAGCAGCAGCACATCATCAGCGCCTACACGTTCGAGCTCAACAAGTGCTACGAGCAGGCCATCAAGGAACGGCAGTTGCAGAGCCTCGCCAACATCGACCCCGTGCTCTGCCAGCAGGTCGCAACCGGCCTGGGACTGCCCGCACCCGAGCCGACTGCGCCCCCGGCCGACGTCGAGCCGAGCCCGGCCCTGTCCCAGCTCGGCCACACCTGGCCGGCCGACGGCCGCACGATCGGCATCGTCGTCGACCCCGACGGCGACACCGGCGACCTCGGCGCGATCCGCCAGGCCATCTTCGACGCCGGCATGGTCCCGCTGCTGATCGCCCCTCACGGCGGAATGGTCGGCGGACTGCCGGTCCAGCGAACCTTCGCCACCGCCCGGTCGGTCGAATTCGACGCCATCCTCCTCGCCGGGGCGCCTGTCCCGGCCCCGGACGCTCTGCCCGGACGCGACGCCAAAGCCGGTGCCGCCACCACGACGGTGGTGGACCCGCGGGTGCTGCTGCTGGTCGACGAATCCTGGCGGCACGCCAAGGCGATCGGCGCGTGGGGCGCCGGCGCCACCGTCCTGGAAGCGTCCGGTATTACCGGAACGCCGGGTGTGGTCTCGAAAAAGACCGCCGCGGCCACCCTCACCGCGCTGCAGAAATTCCTCGGCGCCCACCGCGTCTGGGAGCGATTCCCAGCCGTGATCGCCTGATCCATCGAACTGCGCGGCCTGCCCGGTCACTTGGACGGGGCAGGCCACGCGGTCGGTGAAAAATGCCGGCCGGTGGTCGCGCCGACATCGGATTGAACCACCTCCGGCACGGGTAGCCTGCCTGCGTGACCGAGCTGGATGACGAGACGATCGCCTTCGCGCATCGCATGTTCGACCTGGCGCGCACCGGCGGTACCGAGGAACTGCTCGGCAACGTCACGGCGGGCCTGCCGGCCAACCTCACCAACGACAAAGGCGACACGCTGCTGATCCTCGCGGCGTACCACGACAACGTCGACACGGTAACCGGCCTGCTGGGCAACGGCGCCGACCCCAACCGGATCAACGACCGGGGTCAGACAGCGCTCTCCGCCGCCGTCTTCCGGCAGAATGCCGAAACGGTGAAGGCGCTGCTCGCCGCCGGCGCCGACCCCGACGGCGGCACCCCCTCCGCGGTGGCAACGGCGGAATTCTTCGAGCTCCCCGCGATGGCCGCACTGCTACGACGGTGACGGATCGGCACGCGGCCATCGGCGAGCTGCCGCACGGCCGCGGAGTGCTGGGCCTGCTGATCACTGACCCGAGCGCGGTCCGGATGCCGGACATCACCCAACACCCGCGATCGTTCGGTTTCCCGCCGAACCACCCGCCGATGCACAGTTTCCTCGGCGGCCCCGATCCATGTCGCGCCGTGGGCGTGCGCCACCCGCTCGACGGCGCCCCGGTCGGCTCGTGCCACCGCGATGCTCCGAACTGATCCGATCGGCTGGTTCAGCGAGGACCGCGGTGCCGTGGTCATGCCATCCGTGGTGAGTTCGGCGAGTGCGGCACGAAGTTGCCGGCATCCGGCCGGCAGGCGCGCCAGAGCACGGAACCGGGCGGCCGACGCGTCGAGGAAGAGAGCGCGGGATGTGGGCGCCCGGCGTGGGAAGCAGGTATCCGGGACGGTGACCGGGCCGTCGACGAGACGGGCGAGGACGGCGAGGCCTCCGATGCCGTCGGCGAGGACGTGGTGGAGCATCACGACCAGAGCGGCTCGGTCGTCCGGCAGGGAGGTGACCAGCGTTGCCGACCACAGGGGGCGGTTTCTGGGGAGTCTGCGGGCCATCGTTTCGGCGACGACGTCGAGCAACGCGGCCTCGTCACCCGGCGCTGGGCACCGGACGGCGCCGACATGATCTCGGATGTCGAAGTCCGGGTCATCGATCCAGACCGGTCGCCCGCCCGCGAACGGAGTCCGGACCAGGCGCTGCCGGAGCCGCGGCACCGCCTGGATGCGTTGCCCGATCGCGTGGCGTACGGCGGCGAGGTCCGATGCCGAGGCGGCGCCCAGGACCAGGACGGCCGCGACCTGCATCGGCGAGCCGGGAAGGTCGGTGGCGAGTTGCATCAGGTCGGTCGGACTCGTCCGCTCGATCACCGCGCGTGGTTGCTCCGCGATCCCGCCCCGGGCCAAGCCCCGCCCTGCAGGACCAGCGTGCGGGGTGGTTTGACGACCGCCACGGTCAACGCGAGCTCGGGTGCGAGCCGGACCGGATCACCGACGTCGAGACGCTGCCAGTCAGGGTTGATCTGCAGCGCGCTGTGAATGTCGCAGCCGACGAGGTTCTCCAGGCTGTCGTAGCTGTAGAAGCCGCCTCGCCCCTGGCCGAGTTGGACGATCCAGGGCCACACGTCGTCGACACCGGCGTGGATCGTGATTCCGGCCGACAATCAGTGTCCGGTATGACGATCACCGGGCACCGCGCGTGCTGAGCGACCTTGATACGGGATAGCGATTCATAACATCTCCGAATCTGTTACCCCGAGTAGGCACCGCACTGCCGGACACCGCCAGCGCCGAACGGCCCCTCTCGCGCCGTAATGCACGGCCGACCGCCGCCTTGGTGGTTTTGTAGTCCTTGTCGGCTCGGTGAGCAGTATTTCACCGATCGCGGCCCGCCAGCCGAGCGAGTACCCGAGCGCTCGTCGAACAACGCCCGCGACGTGGCAGGTTCCGTCCACGGGCGCTTGTGGCCAGCCTTCTTCCCTTCTCACCCCCTCGCCGGCCTGCGAATGATGAGTGCGCACGGACGGCGCCCACGTCGTCGTCCTAGTCAGGAGGGAGATGGTCATGCGGGTCCGGACATCGGGAGTGGCGGCCACACGGGCCGGCCGCGGGTGCCCCACCACCCGGGCCGCCGGCGACTGACGTCCACGTGCAACTGGCGATGGCGAGGATCACCTCCGACGTCGAGGTCGCGTCCGTCGACGTGGTGACCCGCGCTCTCGCGATGTCGCCCCGGTTGCGGCGATGGCGGTCGGCGGCGACCGGACGCCACTGTTCTGGGCGCACGGCATCAGCGGGAGCCCACGACTGTTCCGGCCGCACGCGCGCTTCCTGGCGTCGCGCCGGGACGTCTACGGAATGCCAACGAATGGGTTCACGCCGCCGTCGACGCGTGGTTGACCACATGGCACCCACGCCTCACCACCTGCCAAGGAGTTTCTGATGTCGCACTGGATCGAGACCTTGTTCACCGGGCTGTTGCCGGAGCCGGCGATCGCCGAGTTCGTCCGCGGCTACGACGACGCCCTGGAGGTGCTGCTGTGACGGCCGAAACCGCGCACCCCCGCAGCTTCGCCGCGCTCGTGGGCGGTGGATTCGTCTCCGCGCTCGGCACGGTGGTGTTCGACCTCGTCCTCGCGTGGTGGGTGGTCTCCGAGACGGGCTCCACGGTGCTGACCGGCTACCTCCTGGCCGCCGCACTGGCGCCGATCGCCTTCATCGGCCCGCTCGGCGGGGTGATGTCGGACCGGTGGAGCAAGAAGGCCATCCTCGTCGTCACGGACCTGGTCAGCGGCGCCGTCGCGTTCGGCGTCGGCGTCCTGGCCTACCGGGACGTCCTCAACATTCCCCTGCTCGGGCTGGCCTGTTTCGCCCTGGGCACCTGCGCCGCGCTGCACCGGCCGGCGGCCCGGTCGATAGTCCCGCTGCTCGTGCGCGAGCGGCAGCTCGTCCGGGCGAACTCGGTGACGAACAACCTCACCGAGACCACCAAGGCCGTCGGCCCCCTCGTGGGCGCGGCACTCGTGGCGCTGCCCGCCGTCGGTGTCGGTGGTGCCATGGTCCTCAACGGGATGTCGTTCTGGCTGTCGGCCCTCGCGGCGGCCGTGATCCGGTACCGGCACGTCACGACCGGCCGCGACGTGTCGGGGTTGCTGGCGGACCTGCGCGCGGGATTCCGTTACATCGGCGGCCAGACCTTGATCCGCAACATGGTGATGCTGTGCGCCGCGGTCAACTTCTTCCTGATCGCTTTCAACATCCTGCTGCCGCTGTACGTGACCAAGGTGCTGCACGGGTCGAGCGGCACGTACGGGCAGGTGCTCACCGCCGAGGCGGTCGGCGGGATCGCGGTGACCCTGGTGTTGCTGGCCCCGAGGGACATCGTCCCGACGAACCGGCTGCTCGCGGTGCTGATCGCCGCGGGCGGCGCGGCCCTGGCGTTCATGCCGGCCGTGCCGGGCTTCGCGGCCCTGCTGTTCCTCTCCGCCGCGCAGGGCTTTTTCATCGGCGGCTTCAACACGCTGTTCTTCGCCTACATCCAGCGGGAGGTGCGACAGGAGTTTCTCGGCCGGGTGTTCTCCGTGGTCTACATGGCCGCCATCGGGGTGATGCCCTTCGCGTACATCATCTGGGGTTACATCGGCGACCAGGCCGTCCGATGGGGATTCCTGTACGCCGGCATGGGCACGGTGGCGTGCAGCATTCCCCTGCTTCTGCTGCACCAGCGTCTCGCCCAGCGGGTGCCGGGTCCGGCCGCCGCCTCGTGACAGGGCGTACCTGTTCGGTCGCGCTGGTGTCGGCCGTGCGAAAGAAGGCGGTGCCCGGCCCGCGGCGTGGCGCCGAGACGCCACGCCGCGGAGTGCCTCAGTTCTCCGACGCCATGCTGCGCATGCTCCACATCAGCGTGCGCATCGTCGGCGGCTGGCACAGGACGTACGCGATCGCCTCGGCTACGTCCTCCGCCCGCATCATGGTCGCCAGCTTCGGCATGCCCGGCTCCCGGCCGTGGCCGAACGCGAACTCCGTGTCCGTGGCACCGGGGCACAGCGCGCTGACCCGGATCCCGCGGGGCCGCAGCTCGCGGTCGAGCGAACCGGCCATGCCGACCACTGCGTGCTTGGTGGCCGCGTAGACCGCCTCGTCGGGCCGCCCGCGCAGGCCGGCTACGGAGCTGACCAGCACCAGGTCACCACCGTGGCGCAGATGCGGGACGGCGGCGCGCACGGACCACACCGTGCCGGTGACGTTCGTGTCGATCAGCCGGCGGACGTCGTCGTCGCTGAGGTCGAGGATGCCGCCGTACGCGCCGGCGCCCGCGTTCGCCACGACCGCGTCCAGGCGGCCGAACTCCGTGGCGGCCGCGCCGAAGAACTCCTGCATGCCCTCCGCGTCCCGGACGTCGGTCTCGCGCCAGAGCACCCGCTCGTGACCCAGTTCCTCCGCGAGATCCTTCAGCCGGTCACCGCGACGGGCGGACACCGCGACCAGCGCGCCCTGGGCGTGCAGGCAGCGGGCCACCGCCTCGCCGATGCCGGAACTGGCGCCGGTGACGGCGACGACCCGGCCCTCCAGCGCGCTCAGCACGACACCCGCCACAGCTCGGAGCCGGAGAGGCCGGCGAGGGCCTCGGCGAGACGCAGATCCGCGTCCACCGTGATCTTGATGTTGCGGCTGTCGCCCGGCACGGCGAGCGTGAGACCGCCGTACGCCCACACCGTGCCGATGTCGTCCGTGGCGGACCGGCCGTCGGCCTCCGCAGCCTCGTACGCCGCCGCCAGGCAGTCCCGCCGGAACAGTTGCGGCGTCTGCGCGGCCCGCATCGTGCCACGGTCCACGGGTGCGCCGAGCGTGGACCGCGGTCCCGCCAGGTGCATGCTGTCGTGCAGCGGGAGCACGTGCGCGGCACCGCACGGCTGGGGTGCGCCGTCGTCCGCGCGGGCCGCCGCCAGGTGGTCGAGGAGTTCGTCGACGGCGCCGCCGGGCGTGAACGGGCGGGCCACGTCCGTCACGGCCACCCAGCGCAGGCCGGGTGAGAGCGCCGCGAGCCCGGCACCTGCGCTGTGCTGCCGAGTGCCGCCACCCGGCACGACACGGACGTCGTCGTCGCCGATCAGGGCGCGGTAGACACCGGTCATGTCCGCCGGCGCCGTGACCACGACCTCGGCCACGTGCACGTTGGCGCGGACCGCGGCGAGCACATGCCGCAGCATCGGCTCGCCCGCCACCGGGACCAGACCCTTCGGGCCGCGGCCGAGCCGTTCGCCGCTGCCCGCGGCGAGGATGACCACGCCGGTGCGCCGGTCGTCGTCGGCCCGGTCGGGCCGGTGCTGATGTGTTCTCCTCATTGACCGTCCCCCTCATCAGATGGTGTGACTGTCTCGATCCCGTCGACCGGGCCGTGCACGGCCAGGGCGCGGGTGCAACCCTCGAAGGACTCCAGCAACCGTCGCAGCCGCTCGGCCTCCTCCGTCGACGCGGCCAGGAACGCGCAACTGGGTCCCGTGCCGGAGACCAGCCCGCGCAGGGCGCCGTGCTCCACGCCGAAGTCCAGCAGCCGGCTCAGCTCCGGCCGCAGCCGCAGCGCGGTCGCCTGCATGTCGCTGTGCATCTCCGTGGCGAGCGCCTTCGGGTCACCGCTGGTGAGCGCGCTCCGCAGGCCGTCGGTGGGGCCGGACGGCAGCGCCGGCGCCCGGCCCTCCGCGGCGCGGAACCGGCTGTGCGCCTCGTACGCCTCCGCGGTGAGCTGCCCGACGTCCGTGCCCGCGATCACCCAGTGGAACGGCCCCGTGCTGGCCATCGCCTCCAGCAGGTGGCCGCGTCCACGGCCCAGCGCCGTGCCGCCGTGCAGCATGAACGGCACATCACTGCCCAGCTCCGCCGCGATCGCGGACAGCTCCTCGCGGCTGCATCCCGTCTCCCACAGCCGGTCACAGGCGACCAGCGCCGCGGCCGCGTCCGCGCTGCCACCCGCCATGCCGCCGGCGACCGGGATGCGCTTGCGGATCCGGATCGACACCCCGGGCGTCCGCCCGGTGTGTGCGGCCAGGGCGATCGCGGCCCGGGCAGCCAGGTTGCCGGCGTCGTTGGGCACCGTATCCGCGCCGATGCGCGGATCACCGGTCACCGTGATCCGCAGCGTCCCGGCCGGTGCGACGGTGACCTCGTCGTAGAGCGACACCGCCTGGAACACGGTGACCAGCTCGTGGAAGCCGTCCGGGCCGCGGGCGCCCACGTAGTACTGCAGGTTCACCTTGGCCGGAACCCGCACGGCCACCGCCCTCACCGCACACCCGCCATCATCGTGGCCGTCTCCTCCAGAACGGACTCCAGCGCGGGCCCGTCGACGCGGCCCGGGTCGTAGACGGCGTCGAGCATCAGCCCGGTGGGCCGGACCAGGCAGATCAGCGTGATTCCGTGGATGGTCGCCGGGACGCCGCCGGGCGTCAGCCAGGTGAACTCGGTCTCCGCGCCGGGCAGCGCCGGCGACCGGGGGTCGTCGGTGACGTTCAGGAACAGGTACGGCGCGGCCGGGCGGCGGTCGTACTCGTCCGGGGGCAGCAGCGCCTCGAACGGGACCACGCTGTGCTGCAACGCCCGGGAGACGGCCTCCCGGACCGACGGCAGCAGGCTGTCCGGCGACGGGTCGTGCGGCAGCTCCAGATAGACCCGGTTGTTGTAGTAGCCGATCGCGTGCCGGGTGCCGGGCCACACGCGCCGAGAGATCGGGAAGACCAGGCCGAGCGGAGCATCGGGCTGACGGCGCCGCAGCGCGCGGGTGAGCGCCGCGACGAGCGGCACGAAGGGGCGCCGGTGCGCGGTGGTGATGTCGCGGGACCAGTGCACGGCGGGCCGCGCCGGTCCGTCGCGCCGCAGCGGCCCGGTGGAGAACGGGCCGGCCGCGGGCACCTGCCGTCGCCAGTAGGCGAGCCCGGCCGTGCCGTCCGGGCCCGACAGCCAGGCGGCCTCCCGCGCACCGAAGGTCGTGTAGTCCGAGCCCTCAACGTCCGAGCCCTCAACGTCCGAGCCCTCAACGTCCGAGCCGTCGACATCCGAGCCGTCGACATCCGGGCCGTCGACATCCGGGCCGTCGACATCCGGCGCGCCGCCACACAGCCGTTCCAGGTCGCGCAGGAACGGCGACACGGACGCGCCGTCGAAGACGATGTGGTCGACCGCGATGCCGAGCAGCGCGAGCGTGTCCGTGCAGCGCACCAGCACCGCCCGGCGCAGCGGCGCGCTGCCGAGCGGGAACGGGGCGCGCAGCGCGTCGAGCTCGGCCGCCAGGCGCGTCGGCACGTCGGAGCCGCGCAGGTCGGCGATCCGCAGCGGCCACCCATCCGGCGGTTCGCACACGGCCATCTGCCGATCCGGGTCGATACGGTACCGCAAGGCACTGTGCCGCCGGACCAGCTGGTCGAGCGCGCGGCCCAGCAGCGCCGGGTCGACCGCGCCGCGGATCCACACGCCGAAGAAACACGGCGATTTCAGCCAGCGGTGCGGACCGAGGGCGAGCGCGATGCGCCCGGCCTGGTTCGCCGCCAGCGGGACGGTGGTCAGCTGCATCAGACCTCCTGTGAGTCGTAGGAGCGGCGTCAGATCCGTTCGAAGGTCACGACGTCGGCGGACTCGGCGGCGAGCCGCTCGAGCAGCGAGGGCACCGCGTCCAGACCCGGCGCGTCGGCCCACAGGTCGGCGGCGCGCTGGCCGCTGCCGAACTCCCAGTCGAGGACGTCACCCGCCTCGGCCAGCCGTTCCACCCGCCACACGCCCGGCAGCGCGCGCAGTTGCCGCGCCGGGGACAGCGCGGTGACCTTGACCCGGGCCTGGGGCGGCACCACCCCGAACCACACCGACGCCGACCGGAACACCGGGGCCGGGTCGCCGACCGGCAGGCCCAGCGCGGCCCGCAGACCGAGGCGCACGAGGTCGAGCCCGGAGGCACGCTCGATGAGCCGGGCGACGAAGCCGCCCAGCCGTCCGTTGACCTCGATGATCCGGGGTCCGTCCGGCGTCAGCTTGATCTCCGTGTGTGTCAGACCGTGCGCCACGCCGAGCGCGCGGACCGCGTCCCCGGCCAGTGCCAGCACCTCGTCCTGCGCGGCGGGGGGCAGCGCGGTCGGCGACACCATGCCGGTCTCCCGGAACGGCAGGGCCAGCGGCAGCTTGTCGGTGATCGCGATGTGCCGGGTGACGCCGTCGACGGTCAGCGACTCGACGGAGACGTAGTCGCCGAGCCAGTCACCGGCGGGGTGGCGCCCCGGCCTCAGCAGCGCCTCGATGGCCCAGGCCGCGCCGTGGCCGCGGTCCAGCGAGTCGCCCAGCCGCAGCTCCAGCTCGGCCGCGGTGTCGCAGCGGTAGGTGAACGCGCTGGCACACCCGGTCAGCGGCTTGGCGACGAGCGGAAAACCGACGGCCGCCGCGGCCGGTGCGAGGTCGGCGCGGGTCCGCACCACCGCGACGGGCGTGGCGGCCGGCAGCGCCCGGTTGAGGGTCTCGCGTTGCAGTTGCTTGTCCATCAGCAGCCGCGCGGTCGCCTCGCTGTGGTACGGCAGGCCGAGCAGCGCGGCGATCCGGCTGGTCCGCTCGATCAGGCCGTCGGCGTAGGTGAGGATGCCGGTCGCCGGCGCGAGCAGCCGCTTCAGGTCCGCGTCGGTGGCGGTGGCGAGGTCCACCACACCGGCGCCGAACTTCGGCAGGATGTCGGCGAAGGCACGTGCGTCCTCATCGCGGCTGTCCATCACGAACAGGATGTCGGTCAGGTTCTGCGCGGCCTTCGCGATCTGCGCCAGGTTGGCGGCGCCGTGGCCGTACACGACGGCGACCGTGGGGGTGGCCACCGCGTTACCGGCCGGCCGCGAGAGTGGCGAGTTCCGCCAGCGTCCCGGTGGTGAAAAGGTCGGGAACCTCGATGTTCAGGCCGATCTCGCGGGCCCGCAGCACGACCTCGACGGCCTGCATGCTGTCGGCGCCGAGATCGAAGAAGTTGTCGTCGTCGTCCACCTCGTCCAGTTCCAGGACGTCGGCCCAGATCTGCCGGAGGGTGATTTCGGCGGTGAGTGGCATCTCGTACTCCTTCTGTCAGGCGAACGCCGCCGCCAGGCGGAGGCGGTCGATCTTGCGGCTGTCGTTCAGCGGCAGGGTGGTCAGGTGCTTGATCCGGGCGGGGATCATGTACCGGGGCAACTGCGTGCGCAGCGACGAGGTGAGGTCCGCGGTCCGCACCCCGGTGCCGGTCACGGCCGCGACGATCTCCAGGCCGCCGAGCCGCGCCGGTACGGCGAGCACGATCGCGTCGTCGACGGAGTCGTGCGCGCGGACCAGCGCCTCGATCTCGCCCAGCTCGATGCGGTAGCCCTGCACCTTGACCTGGTGGTCCAGCCGGCCGAGGTGGACCAGACCGGTGGCGCCGGCCCGGACCCGGTCGCCGGTCCGGTACCAGTGGGTCTCGTCGAGCGGTCCGGTCCCGTCGTACCGGCGGCTCGTGTGCCCGTCCCAGCTCAGGAACCGGCCCGCGTTGTCGGCCGGGTCCAGGTATCCGGCGAACCGCTGCGGGCCGCGTACACAAAGCTCGCCGTCGTCCGCCGGGTGCCCGTCCTCGTCCAGGACCACGGCCTCGAGGTGCGGGTAGGCGTCCCCGATGGGCACGGTGCCGTTCACGGTGACCGGCCAGGTGTCCCGCTCCGCCGGGAGCCGGTAGGTCGTGCAGCTCACCGTGAGCTCGGTCGGCCCGTAGGTGTTCTCCACCGTGCTGCCGGGCGCCGCGCGCTGCCAGGCGCCGGCCTCGTCGAGGGTCAGCCGGTCACCGATGAACAGGCTCCAGCGCAGGCCCGGCATGGCGTTCGGGGTAAGCAGCCCGAGGCGGTCCGCCATGGCCGCGAACCAGGGCACGGAGTACCAGTGGGTGATGCCCCGGCGGTTGACGAAGTCGACGGGCGCCATCAGCTCGTCGCGCCGCGGCACCACGACCGTCGCGCCGGAGCCCCACGCGACGAAGAGGTCGAATACCGACGGGTCGAACGTCAGGTCGAAGGTCTGCGAGAAGCGGCACCCGGGGCCGGCGCCGTACCGGGCGATGCTCAGATCCAGGTACTCCGCGGTGTTGGCGTGGGTGACGGGCACGCCCTTGGGCACACCGGTCGAGCCGGACGTGAAGAGGAGGTAGGCGACTCCGGTGGACGCCGGTGCGGCGTCCACCACCGGAACGGGACCGGTCGCCGGCCTTTCGTCGCGCAGATCCACCACGGCCGTCTCGGCCGGCAGGCCTGCCGGCACCTCGACATCCGTGACGATCACGTCCACGCCGGCCCGGGCACAGAGCAGGGCGAGCCGCGCCGCGGGAAACGACGGATTCAGCGGTACGACGGTGGCGCCGGCCCGGAGCGCGGCGAGGTATCCGGCGTACGCGGTCAAGCTCCGTCCCGCCAGGACCCCGACCCGGCGCGGCCGGTCCGGGCGCGCTGCCAGCACAAGGGCGGCCAAGCGGTCCGCTGTGTCCGCCAGTTCCCGGTAGGTGAGCCGGTGGTCGGCGACCTCCAGCGCGAGCTGATCCGGCCACCGCCGCACGGTCGCGGCGAACCGGTCGTACAAACCTGGGGTCTTCATTGTGCGTCCTCTCTGGAGTCACGGCTCGATGCGGTAGTGGCGCAACAGCGCGGAGGAGCAGATCGCGCGGCGGAGGATTCCGGTCGCCGCGGACACGGCGGCCGGCCGGTCGGCGAGTACGAAGAACAGGACGAGGTCGATGCCGGCGGGACGGGTGCGGACCCGAACGTGCTCCAGCCGCTCGCCTCCGCGGGCGTGGGCCCAGACGACGTCCGCGACCGCGGCCCCCGCCGGATCACCGGCGCCGGACGGTGCTGACAGACGCAGCACGACGAGTTGCATGCCGGCCCCACTCAAGTCCGAGACGAACACGTTTCACCACAACCACCTCCATCGGGGGACCTCTTTGGATCCCGGCACGATCCTGCCGGTAGCCCCGCCGGTGATCGACGGTTTCCGATGGGCCGGACGATGCCTGGCACGTTGCTGCCACTCCGCGAACAGGGTCGCCTTCGTGGTCCGGCGGCGGTTAAGATCCCTGCCTTGCACGACGCAAGATCCTGCGGACACGGGGGTGCCGACTGGATGCTGGAATCATTTGGATTGACGAGACTGTCGGAGTCGGTCTATCGGCTCGTGCTCGCGGAACCCTCCTGGGGCGTGCGTGAACTGGTCGCCCATCTGCACACCGACGAGGCGACGGTCCGCGCGTGCCTCGACGAACTGGCCGACCTGGCGCTCCTGCGGCCCTCCTGGGACGAGCCGGGCAGCCTGCGCCCGGTCAGCCCGCAGGTCGGGCTCGCCGTGCTGGTCGCGCAGGCCGAGGCGGACATCGCGGAGCGGCAGCACCGGATGGAACAGGCTCGGGCGGCCATGCTCGCGGTCGCCGCGGAGCACGACACCCACCGGGACCACCGCGCGCTGACCGTGCTGCGGGGCCTGGACGAGGTCCGCGGCCGGCTGGAGGAGCTGGCGGAGTCCGCCGTCCGCGAGGTCTGCTCGCTCACGCCGGGCCCCGCCCATCGCGAGGACACCCACTCGGCGGGGCGGTCCGCGAGCCTGCGCCCGCTGGAACGCGGCGTGCCGATGCGCGGGCTCTACCTGGACAGCTTCCGCAACGACCCCGCGACGATCGACTACCTGCGCTGGATGACCGACCACGGTGGACAGGTGCGGACCGTGCCCACGCTACCCATGATGATGATCATCGTGGACCAGCAGACGGCGCTCGTCCCGCTGGACCCGGACCAGTCCCGGCTCGGCGCGGTCGAGGTCACCGCGCCCGGCGTCGTGGCGGCGCTGCACGCGCTGTTCGAGCAGATGTGGGCGGCCGGCACCCCGTTCGGGCAGCGGGCCGTGCCGGTGGACGGACTGACCGGCCAGGAGCGGGAGCTGATCCAGATCCTCGCGGAGGGCGCCACCGACGAGACTGCCGCCCGGCGCCTGGGCGTGTCCCTGCGCACCGTGCGCCGCATGATGGCGCACCTCATGGAGCGCCTCGACGCGCAGAGCCGGTTCCAGGCGGGCGTGCTCGCGGCGGCACAGGGGTGGCCCGGGCCGCGCTGAGGTCATGGCAGGCGGCGCCGGCGGCCGCGACTGCCATGACCTCAGCCGCGTCAGCCCCCGCTGACCGGCCTGAAGTGCTGCGGCTTCGATCGCGGCGCCACCGTGGCAGCCGTGGCGCCCGGCGCCGGCGGCAGGTTGTCGATCATCGCGCGGCCGATCTTCGCGTGCGCCTCGACCGCCGGGTGCGTCGCGCCGTAGTTCTCCGGGTCGCCCAGTCCCTCGGCGAACATCGCGTACGTCAGCAGCGGCACGCCGTTCGGGTCGAACATGATGCCGACCTCGTGCCGCGACTCCCCGAGATCGTTGAAGTCGGCGCCGTACTTCGTCGCGACGCGCTCACGCTCCCGCGACGACATCACCCGGCGGACGCCGTCGTGGTAGCCGCTGAGGCCACGGGTCACCCGGAGCATGAAGTCGCACGAGGCCGGCGACAACAGCGTCTTGTTCGCCAGTCGCCACAGCAGGTCGTGCATCTCGCGCGGCGTGGTCACACCCAGATAGAAGCGGTTCGGGTTCGCCACCGGAATGACCCGGGTCTGCACGAACCCCTTCGCCTCGAGGATCTGGTTGATCTCCAGGGCCGGGACCAGCCGGCCGCACAGGCGTACGGCGGTGTTGTCCGAGACCAGGAGCATCGCGGTCAGGAACCCGGCCACGGTGAGGTCGTCGCCGTACGTGCCCTGCAGGAAGTAGATGCCGGACCCGTCGAGGATGATGTCGCCCTGCAGGTCGAGCTTGGTGCCCATGGTGAGCTCACCCCGGTCGACCTTGTCGAGCACCGCGGTCGCCACGGCCAGCTTCTGCACGCTGTAGCCGTACGTGACGTGGTCGGCGTCGTCCTCGACGAACGGCGTGATCGCACCGGTCGCGTCCACCGCTGCCATGTGGGTGTGCCACATGCCGCCGACCTTGGCCTTCTCCTTCTCGTACACCTTCTTGATACACGCAGGCCCCGACACGGCAGCTTCCGCGGGCGAGCTCACGCCGACCGTCGCCGCCGCGGCAGCGGCTGCGCCAAGGCCGAGCGCGGAGCGGCGGGAAAGATTGACTGGCATCGTGCTCCCTTTGTGGACGGACAGGTCAGGCGGCAAGGTACAACACCCCCGCTCACGATCGGGGACAGCACGGCGTCCGCCCTGCACCTGCTCGGGTAACCGCCCGGCCGGTGCCACCCCACGACCGCGCCGGCGACAAGCAAGGCCACGGCTGCGAGGTACAAAGAGGGAGGGTGCCGTTGTCCCCACCTCAGGAGGACAGGATGAAGGTCTGGGTACGCGTCGTCGGTGGAGCACTGCTGATCCTGGTCGGCGGACTCTGGAGCCTGCAGGGTTCCGGCGCGCTGGGTGACAGCGGCGGCATGAACGGTCAGAGCCAGTGGCTGCTGATCGGCCTGGTGGTCGCCGTCATCGGACTGATCCTGCTCGTCGGCGGGATCCGGCGGCTGCGTCCCCGGCCGCCACGTTGACTGAGTCGTGCAGTGCGTCACCGGCTGGCGGGTGCCGAGCACTCCGTTCGCCGGCGTGCTGCTCGCCGACCTACTGGCCGCCGCCGGCGTCAAACCGGGCGCCACCGCGCTGCGTTTCACCTGTTTCGACGGCGTCTACAGCGAAAGCCTCACCCTGGAACAGGCCGTACGCCCGGACATGCTCGTCGCGTACGAGATGCAGGACGCCGCCGTCACCGATGCGCACGGCGGCCCGGTGCGCCTGTATGCCGCGCCGATGTCCAGCCGACGATGCGGCGCTTCACGGTCGCGGAGCGCTGGATCCACCGCGGCACCGCCGCGTTGCTGGGCACGACGATGATCACTGCCGCGTTCCTCTATCTGCCCATGCTGGGCGAACTGGTGGGCCGGCGCGATCTGCTGGTCACCGTGCACGAGTGGACGGGTATCAGCGCGCTGGTCCCCGTCCTCCTGGGGTTGCTGTCGCGCGCTTTCCGGGACGATCTCGCTCGGCTCAACCGCTTCGGACCGTACGATCGCGGCTGGCTGCGGGCGACGCTGCGCCGGCGCCCCCACCTGTCCGGGAAATTCAACCCCGGCCAGAAGATGTACGCGGCCCTGGCCGCCGGCGCTTCGCTGGTGATGACCGGAACCGGGCTCATCATGTGGTTCCCCCACCTCACGCCGCTGTTCGCGCGCACCGGGGCAACCTTCGTCCACGACTGGGGTGCGCTGCTGCTGGGTGCGCTGGTCATCGGCCACATCTGGATCGCCTCCAACGCGCCCGCACGTCGTCGTGAACGGTCAGGAGACCGCGTGCAGTGGCTCACCTTCGGTGTGCAGCAGGCATCGGACGGTGTGTCCCTGCCAGGTGGTGGCGGGCGGATCCTCGGTGGCGCAGCGGTCGAAGGCGACCGGGCAGCGCGGGTGGAAGCGGCAGCCGGGCGGCGGCGAGGCCGGGTCGGGGACGTCGCCGGGCAGCTCGTCGGGCAGCCTGTGCAGGCCGTCGGGGCGCGGCACCGCACCGATCAGCGCCGAACTGTACGGGTGCGCGGGCGTGTCCCACAGTTCGGCGGTGGGGCCGGTCTCGACGACGCGGCCGAGGTACATGACTGCGATGCGGTCGGCGATCTGCCGGACGATGGCCAGGTCATGGGAGATGAACAGCAGGCTGACGCCCTCGGAGCGGGCCAGGTCGACCAGGAGGTTGGCGATCTGGGCCTGGGCCGAGGCGTCGAGCGCGGCGATCGGCTCGTCGGCGACGATGAGCGACGGCTGCGCCGCCAAGGCCCGGGCGATCGCGATGCGCTGCCGCTGACCGCCGGAGAACTCGTGCGGGTATCGCCCGGCCGCCGACTCGGGAAGCCCGACCCGGGTGAGCCACTCGCCGACCGTGGTCGGCGAAGGGTTGAGCCGCAGCGCGTCGCCGATCTGGGCACCGACGCGGCGGCGGGAGTTCAGCGACGCGAACGGATCCTGGAAGATCATCTGCAAGCGGCGCTGGGCGAGCGGCCGGGCCCGCCGTCCGAGCGGGGTGACCGGGGCGCCGTCGAAGTGCACGGTGCCGCCGGTGGGGCGCAGCAGGCCGAGGCAGGCGCGGGCCAGGGTCGACTTGCCGCAGCCGGTCTCGCCGACCAGTCCGACGATCTCGCCGGGCGCCACCGACAGGTCGGCGCCGGCCACGGCCAGCACGTCGGGCCGACCCGCCCGCCGATAGCTGACCTGCAGGTCCTTTACTTGGAGCAGACTCATGAGCTCACCAGGGGGTTGATCGGACACGCCAGACCGTCGACCAGCTCCGGCCGGTCGACGGTGCACGAGGCTTCCGCGAAAGCGCACCGGGGATGGAAGGCACAGCCGGCCGGGACCGCACCCAGCGAAGGGGGTGTGCCGCCGATCGGGGTAAGCCCGGACTCCGCCCGCGGCAGGGCGTTCAACAGGCCCTGTGTGTACGGGTGCCGGGGCTGCTGAATGATGTTCGACGTCGGCCCTGCCTCCACGATCCGCCCGGCGTAGTACACGTACAGCCGGTCGGCGACCGAGGACAGCACCCCGAGGTCGTGGGTGATCAGGATGATCGACAGGCCGTTCTCCGTGCGCAGCCGGTCGAGCAGCCGCAGGATGCCGGCCTGCACGGTGACGTCCAGGGCAGTGGTCGGCTCGTCGGCGATCAGCAGGTCGGGCGAGCAGCCCAACGCCATGGCGATGGCGATGCGCTGCCGCATGCCGCCGGAGAACTGGTGCGGGTAACGGCCCAGCGCCCCCTTCGGGTCGGGGATGCGAACCAGATCCAGCAGCTCGGCGGCCCGGTCGAGGGCGGCCCGCTTGGACACGCCCAGGTGGTGGCGGACGTGTTCGGTGAGCTGTCGCCCGATGGTGAGCATCGGGTGCAGCGACGTCATCGGGTCCTGGAACACCACGGCGATGGACCGGCCGCGCACGTCGCGCAGTGCCTTTCCCTTCAACGCCAGCAGGTCCTGCCCGCCGAAGCCGGCCGAGCCGGTGACCCGGGCGCCGGGCGGGGTCAGGCCGAGCAGGGCCAGCATGCTGATCGTCTTGCCGCTGCCGCTCTCCCCGGCGACACCGACGATCTCTCTTTCGCCGACGGTGAAGCCGACGCCGTCGACGGCCGGCTGCAGGCCATCGGCGGCGGGCAGCAGCACCCGCAGATCGGAAACGTCGAGAACGCTCACTGGATCACCGCCCGGGCCGTCCGCGGGTCGAGCATGTCGCGCAGTGTGTCACCGAGGAAGTTCACCGCCAATACGAGAGTCAGGATGGCCAGGCCCGGAAACAGCCCCAGCCACCACTTGTCGAAGTTGCTGGCCCCGGCGGCGACCATGGCGCCCCACTCCGCGGCCGGCGGGCGGACCCCGAGGCCGAGGAACGACAGCCCGGACAGCAGCAGCGCGGCGTTGCCGACGTCGAGGGTCGCCAGCACCAGAATCGGCCCGGCCACGTTGGGCGTCACGTCGACCAGCAGGCTGCGCCGGCCGGACGCCCCCAGCAGCCGGGTCGCCAGCACATAGTCGGCGTTGCGGGAGGACAGCACGAGACCGCGTGCCACCCGCGCGTACGACGGCCAGGAGACGACCACGATCGCCAGCACCGCATTGGTCAGATCGGGGCCCAGCGCCGCGACGACCGCCATCGCCAGGATGATGGCCGGGAACGCGAAGACCAGATCGGCGGTACGCATGACGAGCATCTCCAGCCAGCCGCCGTAGTAGCCGGCCGCCGCGCCGACGACCGCACCGATCACCAGCGAACACACCACCAGCAGCAGCGACAGCGGAATCGTCACCCGGGACCCGTAGACGACCCGGCTCAACACGTCACGGCCGAGCTCGTCGGTGCCGAACCAATGCGCGCCCGAGGGCGACAGGAACCGGTCGGACTGCTGCGCGAGCGGGTCGTGCGGGGCCAGCACGGGTGCCAGCACCGCGACCAGGATCCAGATCACGAGCACGACCAGCCCGATGACCCCCAGCGGACGCCACACCCGCCGCCGGTTCTTGCGCAGCTTCAGACCGGGCGACAGCGCATCGGCGACGGCATTGCCGGCCGCGTTCGGAGTACTCATTGCAGCCTCACCCGCGGATCGACGACGCCGTACAGCAGATCCACCACGAAGTTGACGGTCACGTAGATCACCGCCACCACCAGGCTCACCCCCATGATGGCCGGAAGATCAAGATTCAGAGCACTTTGGTACGCGTACTGGCCGATGCCGTTCCAGGAGAAGATCTGCTCCACCAGCACGGTGCCGGACAACAGGCTGCCGAAGGCCAGACCGGCGACGGTGAGGATCGGCACCAGCGCCGGGCGCAGTACGTGCCGGAACACGATCGTGCGGCCGGGCAGGCCCTTGGCGTGTGCGGTGCGGATGTAGTCGTTGCCGAGCACCTCCAGCATCGACGCCCGGGTGAAGCGGGTCAGCAGCCCCACCGTGTACGCGGCCAGCACCAGCGCCGGCATGATCAGGTGGAACACCGCGTTGCCGAAGATGTCCCACTGCCCGGCCAGCAGCGAATCCACCGTGTACAGGCCGGTCACGTGCGGCGGTGGATCCAGCCCCGGATCCAGTCGCCCACCGCCGGGCAGGATGCCCAGCTTGTAGAACAGCACGAAGAACGCGGCCAGGGCCAGCCAGAACGTCGGCATCGACACCCCGGCCAGGCTGACCACCCGCAACAGCTGGTCCAGCCAGCTGTTGCGGCGCGTCGCGGCCAGGATGCCGAGGCCGACGCCGACGACCAGTGACACCACCACCGCGGTGATCGCCAGCTCCAGCGTGGCCGGCACGTACTCGGCGAGCTCGTCACTGACCGGCCGGTTGCTGCGCTGCGAGGTGCCGAAGTCGCCGTGCAGCAGCCCGGCCAGGTATTTCCCGTACTGCACCGGCAGCGGCTGGTCCAGGCCGTGCTGATGCCGGAACGCCGCCACGATCGCCGGGTCGGAAAGGGCTCGCTGCCCGAGGTTCGCCGCGGCCGGGTCACCGGGGATCAGGTTGGTGAGGATGAACGACACCAGGGTGATCCCGACCGCGAGCAGGACCAGCGCACCCAGCCGGACCAGCACGAACTTCAGGTACGGACGCGGCCTCCAGGTGAGCACGTTCCTCACTTGAGTGCATTCCTCACTTGAGCGCGCCGAAGTCGACGGTCCACACGGCGTTGTACACGAAGTTGCTGACGGACTTGGCCATCACCGAGATCTGCGCCGACTGGAACAGCGGCATGAACGGGCCGACCTCGTTCAGCTTGCGCTGCATGTCCTGGTACAGCGACGCGCGCTTGGTGGCGTCGGTCTCGATCGCGGCCTGGTCACCGATCGCGGTCAGGTCCGGCGATGTCCCGGCCTTCCAGCCGGCCCGCAGCCCGACCAGCCCGCCGGGCAGGAACGCCAGGTAGTCACTCGGGTCCGGGTAGTCCGCACCCCACAGCCACAGGCCGAGCTTCTCCTTGCCGTCGCGGTAGTTCGGCAGCGCGGTCGCCACCGGCGCGGGCGACAGCTTCACTTTGATGCCGACCTCGGTGAGACCGGCCTGGACCTTCTGGGCCAGTACCCCGAAGTCGATGCCGTTCTTGGTGATGTCGCTCGGGTACTCCATCGGGATCTCCTGGCCGCTGTAGCCGGAGGCGGCCAGGGCGGCCTTGGCCCGGTCGAGATCGCGCTTGAGACTGTCACCGGCCGCGAGGGCGCCGAGCAGCTTGTCCGGCACCATGCCGGGCGCCTGCACCGCCCCTTCGCCGGCCAGCGACATGATGCCGGCGTAGTCCAGGCCGTACCGGACCGCCTCCTGGAACTTCGGGTTCGACGTCACCGGGCTGATCGCCGGGTTCATGTTGGTGAAGAGGAAGAACGTCGTGGTCGTCGACGCCCGGTCGACGGTCACCGCCGCGCCGAGGTCCTTCGCCTGGTCCGGCGACAGGTCGAGGGCCAGCTGGCTGGTGTCCTTCACCACGTCGAGCTTCTGCACGCTGTTGGTGACGTTTCGCACCACGATCTTGGTGTAGACCGGCTTGGTGCCCCAGTACTTGTCGTTGGCGACCAGCACCACCTCGGTGGTGGTGCTGAAGCTCTGCAGCGTGTACGGGCCGCTGCCGGCGGAGTTGGCGTTGAACCAGGCCTCGGCCTTGTCGCTCTTGTCGGCCCCCTCGGCGTCGACGGCGCCCTGCGCCTTGGCGACCTTGGAGTTGACGATGCCCAGCGCCGGCGTCGGCAGCAGGTACGGCAGGGCCGGGTTGGCCTTGGCCGAGGTGAGCACCACAGTCTGCGGATCGGATGCGGTGACCGTCACCCCGTCGAGCAGGAACGACGGGTTGCCCTTGACGTTCTTCACCCGGTTGAACGAGAACACCACGTCATCGGCGGTGACCGCGCTGCCGTCGGAGAACTTCGCCGTCTCGTCCAGCTTGAGCGTGAGGACCTTGCCGTCGGCCGAGGCCTCGAACGACTTGG
Source organism: Actinoplanes sp. NPDC026619 (assembly GCF_040638295.1). Classification (NCBI taxonomy): domain Bacteria; kingdom Bacillati; phylum Actinomycetota; class Actinomycetes; order Micromonosporales; family Micromonosporaceae; genus Actinoplanes; species Actinoplanes sp. NPDC026619. The sequence goes on from NZ_JBEZYA010000044.1 coordinate 44,629, forward strand.
CCAGCAACGGCACCGGCTTGCTCACGTCTCCGCCGGCGAAGGTGAGCAGCGGCTCGTACATCGCGTGCGCCACCATGCCGCCGGTGACCTCGTAGACGCGGCCCGGATCGGCGGTGGTCAGGTCGAAGGAGTTCTCCACGATCAGGGTGGTGTTCTTCGTACCGCCGCTGTCCGTGGTGCCCTTGTTGGTCTTGCCGCAGGCGGCCTCGGTGGCCAGCAGTGCGCCGGCGCTCAGGGCCAGCTGTATCGCGCGGCGGCGGGTCAGGCTCATATCGTCGTACTCCCTCTTTCAGAATCGGCTTTCGTATCGGCCGCGTCCCAGTCATCGTGAAGATCCAGGAATTCGGCGCGGAGCAGCGCGATCGGCACATTGCCGTTGCGCCAGAGATAGTCGTGTACGTCTCGCAGGTTCATGCCCTCACGGCGCATCGCGTCGGCGACGAACCGCAGGATCTGCGTCTTGCCGACCTGATAGGTCATGGCCTGGCCCGGGAAGGAGGCGAAGAACGTCGCCTCCTGGAGTGCGGTGGCCTTGTCCATCGGTACCTTCTCCATGAGGAACGCCTCGGCGCCGTGCACGTCGAGCTCGCCGATGGCCAGCAGCACGTCGAGCTCGACGCGCAACGCCCGTAACCGCATGAAGTTGTAGATGATCTCCCGGCTGTGCGGGGCGTCGTCGAACAGCCCGGCCGCCAGCATCAGTTCCTCGTTGTAGAACGCGATGCCCTCGTTGGGCACCGAGTCGTAGTACCAGCGCCGCAGTGGCCGCGGGTTGCGCCAGGACAGGGCGAGCTGCTGGTAGTGCACACCTTCGTGGGCGATGCCGCAGCGCGGGTCGCGCGCGTTGGCCGCGTAGAAGTACGGGAGGTCTTCGGACGGTTCCGGCAGGTAGCTGACCCCGTCCTGATCGAGTCGGCTCGGCCCGGTGAGGTCGTCGGTCACCCCGAGCCAGGCGATCGGCGCCAGGTATGCCGGCATCGGCAGCCACCGGTAGTGCCGCAGACTCGCCGGCTGGCTCAGCAGGTCGTGCCGCTCGTAGAAGTCGCGCACCGACTGCTCGGCGGCCTTCTCCAGCTCCCCCTGCGCGGCCGAGTCGGCGGGCAGCGGCGGCACCGGCACGTCTCGGTTGCGGTTGCGCTCCACCGCTTCGAGGGCCACCGCCCGGTCGAACTCCTGCCGCGCGATGGCCAGCAGCTCCTCGACCGAGTACGGCAGCACCGCCACGTCGCGCAGGAATGCCTCGAACGCGGACCGCCCGACCGCCTCGACCGGCCGCATCGCCGGTTCCTGCTCGATCAGCCAGTCGCGGTAGGCGGCCAGCTCCGCGCCGGCCGTGGTGAACTCCGGCGTCAACGACGGGTCGAGGCCGGCGGCCACCTCGTCGAGCTGACCGCGGATGTCGGCGAGCTCCTCGATCGTCGCACGAGCGAACGCGGCAACAGCCTGCCCGGCCAGGTTGGTGCGAGCATGGCCGAGCGTCTCCGGAATGGTCCGCAGCACCGTCCGGACCCGCTCGAGGTCCGGGCTTGGCGGGGTGAGCAGCTCGAACACCTCGCCGATGGTCTGGTCGACATAGAACCGCGGCTGCCGCCGCCACATGGCCAGCACGTCGAGCTCCCACCGCACCCGCGCCAATGCACTGCGCAGCAGCCGATGCTCGACCCTGTCCTCGATCGGCGCGGCGCTGACGTCGAGCGCCTTCCATCGTGCTTCGAATTCGCTCGTACGTCCTCGGCGGGCCTGCACCGCATCGGGTGACCAGTCCGGCCGCCACTGCGCCGGCCGTTCGATGCGCGGAATGTCGTCGGCGGAGCGGGGCTGCGTGGCGGCGCGCCAGGCCCAGAAGTCATCGCCGAGCTGTGGTAGCGAATTCATCGTCACGCTCCTCGAAGTTTCGGCAGCACCTCGTCGGCCAGCAGCGCCACCGCCGCCTCGGGATCGGGCCCCAGCGGCGGCCCGAACGACAGATGCCGGGCCCCCGCGGCGATCAGGCCCCGGCACCGCTCGACGACCTCTTCCGGGCCGCCGGCGATGCCGAGCGCCAGCATCCGCTCGGTCACCTGGTCTGGTCTGATGTCCTTGAAATCGGCCGGCTCCAGGCCGGCCCGGCGCAACAGGTAGGGCGCGAACGAGGCGCCGTAGTAGGCGATCTTCTCGGCGAGCGCGAGCTTTGCCGCAGCGGCGTCGGTGTCGACCGAGACCCAGAAGCAAGCCGGTAGATCGAAATCCGCACCGTCGCGACCGGCCTTGTCCAAGCCCTGCTGCACCTGGTCGCGGGCGGTGGTGAAGTGCTCCGGCGGATACAGCAGCGGCAGTGCTCCGTCGGCGATCTCCCCGGCCAGGCTGAGCATCCGCGGGCTCATCGCGCCGAGGTAGATCGGCGCGCGCATCGGGAACCGCAGATGCCCCTCCGGCGCCCAGCCGCCGGGCCGTTCGCCGCTCAGCAGCGTCCGCACGTCCCGGACCGCCTCGGCAGTCCGGGCGAGAGGCCGCTCCCGGGCAATGCCGGCCCAGTTGAGGAACTCCTCGGCCCCGGCCGCCAGACCGAGCCGGAACCGGCCACCGGACACCTCCTGCAGGGTCGCGGTGAGCATCGCCAGCTCGGCCGGGTGGATCGAGTACGGGTTGAAGATGCCGGCGCCGATGTGGATCCGCTCGGTGCGCTCAGCCAGCACGGTGAGCAGCACCGGCGCCGAGCGCAGGAACAGGTCGTTGGACAGCCACACCTGGTCGAAGCCGCGGGCGTCGGCGATGCGGGCCAGCCCGACGAGCTGGTCGACGGGCAGGTCGTTGTTGATCCGGATACTGAATCGCAGGCTGGAGCTCACGGCTTCGCCACCTCGGCGTCCAACTCGACCTCGACCAGGAACTGGTCACCGATCAGCGAGTGCACGACCAGCGTGGTGTTCGCCGGCCGGACCGCCCCGAACAGTTCCGCGTGGGCGTGGGCGGCCGCCTGCCAGTCGGCCGCCGGGGTGAGGAACATGCGGGTCCGAACGACGGTGTCGACGCCGCCGCCCAGGGCCCGCACCGCGTCGAGAGCCCGGCGCAGCGCGTTCACGGTCTGCCCGTAGGTGTCTTCGCCGTCGGCGGTGGTGCCGCTGACGGCGATGCGCCCACCGAGCCGGGCCGCGCGCGCATAACCGGCCTCGGTCTCCCAGCCGCTGCCGTCCAGGTACCGGTTATCCATCCGATCCACCTGTCAGCTTCGCCAGGTAGGCGGCCGCGGCCGGCGCCGGCAGGACGTCCTCGTGGTTGTGCGAAGCCCGCCAGCGCCCGTCGGCCTTCCGCCACACCGACGTGTTCCGCACCACCTCCGGCACCCGGGTGTCGAAGCGGACCACGAACACGTGGCGCAGCACGGCAGTGTCGCCGTACACGTCGATGACCGGTAGGTACGTTTCGATGCCGGTGACGGCCGGGGCATCCGGGCCGGACGGCCGGGCGGCGCGCAGGGCGTCGAGTTCGGCCTTGCCGTGGGCCAGGGCCGGCTCCTCGCTGTCCCAGACGGTGGCGTCCGGCAGCAGATGCCCGTCGATCCGGGCCCGGTCCCCGGCCAGGAACCCCTGGTACAGGTCATTGATCGCAGCCCAGATCGCCTGCCGGTCGTCGGTCATCGGGAACTCCTGTCAGGGATTCGGGGGTGTCACGGAGACCACGAAACGGGCGGTCACCGGGCCGGTGTTGAGGTAGCGGTGGGCCAGGCGGGAGTCGAAGGTGATGCTCTGGTCGGGGCTGATCCGGTAGTGCACCCCGGCCACCTCGGCGGTCAGCTCCCCCTCGATGACCAGCGCGCACTCCGTCGAGGCGTGCGCCCAGCACTGCGCCGAACTGGACTCGCCCGGCTCGAGCCGGCCCAGCAGCACTTCCAGGTCGCCTCGCCCCGGGGTCAGCCGCTCGTAGGCGTTGTGCCCGCCCGACGCGGTCAGCTGCGGGCGGTCCCCGGGCCGGCTGATGTGCACCGCCGGCGCGTCCGGCTCCTCGAACAGGCTGGAGATCGGCTCGTCGAAGACCGCGGCCAGCTTGCGGATCGTCGACAGGCTCGGGTCGGTCGAACTGTTCTCGATCTGACTGAGCAGCCCCGGCGACACCTCGGCCGCCGCGGCCAGCTTCCGCAGCGACAGGCCCCGCTTCATCCGCAGGTCGCGCAGCCGATCCCCGATCACTGTCGCATCACCTCGCCCCCACCCGACTCGTGAAGATCACTACACAGCCAGCGCCATCGTTTAGGCAAGGCATACGCTGTTTAGTTCGTGTAAACGGGCAGGCCGAAATCGGTCAGCCGGCCAAAAAACGTTTCGCGTTTGCGGACAGCAGCTTGGTGCGCTGGGTATCGGTCAGGAAGGACGCGGTTCGGACCACGTTGCCGACCGGCCGCTCGCCCAGCGGGTACGGGTAGTCGCTGCCCACCACCACCCGGTCCTCCCCCATGGTGTCCACGAGCAACCGCAACGCCGGCTCGCTGAAGACCACCGAGTCGACGTAGAACCGGTCGGTGTACCCGCTCGGCGGCCGCGTCGACCGCCCACGTACCAGATCGCCTCGCCGGTGCCAGGCGTTGTCCGCCCGGCCCAGCCAGAACGGAAGGCTGCCGCCGCCGTGCGCGAAGCACAAGCGCAGCGACTCGGGCACCTGGTCCAGTACGCCGCCGAGAATCAACGCGAGCGCCGACAGGTGTGTCTCCGCCGGCATACCGGTCAGCCAGCGCGCCATCCAGCGGTCCAGCCGCGGACCGTCCGCCATGTCCCAGGGATGCACGAAGACCGGCGCGCCCACTGCGGCACAGTGCTGGAGGAACTCGACGATCCCGGCGTCGTCCAGATCGCGGTCGCCGACGTGATTACCGATCTCCACGCCGGCATGACCGGCGGCGAGGCACCGATCGAGCTCGGCGCAGGCGGCCGCCGGGTCCTGCAGCGGCACCTGGCAGAACGGGATCAGGCGCGGATCCCCGGCGGTGATCTCCAGGGTCAGATCGTTGAAGATCCGGGCCAGCTTCACCGCCTGGTCCGGCGCCCGGTCGTACCCGAAGAACACCGGCGTGGGCGAGACGACCTGCCGGGCCACCCCGTCGGCGGCCATGTCCGCGAAGCGGACGGCCGGATCCCAGCAGGACGAGTCGATCCGGCGGAACTCACGGTCGCGGATCATGATGACGGCTTCGCGCTCGGTCTCCACCTTGAGCCAGGGCCAGCCGGACCCGCCGCACGCGACGGCGAGGTCCGGCCACCCCCGGGGTACGACGTGCGTGTGAACGTCGATCACGTCAGCCCTTGCCCGGGTGCAGGGCGCCGCAGTTCGCGCAGGTGCGGGCCTTCTCGTCGGCGTAGAACGCGGTGAACACCGGCGGCAGGTCCTCCACGATGTCCCGGACCTGGAGTTCGACCTCGTGCACCAGGTTGCTGCACTCGAAGCAGTACCACTGGAACTTCTCCAGCGTGCCCTCCTCGCGCACCCGCTCGACGACCAGCCCGATCGAGCCGGGCTCGGGGCGCTGCGGCGAGTGCGGCGTGTTGCCCGGCAGCACCCACATCTCGCCCTCGCGGATGTGCACGTCCTTCGGACCCTCGGGCGTCATGGTCTTGACGTGCATGTTGCCCTTGACCTGGTAGAAGAACTCCTCGTACGGGTCGACGTGGAAGTCGGTGCGGGCGTTCGGGCCGCCGACCACCATGACGATGAAGTCCGAGCCGGTCGGGAACATCTGCTTGTTGCCGACCGGCGGCTTGAGCAGATGCTTGTTGTCCTCGATCCAGCCGGGGAAGTTGATCGGGTCGGTCATGACGCCTCCTGGAACGGGAGAAACGCAACAGCTTGAATTTCGATCAGCAGGTGGGGGTGCGGCAGCTGATGCACCGCGACGGTGGTCCGCGACGGGCCGGTCTCGTCGAAGAACTCGGCGTAGACGGCGTTGTAGCCACCGAAGTCGTTCATGTTGACCAGGTACGTGGTGACCTGCACGACGTCCGCCAGGGAGGCGCCGACCGACGCCAGGATGTCGGCGATGTTGGCGATGACCGCGCGGGTCTGCTCGGCGATGTCGAGCGCCGTCGTGCCCATGGCGTCGACCGAGGCGCCGACGATCGTGTTGTCCGGCCGGCGGCTGCTGGTGCCGCTCACGAACGCGAACCCGCCGGCCACCTTGACGTGCGGAAACCGCCCACGCGGGGTGGCCTTGCCGGCCACCACCCGCGCGGTCATGCGGAAACCTTCAGCGAGGCGGTGCCCAGCTTTTCCACTTCCACGCGTACGGTCTGGCCGGGCCCCACCGCGACGGCAGCGGTGGCCGCACCGGCCAGCACGATCCACTCGTCCTGCAGGCCGCCGGCCAGCCGCACCGCGTCGGCGAAGGCGCGCCGCGGGTCGCCCAGGATCGCCGCGGTCGAGCCGATCTCCACGACCCGGCCGTCCACCTCGAGCAGGACGCCGAGGTTGTCGACGCCGTCGGGCATCGGCTGCCAGGCGCCGACCACGAACCCGGCCGCCGACGTGTTGTCCGCGATCACCTCGGGCAGGGTGAACTTGAAGTCGAGCCAGCGCGAGTCGATCACCTCGATGGCCGGGGCGATCGCGGCGATCGCGCCGTCCCGGACCAGGAAAGCCACCTCGGGTTCGACCTTCGGGTGGATCCGGGGAGCGAGTTCGAGCACGCCGCCGTCCGGGATCCGCATGGCGTCGGTGAGCCGGCCCCAGATGACCTCGTCGACGCCCATCTGCTGCATCTTGGCCTTGCTGGTGAGGCCCAGCTTGATCCCGATGAGCCGCTCGCCGCGGGCCAGCCGGCGTTCCACCAGCTCCTTCTGAACGGTGTACGGATCGGGGACCGCGAACGAGCCCGACGGAAGCTCGGTGGCCGTGGTGAGCGCACGATCCAGAGCGTCGACAATCATGATTTCTCCTTCGCCAGGTCCAGCGCCACGTCCACGATCATGTCCTCCTGGCCACCGACCATCCGGCGTCGGCCGAGCTCCACGAGAATCGTGCGCACGTCGACGCCGTACGTGCCGGCGGCGGTCTCGGCATGCCGGAGGAACGACGAGTACACCCCGGCGTAGCCGAGCGACAGTGTTTCCCGGTCCACCCGCACCGGCCGGTCCTGCAGCGGGCGCACCAGGTCGTCGGCCGCGTCCATCAGCGCGAACACGTCGCAGCCGTGCTGCCAGCCGTTCAGCTCGGCGACCGCGGCGAACACCTCGAGCGGCGCGTTGCCCGCCCCGGCGCCCATCCCGGCCAGCGAGGCGTCCACCCGGTACACCCCGTGCTCGACCGCGACGATGCTGTTAGCCACGCCGAGCGACAGGTTGTGGTGGGCGTGGATGCCGATCTCGGTTCTTTCATCGAGCACGTCGCGATACGCGCGTGCCCGTTCGGCGACATCGTTCATCGTCAACCGACCGCCGGAATCGGTGATGTAGACGCAGTGGGCGCCGTACGACTCCATGAGCTTGGCCTGGCGGGCGAGCAGAGCCGGCGGGGCCATGTGCGACATCATCAGGAACCCGGCCACGTCCATGCCGTTCTCCCGGGCCCAGGCGATGTGCTGGGCGGAGATGTCCGCCTCGGTGCAGTGGGTGGCCACCCGCACGCTGGTCACCCCGAGGTCGCGGGCGGCCCGCAGGTCGGCGATCGTGCCGATGCCGGGCAGCAGCAGCGTGGTGAGCCGGGCGTTCTTCATCACCGATGCGGCCGCGCTGATCCACTCGGCGTCGGTGGCCGCGCCCCGGCCGTAGTTGATACTCGACCCGGCGAGGCCGTCGCCGTGCGCCACCTCGATCGCGGCGACCCCGGCGGCGTCCAGCGCGGCGGCGATCTCCCGCACCTGACCGACCGTGTAGCGGTGGCCGATGGCGTGCATGCCATCCCGCAACGTCACGTCCTGCACGTAGATCTCGGTCATGGGGTCACCAGTTCCTCGGCGGTCCGCACCGCGGCGGACGTCATGATGTCCAGGTTCCCGGCGTATTCCGGCAGGTAGTGACCGGCGCCGGAGACCTCCAGGAAGACCGTCACCAACAGGCCGTCGTCGAGGACCCGGAACTGCACGTCCTGCTTGAGCCGATAGCCCGGGACGTATTGCTGGACGCCGGTGACCATGTTGTTCACGGAGTCGGCGATGGCAGCCCGGTCGGCGTCGGCGGCCGGGCACAGGCAGTAGACCGTGTCGCGCATCAGCAGCGGCGGCTCGGCCGGGTTCAGCACGATGATCGCCTTGCCGGTGGCGGCGCCGCCGACCACTTCGAGGGCGCGGGCGGTGGTCTCGGTGAACTCGTCGATGTTGGCCCGGGTGCCCGGGCCGGCCGATCTCGAGGCGATCGAGGCGACGATCTCGGCGTACGCGACCGGGGTCAGCGCGGTGACGGCGGCGACGATCGGCACGGTCGCCTGCCCGCCGCAGGTCACCATGTTGACGTTGCGCTCGGCCTGGAACGACGCGAGATTGACCGGCGGCACCACGTAGGGACCCAGCGCGGCCGGGGTCAGGTCGACCACGGTGACCGGGTAGTTCCGCAGCACCGCGTCGTTGTGCCGGTGCGCACCCGCCGAGGTGGCGTCGAAGACCACCCGCACGTCGGCGAACTCCGGCAGCGCCACCAGTCCCTCGACGCCCTTCGCCGTGGTGGCCACGCCGAGACGTCTCGCCCGGCCCAGGCCGTCCGACTCGGGGTCGATGCCGGCCATGGCCACCATGTGCAACGACGACGACGTACGCATGACCTTGAACATCAGGTCGGTGCCGATGTTGCCGGAACCGATCACCGCCACCCCGGCGGTCATCGATTGGATCCCTTCGCGAAGTTCGCCCGGACCGAGCCGAGGCCGGAGATCCGCGCTTCGTAGACGGCGCCGGGGGTCACCGGCACCATCGGGCCGAGCGCTCCGGACAGCACGACATCACCGGCCCGCAGGGGTTTGCCGTTGACGGCCACCGTGGTGGCCAGCCAGGCCACCGCGTGCAGCGGATTGCCGAGGCAGGCCGCACCGGCCCCGACCGACACCGGCTCGCCGGCGCTCTCCAGCACCGCGCCGCACAACCGGAGGTCCACCTCGGACACCCGGCGCGGCGTGGTGCCGAGCACGTACCGGCCGCTGGAGGCGTTGTCCGCGACGGTGTCGACGATGGAGATGTCCCAACCGGCGATCCGCGAGTCGACCACCTCGATGGCCGGCAGCAGGAAGTCGGTGGCCCGCAGCACGTCGGCCACGGTCACCTGCTCGGCCGGCAGGTCGCGGCCGAGCACGAACGCCACCTCCGCCTCGACCCGCGGCTGGATCAGCGCGTCCGGATCGATCTCGGCGCCGTCCGGCACCGCCATGTCGGCGAAGAGCACGCCGAAGTCCGGCTGGTAGACGCCAAACGCGCGCTGCACCGCCGGCGCGGTCAGTCCGATCTTGGCGCCGACCGGGCGGCGACCGGCCGCGAGCCAGGTCTCGACCTGGGCGCTCTGCGCCCGATAGGCAGCTTCGACGTCCCCGGCCTGGATGATCCGGTCACGCAGGGGCGGGATCGGCTTGCCCGAGGCGTACGCCTCCAGCAGCTCAGTTGCGGCATCGGTCATGACATGTCCACGCAGACGTTGGTGTATTCGGAGTAGAAGTCCAGCGAGTGGCGGCCGCCCTCGCGGCCGACGCCGGAGGCCCGCATCCCGCCGAACGGGGTGCGCAGGTCGCGCAGGAACCAGGTGTTGACCCAGACCAGGCCGGCGTCGAGCCGGGTGCCGGCCCGCAACGCCCGGCCGACGTCCCGGGTCCACACCGTGCCGGCCAGGCCGTACACGCTGTCGTTGGCCAGCGCGAACGCCTCTTCCTCGTCGCCGAACGGCGCGACATGGCAGATCGGCCCGAAGATCTCCTCCCGGACTGTCCGGGCGTCCTGGCCGAGCCCGGTGATGACGGTGGGTTCGATGTACGACCCGCCGTCCCGGGCGTCGCCGAAGTGCGGCACTCCCCCGCCGGCCAGGAACGTAGCCCCCTCGGAGCGGGCCAGCTCGTAGTAGGCGGCCACCTTGTCGCGGTGCGCCTTGGAGATCAGCGGCATGGTGCCGGTGCCCTCGTCCGACGGCCAGCCGTAGGTCAACTCCTTGGCCCGCGCGGCCAGCCGGCTGGTGAACTCGTCGAAGATCGACCGGTGCACGTAGAGGCGTTCGGTGCAGAGGCACACCTGGCCACCGTTGGTGAAGCTGGACCGCACGCTGCCGGCCACCGCGGCGTCCAGATCGGCGTCGGCGAAGACCAGACCGGCGTTCTTGCCACCGAGCTCGAAGGACACCGCCTTCACCCCGTCGGCGGCGTTGCGCATGATCGCCGCGCCGGTGGCCGACTCACCGGTGAAGGTGATCGCATCCACGTCCGGGTGGGTGGTCAGCCACTCGCCGGCCGCATCCGGGCCGTGCCCGTGCACCAGGTTGAAGACGCCGTCGGGCACCCCGGCCGCGGCCATCACCTCGGCCAGCACGGTCGCCGACGCCGGGGTCTCCTCGCTGGGCTTGACCACGACCGCGTTACCGCAGGCCAGCGCGGGCGCCACCTTCCAGGTCAGCAGCAGCAACGGCAGGTTCCACGGGACGATGATCGCGACCACCCCGACCGGCTTGCGGATCGCGTAGTTCAGGGCACGGCCGCCGGTGGCGGTGGCCGTGGTGAACGACTCGGTCCCGGTCGCGGCCACCACGTCGGCGAAGGCCCGGAAGTTGGCGGCGCCGCGCGGGATGTCCAGCGTGCGAGCCTGGCTCAGGGTCTTGCCGGTGTCGGCGACCTCGGCGGTGACCAGATCCTCGAAACGCCGCTCCAGCTCGTCGGCGATCCGGCGCAGCACCGCGGCCCGCTCCTGCTCGGTGGTGCGCCCCCACGGGCCGCGCACGGCGGCCCGGGCGGCGGCCACCGCGTCGTCCACGGTGGAGCGGTCCGACTCGGTGACCGCGAAGACCGTCTCACCGGTGACCGGCGACGCCTTCGCAAACGTGGCGGCGGCCGGCCGGAACTCACCGGCGACGAAGTCGCGCAGCAGCGGCGGGTCGCCGGGCGGGCGACCGGTGGCCAGCGCGGGATCCCACCGGCCGGTCATCGCGTCACCGCCCGGCCGACGAGTGCGGCCAGTCCGGCGGCGGCCAGCAGACCGGCGGCGGCGAGCGCCTGGTGCTGCCGGCGGACCCGGCGGCGCACCTGGGCATAGGGCGTCGTGGAGAAGGAGACCATCTCGTAGCGGGAGACATAGCGGCCGGGCAGCCACCGTTCGAGGGTGTGCTCGATGCTCTTGCCCAGCTTGAAGAGGGGATCGGCGACCTTGTCGCGCATCTCGACGAAGTTGGCCAGGGCCATCGCGGCGATCGCCTCGCTGTTCTCCCGGCGCCCTTTCTCGTACGCCGGCAGCGCGGCCGCCCAGTCGTCGCCGGTCGTGTCCAGGCAGCGGTCCAGCTCGACGACGTCCTCGAAGGCGGCGTTGGCGCCCTGGCCGTAGAACGGGACGATGGCGTGCGCGGCGTCACCGATCAGCGCGACCCGGCCGAGCATCTGCCACGGTCCGCAGTGGACGGTGCCGAGCAGGCCGACCGGGTTGTGCCGGTAGTCGTCGGCCAGGCCGGGGATCAGCTCCAGCAGATCGGGATAGTGCCGGCCGAAGTGCCGTTCGACCGCCGCCGGGCTGCCCAGCGAGGCGAAGCTGCCGGTGCCGCCCATCGGCCAGAACAGCGTGCCGGTGAACGAGCGGTCCGGGTTGGGCAGCGCGATCATCATCGACGTGCCCCGCGGCCAGATGTGCAGGGCGCCCGGGTCGAGCGCGAACTCGCCGTCCCGGGCCGGGATGGTGAGCTCCTTGTAGCCGTAGTCGAGGAAGCTGACCGTTTCCTGGAACTGCTCCCCGGCGTACGCCAGCAGCAGCCCGCGCACCGCCGAACCGGAACCGTCGGCACCCAGCACGATGTCCGCCTTGGCCTGCGTCCCGTCGGCGAAGCCGAGGTTTCCGGTCTCCGGGTCGAGCCCGGTCAGCGCGCGGTCGAAGTGGACGGTCACCCCGGCGGTCTGCTCCGCCGCGTCGAGCAGCGCGTCGTTGAGCGCGCCCCGGCCGATCGAGTTGATCGCCCGGTCGCCGGCGAGGCTGTAGGGCTGGAAGTTCGCCTCGCCGCCCAGCGGGTGCACCATCCGGCCGTGCATCGGCAGCGCCCCGGCCAGCACCTGGTCGGCCAGCCCGATCCGGCGCAACGCGTCGAGGCCGCGCTCGGAGAGCGCCAGGTTGATCGAGCGGCCGCGCTCGGCCCCGGTGACCCGCGGGTCGGACCGGCGCTCGTAGACGTCGACGCGGTATCCGCGGCGGCCCAGATAGGCGGCGAGCAGGCTGCCGGTCAGCCCGGCCCCGATCACCGCCACGTGTTCCCGGCTCATCGGTTCTCCTCCACGCAGGCTTTCAGGGCTTCGGCGGCTCGGCGGCAGTCCTGGTAGGTCGAATAGAGCGGCACCGGCGCGAAGCGCACGATGTCCGGCTGCCGGGCGTCGGCGATCACGCCGTGCTCGAAGCGCAGCCGTTTGGTGAGCGCACCGGCGTTGCCCTCGTGCAGCCGCACCGAGAGCTGGCAGCCGTGCCGTTCCGGCTCGCGCGGCGTGATCACCGAGAGCGGCCGGCCGGCGGTCACCTCGTCCAGCAGCCCCCGCAGATAGGCGGTCAGGCGCAGGCTGCGCGCGCGCAGCTCGGGCATGCCGACCTCGTCGAAGATCCGCAGGGCGGTACGCACCGGGCCCATCGCGAAGATCGGCGGGTTGGAGACCTGCCAGGCGTTGGCGCTGCGCGGCGGGCGGGACTCGGCGGTCATCTCGAACCGGGTGGCCGGCTCGGTGCTCCACCAGCCCTCGAGCCGGGGCCGGTCGCGGTCACCGTGGTGGCGCTCGTGGACGAAGACGCCGGCCAGCGCACCGGGCCCGGCGTTGAGGTACTTGTACGAGCACCAGGCGGCGAAGTCGGCGCCCCACTCGTGCAGGGCGAGAGGCACGTTCCCGGCGGCGTGCGCGAGGTCCCAGCCGACCACCGCGCCGGCCGCCCGGCCGGCCGCGGTGATCGCCGCCATGTCCATCAGCTCGCCGGTCAGGTAGTTGACGCCACCGAACAGCACCAGCGCCACCGTGTCGCCCTCGGCGGCCAGGAATGCCAGCACGTCCTCGGTGCGCAGGGTGTCCTCGCCGGGGCGCGGGTGCAGCCGGACGACGGTGCTGTCCGGGTCGAGGCCGTGCAGGCGGGCCTGGCTGCGCACGGCGTAGCTGTCCGAGGGGAACGCCGCGTCCTCGATGACGATCCGGGTGCGCCGGCCGGCTGGGCGGTAGAACGACACCATCAGCAGGTGCAGGTCGACGGTGAGCGAGTTCATCACCACGACCTCCGACGGCAGCGCACCGACCAGCCGGGCGGCCGGCGCGGTGAGCAGTTCGTGGTATGGCAGCCAGGGGCGGGCGGCATCCAGATGGCCCTCGACGCCGAGCCGGGCCCAGTCGTCCAGGTCTTCCAGCAGCTCGGTGCGGGTGGCCCGGGGCTGCAGCCCGAGCGAGTTGCCGGCGAAGTAGGCGACCTCCGGGTGGTCGCCACCCTCGGCCGGCGGGATGTGGAAGAGGTGGCGGTGACCGGGATCCTGTTCGCCCAGCATCACATCTCCGTCCGGGAGGTCCACAGCTCCGGGAAGACGGTGCGGTTCATGCTGCGCTGCAACCAGGCCACCCCGTTGGAGCCGCCGGTGCCGGTCTTCGCGCCCATGGTCCGCTGCACCGCCTTGAGGTGCAGGTAACGCCAGTCGCCGAAGCGGTCGGCGACCTCGGTGAGGGCCTCGCCGAGCAGGCGCAGGTGGTTGTCCGGGCCGGGGTCGCGGTAGATCCGCACCCAGGCGTCGGACACCGACGGGTCGGCCTCGTGCTCCACGGCGTGGTCCCGATCGAGCAGTTCCGGCTTGATGTCCTGTCCCTGGCGGGCGAGCAGCGCGATCACCTCGTCCCAGAGGCTCGGCTCGTGCAGGGCGGCGGTCAGCTCGTCGAACGCGGCGCTGCCCTTGAACGGGCGGATCAGCGCCGGGTTGCGCAGCCCGAGCAGGAACTCCACCTGCCGGTACATGGCCGACTGGAATCCGGAGCCCTCGCCCAGGAGGTCCCGGAAGCGGTTGAAGTCGGCCGGGGTCATCCAGCGCAGCGTCTGCCAGGCGGCGTTCAGACCCTCCAGATGCAGAGCGGCCCGGCGCAGCGGAGCCAGCGCCGGCCAGACCTGATCGGCCCGGAGGTGGTCGCGAGCCTGGATCAGCTCGTGCCGGACGAGCTTGAAGTACAACTCCATGATCTGGCTGACCACGAGGAACGACATCTCGCCCGGGTCGCCGCTGAGCGTGCGTTGCAGGGTGTGCAGGGTGCTGGCGTGCACGTAGGAGTCGTAGGGCACACGCTGCCCGAACTCCAGGGTCGGCCGCCCGCTGTTGGCCGCCGACCGTTCGTCGCGCTCGGCCGCGGTCGTCGGCCGGACGACAGCAGTATCCACCGGATCCACGTACTCTCCTCGCCTGCCGCGTCGGCTGGGGACCGCTCCATGCTTTCGTTGTCAGGGGGTCTGTCGGAATGCCGAATTAACGGTGCTGACCTCGATAAACAGTTGATCGGTGGCTAGATTCGCAAGATCGGTTTGCGATCGGAAGGTGGCCGGATGGACGCCATGGACTGGGCCCTGCTGCGGGAGTTACAGGACGACGCCCGGCTGTCCTACAGCGAGTTGTCCCGGCGGGTTCATCTGTCCCCACCGGCGGTCGCCGAGCGGGTGCGCCGGCTCGAGGAGACCGGGGTGATCAGCGGCTATCACGCCCAGGTCGATCTGGCCAAGGCCGGCCGCGAGGTGCTCGCCCTGATCCGGATGTCCTGCTACGGGCCGACCTGCGTGCTGCGCGACGACAAGGTCGCCACCTGGCCCGAGGTGCTGGAGATCAACCGGGTCACCGGTGACACGTGTTGCATTCTCAAGGTCGCGGCCGGCTCGATCGAGGCGTTCGAGGAGGTGATCGACCGGCTCGGCGGTTACGGCGCGCCGTCCAGCACCATGGTCCTTTCCACCCCGCTGACCTGGCAGCCGATCGTGCCGATCGACTCAAGACCGGGCAACCAGTTTTAGGTACGATCGAACAAGGTTTCGTAACACAGGAGGTCAGCGTGCCCGTCACGGAACCGATCGAGGACACCGCCTCGGCACAGGTCGGTCCGCGGATCCGTGAGTTCCGCAAGCAACGCGGCCTGACCCTGCGCAGCCTGGCCGCCCGCTCCGGGCTGTCGATCGGCTTCCTGTCCCAGGTCGAGCGGGGCATCTCGTCGATCGGGCTGACCGCGCTGGGCAGCGTGGCGAGCGCGCTGGGGCACCCGGTGTCCGAGTTCTTCGACGACACCCCGGCCGCGAACGACCCGGTCGTCGTGCCGATGCCCAGCCATTTCACGCTCACCCGCGGCGAAAATGCCGCCACGCAGTACGTTTCCGGCCAGCAGACCTACCGGATGCTGTCCGACCGGGGAGCCGGCCTGGTGCTGGAGCCGATGATGGTGCATATCGCGCCGGGCGGCCGTCGGGAGAACGCGTACGGGCACGCCGGCGAGGAGTTCGCCTACGTGATCTCCGGGGAGCTGCTCTACGAGGTGGACGGGGTGGAACACCGGCTGCGCCCGGGCGACAGCGTCCACCTGCGCTCCGCGGTGCCGCACCGGATGTACAACGACACCGACACGGTGACCACCGTGGTCTCGGTGGTCACCCCGCGGCTGTTCTGACCCGCGCTGTTCACGAGGGTGAAATCAACCGGCTGGTCTCGGCCATCGTCGCGGCCCAGATCGGCGAGCCGGGCGCGATCACGTCGAAGTGGTCGCCGGGCTGCTCCAGGAGCGTCAGGCCGGAGGCGGCGGCGAACCGGCGGTTGAAGTCCACCAGGTCGAGGCCGTCCCCGCTGCCCTGCACCAGCAGCGCCGGCGAGGCGAGCGGCAGCCGGGCCATCGGGTCGCCGGCCGCGTACGCCGCCGGGACCTCGGCCGGCGTGCCGCCCAGCGCCGTGGCGATCGCGCCGGCGCCGAGAAACCGCCGCTGCCCCTCGGCCAGGTCGATCACCCCGGCCAGGGACACAGCGAGCGCGAGGTCCGGGTCGTCGGCGGCCAGGCGCAGGGCAAGCTGACCGCCGGCCGAGTGGCCGAACAGGACGATCGGGGCGCCCGGATGCCGGTCGCGGGCCGCGGCCACGCCGGCCGCCACATCGGCGGTGGTGGCCGCCCAGCCATGGTGGTCGGGGCGGCGGTACTCCAGGTTCCAGCTGGTCCAGCCGCGGGCGGCCAGGTCGATCGCGAGGGCCTCCATCAGGTCGGCGGCCCAGATGGACCGCCAGAGCCCGCCGTGGATCAGAACCCCGACCGGCGTGGGGGCAGCGCCGGCCGGGGTCCGCTCATCGGCCCACTGTTCCGGGTGGTCGCCGTAGGCAACCCGGGTCGCGGGCTCGCGCAGCCGATGCACGGCATGCCGGATCGCCCAGGCCAGTCCCCACACGCCGCGGCCGTGCAGGTGCGCCGGCCCGGCCGGGTCGGCGACGGCCAGGTCGTACCAGACCACCGACGCGGGGGCCGCCGCCATCAGTGCCGGGTCGGCCGGGGTCACCACGGCCGGGCCGGCGTGCCCGGCCAGCGCCTCGGCCGTCTCGGCCGGGCCGGCGGTCGACACCACGCGCAGACCGACGTCCAGGTCCCCGGCCGTGTCACCGGCCAGCGACGTGAGCAGGCCACGATCGGCGACCAGGTCCGGGCCGAGCACCAGCAGTACGTCCATCCGGACGCTCCTATCGGGACAGCAGGGGCAGGACTTCGGTGCCGAGCAGGTCGACGCCGCGCTCGTCGGTGAGGCCGTGCGGGGTGCCGAACTCGACGCGGTGCACCCCGGCGTCGATCAGCGTCTGGGCCTGCTCCGCGACCTGTCCGGGGGTGCCGGAGAACGCGAACCGGTCGAGCACGTCGCCGGGGATCAGGCGGCCGGCGGCCTCGTGCTCGCCGGCGGCGACCAGCCGGGACACCTCGGCGACCAGGCCCGGCGGCAGGGTTACGGTGGGGTCCAACTCGGCGACCACGGCCAGGTACATGGCCACCTCGGTGCGCGCCTTGGTGCGGGCCGCCGCGCCGTCGGTGTCCACGACCGTGACCGCGCCCAGCACGATGCCGATCTCGGCGACGTCCCGGCCGGCCGCCCCGGCGCCCGGCCGGAGCCGTTCGCGCACCACCGGGATCATGTCCGGGTTGGCGCTGCCGCCCACCTTGATCTCGTCGGCGATCCGGCCGGCCAGCGCGGCGCCGCGGGGCCCCCACGCGCCGAGCAGCAGCGGCACCCGCGGGCGGCGCCGGTCGTAGCGCAGCCCGGCGCCCGCCTGAAGGGTGAACATCCGGCCGGCGTACCCGGTGCGGTCGCCGCTCAGCAGCCGGCCGACCACCTCGGCCGCCTCGGCCAGCGCGGTGAGCGGGCGCGGCTGCGGCAGGCCGACCGCGTCCAGCCAGGTGCCCCGGGCCAGGCCGAGGTAGGCGCGGCCGTGCGAGGCCAGATCGAGCGCGGCGATCTGCCCGGCGATCTCGTACGGCGCCATCGAGTACGGGTTCAGGCAGGCCGGCCCGAGCCGCACCCGGCTGGTGGCGCCGGCCATCTCGAGCAGCGGGAAGATCGGCGGCTGATACATCAGGTCGCCGAACACGGTGAGCACGTCGAAACCGGCCGCCTCGGCCGATCGGGCCAGCCGGGCATACGTGCCGGCCGGTTTGTCGCTCTGCAGGCCGAGCCCGATCTCCGCCATCAGGTGAGGTCCGCCGAGTTCATCCGCCGCTTGCCGATGCGCTCCACCCTCATCACCAGCCGCTCCCCCGGGTCCGGGCAGAGGAAATGGGAGTCCTGGGCGAGCCAGTCACCGGCGGCGAGCTCGCGCTGTTTCGCGGCGAGGAACGGCAGCACCGAGGCGAGGGCGTACACACAGAAGTGTTTGCCCTCGGGGATGGTCAGATGCGCGCTCTCGGTCAGGTCGAAATGGTCGCCGACCGCCATGCCGCACACCGACCGGCCCTCGATCCGGTCGACGCTGACCCGCAGGTCGTAGATGTCCATGTCGCCGTCGTCGCTCATGCTGCCTCCTCGTCGCGGACCATCACGCCGCCCTTCATCACCCAGCGCACGCCGCGGAACGCCGAGGTGTCGTCCAGCGGGTCGTCATCCATCGCGATCAGGTCGGCGTACTTGCCCTCCTCGACGGTGCCCAGGTCGTCCTCGGCCCCCAGCCACCAGATCGGGCCGCGGGTGCCGGCGTGCAGCGCCCGCGCCGGGCCGAGCTGCTCGGCCAGGTTCTCCAGCTCCCGGACGGTGGCGTTGGTGCCCTCGAACGACCAGAACGGCGGCATGTCGCTGCCTAGCAGGATCTCCACCCCGGCCTCCACGGCCATCGCGAAGCTCTCCAGGTGCCGCGGGCCGGCGCCGAGCGAACGGCACTGCATCCACTCCGGCACGCCCAGCTCGTCGAAGAACTCCTTGCAGCGGGTGACCAGCAGGGTCGGCACCAGCGCCGTGCCGCGCTCGGCCATCCGGGCGGCGACCTGCGGGGTGAGCTGGTAGCCGTGCTCGACGCAGTCAAGGCCGAGCTCGACCGCGGCCGCGATCACCTCGGCCGGCCCGGCGTGCGCGGTGACTTTGCGGCCCCAGGCGTGCGCGGTCTCGATGACAGCGGCCATCTCATCGGCGAACAGCTGCGGGGTGGCGATGCTCTCGTGCTCGCCGGCGATCCCGCCGGAGATCATCACCTTGATCAGGTCGGCGCCGGCCTTGATCTGGCTGCGAACGCCGTGCCGGAACCCGACCGGGCCGTCGCACTCCATCGTGTCGCCGCTCTCGTGACCGTGGCCGCCGGTGCAGACCAGCGCCCGGCCGGCCGTGTACATCCGCGGGCCCGGCACCCGGCCGGCGTTGATCGCCCGGCGCAGCGCGAAGTCGGCGTGGTCCTTCTCCGCGACGTTGCGGACCGTGGTGACCCCGCAGTCGAGCGTGCGGCGAGCCCCGTCGGCCATGTAGAAAGCCAGATCGTGCGGACTGAGGTCCTTGACGCCGTCGCCGCCGCTGCCGGGCAGCGACAACGAGAAGTGGGTGTGCATGTTGGTCAGGCCGGGTGTCACGTAGCCGCCGTTCAGGTCGCGTTCGACGACCGGCCCGGCGGCCCGGGCACGGGCGGCAACCTCGGCGTAGGGGCCGGTCGCGGCGATCCGGTCGCCGTCGATCCACACCCCGGCGTCCTTCTGCGGTGGCACGCCGTCGAGCACCCGGGCGTCCACCACGGTGCAGTTGCCGAGAAGCTGGTTCACCCGATCACCCCGTACACCTTCCGGGCCCGTCTCTCTTCGGAGACGTAACCCTCCTGAACGTCATGGCGCACCGCGGCCGGGTCCCGCCCGGCCGGGTCGCCATACCCGCCGCCACCCGCGGTCAGCAGGGTGACCAGGTCACCGACCCGCACCGGGGTGCGCTTGGTGCTGACCCGCTGCTCGCGGACCGTGCCGGGGAAGACAACGACCTGGCTGAGCTCGGGCTGCCGACCGCCGTCCGGCGCCCTTTTCGTCTTCTTGATCACCGACAGGAACTCGCCGTCGGTCACTCGGCCACCCGCCGCTCGCCGGTGCGCAGCGCCGCGATCTGGGCGTTCAGATCTCCCAACGCCAGGTCGGGCATCCGGGAGTTGAAGCGGATCAGCTCGTGGATGCCGTGCACCGGCTCACCGCCGGCGAACACCGCGACGGGAGATGTTTGGCGGAGCCATGGACGGTCCTCCTAGAGCCGAACGGCAAGCGGCCCATCGAGAGGCCATGAACGGAGTTCTACCGCATAACGTGAGAGTGAACAAGAGTTCTGCACTTGTTCACAACAGGCCCCGGATGCACCGGTCTCACAACTCGTACGAACGGCCGATGAGCTGCGAGTAAAGAGTTCACACCGGTTCACACAGCCGATACAAACGCGTGTTCACGGCTGGCGGGTCCGGCCCCGGCCGTAAGCCCAGACCGCCGGGCCTGGCGGCGTCGGCGGCCACCTCGGCTACGAGCAACAGCGGGCCGCCGCCCACCTGCCCGACCCGTCCACTGCTCTTGCTGCGCTGTGATCGATCCTACGAACGCGAGGAAAGCCCGGGGGTGCCGATGCGGCACCCCCGGCCTCCGGACGAAGGGCGATGGGTCGATCAGCCGATCGGGTTCCAGCCGTCGGAGCCGGCCAGGTACTTCTGCGGGGTGTAGTTCGCCGCGGTCGAGTCGCTCATCTGCGGCCGGTTGCTGTTGGTGGTCGCGCCCGAGCCGGTGTTCTTGTATTCGAAGAACCGCGCGTTCTGCCAAACGTTGCCGGACATGTCGATCCACGGCTGTGCGGTCGCGATGGTGGCGCTGAGTGACGACTCGCGGAACAGCACCTGCGCGGT
>NZ_JBEZYA010000045.1:0-64662 GCF_040638295.1 Actinoplanes sp. NPDC026619
ATCGGCTTCAGCGCGCCCAGACCGGAACCGGCCGGCTTCTCCGGGCTGCGCTTGAAGAAGATGTTGAAGAACGCCAGGAACCGGTGCCAGGCCACGCCCATCGTCGGGTTGAGCCCGATCGTGATCAGCCAGCCCATCGAGATGAACAGCTTGACCAGTGCCACCCACGTCGGGCCGTCATGCGCCTCGGGCAGCGCGCTTCCCACCGCGTGACTGAGCGGGGTCGCCCACGCCGGGAACTCGAACGTGTCGTTGGCGACCTTGAAACCCCGGATCAGGAACCCGCAGACGAGTACGCCGAGGATGACGGCCTCGACGAAGTACGCCTGCCACATGGTCGATCCGAGGAACCTGCTCCGCTTCGCACGGATGGTCCGCTGCCGCACGTAAATCAGGTAGAGGATGCCAAGCAGACCGAGGATGCCGATCCACTCGGTGACGAAGCCGTAGACCAGCCAGTGCCCGACGATCGGCAGCCCGCCCTCGGGGTCGACGACCTCGAAGTACGCCTCCACGACCAGCAGGAACAGGATCATGAAGGAGACCATCACGAGCCAGTGGGCCGCGCCGATCGTGCTCCACTTGAGCATCCGGGTGTGACCAAGCGTCTCGGTCAGCATCTTCCGGGTGCGGGTGCCTTTGTCGGTGAAGCGCTCCGGAGCCGGCTGTCCCTGCCGGATCACCGCGGTGATTGTCAGGACCGCCCGCACGGCGAGCACGACAGCCGTGATCGTGACGGCGCCCGCCAGGACGGTAGCGATGATCTGCGCTATCCCCACGTTGTGCCTCCTCGATCGGCCGCCCGTCGGCCCATGTTACCCACGAGTAATAGACGGCCGCGCGCCGTGGGTCAAGTGGCGCCTGGTCGCGCGTAGGCGAAAAGCGCACCCCGCGCATAGCGCGGGATGCGCTCAATTCGGACGAAGATCACACTACCCACACCAAAGCGGGCACCGGGGCCTAACGCCAGCGAGACAGGATGCCCAGCGACGCGACCATGCAGCCGAAGCCGACCGCAAGGTTCCAGTACGACCACGACTCCACCGGCCAGCGCTGCGAGGACAGGTAGTAGACGACCAGCCAGGCAATGCCGACCACGATCAGCGCGACCGCGGTGATCGGCAGCCAGACTGGACTCGGCTTCCTGCTGGCCGCGGCCGCCGCTGCTGGACGGATGTCCGTAGGCGGGGTGTAGACCTTCTTCTTGCGAACCTGAGACTTCGGCACGGTGCTCTCCTGAAGGGCAACAAGTGGTGAACAACCCACCGCTGAGCGGCTCGGGATGTCCCCGATTGCTGCCCGTGGCGAATACTGTTCGACAGCTAGCGTAGTCAAGGCGGCACGCAGACCGGCACCCGCCAGGCGACAAAAATACTTAGCGCGGTATTTCGGGAGGCTGATGCCTTTCGTAACTCGCTTTTTCGGAAGGGATGGGGACGTGGAATACACGACCGGCGCGCCCTCATGGCGGCTGGTGTTGCGACGCGCCCTGGGCGGCCTGCGACCCCGCCGGCGCACCCAGCGCACCCGCGGCTGGTCGGTCGTGGTGCCGCTGATCGCGCTGGCCGCCGGCCTCCTCTTCACCACTTCCGCCCGCACGGCCGACGGCACCCAGTTGCGCGACGACCGGCGGCCGCAGCTGGCTCAGCTGATCGCCGACAAGCGCACCCGCCTGGCTGCCCGGGCGAAAACCGCCGCCAAGCTGCGCGCCGAGGTCGACGCCGACTCGGCCCGGCTCGCCGAGACCAACCTTCCGGTCAAGGAGGCCCGCGAGCGGGCCGACGCGTTGCGCGCGGAAGCCGGCTTCACCGCGCTGAAGGGCCCCGGCCTCACGGTCACTCTGAACGACTCGCCGCGACGCGCCGCCGACATCGGCGCGGACGCCCCCGACAACGACGATCTTGTCGTCCACCAGGGTGATGTTCAGGCAGTCGTGAACGCCATGTGGGCTGGTGGGGCCGAGGCAATGTCGATCATGGATGTCCGCGTCATCTCCACCAGCGCGGTACGCTGTGTCGGCAACACGCTGCTGCTACACGGCCAGGTCTTCTCTCCACCATTCAAGATCACAGCGATCGGCGAACCCACAGGTATGCGTCGAGCGTTGGAATCCGCGGAGGGAGTCCAGCAATTCCGGGACGCCGTGGCCGATTTCGGCCTGGGCTATACGGAAACCGTCGAGAGGAACGTGACTGTGCGGGCGTACGACGGATCGAGTGATCTCCGATCCGCGCGGGTGGCTGAGTGATGGCTCCGGAAAATCCGGCCGCCAACTCTGGCCGCCATCGCGCGCCTGACAGCGAGGCCCAGACGGCTTACATCCCACGCATCACCGACGCGTCCTCCGACGGCGTCCCCGGCGGCCCGCTGGCGCCTCCGGTCGGCCTGGGCGGCTCCCCGGCCCCACCCGCGTCAGCCCCACCTGCTTTGCCCGCGTCCGGCCTGCCCGCATCGGCCCCGCCGGCGTCAGCCTCGCCCGCACCCCCACCGGCCGCTCCACGCACGCCGCCGCCTGCGTCGACGCCGCCGGCCGCGATGGCCGCAGCGCCACCGCCGTCCTCGCCGTCCGTACCGCCGCCGGCCGTGATTCCTCCGGCTGACGAGACCGCCGTGATCGGCACCGACGCGGAGGCCGAGCGACGCATCGCCGCCTTCGCCCGGCCGGCCTCACCGGCGCCAGCAGCTTCGACCCTCCCCGCCGGACAGTCACGATCGACTGATTCGCCGAATTTTGCGAGTCAGCCTCCACGGACGACCCGGCCGGCCGCACCTTCCAGGGGTCCGTTCATCACCCCGTCTGCTCCCGCCGCGGCACCCGGCCCGAACCGCGCCGACGACGTGCACGCCGCCGCGGCGGCAGCCCGCACCCGGAGTCCCGAGCCGCCACCCGCCACACCGAGCGGCAACGCATTCGACTTCTTCGCAGCCGCCACCGACCCAGCCGCCGCAAGCCCCGCCGCCGCAAGCCCCGCCGCCGCAAGCCCCGCCGCCGCAAGCCCAGCCGTCGCAAGCCCCGCCGCCGCAAGCCCGACCGCCGCAAGCCCGACCGTCGCAAGCCCGACCGCCACGAACTCGGCGCACGCGAGCCCGGCTGCCCCAGGCCAGGCCTTCGCCAAACCAGCCGTGGCAGGCCCCGCGGCCCAAGACCCGGCCTCGGCGAACCCGGGCCCCGCGAACTCGCCCTTCGCGAACCCGGCCACCGGAGGTCCGGGCTTCGCGAGCCCGACCGCAGTCGGCCCGGCCTCAACGAATCCCCGCGCCGCGAGCTCGCCCTTTGCGGGCCCAGCTGCCGCCGGGGCAACCTTTGTGAGCCAGGCAGGCGCAGGATCGGATTTTGCGAACCTGCCGGGTCCCGCCGGCGAGCCGTCTCGCTCGGCCGCCGCCTTCGCGCCCAGGGAGCCGGCACGCCGCGAGGCCCCGGTGAACGGACACGTCCCGGGCGTTGAGGCGAACGGCTATCCGGGCCGGCGCGACGAGGCCCGCACCAGCGGCTACGCCGACCTGAACGGGCAGGGTCCAAACGGCCTGGGCTTGAACGGGCCGGGCGCAAACGGCCAAGGCCTGAACGGGCACGGCGCCGGCCATCCGCTGCGCGCGCCTCAGCCTGCCGAAACCTTCCCCGCGGCGCATTCCGGCCGGGGCGGTGGTTACGCGAGCGAGCAGCCGACCTACCCGCACCCGGTTAACCCGGATCTCTTCGGCAGCACCGGCTCGATGCCCGGGCCGCCCGGCGATGGGTTCCCTGGAAGCCCCGCGGCTCGCAGTGCCTTCCCGAACAGCCCCTTCGCGGCCGCCCCGGCAGGTCGGCAGCCCGCGTTCCCCGGCGACCCGGCCGCCGGCCAGAACTTCGCGCCACCTCGCCAGGACGAGCACGGCTCCCTGCACCCTCGCCAGAACGGGTCTGGCTCCGTGCCACCCCGTCCGGACGGAACGACGCCCCGCCAGGACGGCCACGGCTTCGGTGCATCCCGGTCGCGGCCTGACGCCGTACCCCATGATGGGCAGTCGCTCGACCCGAGTCAGACCGCCATCCTTCGGACCGACAGCGCGCCCACCGGCGTACTCCCAGCAGTCAAACCCAGAGTGACCACCCCGCCGCCGGCGGTGAAAGAACCCACCGCTCTCCTGGCCGCGGTGCCCGGACTTGCGGCGAAGGCCGCGAAGGCCGGCGCCGACCCGAACGCCGCACTCGGCGCGGCCGCGGCCCCACCGGTGCGCCCCGGTGGCCCCGAGAGGCAGCCGGAGCCGTTCGACGGGGGCGAGGACGTGAAGCCGAAACGCGGCGAGCGGGTGGTGAAGCTGCGTCCCGAGCAGACCGGCGAGGGTTACAAGAGCGTCTATTCCGAGATGACCCGGCCGACCGTCGGCTCGCGGATCCGGACCGGCGTCCGGTTCTCCGGCGAAATGATGATCACGTTCGGTCTGATCATCCTGCTGTTCGCGGGCTACGAGGTGTTCGGCAACTCGGCCAAGGTGCAGGACGAGCAGAACGCGCTGGGCGACGAGCTCGACCAGCAGTGGAGCGACCCGACCGTGGCACCGACCGCGTCGGCGGCCAAAGCGCCGGCCGCTCCCGGCAACGGCCTGGTCGGCCGCCTCTACATCCCGAAGCTCGACAAGGAGTGGGTCGTCGTCGACGGTGTCCGGCCGCAGGACATCAAGTACGCGCCCGGCCACTACCCGGAGACCGCGCTGCCCGGCCAGGTCGGCAACTTCTCGGTCGCCGGACACCGCATCCGGAAGATCTTCTGGCGGCTCGACGAGTTGAAGCCCGGTGACGTGATCGGCGTCGAGACCAAGAATTACTGGTACGTCTACAAGGTCTACGGCCACGAGGTCGTGAAGCCGAGTGCCGTCGAGGTGGTCGCGGCCGTGCCCGACAAACCGGAAGCGAAGCCGACCAAGGCGCTGCTCACGCTGACCACGTGCAATCCGAAGTTCAACAACTACCAGCGCCTCATCGTGCACGCCGAGCTGGCCTCCAAGGTGCCGCGCAACCAGTCCCTGGCCGACGCCGGCATGCCGGCCGAGATGAAGGCGTAGACACGATGTACGCCTGGATCTGGCGCAAACTCCCGTTCGGCATCTGGGGCAAGCTGACCGGCTCGATCGGCCTGGCGCTCGCGACCACCGCCCTGCTCTGGTACGTGGTCTTCCCCTGGGCCACCCCGTTGCTGCCGTTCGACGACGTGCAGGTGGGCTCGGGCACCGAACAGGGCCCGGCGCAGGAGGACCCGAACGTCATCTCGTCGACCAGCAACGACGGCCCCGACGAGATCCCGTACAGCACCGAATCCAATGCCCCGCACCCCTCGGGCTCCGCCTCCCCCTCGAAGACGAAGGTCGTTCTCCCCGGTGACTGACGTGCGCATCCTCGTGATCGACAACTACGACTCTTTCGTCTTCAACATCGTGCAGTACCTCGGCCAGCTCGGCGCCGAGTGCGAGGTGCGGCGCAACGACGAGATCTCCGTCGCCGACGTCGGCACCTTCGGCGCCGCCGGCATCCTGCTCTCACCGGGGCCGGGCACGCCGGAACGCGCCGGCATCATGATGGAGACAATCACGGCGTACGCCGGAAAGGTCCCGATGTTCGGGGTCTGTCTGGGTCATCAGGCGATCGGCGCGGCCTTCGGCGCCACCGTGACCCGCGCCCCGGAGCTGCTGCACGGCAAGACGTCCGAAGTGCACCACAGCGGCGCCGGTGTGCTGGCCGGGCTGCCCGAGCCGTTCACCGCGACCCGATACCACTCTCTCGCGGTGCTCCCGGAGACCCTGCCGGACGAGATCGAGGTGACCGGCCGCACCGAGTCGGGCGTGGTGATGGCGATGCGCCACCGCACGCTGCCGATCGAGGGTGTGCAGTTCCACCCGGAATCGGTGCTGACCGAGGGCGGCCACACCATGCTGGCGAACTGGCTGGCCACCTGCGGCCTGCCGTCGGCGCTGGAGAAAGCGCCGCCGCTGGCCGCCGAGGTCGAAACCCGGCGGCGAGCGGCTTTCGCGACTGCCTAAGAGTCCTCGCGGATGGTCGCGAGGGCGCCGCCGATCACGTCTCCACCACCGGTGCCGCCGCCGTTGCCCGGCGTCGACGGATCGGTGGACGGATCGCTCGACGGGTCGGTCGAGACCTCGCCGACCACCGTGAGGACGACCTTGTCGCCCTTCTCGACGGTGGCGTTCGCCTTCGGGTTCTGGTCGATGACCTGGCCCACGACCGCGTTCGGATCGTTCGAGACGACGGTGTTCGTGCTGACATTGAAGCCGCCGACCTGATCGAGGACGGCCCGGGCGGCATCCTCCGACTTACCGGTGACCGGCGGCATTTTGATCTGGTTGGCCTTCGAGACGCTGACCGTGATCTTGGTGCCCGGGTCGACGCTCTCGCCGGAGTGCGTGACACTGGTCACCTGGTCCAGTGGCGCCGCGCTACTGACCGACTTGAAGGTCACCTGCAGGCCGAGCTTGGTCAGCGCGTCCTGGGCGTTCTGCTTCGAGTTGCCGACGAGGTTGCTCGGCACGGTGACCTGGTCCGGCTTCTGACAGATCTGGTAGCTGACCGTCGCGTCCTCACGGACCGTCGAGCCCGCCTTCGGATCCTGGTTGAGAACCGTGCCGTCACAGTCCGGACTGGTGCTCGGCGACTGAGTCTCGATCTTGGTCAGGTTGACCGCGGCGAGCGCCTTTCGCGCGTCCTCGTCGGTCAGGCCGACCAGCTTGGGCATCGGGTGCGTGGCGACCTGCTGCTGCTGGTTGTCGCCGGTCTTGTCGTCGTTGCGCGACATCGCCAGCGCGACCCCGAGCACGACCACCACCAGCACACCGAGGGCGGCCAGCGCGGCCATCACCCACGACGAGGACTTCCGCTCCGGCGGCCGCGGCGGGCCGCCGACCGGGCGCTGCATGGTGGTGGCGCCCTGCGGCTGCCACTGCCGGGTCGGGTGACCCTGCATCGCGATCGTCTCGGCCTCGGTCATCACCGGGGTGGCCAGCACCGGGCGGCCGGAGACGGCACGCAGCGCGTCGGCGCGCATCTCCTGGGCGCTCTGGTAACGGTTCAGCGGGTTCTTGGCGAGGGCCTTCAGGACGATCGCGTCGACGTCACGTGGCACGTCGGGGTTGATGTCGCTGGGCGCCTTCGGGTCTTCCCGGACGTGCTGGTAGGCCACGCTGACCGGGCTGTCGCCGACGAACGGCGGGTGCCCGACGAGGAGCTCGAACAGGACGCAACCCGCCGCGTACACATCGGATCGGGCGTCGACCGACTCGCCGCGTGCCTGCTCGGGCGAAAGATATTGCGCCGTGCCGATGACCGCGCTGGTCTGCGTCATGGTGGTCGCGCCGCTGGCCAGGGCCCGCGCGATGCCGAAGTCCATGACCTTGACCTGGCCGTTCTGCGTGATCATCACGTTGCCGGGCTTGATGTCCCGGTGGATGATCCCGTGCCGGTGGCTGAACTCGAGGGCCGCGCAGATGTCCGCGATGGTCTCGAGCGCCCGGCGCGTCGGCAGCCGCTGCTCCTGAGCGAGAACTTCCTTCAGGGTGTGGCCGTTGACGAACTCCATGACGATGAACGGCAGTTTTTCGCCGGTCGAGGAGATCTCCTCGCCGGTGTCGTAGACGGCAACGATCGCCGGGTGATTGAGTGCCGCCGAGTTTTGGGCCTCGCGCCGGAACCGCTCCTGGAACGTCGCATCCCGAGCCAGGTCGGAGCGCAGCGATTTGATGGCCACGTCGCGACCCAGCCGGAGGTCACGTCCGCGGTGCACCTCGGCCATGCCGCCGTAGCCCAATAGCTCGCCGACCTGGTATCTGCCACCGAGCAGGCGGGCCTGCGCCGTCATAACGTCTGTCGTCCTTCGTTAGCGAGGGTCCAGCCGGGTTTGTCGCCCGCCTGTCTGGTTAGACGGTACGACGCCGCCTGCGGTTCACTGTCGGCGGTGCCCATCTGGGCGACAGACACCGGGGTCAGTCGGCCAGTCGACGTGTTCTGCTTGCTCTGGTTGTAGAGGAACGAGATCACGCCGGCGCACAACAGAACCAGAAGTGCGAGAACGACGGCGAGGACGATCAGCACCTGGCGGCCGGCGGAACTCTCCGGCTTCGTCATCGGCATCGGCTGCGCCGGAGCCGGGCGGGGCGCGGCGTACGGCGGGCGGTATGGCTGCGGCTGCTGCACCGGCGGACCGGAGGGTACGGAGGCCGCGCCGCGCGCGCCCGAGGTGGGCCGCGGCACCGGAGGGTACGGCGGACGGGCGCTGCCGGAGACCGGTGAACCCGGGAACGGCGCGGGGCTGGCCGGGGCGGCCGCACGGGCGGACTGACCGACCGGCTGCTGTGCGGTGCCGGCCAGCGCCGACGCGGCCTGCCGGGCGACCGCGGCCATCGCCGAGGCGGACGGCCAGCGGGCGGCCGGGTCCTTGGCCAGGGCGCGGTCCACGATGGCGCGAACCGTCGGCGGGATGTCGGCGGGCAGCGGCCGCGGCGTCTCCCGGACGTGCTTCATGGCGATCTCGATCGGCGTGGAGCCGTCGAACGGCCGGTGGCCGGAAAGGCACTGATACGCGACGACACCCAGCGCATAGACATCGGAGGCGGCCGTCGCGACGTCGCCGGAGGCCTGCTCCGGCGAGATGTACGACGCGGTGCCGAGCACCGAGCCGGCCACCGTGAGCTGGCCGACCAGGGCGGACCGGGCGATGCCGAAGTCGGTGAGCACCAGCGTGCCGTTCGGACGCACCAGCAGGTTGCCGGGCTTCACGTCGCGGTGCACGATGCCGTTCGCGTGCGCGGCCTGCAGCGCGTCGGCGGCCTGGGCGACCAGCGCCATGGTGCGGGCCGGGGTGAGCCGGCCGACCCGGCTCAAGGTGCGGGACAGGGCGTCGCCTTCGACGTACTCCATGACCAGGAACGCGAGCTGCTGGTCACTGCCGTAGTCGTAGACGTCGACAACCCCGGGGTGGTTGATCGTGGCCATGGTGCGGGCCTCGCCGCGGAAGCGCTCGGCGAAGCCGGGCTCGTCCAGCAGGGCCGGGAGCAGGATCTTGACAGCGACCGTCCGGCCCAGCACCTCGTCGGTGCCGCGCCACACGTCGCCCATCCCACCGCCGGCGATGCGCTCGTCGAGGCGGTAGCGGCCGCCGAGGGTCACCCCAGGGCTGATCATTCAGTCCCCTCCCCCTCCGGCCGCGGCCTTCATGATGAGCCCGGAGATCCGGGCAGCCTCGGCGCTGGCATGGCCACCGGGCACGTTCTCCAGCATGACGCAGACCGCGGAGACCGGCTCACCCTTGTCGTTGTAGGCGAAGCCGATGAACCAGCCGTGCGGGTCGGCGCCGACCGCGTTCTGCGCCGTACCGGTCTTGCCGCCGACCGTGTAGCCCTTGATCTTGGCCTTGGTGCCGGTGCCGTTCTCGACGACGCTGACCATCATGTCCTTGAGGTCACCGGCGACGGTGTCGGTGATCGGCGTGCGGGCGACCGTCGGGCTGACCGTGTAGATCGTCCGGCGGTCCGGGCTGAGTTCCTTCTCGACCAGGTAGGGGCGCATCTGCTTGCCGCCGTTGGCCACCGTGGCGGCCATCAGGGCGCCCTGCATGGCGGTCATCCGCACGTCGCGCTGGCCGATCGACGACTGGGCCAGCGCGCCTTTGTCGACGCTGCCGTCCGGGTTGGCGATGTCACCGGTGCGGCTGGCCGCGACCGGCAGGCCGCCGCCACCGAGGTTGCCGACGGTCAGCTTGTCGTCCTCGAAGCCGAACGCCTTCGCCATTCCGACGACCTTGTCTTTGCCCAGCGTGACGCCCAGCTTCGCGAAACCGGTGTTGCAGCTCTCGGTCAGCGCTTCCTTCAAGGTGACCTGGCTGCCCGGGCAGACCTCGTCCTCGGCGTTGTGGATGACCGCGCCGCTCTCCTTGTAGGTGCTGCCGGCCGGGATCTCCGTCTCCTGGGTGTACTGGCCGCTGGTGAGGGCCGCCGCCGAGATGATCACCTTCATCGTCGAGCCGGGCGGCAGCGTCTCCTGCGTGGCCCGGTTGAGCAGCGGCTGGTCGTCGTCCTTGAGCAGCTTGTTGTACGCCGCCGCGGCCGCCTTCTCGTCGTGGCTGACCAGCGGGTTCGGGTCGTAGGTGGGGATCGACACCATCGCCTGGACGGCGCCGGTGCGCGGGTCGATCGCGACCGCGGCGCCCTTCTTGACGCCCCGCTCGTTGTTGAGCAGTTCCTTGTACGCCGTCTCCTGCGCCGCCGACTTCAACGACAGCACGATGTTGCCGCCGCCGGTGTTGTTGCCGGTGAACATGTCCTTGACCCGGTCGGCGAACAGCTTGTCGCTCTCCCCGGAGAGGAAGTCGTTCTCGCTGCTCTCGATCCCGGTGGCGCCCAGACTGACCGGGCGATAGCCGAGAACGGGCGCGTAGATCTCCTTCTTCGGGTAGACCCGCAGGTACTTCAGGGCGTCCTCGGTGACCTTGTTCTCAGCCAGGCCCTTGCCGCCGACCTCGATGATGCCGCGCGGGCGTTCGTACTGCGCGACGACCACCCGGCGGTTGAAGTCGTTGGTGCGATAGTCGTCCGCCTTGTATGCCTGAACCCAGTTCAGGTTCGCGAACAGCAGGCCGAACAGGACGAGGATCACCACGCCGGCCCGTCGCAGGGGTGCATTCACGGCTGGATCACCTCCGTCATGGCGCCGTGCAGCTGAGTGGGGGCTTTCTTCGGTCCGGGACCGGGGCGGTCCGAGCCACCGCTGCTGGCGGCCGGGCCTCGCGCCGCGTTCGAGATGCGCAGCAGCATCGCGATGAGCAGCCAGTTCGCCATGAGTGAGGAACCGCCCGCGGACAGGAACGGGGTGGTCTGGCCGGTGAGCGGAATGAGGCCGGTGATGCCACCAAGAATGACGAAGACCTGCAAGCCCAGCGTGAACGCGAGACCGCCGGCGACCAGCTTGCCGAACGAGTCGCGCACCGCCAGGGCCGACCTCATGCCGCGCTCGACGATCAGCAGGTAGACCACGAGCAGCGCGGCCAGGCCGAACAGCCCGATCTCCTCACCCATGCCGGCGAAGATGAAGTCGGTCTGCACCTCGGGCACGAAGCGCGGCGAGCCGGCCCCCGGTCCCGAGCCGAACAGGCCACCTGTGCCCAGCGACAGCAGGCTCTGCACCAGCTGATAGCTGCCGCCGTTGCGCTCGTAGTTGGTGAGGGCGAACGGGTCGAGCCAGACCTGGGCCCGGTCGTAGAAGTTCGCGAACGGCCCGCCCACTGAGGCGCCCAGCAGGTAGGCCAGGTAGACGCCGCCGAAGAAGAGCACCAGGCCGATGATCAGCCAACTGGCCCGCTCGGTGGCGACGTAGAGCGTCACGATAAACAGGCCGAAATACAACAGGGCGGTTCCGAGGTCCTTCTCGAAGACCAGGACCAGGAGGCTGAGCAGCCAGACCGTGACGACCGGGCCGAGGTCGCGGCCGCGCGGGAAGTCGATGCCGAGGAACCGCTTGCTGGCCAGCGAGAGCACCTCGCGCTTGCGCACCAGGTAGTAGGCGAAGAACGACACCAGGGCGAGCTTCGCGAACTCACCGGGCTGGATCGAGAACCCACCCAGCTTGATCCACAGCTTGGCCCCGTTGACCTCGGACAGGCTGGCCGGCAACACCGCCGGAATCATCACCAGCACAATGCCGACCAGGCCCAAGGTGTACGCGTACCGCGAGACCACCTTGTGGTCGCGGACCACCAGGAGCAGGACCGCGGCGAGAACGAGCGAGCCGAGCGTCCAGGCCAACTGGCGGCCGCCGATGCCCGCGAAGATCCCGGGAACCGGCAGCTTGTCGGAGAGCGCATCACCGATGTCGAGCCGGCGCAGGAAGCCCACACCCAGCCCGTTGATCAGGGCAACGGCCGGAATCAAGACCGGATCCGCGTACGGCGCGGTGAACCGGACCACGAAGTGGAGCCCCAGGAACAGCACGCTGAGCAGCGCGGCCGGCACCCAGAACGTCGGCGTGATCTCGCCGATCCGGTTCGCCTCGACGGTGGCGCCGTACGCCGCCACCAGCACCATCACGAAGGCCAGCAGGCCGAGCTCCGCGTTGCGCTGGGTCTTCATTCCCGGGATACGGGCCATCTCGCCCGTGGAGGCGGGCGTTGGAGCCGGTACTGCGGGCGCGGTCAAGACATCCCCAGACGTGTCGAGCGGATGGTCAGTTGACGGTCCGGCACCCGACCGGATCGTCAACCGGCGGGACGCTCTCAGTGACCTGAGCGGACGGTGTGGTGGCCACACTGGGCGCGGTCACGGCGGGCGCCGAGGACGGCACAGTGCCGGCCGGCGCCGTGGTGGCGCCGGTGGACGGCGCGGTGCTGGCGGTGGAGCAGAGCGGCTTCAGGTTGGGATTGGTCGGGTCCTCGTCGGTGAGCTCGGCGAGAGTCTCCACCGCGTCGGACCGATCCTGTGCGTGAATGCCCTGCTTGACCCGCTCCTGCGCGACCGAGGTCAGGTCCTCGAGCCGAGCCGGACTGGTCTCGTTGACGCTGGACAGGTCGAGCCCGGCGATCTGACCCGGGACACCCCGGAAGATCGCGAGCTGACCGGCCTCGGTCGAGCCCACGTAGTACTGGTCCTGGGTGTACCGGTAGCCCAGCCACAGGCCGCCGCCCAGCACCGCGAGCAGCACCACCACGAGCACGCCGGTGCGCACCGGGTGCCGTTTCGGCCCCGGCTCGCGGCCGTCGTAGTTCGTCGGCTCGGCCGGTTCCGGCTGTGCCGGGCGCGGCGACTTCAGCGCGGCCGCCCGGGCTGCCGCCGTCGAGCTGTCCGCCACCGTGGTGTTGCCCCGGTCGAGGGAGGCCGCGCCACCCACGATCGGCGCCTGCTCGATGATGTCGCCGTCGGAAGCGTCGGCGATCACCACGGTGATGTTGTCGGGCCCACCGCCGCGCAGCGCCAGCTGCACCAACCGCTCGACGCACGCCTGCGGGTCGGCGATCTCTCGCATCGCCTGCCCGATGGTGTCCGCGCTGACGACGCCGGACAGGCCGTCGCTGCAGATCAGGTAGCGGTCACCGGCAAGCACCTGGCGAACCGAGTACTCCGGGTCGATGTCGCGCCCGTCCAGCGCCCGGGTGAGCAGCGACCGCTGCGGGTGGCTGCTCGCCTCCTCGGGGCTGACCCGGCCCTCGTCCACCAACATCTGGACGTAGGTGTCGTCCTTGGTGATCTGGGCGAACTCGCCCTTGCGCAGCAGATAGGCACGGCTGTCACCGATGTGCACCATGCCGAACTTGCTGCCCGAGAAAAGGACCGCGGTCAGCGTCGTGCCCATCCCCTCCAGCTGGGGATTCGCGTCGACCGTGTCGCGTAGATGCTGGTTGGCCTGGCCGACGGCATGGCGGAGGGCATCCACCAGCGCGTCACCGGGCACATCCTCGTCGAGTGGCGCCATCGCAGCGATGACGATGTTGGAGGCCACGTCGCCGGCGGCCATGCCGCCCATCCCGTCGGCGACAGCAAGAAGCCGCGGCCCGGCGTAGAGGGAGTCCTGGTTCAGGTCTCGGATCAGACCGCGGTCGCTCTGAGCGGCATAGCGCAGGGTCAGGGTCATGGCCGTAACTCAAGAGATGTGCGACCGATACGAATCGGTACGCCAAGGGGGACGGGAGTAGGTCCGGAGACCTTACCGCGATCGAGATAGGTGCCGTTCGTCGAGCCAAGGTCCTCAACAAACCACTGTCCGTCCCGCGGCACAAGCCGGGCGTGCCGAGCCGAGGCGAAATCGTCAGTGATGACGAGAGTCGAATCCTCAGCCCGACCAATGGTGATGGGAATATCACCCAGCGTGATGCGCGTGCCGGCCAGGTTGCCGGCAGTCACCACAAGTTGCCGTGCGGCCTTACCGCGCTTCACCTTCGCCGGCCGGCCCGCCGGCATCGCGCCACCCACTCCCCGAGGGCTGGCGACGATGCTCTTGGACCGGACCCCCGCGAAGAGATCCCGCCGGATGACCCCGACCACCGTGAACACGAAGATCCACAGAAGGATGAGGAACCCGAACCGGGCGACGGTGAGGACGAATTCTGGCAAGGTGCCTAGCCGTCCACTCGGAACGTCAGCGTGGTGGTGCCCAGCTGGATCATGTCGCCCGGGTTGAGCGCCACGGCGGAAACCCGCTGGCCATTCACCATCGTGCCGTTCGTCGAACCCAGGTCGGTCAGAACCACCTGGTTGCCGTCGTAGTCCAGCCGGGCGTGCCGCCGTGAGATGCCGACGTCGGGCAGGCGAAGGTTCGCCTGATCACCCCGGCCGATCACGGTCGAGCCCATCTGAAGCGGGTAGGTGCGACCGTCACCGGAGACCAGCCCCACGCTGCGGCCGTTCGGCCCACCGTGCTGCTGGTAACCACCCTGTTGCTGGTCGTAAGGCGGGTACTGCGGGCCGGCGTCGTACGCCGGCTGCTGCACCGGGGCGACTTCGCCGCCCGTGTAGACCTCAGCGGTCACCCGGAACATCCCGGTGTCCAGGCCCTCGCCCCGCTCGATCTCGACGATCACATCGCCGTAGACCGTCCATGCCTGCTCACCGATGAACTCCGCCTGTGACTGCGCAAGTTCCTGCGCGAGCGCGGCTGCGTAAGGCGCCAGCCGGCTGTGGTCGTAGGGCGAGAGGTCGATCACGTAGCGGTTCGGGACCAAAGTGCGGCCACCGGCGAGGATGGCCTTGTGAGCCTCAGCCTCCCGCTGCATGGCATTCAGAATCTCCACTGGGTGCACGACACCCTTGAACACCTTGGCGAAGGCCCCCTCGACCAGGCCTTCCAATCGCTTTTCAAAGCGCTGCAGCACGCTCACCGGCTCCTCCTCGGCTTCCGAGGACATGATGGTATCCGGCCGCCGCTTCCGCATCTGCAGCGAAAGCGCAGCCGGCACTTCTGACCCTCGTATGACCCCCGTCGACGCCGTGCTAGTCTTCCCTGGCGCCGCGGGCGATAACAACTCGCTTGGTGACTTGCGACAGCGTAGTCTGTCGCACGCAGTAACGAAAAGTTGGCCTACCAGCCAGCTTTTGCCACGGGGATGTGGCGGAATGGCAGACGCGCACGGTTCAGGTCCGTGTGTCCGAAAGGACGTGGGGGTTCAACTCCCCCCATCCCCACGAGACGCCAGGGGCTCTGTGTTCGCGGAAAGCGCGAACCCGAGGCCTCTCGTCATATCTGCTCCGGGGGCCGAGCCCCCGGAAACCCCGCGTTGCGATGGTCACCCTGCGCGTGTCGGTCACGCATCCCCCGTGGTCACGCTCCGCGTGTCGGTCACGCATCCCGCGGTGGTTACGCTCCGCGTGTCGGTCACGCATCCCGCGGTGGTTACGCTCTGCGCGGCGGTTGTGCTTGCGTTTGGTTGCGCTTCCGGGTTTGGTTGCGGTTTGATCTCGCTCGTTCCTTCTTGCTTGGGTATCGGGTGGGACTTGTCACGTGGTTTGGTGGCTGGGCTTCTTGATCACGATTTGGTTTCGCGGTCTTGGGGTACGACGGGGCGTCGCCTAACGGGTGAAATTGCCGCCGCGAGGTAGGCTCGCGGCTGGCTTCATGCTGTCGGATCCTGGAGAGTCGTGTCGTGACCGTTGCTCGTAACGGGGTTGGCCAGGGAAAGCGAAACGTCCTCGGAGTCCTCGTCGACGTCACCGACTATGCCGATGCCACCGAGCGCATCATGCAGGCCGCCCGAGATCGCCAGGGCTTTGCCGTCACCGCGCTGGCCGTCCATGGCGTGATGACCGGCGTGCAGGACAAAGCTCACAACGCCCGGCTCAACTCGTTTGATCTGGTGACCCCGGACGGCCAGCCGGTCCGGTGGGCGTTGAACCTCTTGCACGATGCCGGGCTCACCGACCGGGTCTACGGGCCCACGCTGACGCTCAAGGTCGTCGAGCAGGCCGCAGCCGAGGGCATGCCGGTTTATCTGTACGGGTCGACCGAGCCCACGCTCGCCAAACTGGTCCCGGCGCTGGAGCAGATGTTCCCCGCGCTGAAGATCGCCGGCGTCGAGCCGTCCAAGTTCCGCAAGTCGTCGCCGGGTGAGCCGGCCGAGATCGCCGAACGGATCAAGGCCTCCGGCGCCCGCGTCGTCCTGGTCGGCCTGGGCTGCCCCCGCCAGGAGGTCTTCACCTACGCGATGCGGCCCCTGCTCGACATGCCGCTGCTCGCGGTCGGCGCCGCCTTCGACTACCACGCCGGCCTGCTGAAGAACCCGCCCGCCTGGATGCAGAAGTACGCGCTGGAATGGCTGTGGCGCCTGGGCCTGGAGCCCAAGCGCCTGTGGAAGCGTTACATCCTGCTCAACCCGGCGTACCTGTCACGGCTGTTCGCCCAGAAGCTCGGCCTCTGGAAGGCGACCCCGCCGGCCCCCACCACCGATCCGGTGGAGAGTTTCGCCGTCTGACCCCGGTTCCCTAAGGGTCGCGGTCAGGTCCTCTGTGGTTCCCCTACGGGGCAGCTCCGGTGATAACCCGGTTTCGGCCGGTCACCACCGGGTGAAGGCTGTCGATGTGGACATCGTCACTGATCTCGTGCTGGTGGGGGCGCTCGCCGTGGCTTGGACCGCGGCCGGGCTGGTCGCGGACGGGCTGCCGAATTCCCGCACCGCGGCCGAGCTGCGCCGGCGCGCCGGATGGCTCAGCGCGCTGGTAATAGGTGGAGCGGCGGTGTTCGTGGCGGTTCCGACCGTCAGCTGGATCCGGCCGGGGGAACAGACAGCGCCGACCGCGGCTCTGCTGGCGGCCATTCCGGGTCTGGTCGTGCTGACCGTGGGGGTGCGGCGGCTCGGGCAGGTGCGGCGCGGTGCGGGGGCTTTCGCCACCGCGCCGCATACGCCCCTGCCACCGGGCCTGCGAGCGGCCGCGGCACACCCGCTGATTCTCGTCCCGATGCAGGTGACGGGCCTGGCCGCGATGATCGGCGTGCCGATCGCAGCGCGGCTGGTGGAGGTGCCGACCTCCAATGTGGCCGGCCTGGCGACCACGATCGTCGGCATAGCAGTGCTGGTGATCGGGGTGCGGGCGGCCGTGCGGCACAGCCGGCTCAGCCTGCTGGCCCTGGCCCCGATCGATCGCGGCCGCCCCCGCGCGCCGCTCAGCTCACGCTGATCTCGTCAGTTCTTCTTGGCTTCCTGCACGTAGAGCAGTTCCAGAATGGATCGCGCCGCCTCGAACCATCGGTCCAGCCAGTCCGACGGGGGCAGCGTGCCGCGAGCCGGCAGCTCCAGGAGCAGGCCACGCAGCAGCGGGTGGTCGGCCATCGAGGAGGAGCCGGAGCTCGAGTCCGGCCAGCCCGACGACGGGAAGACCGGCTCGGTCAGGCCCTGCAGGTCCAGCGACGGCAGCATCGCCGCGCGATCGAGGGCGCTGGTGGGTTCGATGCTGTGCGATCGGCCCGGCGAGCGGGTGGGCAGCCCGGAGTTGCTCGACCGGGACATCAGCTCGGTTTCGCCGGTGTCGGAACCCAGTCCAGTGTCGCGCCGATTCTGCCGGTATGCGCTCACCCCACCGCTGAACCGGTCCTGCGCCGTACCGCTGCCGTTGCTTAGATTTTCCGAACCTATAGTCATGTGTCTGCCTTGCCTCGCTCGGTGATGACCCGGCCGTCGGCGCGGACCGGTCCGCGCTTGTGCCGTTCAACGAGGCGAGTCCAGAAATGACTACGGCCGGTCGGCCCGCGGGCCGCGGGACAACCGGCCGAAATCCAGTGTTTTGCGAGGTCAGAGGTCGAACTCGCCGTCCTTGGCACCACCTACGAACGCGTCCCACTCGGCGGCGGTGAAGATCAGTGCCGCTCCGTGCGGGTTCTTCGAGTCCCGGACCGCGATGGCCTCGTCGATGAAGGCGACCTCGACGCAGTTGTCGGAGTTGGGACCACTGCGCGTGCTCTTGAACCACTGTGCCCGGCTCAGATCTAGCCGGAACCCCTTCGCTTCGACTTCCACAATGGCTCCTCTACCAGCATTTCAATCCACTCGAGGGACGCGTCCGCGGAGAGCGCGGCCGCCCGGACGGTGTCGAAGATCGAGATGTACTTGCGCAGCTCCTCGGACTTCTCCAGAAAGAGTCCGCCGGTCGCGTTGTCGATGAACACCACATCGGCGTCTCCTTCCTCCTCGAACTCGAGGATCACGAACGTGCCGTCCATGCCGGCATGGGCGCCTGCCGCGAACGGCAAGATCTGCAACGTGACGTTCGGCAAGCGCGCGGCCTCGATCAATTTGGTGAGTTGGCCGCGCATGACCGCATCACCGCCGACCGGTCTGCTCAGTACCGCTTCATCCAGCACCACCCGAAGATCAATCGGATCGTCCTGAATCAATAACGCTTGACGTTCCATCCGGACACGCACTCGTTGCTCTAATTCCTGATCGGTGTAATCCTGTTGAGCACCCCGAATTAGGGCAATTGCATACTCTTCGCTCTGCAGAATCCCCGGGACGACTTGTTGCTCGAACGCCCGAATAGATCTTGCGGCCGTCTCGAGCCCCACATATGCGCCGGTCAGGACCGTGGAATAGGGATGCCACCATCCCTTCTGGCGAGCCTCCCTGGCTATCTGGACCAATTCCGCCTTGATGGAGTCGTCTACGCCGTAAATGTCCAATATGTTCGAAACATCGCCCGGCGTTGCGCTGGTATGACCTGTCTCAATTCTGGATACTTTGGACGTTGAGCAGCCGAGGCGATCGGCCACGACGTCGATCGTCACGCCCGCCGCCTCACGGTGCCGGCGCAGTTCGACCCCGAGCCGGCGGCGGCGAATAGTGGGACTCCGGTGGTGATTCACAGGTTCAGTCTCTATGTCGATCACTGAATCGTCCAAGATGAGCGTGACGAAGACCAACAATCACGGATGGCTGACATGCAACTTGCATCGGCCCCACTCGTGGTGCAATCTTTTCGGTATGGCCCGCATCACGCCGCACCATCGAGTGATGTGGTCCATCTGGCTCAGGACACCGAAACGGTGCCGATTACGGGGCGCCCGAGTGACCCACCATCCGACGTGGACTGATCCACTTTAGGACGAGGGTTGACAACGGCGAAGGTAACGTTCTGCAACGCTTTGGCGATTGGCATTGTCAGATGCTTGCATTGGTGTTTTGGCCCGGCACACTAAGTGCTTCTGTGTCAAGGTTCACCCCGCGACCAAAGTTTCAGGGCAGGAGATGACGGTGCTTCCTCGGTCCGGTGATGTCATACACGTGACGAAGGCAGCTAGCGTCCAATTCGCGGCGCCCATGCTCTTCCGGGTCATCCG
Organism: Actinoplanes sp. NPDC026619; assembly: GCF_040638295.1. NCBI lineage: Bacteria > Bacillati > Actinomycetota > Actinomycetes > Micromonosporales > Micromonosporaceae > Actinoplanes > Actinoplanes sp. NPDC026619. The sequence continues at coordinate 19,289 of NZ_JBEZYA010000045.1, forward strand.
GGTCCACGACTGGCCGACGTACGAGGGCTGGATCTGGCTTGACGGCTACGAGCTCAACACAGCTGGCGACGCGGTGGAACGCCGCTCAATCTTTGTGCAGGTCAACGGCCTGCGTGCGGTCGGCAAGGCGCCCGACCCGCGTGCCCGCAACGGTCGTCAGCCCGGCATGGTGTCCGGCACGATCCCGGTTCGCGGTGTGCGGACCAATCGCTGACCGCTAGTTGCCGGCGCTCGCCGACCCGGCCGACGTCGGCGAGCTCGACGGGTCTGTTCCCGAGACCACAATCGTGACCCTGGTGTCCGGTGGGACCTCCTGCCCCTCCGCCGGATCACTGTCGATCACGGTCCCCTGTGGCGCCGTGCTGTTGCGATATAACACTCGGTAACGCAAACCGGTCTGGTTCAACGCGTCCCGCGCGTCGTCGAGCGTCAGACCGAGCAGCGCCGGCACCAGAACCTCGGTCGTCGTCGGCTCAGTGGTCTGCGGTTCCGCGGAGGGTGTGGTCGTCGTCGGCACGCTGGACGGCGTGGTCGTCGCGGCACTGGTCGGCACGGTCGTGGCGGCCGTCGTCGCGGGTGCGCTGGTCGCCGGCGTGCTGTCCTTGCCCGAGTTCTGCACGATCAGGTAGACACCCCAGGCGAGCAGGCCCAGCAGGATCAGCACGACGATGCCGACCACGATCGGCATCCACCAGCGATCCCGCTGTTCCGGCCCGGGCGTCGGCCCGGTCTGCCAGTCGGTGTCGTAGGACGAGCGACCCGGCTGCGGCGCCCGCACCTCGGCGCGCCCGGCCCAGACGGGCTTGGCCCGGTTGGCCGCCCAGTCGTCGTCGGCCGCGGGCATCACCGAGGTCGCGTCGGCGCGCGGAGCCATCTTGGTGGCGTCCGGCTGGGCCGCGGCGTCGGCCTCGATCGCTTCGCCGGCCGGCAGGGTCTCGTCCAGCTCCGGCTTCCGGGCCGGACGACCGTCGGCCGCTGTCTCATCGAAGGGCGAGAAGCTCCGCGTCTCATCGCTCTCGTCGGACATGTCGCTCCTCCGCGTCCGCGTCACCCGCACGGGTCAACGTACTCAATCTTGCTGCACATAGCACCCGGACCGATGGATTCGCAGGTATAGGTGGTGACCGCTACAGTGCCCCGCATGGCCGACAAGGGCTGGACAGCACGGATTGCCACGGCGGCCGGAGTCGCCGCCGGCACCGGAGCCGCGCAACTTGGTCTGGGCTACGGCCTGGGCGTCGTCGTCTGGCCGGTGGCCACGACCCCCGACTCGAGCGTGTGGCTCGGCAGTCTCGGCTGGGCCACGTGGATCACCGCGAGCGCCACGGTATTCGGCGCGGTCATCGCGAGCCGAGCGGGTGACTCCGACCGGCCCCGCGGGCCGCTGGCCGCGATCTTCGCGATCTCGGCGGGGGTCGGGGCCCTGGTGGCCGTCGCGCTGATCGCGCTTCCGGCCCGGGATGCGGTACGGCTGGAAGCGCACACCCCCCAGGCGATCGCCGCTGCCTACGCGTTGATCGGGGTCGTCCTCGGCGTGCTGGTGGCGTACTGGGCGGTCCGTTCCCGACCGGTCGGCGCCAACCTGATCGCGACCGCGGTCTGGTTGTGGGCGCTCGCCATCACCGCGATCGTCGTCGAGCTGTCTCTGCACCGTGACTCCGCGACGTACCTGACCAGCTGGCAGTTCTCCGAGGCCACCTCGGGCGGCCGGTACGGCACGATCTACTGGCCGAGTGCGCTGCTCACCCTCGGTGCGGCGTTCCTGATCGGCATCCTGGCCGCGGCCCCGGCTGCCGCCCGCGGCGAGTTCGGCGTGAGCGCCTCGACATCCGGGGCGGTCGGCCCGCTCCTGGTCGCGGCATCGTTCCTGGTCCTGGCCCCGCGACTGACCGGCGACCTGGGCCCGCTCGAATCGGCCTACCTGATCGCCCCGTACGCCGTCCTGGCCGGTCTGGCCGGCTCGACGATCACGGTCGCCGCCGCAAAGTCCATGGCCGACCGGCGAACCGCCATCAACGAGTTCGCGGTCGCCGCCGACCCGCAGACCAGTCGACGTGACGCCACCACCGAGCCGGCCTTCGCGGATTCGCAGACCGGCAGCCGCGATGTCACCGCCGAGCCGGCCGTCGCCGACTTGCAGACTGGCCGACGCGACGCCGCCGACGAGCCGGCCGTCGGTACGAAATCTCGATCTTTCCTGCGTGGTCGCAGCGTCGGCAAGGCCGCGGTCGGCCTCCGGTCCGACCGGCGCGATGACCCCTCCGACCTGCCCGCGAACGTCGCGGATGAACCCGCGCGGGCCGACCGCGCCAAGCTACCTGCCCAGTCTCAGCCTGCTGCTCCCACACCGGCGCCCGCCGCACCTCCGGCGAAGGCGCAGACACCGGCGCCAACACCCGCCGCGGGGGCCGCTCCCCGGCGAGACGGACGGCCGTCCCCCACCCCAGTTGGTCAGGCCAAGAAGCCGACCCCGGTGAACGATCCGCCGAAGGCACCGAACGTCGCCCCCGATCCCGAGATCGCGGCCGCGGCTCGGCCCAGCCGCGGACGGAAGGCCACCCAACCGGCCAAGGGCCCGGCCCGCCAGGAAACGAAGTCGACGGTCACGCCGCCGCCGCACGTGCCGACAATCGCCCAGATCAACCCAAAGCCGAGTTCGAACGACTAAACCGGCCAGGTGTGCACCGGCTCCTCGGTCTCCTGATGGGCCCGGTAACGGCGGAGCATGTCGTGCAGAGCCGCCTCGCGGGTCAGACCGCGGCGTTCGGCGTCGCAGACCACGGCCGTCTGCCAGCTCGCCCCGTTCTGACCGGTCCGGCAGCGGTCGTCGATGATGCCGAGCAGCCGGTCGCGGTCGGCCGGGTCGACACCGAAGCGGTCCAGCCCCTGGCCGGCTTTCGGCAGCAGCACCGACCGGACCAGCTCGGTCACCGCGATCTCACCGATTCCCGGCCACTGCATGATCGCCGTGATGCCGTCGCGGGCGCCTCGATAGAAGTTGTCCTCGGCGGTGCCGAACGTCAGCCGCGACCAGATCGGCCGTTCCTCGTCGGCGAGCTGGCGGATCAGACCGAGGTAGAACGCGGCATTGGCCGCCAGGTCAGCGACCGTCGGCCCGGACGGCAGCACCCGGTTTTCCACTCGCAGATGCGGCCGGCCGTCCATGACGTCGTAGACCGGCCGGTTCCACCGGTAGACCGTACCGTTGTGCAGCCGCAACTCGCCGAGGTGCGGCACGCCACCGGCGGTGAGGACCTTGAGCGGGTCTTCGTCGTCCATGATCGGGAGTAGCGGCGGGAAATAGCGGACGTTCTCCTCGAAGAGGTCGAACACCGACGTGATCCACCGCTCGCCGAACCAGACCCGAGGGCGCACCCCCTGGGCCTTCAACTCGTCCGGTCGAACGTCGGTGGCCTGGTCGAAGACGGCGATCCGGGTCTCCGCCCAGAGCCGGCGCCCGTGGAACCAGGGCGAGTTCGCCCCCACTGCCACCTGCGCCCCGGCGATCGCCTGCGAGGCGTTCCAATATCGGGCGAAGCGACCGGGCGCCACCTGCAGGTGGATCTGCGCACTGGTGCAGGCTGCCTCGGGCACGATCGAGTCGCTGACGCTGAGCAACCGTTCCTCGCCGCGGATGTCGAGGCGGAACTGCTCGCCGCGGGCCCCGACCATCTCGTCGTTGAGCAGGCGGTACCGCGAGTTGTCGGAGAGGTTGGCCAGCACCAGGTGCTCAGCGGTGAGGGTGGGCAGCATCCCGATCATCACGAGACCGATGTCGGCTTTCGCCGCTCGTTCGGCCGCCCTGCGAAGTCTGTCCAGAATGTCCCGTTGATAGGACCCCAGCGAGCCCACCGGCTGCGGCGGCTCGTTCAGCTCGAGGTTGAACTGCCCCAACTCGGTCTGGAAGGCCGGATCACCGAGGTAGCCGAGCACCTCGGCGTTGCGCATGGCCGGCCGGCCGTCGTCGTTCACCAGATTCAGCTCGAGCTCGAACCCGGTCATCCCGTCCCGGTCGTCGAACGCGTCGGCGTCGAGCATCTGCGCGAGCGCATCCATGCAGCTCCGCACCTTGTAACGGTAATTGACCCGGTCCTCGGGCGCGAAGGCGACGGTTGCGAGATCCTTGCCCACTTACCCTCCCGGCACCGCCAGGCACGAAACGGACTCGATCACCGCGCTGTGAACGAACGTGTGCGCTCGGTCCACCTTGCCATCCCGAGCGCGCGTTCGCCAGACACCAAAAAGAGCCGCCTCCCGGTATCGGGCGGCGGCTCTTTTATGGACGGTCAGAAATCTCAGGCGTCGCGACGGATCGCTTCGCCCTCGATCTCGATCTTGACCTTCTTGCCGATCATGACGCCGCCCGACTCGAGGGCCATGTTGTAGGTCAGGCCCCAGTCCTCGCGGTCGATCTCGGTGGAGGCGCTGAAACCGAAGACGCTCTTGCCGTACGGGCTGGTGGTCGCGCCCTCGAACTCGACGACCAGCTCGACCGGCTTGGTTACGCCCTTGATCGTGAGCTCACCGTCGAGAACGAACTCGGCGCCGGCGTGCGACTTGATGCCGGTGCTCCGGAACTCGATCGTCGGGTACTTCTCGGCCTCGAAGAAGTCGCCGCTGCGCAGGTGGTTGTCACGGTCGGGCTGACCGGTCTCGATGCTGAGCGTCGTGATCGAGGCGGTGACGGAGGACTGCAGCGGGTCCTCGCCAATGGTGATCGTCGCGCTGGCCTCGGCAAACTGCCCACGAACCTTGCTGACCATGAGGTGTCGCACCACGAAGCCGACCCGCTTGTGCGCGGCGTCCAGGTCATACGTGCCCGCCACCGGGATCTGAAGACCCTCGAACGGGCGAGTGCTGACGACGGCGTCGGTCATGACTTGTTCCTTCTTTCGAAGCATGTGCGGGGATGTTTGCGTGACACAGCAACTATAGCCGCAGCAATATTCCGCTTGTCAAGTGAACGAGGTAGCATCTTGGTTGTGAGTACCGACCTGGATGACCCCCGCTTCACCGCGGTCGGCCTGTTCGCTGAGGCGTACACGGGATTGACCGCTAGGTTTGCCGCACAGTTCGAGGAACACCGCCTCTCCGCAGTCGAGTTCGAGGTGCTGATGCGCCTCGCGCGCTCGCCCGGCAGCCGCCTGCGGATGACCGATCTCGCCGGCCAGACGTCCCTGTCCACCAGCGGCGTGACCCGCGTCGTCGACCGGATGGACCGCGACGGCCTGGTCTGCCGCGAGGCCTGCCCCAGCGACCGCCGCAGCTCGTACGCGGTGATCACCCCGGCCGGACGCACCCGCCTCGATCAGGTTCTGCCTGGTCATCTGGCCCTCGTCCAGCAGTGGTTCATCGGGCAATTGTCACCCGATCAGCTGACCGGCATGCTCGATTCGCTGCGAACGATCCGGGACGCGGTGAACCCGTGCGCCACCGCCGGCAGTGCCGACGCGCCCGTTGTCGAAGCGGCCTGAGCAACCGGCAGAAATACCGGCAGAACCGGGTCACCCGCCGGTCGAAACGGACATATCTCCCGAGTTAGCTGTTCTCCCACGGCTACTGTGATCAGCGCAAGGGGGATGCGGCGCGACCGAGGCGACGTACGGGGCTGACGGGGGAGCTTCGTTTTCGCCGCGTTACTGGTGGGGCGTTGCGACGGCCGGCGCGTGGGGGGCACGACCGCCGGCCGTCCGCGCCACACCGGTGGGGCCACACCGGCCGGTCACGCACCCACCTGCTCGGTGATCGTCGGCCCAAGTTGTTCGCGCTCCCGCGGAAGCAACGTGATGCCGCCCGACCGGCAGAGGTCGGTCAGCCGCCGCACCGCCGCCGCCCGCTCCTCCTGGTTCGGTGTGCTCGTAATGAGCCCGACCAGGGCCTCCACCACGTCTCGCGGATCATGCGCGCCGTCGTAGGCCTCGGCGGCACGCGCGAAGAACTCCGCCGCATGCTTCTGCTCGCCCTGCCGCAGCGCCACCGCCGCCTCGACCACCGCGGCCGGCCCGTCCGGCGGCTGGTCGTCGGGCAGCCGCAGCCGCTCGAGAATCTGCTGAGCCTCGTCCACCCGCCCCGACTCGGCCAGCGCCAGACCGATGGTGGCCAGCAGCCGCCGCCGATGGTTCGGATCGCCGACCTTCTCCAGCTCCGGCATCGCGCTGCGGCCCAGCCGCTCGGCCTCGACCAGCTCACCGCCGAGTCGCGCCACCTCGGCCAGGTTGGTCAGCGCCACCGCCCGCAGCCGCTCCTCGCCGCATTGGCCGGCCAACTCGTCGACCGCGGCGAGCCGGCGGCGCGCGGCCGGCAGATCGCCCTCGCGGATCTCGTGCCAGATCAGGTTGTTCTCGGCGACCGCGATGTCCCGGATCCGGCCGCTGTTCCGGGCCAGGACCAGCGCGGCCTCGCCGTGCCGGCGCGCTTCGCCGTAACCGCCGGTGGTCATCCACAACGACGCGAGCTGGGTGTGTGCGGCGAGTTGACCGGTCACCGACCCGAGCTGCTCGAACTCGGCCACCGCCGCGGCCGCTGACCCGATCTCTTCGGCGCCGGCGCCGTGCTCGAGGGCGAGCTGGGCCAGGCCGATCTTGGCCCAGGCCCGGGTGGCCGGGTCGGCATCGGCGGTACGCGGGTCAGCGAGCAGGCGGCGCAGCCACTGTCGGCCGCTCATGTCCCGCCCGCGGAACCGCCACCAGCGCGGCAGCGCCGCCGCGAGACGCAGAGCGGTGTGCGGATCTTCCCCCGCCGCGAACGCGATCGCGGTCCCGAGGTCACCGACCACGTCGTCGAGACGGTTCGCGGCATCGGTCAACCCGCTGCCGATCAGGTCGGGCGCGATCGCCTGGGCCAGGTCGGCGAAGACGCGGGCGTGCCGGCGGCGGGCGTCGGTCAGCTCGCCGGCCGCCACCGCCCGCTCGGCCGCGTAGTCGCGCACCACGTCGAGCAGCCGGAACCGGAACGTGCGGCGCCCGCGCACGTTGAGCAGACCCAGCTCGAGCAGACGGTCGAGCAGGTGCACGACGTCGGCGCCGTCGGTCTGGGTGCCCTCGGTGATCTGCTCGGCGAGCGCCAGCGACCAGCGGTAGCGGAACACCGCGAGGCGGCGCAGCGCGTGCTGCTCACCCGGGTTGAGCAGGCGATAGCTGGCTGCCACCGCGTCGCGCAGCGAGACCACGCTCTCCGACGAGCCGCTGGGGCGGTCCAGATCGAGGACGCGATCGCCGTACCGGTCGAGGATCTCGGGGATGGTCAGCACGCGACCGCGGGCCGCGGCCAGCTCGATCGCGAGCGGAATGCCGCCGAGGCGGCGAACCAGAATCGCGAGCGGCGCGATCTCGTCGGGCTCGAGCTCGGTGCGGCGCACTCGGCCAAGGCGATCCAGAAAGAGACCGACCGCGGGGTACGCCGAGATCGCCGCGATCGTGTTGGCCGTCTCGGGTGGCGGCGCGACCAGCGGGGCGAGTGGCCAGACCCGTTCGGCGGACAGGCCGACCGGGTGCCGGCCGGTGGCCAGGAACCGCAGTGACGGAATCCGGTCGAGCAGTTGGCTGAGTGCCTCGGCGGCGGTCTCGGGTGAGCGCTCCACCGCGTCCACGAAGATCAGGGCGGCTCGGCCGGCGAAGTGTCCGCGCAGGTCATCGGCGCGACCGACGCCGAACCCGGCCGCGGTGTCGCCGAGCATCTCGCCCACCGACAGGCCCTCGGTGATCACGATGCCGGCCACGCCGCCCGGGTAGGCCGCGGTCACCCGGTGCGACACCACCAGGCCCAGGCTGGTCTTGCCGACGCCGGCGAGGCCGACCAGGGTCACACCGCGCGGACCGTCCGGCTCGGCGAGCCGGGTGACCAGCTCGGCAACGTCGTCGTCGCGCCCGACCAGCTCGATCGTGGGTGGCATCTGCTGGAACGAGGTGGGCGGCAGCGGGTCCTCGCCGTGCTGACCGCGGGCCGCGGCGAGGAACGTCTCGCGGTCGGCGCCGGCCAGGCCGAGAGCGGCGGCGAGCAGCTCGACGGTGGTGCGCTGCGGGCGGGACGCGCGGCCGCGCTCCAGGTCACGAACCGTGCGGACGCCGATGGCGGCGCGGGCGGCCAGCTCGTCCTGAGTCAGCTTGGCCCGGAGGCGGTGCTGGCGCAGCACGACGGAGAAGCCGGAGCTCCCCTGGCTCGCACCCCCATCTGCCGCCATGGTCCGAACCTATGCACGTATGCGCGTACGAGCGAGCAGACATCCAACCTTGTCGGAAAGCGGACGGAACTCTGGTCCGCATATGCCCGAACTATCCACCGTGCCAATTACAGCCCGAGGCCGCGCGCGATCAGCATCCGCTGCACCTCGGAGGTGCCCTCGCCGACCTCGAGGATCTTGGCGTCCCGGTAGAAGCGGCCGACCGGCGACTCGTTCATGAAGCCGTAGCCGCCGTGCACCTGAGTCGCATACCGGCTGTTCTCCATCGCGGCGTTGCTGGCGTTGAGCTTGGCGATCGCGGCGTACCGCTTGAAGTCCTCGCCGGCCAGCATGCGGGACGCGGCGTCGTAATAGCCGAGCCGGGCCGTGTGCGCCCGCAGCTCCATGTCCGCGATCATGAACTGAACGGCCTGGTAGTTGCCGATCGGGCGGCCGAACGCGACGCGCTGGTTGGCGTATTTCACCGACTCGTCGACACAGCCCTGGGCCAGGCCGACAGCGAGCGCCGCGATCGCGATCCGCCCCTCGTCGAGGATCCGCAGGAACTGGGCGAAGCCGCGACCGCGCTCGCCGAGCAGGTTGGCGGCCGGCACGCGTACGTCATCGAAGGAAAGCTCGTGGGTGTCGGACGCACACCAGCCGACCTTGGAGTAACCGGGCGCGACCGAGAAGCCGGGCGTGCCGGCCGGCACGATGATCGTGGAGAGCTCCTTGGAGCCGTCCGGGTTGACGCCGGTCGCCGCCATCACCGTGACCAGGCGGGTGATGTCGGTGCCGGAGTTGGTGATGAACGCCTTGGCGCCGTTGATCACCCACTCGTTCGTCGACTCGTCGAGCACCGCGCGGGTGGTGATCGCCGCGGCGTCGGAGCCGGACCCGGGCTCGGTCAGGCCGAACGCGGCCAGCCCTTCACCGTTGGTGAGCTGCGGGAGCCACCGCTCCTTCTGCTCGGCGCTGCCGAACCGGTGGATCGGCATGATGCCCAGCGACACCCCGGCCTCGAGCGTGACGGCGAGTGAGCTGTCCACTCTGGCCAGTTCCTCGAGGGCGATGCAGAGCGCGAAGTAGTCGCCGCCCATGCCGCCGCACTCCTCCGGGAAGGGCAGGCCGAACAGACCCATCTTGCCCATCTGCCGGACCAGGTCGTAGGGGAACGTCTTGTGCTCGTAGTGATCGGCGATCACCGGCGCTACCTGCTGCTGGGCGAAGTCACGCACCGTCGCACGCAGCGCCTCCTGCTCTTCGTCGAGCCGGAAGTCGACCATGTCCCACTCCTGTCAGACGGGCGTGACGCCGTGCCGGCGCCGGGAAAAAGCACGATCCTTGGTGCGGGCGGCGGCGATGCGCCGGCCGATTTCGGTGCGCAGTTGGCCGGGCTCGACGACCGTGTCCACGACCAACTCGCTGGCCAGGCGCATGATGTCGATGTCCTGCTCATACTCCGCGCGGCGCTGGGCGATGAAGGCGGCCCGCTCCTCGTCCGAGGGCAGGGCGGCGATCTTGTTGGCGTAGACCGCGTTCACCGCGGCCTCGGCACCCATCACCGCGATCTTGGCGGTGGGCAGGGCGATCGTGGCGTCCGGGTCGAAGCCGGGGCCGGCCATGGCATAGAGACCCGCGCCGTACGCCTTACGAACCACCACGCAGATCTTCGGCACCGTGGCCTCGGAGATCGCGGTGATCATCTTGGCGCCGTGACGGATGATGCCCTGCTTCTCCACCGCCGAGCCGACCATGAAGCCGGGCACGTCGGACAGGAAGATCAGTGGAACGTTGAAGGCGTCGCAGAGCTGGACGAACCGGGCCGCCTTGTCGGCCGAGTCGACGAAGAGGACGCCGCCCTTGAACATCGAGTTGTTGCCGAGCACGCCGACGACCTCGCCGTTCAACCGGGCGAATCCGACCGTGAGCTCTCTGGCCCACAGGGCATGGATCTCGAAGAACGAATCCTTGTCGACCAGGCCCTTGACGTACCGCCGCATGTCGAAAGCCTGGCGCTCGCTCGCCGGGACCAAGGCGCCCAGATCGACCGTCGGCTGGCTCTCCGGGATCTGCGCCGCAGGCGGTTTCTGCTGCCAGTTGGCCGGCAGGTAGGAAAGGTAGCGCTTGACCGTGTCGAGGGCCTCGGGCTCGGTCTTGCAGAGGAAGTGACCGACGCCGGACTCCGCGCAGTGCACCCGGGCGCCACCCATCGCCTCGAGCGTCGTCTTTTCCCCGGTGACCATCTCGACCATGCGGTCGGAGCCGAGATACATACTCGCGTTGCCCTCGACCATGATCACGATGTCGCAGAACGCCGGGATGTAGGCGCCACCGGCGGCGGACGGGCCGAACAGCGCGCACACCTGCGGGATCGAGCCGGAGGCCCGGACCTGGGTGTGGAAGATCTTGCCGGCGCCGCGGCGGCCGGGGAACAGGTCGACCTGGTCGGTGATCCGCGCGCCGGCCGAGTCGACCAGGTAGACCATGGGCACGCCGTACTCATACGCGCGCTCGATGATCCGGATGATCTTTTCGACCGTGCGGGCGCCCCATGAGCCGGCCTTGACCGTGGAGTCGTTGGCCATCAGGCAGACGTCGCGGCCGTCGATCCGGGCGGTTCCGGTGATCACGCCATCGGCGGGCAGCCCGTCGGCGAGACTGTTGGCATAGAGGCCGTCCTCGACGAAGGAATCCTCGTCGACCAGCAGGGCGACGCGCTCGCGGGCGAAGAGCTTGCCCTTGGCCGCATTGGCCGCGTGGTAACGCTCGGCGCCGCCGGCCAGCACGCGCTTGCGGACCTGCGCGAGCGACTCTTCGTCGATGGTCAAGACGTTCCTCCCGGGGATGTTAAGGCTCCTTAACGATCGTTAGAACCTGAACGATCGTTAGGTTAGCGCATCCGGAGAGCGAACGGCAACGACGAACGGGAGCCCCCGCGGTCGCGGAGACTCCCGTTCGTTTTCTTACCACCGGTGCCGTGGAGGGGCACCGGGTCTTGCTCGACGCCTCGTGGCGTCGCCAGGTCGCGCCCGGGACGGCGCTACCCGGTATTTACCGCTGTCGCCGTGGTTCAGCGCAGCGTGTTGAGCAGGCCCAGGCCGGCGATGCCGGAGGTGTCCGAAACGCCCGCGACGGCCTCGGTGATGCCGGTGACCGGGGTGCCCTCGGCCTTCTTGCCACGGCCGCCCTTGCTGTCGCTGTTCGAACCAGCGGTCACCGGCTTCTCGCCGCCGTAACCGTTGTCGTCAGCGGTCGCCGGCTCCTCGCCGCCGTAGCCGTTGTCGTCCGCGGTCGCCGGCTTCTCGTCGCCGTAGCCGTTGTCGTCCGCGGTCGCCGGGTCCTCGTCGCCGTTGTCGCCCAGGTAGTCGCCGTCGTCGTCGCCGTTGTCACCGGCGTTGTCGCCGTGGCCGTGGCCCTTGTGACCGTGACCGTTGTGACCGTGGCCGTTGTGGCCGTGGTCCGCGTCCCAGCCCCAGTCGTCCTCGTCGTCGTTGCCGAGGAAGCCGGCACCGTTGACGCACGCCGCGTTGGAGCTGGCCGCGCCGAGGATGCCCAGCGAGTTGCCGCAGGCGTTGATCGGCACGCTGATCGGCACAGCGATCTGGGTGCCGTTCAGGATCCCGTTGTTGGCACCGGTGAACTGGCCGAACCCGCCCGGGCCGTCCTGCGCCGACTCGTTCACCGAGACCGCGTGCGAGCTGGCCGAGCCGAGGAGCGCAGCCGAGTTGCCGGACAGGTTGATCGGCAGGCTGATCGGCGCCAGCAGCTGGGTGCCGTTCGCGATGCCGTTGTTGACGCCGGTGGCCTGCCATCCGCCCTCGGTGACGTGACCGCTCTCCTTCTTACGGGAGAAGCCGGTGTTGTTCGCGCAGATCGCCTGGGAGTAGGCGCCGCCGAGGATGGCGAGCGAGTTGCCGCAGACGTTGATCGGAACGTCGATCGGCGCGTAGATCTGGGTGCCGTTCAGGAACCCGTTGTTGCTGCCGGTGAACTGGCCACCGCTGCCGGGCCAGAAGCCACCGTTGTTCTGCGCGCTCTCGGTCTTGCGACCACGAACGCCGTTCGCCGCGACGGCGTTGGACTGGGCAGCGCCGAGCACCGCGGCGGAGTTGCCCGCGATGTTCACCGGCACGCTGACCGGGAGGTAGGCCTGGGTGCCGTTCAGGATGCCGTTGTTGACACCGGTGAACTGGCCACCGCGGGGGCCGTGGGCGCTCTCGGTGACGTTGACGCCGGCGGCGTGCGAGTCGGCGACGCCGAGGATGCCCAGCGAGTTACCGACGATGTTGACCGGAACCCGGACCGGCACGGCGATCTGCGTGCCGTTGAGGATGCCGTTGTTGGCACCGGTCACCTGACGGCTGTCGGCGTGGGCGGCGCTGCCGGGGGCGAACAGCAGGGCGCCGGCGGCCAGGACACCGACGCTCAGAGTCTTGCGAACCCAAGTCTTCATGGGGAAGGAATGCCTTTCCAGAAATGTATCGGCAGATTGTGTGACTTATTCAGTTAGGGACGTTCCGGAACTGCATTCGGGCGCAGCGGTGCCCTGGCTTCATTTGTGGATCTGCCCTGACTCCGCTTGTCGACGCGCGCCCCTTTGGCTGGCGCTTCGGTGCGGTTGCGTGATTCAGGCGTCGGTGATTCGCCGCTTGTTCGCAAGCGGTTGGGGAATCAGTGCCGGAACGCGGACACCGAAGCCGGTGCCGGCCGGTTGCCGGCGGTCGGGCGGACCGCCGGACGCCATCACTCAGTCAGGTGAGACGGTCGGTGCCTCGGCGTCGTGACGCCGGACCTCGACATCGGATGCGATCGGCAGCCGCTGGCAAGCCATCGTGCTGTTCGCGATCGCAGCCGGCAGGAAGGCCGCGGAGCCACCTTCCGTCGGTGTTCCCGACCCGCTGGTCGGGTTTCCGCTGACATCACCGAGGTGCAGTTGCAGCGGCGCGGCCGGACCGTCGCCGCCGCCGGTGACCTCGCGCATCGTCGCCGGCCCGCTGACCACCGCGTGAGCGGCGTCGTGCCGGTGCCGGTGAACAGTCGATGCGGCCTTGACGTGCCGGGCCACGGTGCCACTCCGGAGGGAAGCGGCCGGGGCCCGCAGAGCCTTGGTGAGAGGTACGCGGTTCGTCTGCGCGACCGGGACCGGCCGAACCGGCACTACCGCCGGTTCCTGCGGCCGCTCTGCGGCCGGGCGCGCGTCCTGCTGGTCCTCGATGCCGATCGAGTCGGTCACCGTGGTGACGATCCGCTGGTCGGACGCCGTTTCGCCGGTGAGGCGAAGTGGTCCGGCGACCTCCCGCAGAACCGTGCCGACCCCGCCGGCGGCGGTGTCCACATCGGTCCCGGTTACGCCGTAGGTGACCTCGTCGACGGTCTCCACCGGGAGCGTGAGCACCCGTAACGGAGCCGCGATGACGTCGGCCACGGCGTGGCGTTCATGGGCCGGAGTGATCTCCAGCGGCTGGGCGGCCGCTGTCAGGAGACCGGAAACCGGCGCGGTGACGTCGCCGTCCATAACCGCGCCGAGCAACGAGCCGGATGGCTCGTCGGCCCGGTCCGCGGCCTGTGCGGCGGCGCCGGTGAGCAGCCAGGCCGCACCGGCCAGACCGCCGACCACGAGCAGGCGCAGACCCCACCGGCTCCGGCGCCGCTCCGCCCCCTGGATGTGAGGCGGCAAGGGCGTGGAGACCGCGGTGGGCGACACGGACGGCGCCGGGTTCGCGGCACGCGATGCGCGCTCGATTCCCCACCCCGTCATCGGTTCCGCCCCTCGTCGTCAGACTTTCGACCGGTGGCAGATCCGCCGTTTTGGCGATGTCCGGCCACTCGATATTGGTAACGAAGCGGCCGTGCGAGGGTCACGCGGACAAATAGGAAAAATGATCGCGCCTTTAGTCACACCAATCTCGTACGCGGTCCCGCGCGCAAGACACCACTAGGGAGGGTGCGGCCGAGCAGTTTTTCCGCCAACTCGGCCGTTTTGATCAGGTGGTCCAGGTCGATTCCGGTGTCGATGCCCATGTCGTGCAGCATGTGGACGACCTCCTCGGTGGCCACATTTCCGGAGGCGCCCGGGGCGTACGGACAACCGCCGATCCCGCCGACGCTCGCGTCGAATTCGGTCACCCCCAGCTCCAACGCGGTGAGGATGTTCGCTAACCCCGTACCCCTGGTGTTGTGGAAGTGCAGCAGGTCGGGGCGGACGGCCGAGAGAAGATCACGCACCCGGCGGGGAGTCGCCATGCCGGTCGTGTCGCCGAAGGCGATGCGGTCCGCGCCGTCGGCGTGGACCCGAGCCACGATCGCCGCTACCCGCTCCGGATTGATGTCGCCCTCGAACGGGCAGCCGAAACTGGTCGCCACGATCACCTCGAGAGTCGCGCCGGCGTCGTGGACCAGCGGAATCAGACCGGCGATGTCGTCCAGCGACTCCTGTGTGGAGCGATTGAGGTTGCGCCGGTTGTGCGTGTCACTGGCCGAGACGACGACCTCGATCTCGCGGAAGCCGGCGGCGATCGCCCGCTGCGCTCCCCGGGTGTTCGGGATGAGCGCCGAATAGCGGATGTCCGGGTTCTTCTTCGCCTGCCGCCAGACCTCGTCGGCGTCCGCCATCTGCGGAATCGCCTTGGGGTGGACGAACGAGACGGCCTCGATGCGCCGGACGCCCGTCTCGCTCAGCGCGTCGATCAGACGGACCTTGGAGTCGGTCGGGATCGGCTCCTCGTTCTGCAGCCCGTCCCGGGGCGCGACCTCACGGATGCTCACGCTGGTCATGGCGCTCACCGCATCCGGCCGACGATGCCGGTGTCGTAGTCGCCGGTGAGGAACTCGTCGTTCGCCAGTAACTCCGCGAAGAACGGCAGGTTGTTCTTGGGGCCGGCGATCTGGAAGCCGGCGACCGCCTCGCGCGCCTTGGCGATCGCGGCGTCGCGGTCCTCGGCGAAGACGATCAGCTTGGCCATCAGCGAGTCGTAGAACGGGGTGACCGTGTTGCCGTCGGCGTAGCCGGAGTCGACCCTGGTTCCCTCGCCGGTCGGCTCCACCCAGGTGCTGATCTTGCCGGGGCCGGGGAGGAAACGCTTCGGGTCCTCGGCATTGATCCGCAGCTCGATCGCGTGGCCGCTGGTTTCCGCGGGAATCGCGACGTCCTCGCCGGATGCGATCCGCAACTGCTGCTCGACCAGGTCGATGCCGTGAATCAGCTCGGTGATCGGGTGCTCGACCTGGAGGCGGGTGTTCATCTCCAGGAAGAAGAACTCACCGGTGGCCGGGTCGAGCAGGCACTCGACCGTGCCGGCATTCCGGTAACCGACCGCCTCGCCGGCCTTGACCGCGGCTTGCAACAGGCGTTCGCGCAGCTGCGGGTCGACCGCCGGGGACGGGGCCTCCTCCACCAGCTTCTGGTTGCGGCGCTGGACCGAGCACTCGCGCTCGCTCAGGGCGATCACCCGGCCATCGGCGAGGCCGAGGATCTGCACCTCCACATGGCGTACGCGTGGGAAGTAACGCTCGATCAGCACCGAGCCGTCGCCGAACATCCGCTCGGCGAACGCGCGGACCTTGTCGTACTCCTTCTCGAGGGCCTCCTGGTCATTGGCGACCGCCATGCCCATGCCGCCGCCACCCGCCGCGGCTTTCACCATTACCGGATAACCGATGGTCGCGGCGGCCTCGATCGCGGCCTCGACGGTGGCGGCCGGATCGTGCGTGCCCGGCGCGACCGGCACGCCGGCTTCGGCCATCAGGTTCCGTGCGTTGATCTTGTCGCCCATCGCGGTGATCGCGTCAGCCGGCGGGCCGACCCAGATCAGGCCGTTTGCCTCGACCGCGCGGGCGAAGTCGGCATTTTCGCTGAGGAAGCCGTAGCCCGGGTGGATCGCCTGGGCGCCGGTCGACTTCGCGGCGGCCAGGATGGCCTCGGTGTTCCGGTAGCTCTGCGCGGGGTTGGCCGGACCGACGCAGACCGCCTCGTCCGCTTCGAGCACGAACGGCAAATCGGTGTCCGCCTCGGAGTGGACCGCGATCGTGCGGATCCCCAGCCGGTTGGCGGTGCGAATGATCCGGCGGGCGATTTCGCCCCGGTTGGCGACGAGAAGCGACTCGATCATGTCGACCTTTCTGCCGTCTTCGTGGCCCTGGGCGGTGGCCCGGGCCGCACGGGTCAGCGGCGCCTTGGCTTGTGGCCGGCTCCGCTGCTTTTTCAGTTTTTATCTTTTGAAGCTTTACAGCTCAGCGACCGGCCAGGGCGTGGATGGTGGCCTCGCGCAGCAGCGCGGCCCGGCGCCGGCGGTCGACCTCGCCACCGAGGAACGGCGTCGAGTTCATCAGGCCGAACGCCGAATGGGCGAGCACCCGGGCCTCGGCCGCCTCCAGCTCGGGGCGCAGCGTCGCCAGCACGCCGACCCACTCCTCGACATAGAGGCGCTGGAGTCGGCGGATCTGGCGGCGTGGCTCGTCCGGCAGGCGGTCGAGCTCGTGCAGGTGCAGGGCGATGACGGCCGGGTTGGCCAGGGCGAACTCGACGTGGAAGTCGATCAGATCGCCCAGGGCGGCGCTCGCGTCGTCGGGGTGCTGGGCAACTCGGGCCTTGCCGCCGTGCAGCAGGCCCTCGCTGACCGGAATCAGCGCGGCCACCAGCATCGCCTCTTTGCCGGCGAAGTGGTGGTAGAGCGCCGGGCCGGTGACACCGGCGGCTGAGCCGATGTCATCCATCGACACGCCGTGATATCCGCGCGCCGCGAAGAGTCCCACCGCGATCTCGAGGATCTCGTCACGGCGCGACCGCCGCCGGGGTGCGGGCGGCCCCGGCCGCTGCTGCTGATCAACCGTCGTCACGTGGCAACTCTAACCCCTTGTCAAGCGGTTGCCTTAACGCTCGTTCAGGATTTCTCGGCCTCTCCGAGTATGCGCTCCGCCAACTCCCGGTTGGCAGACTCCGGGGCCATGGCCGCCAGCAGCTCGCGAAGATGGGTCGCGGCCGCCGCCGGATCGCCCGAATGGTGCAGGGCCTCGCCATACATGGTGTCGAGGCGGTCGGCCTCGTCGATGGCCCCGATCCGGCGCAATCGGGGCGGGAGGTCGCGCAGGACCGGGACGGCGTCGGCGTGCCGGTCGCGGGCCATCAGCATGCGGGCCTGCTCGAACGCGGTCACCCCGGTCTCCCAGATCGCACCTGGCTCGGCGGCCAGCTCGGCCGGCAACGCCGCGAAACGCTCGCCGGCCAGCCGGTAGGTCTCCTCGGCGGCCGCCGGGTCATCCGCGTAGTGCAGCGCCGAGATCCGGCGACGCAGTGTGCGCAGCTCGCCGAGCAGGTCGCCGGCCTCGCGCAGGGCATCGCCGGCCGCGCGGAACGCCTCCGCCGCCTCGGCGTCCCGGTCCAGGTCGAAGAGCAGACCGCCGACCTCCTCGCCGACCTGACCGCGGCCCTCCGGGTTGTCGGCGAGCTGCTCGATGAGCTCGCGGTAGCGGGACACCGCGCCGGCCCTGTCGCCGATCTCGCGGTACTGCTTGGCGAGCAGGAACCGGGCGTTGTTCGCGCTCTCCCGGTCACTGAGCTCGTCGAACGCGAGCAGGGCTTCCTCGGCCACCTCGGCCGCCTCCACCGAGCGACCGGCCAACGCGTACGCCTCGGCCAGCTCCCATCGGGCGTAGGCGCCGCCCGGCACCAGGCCCTGCTCGGTGCAGAGCGCAACCGCCTCGACCAGGTCGGCGATCGCGTCGCCGGCCCGATCGGCTCGCTTGAGCGCGCGGCCGCGGCCGATCCGGGCCGGCAGCACCTCACCGGCGTCGCCGGTGGCGATCGCTGTGCCGAACGCCTCGATCTGCCCCGCCGGGTCGTCGAGCAGTTGGCCGTAGACGGTGGCGATCGGGGCCAGCCGGAACGCCGGGCCGTGCACCCGGTAGAACTCCCACGCCTGGCGGGCCGCGGCCAGCGCGCCCGCGCGGTCGTCGGAGTTGGCCAGGATGCGGGCCCGCAGGTCGGCGTGCGACGCGACGGTGCGGGGGTAACCGGACTCGGTCGCATAATCCGCGCAGCGGCCGATCGCCTCGGCCGCCTCCGCCATCTCGTCGCGCACCGCGTGCAGCACGGCGAGCCGGGCCCACGCGTTGGCCCGGCCACGGGCGTCGCCGTTCTTCTCCTGATGCTCGACATCCGCCTGGATCGGCGCTGGGTCGGGCTCGCCCTGCTGCGTGCGGGCCAGAGCGGCCCGGGCCCGGAGCACGATCGCATCGCTCTCGGCGCCGGCGGTGTCGAACAGGTCGGCGGCCACGCTCCATCGCTCGGCGAACGTCTCGTCGCCCTGCCAGCTCAGCAGGTTGCCGATCATCGCGAGCCGGCGGGCGGCCAGCAGCGGATCGGCCAGCACCGGAAATCGCTCGTCGAGCGCGGTCAGGGTGGCGGCCAGCGCGGCCGGCCGTTCCTCGAGGAAGTGCTCGGTGGCCAGGTCGAGCAGCTCGGCCGGGTCGGCCGCGGCCGGGACCTCGAGCGCCGGCTCCGGCTCCGGCCGCACCGTCTCCGGCCGGGCGAGCCGGGCGGTCGGCGACAGGACGAGGTCGATCCCGTACGGCTGGGCGTTGATCGTCTCGGCGATCAGCTCACTCTGGTGGCCGGTGCCGTTGCGGGCGTCGAAACGGGCGGCCAGGATCAGGGCCCGCTCGGCCAGCTCGGGCGCGAGCTCGGTGACGGTGATGTCGGCCCGGTCCTTGCGGCGGACGGTCAGCTCGCCGTGGCCGGTCTCGCTGAGCCGGCGCAGCAGCATGGCTGCCTCGGCCGCGAAGTTCATCTCGGCGGCGGGTGACGGCGCCCGCTCGAGCCAGTCGATGTGCCGCTGCAGCATCTCGAGACCGCGGTGCTCGTTGCCGGTGCGCCCGCAGAAGCCGAGGTGCGTGCCGATGTTCCACAGGTCGGCCAGGTTGCCCCGCTCCAGGCGGTAGGCCCGGCGGTGCGCGTCGGCGGCTTTCTGCAGTTCACCGGTCTGCAGGTAGGGGACGGTCAACTCGCGGAGAATGCCCTGCGGCTGCTCGCTGCAGCTCAGTTCGCCGGACAGCACCGGCTCGGCCAGCGCGACGGCGTCGGCGAACCGGTCGCGCGACGACAGGTATTTCGCGACGTCGGTCGGGTCGCAGCCGGCGCAGTCGGAGAGGGCGTCGCGTTGCGCCGACTGCCACCGCTCGAACCACGCGTCCGCCTCCTCGGTCTGCCCGACGTGTGAGGCGACCAGGTAACGGTGTTTGTAGACGGCGTGCATGCCGTGGCCGGTCTCGCGGTAGCGCCGCTCCATGTCGTCGAGCACCGCATAGGTGCGGGCCAGCGGCACCTCGTGGAACGTGGTCAGCGCGTTGACCATCGTCTTGAACAGCCAGAGCAGGTTGTGCTGCCACCGCTGGTGATAGGGCGCCGGGTTGCGGTCGAAATCGGCGACGCACCAGGAGAACGGGACGAATGCCTTGCCGGGCTCACCACCGTAGACATACGCCGTCGTGGCCAGCAGCCGGGCGTAGAACGCCAGCTCGGGGTCGCCGGCCTCGTCGACGCGCCGCAGCACCTGCTCGACCAGGGCGATCTGGGCGGCGCCGTGGGGCAGATCCTGGGCTTGGCCGACCAGGGACCACAGCTCGGGGGCGGTCTTCACTTCTGCTCCTCGGCGGTCACGGCCCGATTGAGCAGGCCCAAGAAAGACGTATTCAGCAGGGCCGCGTCGGCCGGGCGCAGCGGGTGGTGGCCGAGCATCAGGGCCTGTCCGTACAGCGACTCGACGGCCAGCCCGGAGAGTTCCGGATCGGCCAGCGCGACCACCCGGCGGACCAGCGGGTTGCGGTGGTTGAGCACCAGCTGAGGGCGTTCCGGCGGACTGACCTGGGCGAGTGCGTCGAGCACACCGCCCCAGAGGTCGTCGGCCTTGTCGCGGCTCGTCGTGAAGTCCTCGTGGAACGCGGCCGCCCGGCTGACCAGGTAGAGCGCGGGCACGGTGACCGGGTCGAACGCGCGGATCACCACCTCGCAGCCGAGCCGGTCGAGGCGGCGCTGCGCGACCGACAGGAACGGGCGCAGCCGCAACTCGGTCTCAGCGTCCAGCCCGGTGAAGCGGGTGGCCAGGTCGGACGGCTCGAGCCGCTCGGCCCGCACCGCCTGGTCCACTGTGGCCAGCCGCTCGATGATGTCGGCGTCGTAGACGTAACCGCCGTTGATCAGGCCGAGGTCCTGCGCGGCGGCGACCGCGGACAGCTGGTGGTATTCGTCGGTGGTGGCGGCGTAACGGATCACGCCGTGCCGCTCGCGGAACTCGGCGAGGGTGACCCGGCCCATGTTGGTCTCCATCGGCCACCACTGCTCGACCAGGCGCAGCATCTCGTCGTCGTGCAGGGCCAGCGCCTTCACACCGAGGTGGTGCACACCGAGGAACCGGGCGAGCCGGTGCGGGTCGGTGGCGGCGAGCCGGACCAGCCAGCCGCGCAGCTGGTCGGCGATCGCGTCGCGGACGTCGGTGAGCAGGCCGTCCTCGTAGAGCGCCTCACGGCTCGCGGTCGGCCGCAGCTCGGTGCTGTCGACCACGCAGCGGGCGAAGAACGCCCACTCGGGCAGCAGGCCCTCGACATTTTCGGCCAGCAGCATGCGCTTGAGGTAAACCCGATGGCCGCCACGGGTGGCCGGGTTGACCGCCGTGGGCAGCACGAACGCGGCGCCGGTGAGGCCGGCCTCGGGCACGTTGAGCTCGATCACGTCGAACGGGGTGAAGCCGAAGACGCGCTGGCAGTAGGCCTCGCGGTCGGATTCCCAGGGCAGCACCCCGGTCGTCACCCGGGCGCCGTCGACCTCCACCGTGACGGGCAGCAGGGAGCCGTAGAGCTCGGCGAGCTCGGTCACCGTCGGACCGGTAAGAAGGTGCTCGGCGCCGCGTCGCGGCATCAGGGTGACCGTGGTCCCCGGCTCGCGCTCCTCGCCCGGCCGCACCTCGTAACGGCCGTCGGAGTAACCCGTCCACAGCACCGGCTCGGCGCCGGCCCGGCGGGTGTGCACCCGGATCTCGTCGGCCACCAGGAAGCAGGAGAGCAGGCCGATGCCGAACTGGCCGAGGAACTCGTGCCGTGCGAAGCCCAGCTCGTCCCGCTTCGAGCTGCGGCCGATCGTGGCCAGCAGTTCGTGCACCTGCGCCTCGGTGAGACCGATGCCGTTGTCGGTGATGCGCAGCGCGTCGGCGCCCGTGGTGATCTCGACGCGGCCGTCTTGCGAATCGGTCGCGGTGATCGCGTCCACGGCGTTCTGCAGCAGCTCGCGGACGTAGACGCGGGGGCTCGCGTAGAGGTGGTGGCTCAGCAGGTCGACGATGCCCCGTAGATCAACCTGGAAGGTGTTGCTCACGGGCGAGAAGCTACCGGTTCCCCCGGACAGTTTTCTCGCCCGTTCCCATTACTCGTCAGCTCAGGCCGCCCGCTTCGGGACCGCGGGCGATCGGGGCCTTGACCAGATTGCCCCATTCCGTCCATGAACCGTCATAGTTGCGGACCTGGGGATAACCGAGCAGGTGGTGCAACACGAACCAGGTGTGACTCGACCGCTCGCCGATGCGGCAGTAGGCGATGATGTCGTCGCCCGATTCGAGACCCAGCTCGGTTTGGTAGATCTTGGTCAGCTCGTCGGCCGGCTTGAACGTGCCGTCCTCGTTCGCCGCCGACTTCCACGGCTTGCTCACCGCGCCCGGGATGTGCCCGCCACGCAGCGCACCCTCCTGCGGATAGGCCGCCATGTGGGTCAGCTCGCCGGTGTATTCCTGCGGGGAACGCACGTCGACCAGCGGCCGGCCGCTGGAGATGTGGCCCATGACCTGGTCACGGAAGGCCCGGATCGCGGCGTCGTTGCGCACCGGCACCGGGTAAGCGGCCTGGTCGCGTGACGTCTTCTCCCTGGTCAGCGTGCGGCCTTCGGCCACCCACTTCTGCCGGCCACCATCCAGCAGGCGAACGTCGCGGTGGCCGAAAAGACTGAAGACCCAGAGTGCGTACGCCGCCCACCAGTTGAAGTTGTCGCCGTAGAAGACGATCGTGTCGTCCCGCCCGATGCCCTTGGCCTCGCACAACGCCGCGAACGCGGCCGGGGCGAGGTAGTCGCGGGTGACCTGGTCGTTCAACTCGAGGTGCCAGTCGACCTTGACCGCACCCGGGATGTGCCCGGAGTCGTAGAGCAGCACGTCCTCGTCCGACTCGACCACCACCAGGCCGGGCGCGTCGAGATTCTCCGCCAGCCACTCGGTGGTGACGAGCTTGTCGGGGTGTGCGTACGCCTGCAGCGCAGGTGTCGGATCGTTCGCAACGGACATGGTTGCCACGCTAGCGCTCCCGATTACTCGATAGGGGCCAATGAGGGCCGCTTCGCGGTGATCAGTTCGCCGCTCGAGTGGCCGAGCAGGTGGCGGCCCACCCACGGCACGAAGTGCTGGCGGGCCCACCGCAGATCGGCGCCGCGGGCCATCAGCCACGGGGTCGGTTCCGGGGTCGGCGGCACCAGCAGCCATTCCTCGTCCACGCCGACACCGAGCGCGGTCAGCACGTGAGCGGCGACCCGCCGGTGGCCGCCCGGTGAGAGGTGCAGGCGGTCCGGCGACCACATGTGCGGGTGCCGGAATGCGCTGTCGCCGAACAGATCGACCACGTACGCCCCGTACTTCTCGCCGATCGCGGTGGCCCCGTCATTGAGCACTGCCGCGCGCGGCCCGACGATGCGCTGCCCGGGCAGGTGCGCGGTGACGTCGGCGAACCGGAAGACGATCACGTCGGCGCCGGTGGACCGCAGCCGTCCGACCACCGCGTCGATCTTCTCCACCAGCGAATGCGGGTCGACACGTGGCCGCAGCGAGTCGTTGCCGCCACCCGCGACGCTGACCAGGGCGGGTGTCATGGCCAGGGTCGGCTCGAGTTGTTCGTCGATGATCTGATCGAGGAGTTTGCCGCGGATCGCGAGATTGGCGTATCCGAAGTCCGGCCCGGTGTCGATCGCGAGACGCGCGGCCACCAGGTCGGCCCAGCCCCGGAACGTTCCGTCCGGATACGCGTCGTTCATGCCCTCGGTGAAGCTGTCTCCCATCGCAACGAAGCTGCCCCAGCTCATCGGCCGCCTCCTTAACGTTCCCTCACTCGTTGTTGCGGTGACAGCATTCCACCGGACAGGCATCGATCCCAGAGTGACGATGGCGACACTCCGAATATTGGGTGCTTATGTCGGACCTCGTATCTACGCTGCTCGGCATGCTCTTGCGAATGTCCACGTTGCTGCTCAAGACCCTGCGCGAGGAGCCGGCCGAGGCGGAGGTGCCGAGTCATCGGCTGCTCCTGCGCGCCGGTTACATCCGTCGCGCGGCACCGGGCGGATACACGTGGCTCCCGCTCGGCAAGCTCGTGCTCGACCGGATCACTACGGTGATCCGCGAGGAGATGACCGCCATCGGCGGCCAGGAGGTCGCTTTCCCGGCGCTTCTGCCCCGGGAGCCGTACGAGATCAGCAACCGCTGGACGGAGTACGGCGATGACATCTTCACGCTGCACGACCGGCGCGGCGCCGACTACCTGCTGGCGCCCACCCACGAGGAGATGTTCACCCTGCTCGTGCAGGACATGACCAGCTCCTACCGAGATTTCCCGCTGCTGCTGTTCCAGGTGCAGACGAAGTTCCGGGACGAGGCCCGCCCCCGGGCCGGCCTGCTGCGTGGCCGCGAGTTCCTGATGAAGGACGCCTATTCGTTCACCCTCACCGACGAGGGCCTGGCCGAGACTTACGCCGAGGTTCGCGCCGCCTACCAGCGCATCTTCGAACGGATCGGGCTGTCCCACACGATCGTCTCGGCGATGTCCGGCGCGATGGGCGGTTCGGCGTCCGAGGAGTTCCTGGCCGCGGCCGAGGTCGGCGAGGACACCTTCGTCGGCTGTACGTCGTGCGCCTACGCCGCCAACACCGAGGCCGTGATCACCCCGGCGCCGTTGTCCGCCGAGATTCCAGCCGGCTCGCCGTCGGTGCATGACACCCCCGACACTCCGACCATCGTCTCCCTGGTCGAGCTGGCCAACGCCCGCCAGTTGGGTGGGCGCAGCGACTGGACCGCCGCCGACACCCTGAAGAACGTCGTGGTCACCGTCCATCACCCCGGCCGGGCGGACGAACTGCTGGCGATCGGCGTGCCCGGCGATCGCGAGGTCGACATGAAGCGCCTCGACGCGGCGCTCGCTCCGGCCACCGCCACCCTCTTCGACGACTTCGACTCTCGTCCCGACCTGGTCAAGGGCTACATCGGGCCGCAGGGCATCAAGATCCGTTACCTCGCCGATCCGCGGATCGCCACCGGCACCGCCTGGCTGACCGGCGCCAACGAGCCCGGCCGGCACGCGATCGACGTGGTGGCCGGCCGCGACTTCACGCCCGACGGCACGATCGAGGCGGCCGGGGTGCGGGCCGGCGATCCCTGCCCGGCGTGCGGCCACGGCAAGCTGACCATGCGGCGGGGCATTGAGATCGGGCACATCTTCCAGCTCGGCCGGCGTTACACCGACGCGTTCAAGGTCGACGTCCTGGGCGTCGACGGCAAACCGGTCCGCCCGACCATGGGCTCGTACGGGATCGGCGTCTCGCGCGCGGTCGCGTCGATCGCCGAGCAGCACCACGACGACCGCGGGCTGCTCTGGCCCGACGAGGTCGCCCCGGCCGACGTGCACATCGTCGCCGCCGGCAAGGACGGTCAGATCGAGGCCGCGCTCGCGGTGGCCGGCACGCTTGTCGCGGCCGGCCTGCGGGTGCTCGTCGACGACCGGCCGCAGCTCTCGGCCGGGGTGAAATTCACCGACGCCGAACTGATCGGCATCACCCGCACGGTGGTCGTCGGCCGCCGGCTCGGGGAAGGATTAGTGGAATTCCGCGATCGGCGAAGTGGTGAGCGTGCCGACGTGCCGATCACGGACATACTGCGTGTAATCACGGGTGCACGCGGGTAACCGGACCCTCTACACGGGAGGTACACCATGGCCAAGGTCTCGGTCGCGGATGTAATGACCCGGCAGGTCGTCTACCTGCCGGAAGCAACGACGCTCGACGAGGCCGCGCAGGCGATGCGCGACCAGGGCATCGGCGACGTCGTGGTGACCAGCGGCCCGACCATGATGGGTCTGGTGACCGACCGCGACATCGTGGTGCGGGCGATCGCGGAGAATCTGATTCCCCGGCAGACCACGCTCGGCTCGATCACGTCCCGCGAGCTGATCATGGTGGAACAGTCCGCCACTGTGGAGGAGGCGGTGCGCGCCATGCGCGAGCGCGGCGTCCGCCGCCTGCTGGTCTGCGACTCCGACCGCAAGGTCGTCGGCATCATCAGCCTGAGTGACGTAGCCCTCCTCCCAACAGCGGCTGTCTAGCCGCGTTCGATCCCGCGCTGGGTATCGTCGTTGTCGTGAGCGACATGCCCCCGAAGCTGGCCGAGATCGTCGAGGAGTTCGCCACGGCGCCCCGTGAGGTCGTCCTGGAGATGCTGCTCGAGTTCGCCGATGCCATGCCGCCGCTGCCCGCCGACCTGGCCGGGCACGACGGCATGGAACAGGTGCCGGAGTGCCAGACCCAGTTCTTTCTGAAGGCGGTCGTCCAGCCGGACGACACCGTGCAGACCTGGTTCGACTGTCCGCCGGAGGCGCCCACCACCCGCGCCTTCGCCGGCATCCTGGCCGAGGGCCTGGCCGGCTCGACGGCCGCCGAGATCCTCGCCGTGCCGGACGATCTCTATGCCCGGATGGGCCTCGCGAACGCCATCAGTCCCCTGCGCATCCGGGGCGGCTCGGCGATCCTGGGCCGCCTGAAGCGGCAGGTCGCTGCTCAATCTCGTTAAGTTGGAGTCTGCTCGTGGATATCCAGGTCTGGTCCGACGTCGTCTGCCCGTGGTGCTACATCGGCAAGGCGCGTCTCGAGAAGGCGATCGCCGAGTTCGACGGTGACGTGACGGTGACCTACCGGGCCTACCAACTGGACCCCGCGCCGGTGCCACAGCCGATCGCGATCAAGGACGCCATGATCGCGAAGTTCGGCGGCCCGGAACGCGCCGAGCAGATGTTCTCCCACGTCACCTCGATCGCGGCCGCTGACGGCTTGCGGATCGACTACGACCGGGCGATCGCGGCCAACACGTTCGACAGCCACCGGCTCATCGCCTGGGCGGCCGGGCAGGACAAGCAGGCCGAGCTGCTCGACGCGTTGCAGCGGGCCCACTTCACCGGCGGGATCGACCTGGGCTACCGGCCGGCGCTGGCCGACGTGGCCGGGTCGATCGGCCTCGGCCGGGCGGCCGCGCTGGCCTACCTCGAGTCGGAGGCCGGCACCGGCGCGGTCACCACCGACCTCACCGAGGCCCGGGAGCTCGGCATCACCAGCGTCCCGACGTTCGTGATCGACGGGAAGTACGCGGTGCAGGGCGCCCAGGAGCCGGCCACTCTGCTCGCGGCGCTGGAGGAGATCGCCCGCCGGGAAGCCGTCGACGTCGGTCTATGAGGTTTCACGTGGAACCAGATCGACGATCTTAAACGGGATTCGCCAAACCCTCGATGACCTCGGCCCCGGGCAGGGCGCCGAGCGCCGGTCCGGCCACAGCGATCTTGCTATGGCGTACGCCGGAGCCGACGATCACATGCGGGGTGGCGGCTACCCGACTGTCGACCAGGATCGGCCAGTCGGCGGGTAGGCCGATCGGGGTGATGCCGCCGTACTCCATGCCGGTCAGGGCGACCGCGTCGTCCATCGGGGCGAAGCTGCACTTGCGCACGTTGAGGTGGCGGCGGACCACGCCGTTCACGTCGGCGCGCGTGGTGGCCAGGACGATGCAGGCCGCGTACTTGGGGACGCCGTCCCGCTTGCCCGCCACGATCACGCAGTTCGCCGAGACGGCCAGGCCCACCTCGTACGCGTCGCAGAACGCCGCGGTGTCGGCCAGGCCGGGATCGATCGGCGCGACCAGCACCTGGTCACCGTCGATCGGCGCATCGACCGGCCACACCGCGAGGGCCTTCGCCACCGGCGGGGCCAGCAGATCGGGGCGGGACTGGGCGGGCTCGAGCTGCAGGGTTCCCATCACGCCCGCCATCCTCGCTCAATACTTCGCGGCCAGGTAGTCCTCCCACGTACGGGTCCCGGTCGGGGTGGCGGTGGTGGTCTGCCCACCATCCCGGATCGCCCGCGCCATCCGGCCCGGGATCCGGACCCGCCAGACCGGCCGTTTCCGTCCGCGCGCTCGGAGCCACGACCGGACCAGGTCGTCGAACGTGTGCACCTGCGGTCCGGCGTACTCGGTGGTCCCGCCGGTTGCCGGGTGGGCGATCAGCTCGGCGATCCGCTCGGCGACGTCCTCGATCGCCACCGGCTGGAGCTGCCACGTCGGGTCGACGATCACCGGGCCCAGCTTGCTCAGCGCGGACAGCATCGTCTCGGCGAAGTCGTGGAACTGGGCGGCCCGCAGGATCGTGTACGGGATGCCGCTCGCCTGCACGACCTTCTCGGTTTCGAGCTTCGCCCGGTAGTAGGCGTACGGTACCCGGTCGATGCCGTTGATCGACACGTAGAGGACGTGCCCGACCCCGGCCTTTCGCGCCGCGTCCAGCAGCCGCCGCGTGCCCTCGACGTCGGTCCGCTGCGGCCGCCCCGGAGACGACGCCAGGTGCACGATCACGTCCACCCCACGCACCGCATCGTCCAGCCCTTCGCCGGTGCGCAGGTCGGCCGTCACCCAGCCGGCCCGCGCCGACCGGGTCATCGGCCGGACCGCGTACCCCTGCTTCGCCAGCCGCGGCGTCACCGCGGATCCCAGCGTCCCGCTCGCTCCGGTGACCAGAACCGTGATGTTTTCGTTCATGCCAGCTCCTCGCTTCGCTCCGAGCTGCCAAGAGCAAATTCCCTACTGAGCCGGCTGATTCGCTCGCTTCGCTCGTTCATGCCAACGGGACGATCGACTCAGCCGGAGAGTGACGTGCTCTCGGTCACCGAGGATTCTCAGCCTCGGACGGATCTTGCCGACTGTCAGAGGTTGTGGAGGAACGTCGTGCAGGCCGCATCGGGACCGTGAGTGGTCTCGCGCTGCTCGGGGGCGGTACCGCGATAGCGGCCGTCGCCGGCGGCGCCCATTCCGTGTTCGCAACCGTGCTGCTGGGCCTGCTCGCGATCGGCATGGGCCACTCGCTGCTGGTCGAGATCCGGCGCCAGGCGCGTCGGCGGATCCGGCGCTGGGACCGCACTGACACGATCAACGCGATCCTGCTCGGCTGCTGGGCCGAGGCGGCGCTGATCCTGACGATCCTCGAAGCGGGGCCGCCGGTGCGCGCCGTCGGTGGGGTGCTTGCCGCGGCGTACGGACTCAGTTGTGCTTATTTCGTCACCGAGCGCAGGCGGGCCATCCGCGCCCTGCCCCGCGTGCCCCGCCCGGCGGAGCCGGAAGCGGAGGTCATCGTCGCCCACGATGCCGCCTCTGTTTGATCTACTGTCGCGGTGCGTCGTCGATCTCTTCTCCTCCTGCCCGCGGCCGGTTTCCTCGGCGCGTGCAACTCGCGTAGCACTGGGAGCCCGGCCCTCGCCGCGACCCAGCGCGAGGCGGTCGCCGACGATTACCGCTGGTTCTCGCCGGACCGCGAGTTCGGCGCGGGTTACTGCTTCACCTGGGTGCGCGGCCTCATCCCGCGGCAGGTGCTCGATCGGCTCGGCGCCAAGGACCTGGAGCGGATCACCTGGGAGCAGTTGGTCGGCGCGGGCGACGGGCAGCAGGGACCGGCGTACCGCTACTTCCTCGGCATCACCCGGGTCGACAGCTGGTCGCTGATCGTCGAGGACAACGGTGATTTCGGCGTCACCGATGACCTGGTTCGACCGCTGTCGGCCGGCACCACCGTGGTGGCCAACCATCGACGCCCGGACGGGCACGGCCGGTTCCTGCAGCTGACGGACGGGCGGACGGTTCTCGATTTCGACCCGCTCGCGCCGGCCGTGATCACCCCGGAGATGGCGGCGGTCGGCTTCGCGGCCGGGATCGACGCGGACACCTCGATGGCGGCGGCGCTGGCGCTGGCCGAGCGGCTCACCGGCGAGGAGATGAGCCAGCTGCTGTTGATCACCCGCACTTACACGATGACCGAGGTCCGAAAGAATCAATAGCCGTTCGGTTGTTGCATCGCCACCGGCCGTACCGCCAACATTCATCCGTGACGATGCGCACCTCCGAGCTGCTCAGCATCGGTGAGGCCGCGATCCTGCTGCGCTCCTCGCGGCAGCACGTGGTCGACCTGTGCTCCCGTGGCCTCCTGCCGTACGTGACGGCCGGCGCCCAGCATCGCGTGCGGCGTTCCGACGTCGAGGCGCTGATCCGCCCCGCGCTGACCCGCCAGCAACTCGAGCAACTCTGGCTGCACCAGGCCATCGCCGGCAAGTTCGTGTCGAACCCGGACGCGCTGCTCGCGGCGGCCGAGATCAACCTGCGCCGGCTGCGCCGCCTGCATCCCGAGGGCCGCGCCTGGGATTGGCTGGACCGGTGGCAGGTGGTCCTCGACAGCGGCCACGAGGCGGTGCTGGACGCCCTGACCTCGTCCTCGGAGTACGCGGTCGAGCTGCGCGGAACCTCGCCGTTCGCCGGCATCCTGTCCGAGGTGGAGCGTCGCACGGTGCTCGCCGCCCTGGCCGAGAGCAGGCATGATCGAGCCCGGACGATGCCGCAGGAGAAGCTCGAACGCGTCATGCGCGCTGTGTGAGTCCTCGATCACAAATTTATAAAAGCACCTTATGGAAACGGCTTCTCCGGGCGGATAGTGGATCAGTTCAACCCCGGCCGCCGCCTCTGCGATGTCGCAGCGACGACTGGCTGCGCCCCCGGGAGGTCTAGTGGCAATCCTCACCCCCCACGTCACCACCGCGACCAAGCTGGCCGGCCTACTCGAGGCCATCCTGCAGGTCCCGATGCCCGTGCGAATCCGCGCTTGGGACGGCTCCACCGCCGGTCCTCCCGATGCGCCTACCCTGATCATTCGGCACAAACGGGCCATGCGCCGCATCCTGTGGCAGCCCAACGAGCTGGGCCTGGCCCGTGCGTACGTGGCCGGCGACATCGACCTCGAGGGCGACCTGTACGACGCCCTGAGCCGTCTCGCCGCGCTGCTCTGGCGGTCGCCCGACATCAAGGACCTGCCGCTGCACACGGTCGCCGGCGATCTGCTGCGGCTCGGCGTGCTCGGCACCCAGCCCAAGCCGCCCCCGGAGGAGATGCAGGTGGCCGGCGACCGGCACAGCCGGCGGCGGGACCGGCAGGCGGTCAGCCAGCACTACGACGTAGGCAACGACTTCTATCGGATCGTGCTCGGCGAGAGCATGGTCTACTCCTGCGCCTACTGGACGTCCGACGCCCCCGGCTACGGTCTCGCCGACGCCCAGCGCGACAAGCTCGACCTGATCTGCCGCAAGCTCGATCTGAAGCCCGGCATGCGCCTGCTCGACGTCGGATGCGGCTGGGGCAGCCTGGCCGTGCACGCTGCGCAGAACTACGGCGTCCGGGTTCTGGGCATCACGCTCTCCACCGAGCAGGCGGAGTTCGCCCGCAAGCAGGTCGCCGAGGCCGGCCTCACCGACCAGGTGGAGATCCGGATCCAGGACTACCGCGACCTGGATGACGGCCCGTTCGACGCGATCTCCAGCGTCGGCATGGCCGAGCACGTCGGCACCGAGCCCTACCGGCAGTACGCGGAGATCCTCTACGCCCAGCTCAAGCCGGGCGGCCGGCTGCTCAACCACCAGATCTCCCGGCTGCATCTGCCGCCGAAGGCACCGCACCAGGTGCGCTCCTTCATCGATGCGTACGTCTTCCCGGACGGGGAGCTGGCCCCGGTCGGCACGACGGTCACGCTTCTCGAAGAGGCTGGTTTCGAGGTACGGGATGTGCACGCGCTCCGCGAGCACTACGCCCGCACGCTGCGCGCCTGGGTGGCGAACCTCGAATCCGACTGGTCGACGGCGGTACGCCTGACCAGCCCCGGCCGCGCCCGGGTGTGGCGTCTCTACATGGCCGCCTCGGCCCTGGCCTTCGAGCAGGCCAAGATCGGCGTGAACCAGGTCCTCGCCGTGAAGACGCACCGCAACGGCGACGGTGAGATGCCCGCCACACGAGCCGCCTACGCGGCCTGATTCGACCCGCCGTGGTGCCCCGTCACCTGCCCCGATGGGGCGCCACGGCTCACCCTCGAGTGTCCATTTCGGCCGGTGAGTTGCCGCTTACCGCCCGATAGATACGGAAGTTATCCACAACCGTTGAGCGACAACGCCTTCGTCCGGTTAGCCTGCGACTCGTGAGCGAACTCGTAACGGAACGAAAACGGGCCGCCGCCGTGATCGTGCGTGACGGCCGAGTGCTGATGGTGCACGAGCGGAGCCGACGATCCGGCGGCGGTGAGTGGTGGACCCTTCCCGGCGGCGGCATCGAACCGGGCGAAACACCCGAGGAGGCCCTCCGCCGGGAGGTCTTCGAGGAAACGGGCCTGATCGTGAGCAAGGCCCGGCACGTTCTGGAGATGCCCTACCCATCCGGCATGACCTCGGTGTTCGCGGTGACCGTGATCGACGGCGAGCCTCGTCTGGGCCCCGACGACGGCATCGGCCCCGAGCCGCTGGGCCTGGACTGGTTGCCGGCCCCCGAGCTCCCCACCGGTTCCCCGCACAGCGTTCCCATCCCGCCGCTGATCGTGGTCCTGCCCACCTAGCGGCCATTTGTGACGGGCTGATGACCTGAGGCCCGAATCATTCGTCCAGACGACCC
Source organism: Actinoplanes sp. NPDC026619 (assembly GCF_040638295.1). Taxonomy (NCBI): domain Bacteria; kingdom Bacillati; phylum Actinomycetota; class Actinomycetes; order Micromonosporales; family Micromonosporaceae; genus Actinoplanes; species Actinoplanes sp. NPDC026619. The sequence goes on from NZ_JBEZYA010000045.1 coordinate 51,245, forward strand.
TGGAAGGACCGGTCGGCCCCCTCGCCTTGAGCGGACCGAGCTTTTCCCGGCCGAACCGTCGCGGACTCGGTCCGCTCGGCCCCGCCCGCCGCTGGCAGGACTCTCGTAACTTGTCATCGGTGGTTTCAGGTTTCCAAGGGCAGGCGGGACACTCGTGGCGGTAGGGATTCTCGGCACCGGTTCATATCTTCCGGCGCGGGTCGTGACCAATGTGGACCTCAACGCTCTGGTGCCGGATGCGGACCCGGAGTGGGTCGCTCGTAAGACCTTGATCGAGGCTCGGCGTTTCGCCGCTCCGGAGGAGGCCGCTTCCGACCTCGCGGCCGAGGCGGCCCGGGCGGCACTGGCGCAGGCCGGCGTGGCCGCGGCTGAGATCGACTACATCGTTCTCTCCACGTCGACGGGCGATTCGCCCCAGCCGCCGACGTCGAACCTGGTGCAGAATCAGATCGGCGCCACCCGTGCGGCCTGCTTCGACGTGAACGCCGTCTGCTCGGGCTGGGTCTTCGCCCTGAGCGTGGCAAACGGCTTGGTGGCCGCAAACCCCGGCGCCCTGGTCCTGGTGATCGCGACGGACATCTACTCCCGCATCCTCGACTTCAGCGATCGGCGGACAGCGGTCCTGTTCGGCGACGGCGCCGGTGCCGCGGTGGTGGGCGCCGTCCCCGAGGGCTACGGCATCCTCGACCTGGACCTCTCGTCAAAGGGCGAGTCAAGTGACCTGATCTACGTCAAAGCAGGCGGCAGCCGCCTGCCGGCCTCAGCGGAGACGGTCGCCAACGGCGACCACTACTTCCGCATGAACGGCCGAGGCGTACGCGACTTCGTGGCCACCGAGGTCCCCCCAGCCCTGGAGGCCCTGCTGACCCGAGCAAGCCTGAAGGCCACGGACGTAGACCACTTCGTCCCCCACCAGGCCAACGGCATCATGCTCCGGGAACTGGTGACCGCAGCCGGCTTCGAGAACGCCCAGACCCACCTGACGCTTCAGCAGTACGGCAACGTAGGAAGCGCCTCAGTCCCGGTAACCCTGGACCACGCAAACCGCTCAGGTGCCCTGAAGCGAGGCGACCTGCTACTGCTGGCCGGCTTCGGCGGCGGCATGTCCATGGGCGCCTGCCTACTCCGCTGGACCTAAAACGCAATAGCAGGAAGCCCCGGCCGCCGTAAGGCGCCGGGGCTAATTTTCTATCAAGTGGAGCCTAGGGGACTTGAACCCCTAACCCCCGCCTTGCAAAGGCGGTGCTCTGCCAGTTGAGCTAAGGCCCCGAATTACGGATTAACGCAAGTCAGGAGCAGTGGTCGCCTCGTGCCAGAGCGCCCGCTCATCACTGGACGCCTTGACCTTCTTGACCACGAGGGCAGCAACCCCAACAAGCCCGGCAACGATCAGGAGCTTCTTGAACAAAACAGATCCCCTAACAGGAGGGCCGCAGAGCGAGAAACAAAGGCCGCAGGGCGAGAAAAACACCCCAGCGCAACCACCGCTACGCGGGGCTTCCGGGGGCTCGGCCACCGGAGTAGATATGACGGGCGATTCCCGGCTCGCGCTTTTCGCGAGCAGGGAGTGGCCAATCGTCCGTGGGGCTAGATGGAATCGAACCATCGACCTCAGAGTTATCAGCTCTGCGCTCTAACCGACTGAGCTATAGCCCCGTGCGACTCAGAGAGATTACCGCACTGGGCTGTGGGCCGCCAAAACGGGGTGACCCACAGCCGCGCGTCTTGTCAGTCGCGCTCGGCGAGGGTCAGCTCGACGCCGCCGACCAGGTCGGCACACACGTTGTAGATGAACGCGCCGAGTGTGGCCAGCGCGGTGAACAGGACCACGTTGACCGCTCCGATCAGCATCGACGTGCCGATCACGCCCCAGGCGGTGATGCGGAAGCCGCCGCTGGTCGAGCCGTCGGTGCCACCGCTGGCGCTCACCAGTTCCTTGAGGCTGCTGTTGACCTCGGTCCAGACGCCCATGGCGTCGAGCGCGAGGTAGAGCACCGAGGTGGCGACGACCACGACGATGAACAGCACGACGGAGACGGCGAACGAGAACTTCATGACGGACCAGGGGTCGATCCGCTTGAGGTTCAGCCGGGCCCGGCGGGGACCGCGGGCGGCCGCACCGGTGACGGTGGACCGGGCGGACCGGACGGCCTCGCTGACGCGAGCCGCGCCGACGGCGGCACTGCCGGTGGTCGCGCCGGGACCGTTCGGACCGGGCCCGTTGGGGCCGGCCGGCCGCTTGGTGGCGCCGGGGTTGCTCCCGGGCTGGCTGGGCGCTCCCGGCGGGCCGGCGGGCCGCTGCGGGGCGGCCGCCGGACGTGCCTGGGAGGTCGAGCCCGGGACCGCGCCCTTGCCCTTGGTGACGACGGGCACGGTCGCCGAGCCCTTGGCCACCGAGGGACCGCCGGCGCGCTTCGCATCCGACGACCCGTCTTTGTCGGCGGGCGGCTCACCGGGCGGCGGGGCCATGCCCGGCGCCCTGGTGAACTTCGGCGGGGACGGGGCTTCGGCGGGTGCACCGGCACGTGCCGCGGCCTCGCGTCCGTTCGCGGCGGCGCTGTCTTTCTTCGCCGTCTCGTCCGGTGTCGCTGAGGCCCCTGTGCCGCCCCCCGACTTCGCCTGTGTCTCCGGCATCAACTAGTCCTGTTCGTCAGGCTCGTCGGCATTGCGAGCAAGCGCCACGATGGTTACACCTTCTGGGAGGTCCATCAGCTTGACCCCCATTGTGTTCCGATCCCGTGTGCGCCGTACAGGCTTCACGGGAGTCCGGATGACACCACCATTGCTGGTGATGGCAAATAGTTCATCCTCCGGGCTGATCACCAGGGCGCCCACGAGACCACCCCGGCGCTCGGTGATCTTCGCGGTCAGGACGCCTTTGCCGCCCCTGCCCTGCACCGGATACTCCTCGATCGGCGTGCGCTTTGCATACCCACCGTCGGTGGCGACCAACACATCCATGCCCTCACGAACCACTTCCATCGCAAGAAGCTCATCGTGGTCACCGAAGCGCATGCCGATCACGCCCGAGGTGGCGCGGCCCATCGGGCGGAGCGCCTCGTCGGTGGCGTTGAACCGGATGGCCTGGGCCTTCTTGGAGACCAACAGCAGGTCGTTCTCCGATGCCGCCAGCGCCGCGCCCACCAACTCGTCATCCTCCCGCAGGTTGATGGCGATGATGCCACCGCTGCGGTTGGAGTCAAATTCCTCGAGCCGGGTCTTCTTCACCAGCCCATTCTTAGTGGCGAGCACAAGGTAGGGCGCGACCCCGTAGTCAGGGATCTGAATTACCTGCGCGATGTGCTCGTCCGGCTGGAAGGCGAGCAGGTTCGCGACGTGCTGTCCCTTTGCGACTCGTGCGGCTTCGGGCAGTTCGTAGGCCTTTGCCCGATAGACCCGACCCTTGTTGGTGAAGAACAGCATCCAGTCATGGGTCGAGATGACGAAGAAGTGCGAGACGATGTCGTCCTGCCGCAGCGTGGCGCCGCTCACGCCCTTACCGCCGCGCTTCTGCGAACGGTAGAGATCGACCTTCGTGCGCTTCGCATAACCGGTACGTGTGATCGTCACCACAACGTCTTCCCGGGCGATGAGGTCCTCCATGGAGACCTCGCCGTCGAACGGGATGATCTGGGTCTTCCGCTCGTCGCCGAACTTCGCCACGATCTCGGCGAGTTCCTCCGAGACGATCGCCCGCTGCCGCTCCGGCTTCGCGAGGATGTCCTTGAGGTCGGCGATCTCGATCTCGATCTTCGCGAGCTCGTCGATGATCCGCTGACGCTCGAGGGCGGCCAGGCGGCGCAGCTGCATGTCGAGGATCGCGGTGGCCTGGATCTCGTCGACGTCGAGCAGCTGCATGAGGCCCTGGCGGGAGTCCTCGACGGTGGGCGAGCGCCGGATCAGGGCGATCACCTCGTCGAGCATGTCGAGGGCCTTGACCAGACCGCGCAGGATGTGCGCCCGCTCCTCGGCCTTGCGCAGGCGGAAGGCGGTGCGCCGGCGGATGACCTCGATCTGGTGGTCGACGTAGTGGCGGATGAACTGGGCCAGGTTGAGCGTGCGGGGCACGCCGTCGACCAGGGCCAGCATGTTCGCGCCGAACGTCTCCTGCAGCTGGGTGTGCTTGTACAGGTTGTTCAGCACGACCTTGGCGACCGCGTCGCGCTTCAGGACCAGGATCAGGCGCATGCCGGTGCGGCCCGAGGACTCGTCCCGGATGTCGGCGATGCCGGTGAGCTTGCCTTCCTTGACCAGCTCGGCGACCCGCTCGGCGAGGTTGTCCGGGTTGACCTGGTAGGGCAGCTCGGTGACGACCAGGCACGGGCGCCCGCGAGCGTCCTCCTCCACCTCGACCACGGCGCGCATGCGGATCGAGCCGCGACCGGTGCGGTAGGCGTCCTGGATCGCCTGCTGGCCGACGATCAGGCCCTTGGTCGGGAAGTCGGGGCCCTTGACCAGCTCGAGCATCGCCTCGAGGGACTCGGACTCCGTCGAGTCCGGGTGGTCCAGCTGCCACTGCACGGCCGACGCGATCTCGCGCAGGTTGTGCGGCGGGATCTTGGTGGCCATGCCGACGGCGATGCCCTCGGAGCCGTTGACCAGCAGGTTGGGGAAGCGGGCCGGCAGGATCGTCGGTTCCTGCGTGCGCCCGTCGTAGTTGTCCTGCATGTCGACGGTGTCCTCGTCGATGTCCCGCAGCATCTCCATCGCCAGCGGGGACAGCTTCGACTCGGTGTACCGCATCGCGGCCGGCGGGTCGTTACCCGGCGAGCCGAAGTTTCCGTTGCCGTCGATCAGCGGGTAACGCAACGACCAGGGCTGCCCCATGCGCACGAGAGCGTCGTAGATCGACGAGTCACCGTGCGGGTGGTAGTTGCCCATCACGTCGCCGACGACGCGCGCGCACTTGACGTAGCCCCGGTCGGGACGGAAGCCGGAGTCGTACATCGCGTACAGGATCTTGCGGTGGACCGGCTTGAGACCGTCGCGCACGTCGGGCAGCGCCCGGCCGACGATCACGCTCATCGCGTAGTCGAGGTACGACCGCTGCATCTCGACTTCGAGGCCGACCGGTTCGACGCGCTGCGTCACGCCCCCGCCGATTTCCTCGGGGATTTCGTCGCCGGCGGGCGGTTCGGGAGTGTCAGTCACTGTTAACCCTTACTCAAGGTGAAACCAGACAAGCACGACGAAAGTACGCATCTTGCTGTGGATAACGTTGTGGAAAGCGCGTTGACGCTGTGGATAGCGCGGGGGACAACGTTTCCCCGCGCTAGCCGGCTCAGATGTCCAGGAACCGCACGTCCTTGGCATTGCGCTGAATGAACGAGCGCCTAGCTTCCACGTCCTCACCCATGAGAACGCTGAAAAGCTCATCCGCCGTAGCGGCGTCGTCGAGCGTCACCTGACGCAGCGTGCGCGTCGACGGGTCCATCGTCGTGTCCCACAGCTCGTGGAAGTTCATCTCGCCCAGACCCTTGAACCGCTGGATGTCGTCGGGCTTGGCGTTCGCCTTCTTCTGCTGGCGCAGCGCGATCAGCCCGTCCCGCTCCCGGTCGGAGTAGGCGTACTGCGCGTCGTCGCCCCGCTTGTTCCACTTGATCTTGTAGAGCGGCGGAGCGGCCAGGTAGACGTGGCCCATCTCGACCAGCGGCCGCATGAAGCGGAACAGCAGGGTGAGCAGCAGCGTCTGGATGTGCTGGCCGTCGACGTCGGCGTCGGCCATCAGCACGATCTTGTGGTAGCGCAGCTTGGCGACGTCGAAGTCCTCGTGGATGCCGGTGCCCAGCGCGGTGATCAGCGACTGGACCTCGTTGTTTTTCAGCACCCGGTCGATCCGGGCCTTCTCCACGTTCAGGATCTTGCCGCGGATCGGCAGGATGGCCTGGATCTGGCTGTCGCGCCCCTGCTTGGCCGAGCCGCCGGCCGAGTCGCCCTCGACGATGAACAGCTCGGAGACTCGCGGGTCGGTCGACTGGCAGTCGGCCAGCTTGCCCGGCATCGAGCCGGACTCCAGCAGCGACTTGCGGCGGGCCAGCTTGCGGGCCTGCTGCGCAGCGATCCGGGCCCGGGCCGCCTGCGACGCCTTCGTGATGATCATCTTGGCGTCGGCCGGATTGCGGTCGAACCAGTCCGCGATGCGCTCGTTGGCGACCTTCTGCACGAAGCCCTTCATGTCGGTGTTGCCGAGCTTCGTCTTGGTCTGGCCCTCGAACTGCGGGTTGGCCAGCTTCACCGAGATGATCGCGGCGAGACCCTCACGGATGTCCTCGCCGGAAAGCTTCTCGTCGCTCTTGAGGAACTTCTTCTCGGTGCCGTACCGGTTGACGATGCTCGTCAGCGCGGCCCGGAAGCCCTCCTCGTGGGTGCCGCCCTCGTGCGTGTTGATCGTGTTGGCGAAGGTGTAGACCGACTCGCCGTACGACTCGTTCCACTGCATCGCGATCTCGAGAGCCATGCCCTCGTCGTTCGCCTCGGCCTCGAACTCGATCACCGTCTTGTGGATCGGCTGCTTGGTGTTGTTGAGGTGGCGCACGAAGTCGGCGATGCCGTTCTCGTACATAAAGGTGACCGCGCGCGGCTTGCCCTCGTCGTCGTGCTGGTCGGGGCGCTCGTCGCGCAGGTGGATGGTCAGCCCCTTGTTGAGGAACGCCATCTCCTGGATGCGGCGGTAGATCGTCTGCCAGTCGAACACGACCGTCTCGAAGATCGCCGGGTCCGGCCAGAACTGCACGGTCGAGCCGGTGGTGTCGGTCGGCTCGCCCTTCTCCAGCGGGCCGGGCTTGGAGTACGCGTACTTCTGCCGGTAGACGTTGCCGGACTTGTGGATGACCAAGGCCATCCGGGTGGAGAGAGCGTTGACCACCGAGACACCGACGCCGTGCAGACCACCGGAAACCGCGTACGCCTTGCCGTCGAACTTGCCGCCGGCGTGCAGCACGGTCAGCGCCACCTCGACGCCGGGCTTCTTCAGCTTGGGGTGCAGGTCGACCGGGAAACCACGGCCGTTGTCGGTGACCGAGACACCGCCGTCGGCGAGCAGGACCACGTCGATGGTGTCGCAGTAACCAGCCAGCGCCTCGTCGACGGCGTTGTCCACAACCTCCCACACCAGGTGGTGAAGGCCGCGCTCGCCGGTCGAGCCGATGTACATACCAGGACGCTTGCGGACTGCTTCGAGGCCTTCGAGCACGGTGATTGACTCGGCACCGTATTCCTGCTTGTTCTCTGCCACCCTCGGCCACTTTCTCGTGCCGGGCCCCGCGTGGAGGCCCCGCAACGGGGTTGGCGGACCGGCGGCAGGCGGCCGGCGGGCAGGGCAGACCACAGGTGAGAACCCTCGGGGAGGAGCGGACCACCGGTGGAACCATGCTCGCCGGTCGCCGCGGCTGGCCCGCGGATCGTGATCGGCTGGAAAAGACCGCGTAGCGTGACGACATACATCGTCTCGCGGAGCTTTCCCGGTCCCTGTCGATTCTACTCCGCTGAATCGAGTTCGCGGGGGTCCGGCACCCCGTCCGGGTGCCTCAGATTGCCGTAGCGCGATCGGAGCCGCTACCCACGTCTCCCCCTACACGGAAGAGGCACCCACCGCAACGGCAGTTGATTTGGCTGTCGATCGCAACCGCGCGCCTGCCGGGCAGAGTCGCAACGCGCTGCGACACTGCCTCCCGACACCGGGCCGTGGTGTCGTAATCTCGCCCGCGCGGGAACCCCGCGCGGACGGTGCATGGCCGGACAGCCGCGAGGCAGGTCGAGGAGGGATGGCCCCAATGGCGCATGACAAGGGGCTGGATAACGTCGCGGTGCACTGGCCCCGGACGAACCAGTACTACGACCCGGTGGCGCCGGCCGAGTTCGTCGACTTCGGCGCGGTTGCTGACGCGCCCGAGATCGCGGCTCCGACCGGAGCGCTGGCGCTGCACATCGCCAAGACCGGCACGGTTCGCGCGACGGCGTACACCGAGCTGGTCGACCTGCTACTGGGTCTGGACGGCGTGCTCTACGCAACCGAGGCGGCCGCCGAGGACGAGGACCCGGTGATCGACCCGGACGGCTGCGCGTGGATCGCCGGCGGTCTGGAGCGGTTCGTCGAGGGTCACGAGAAGTTCGGCGATCTGGTCACCTTCGACTCGGTGGCCGAGGTGATGCGGACCGCGATCGCCCAGGGCCGGCTGGCCGAGCAGCAACTGCGCTGGCTGGAGAACCGCCTCGGCGCCCTCCGCGACGACACCGGCAACGCGCCGCACTGGAGCTTCGCCCGTTCCGAGCTGGCGATCCTCGCCGGTTTCTACCGTCGATGCGCCGACCGGGGTTTTGCCGTTTTCGCCGATTACTGAACAAACACCTAAAGGATCACTCAGCCGTACGTATCTCGCGGGCCCCGCCCCTGCACCCGGCGCGGGCCCTTACTCCACGACGGCGCCGCCGGACCGTGGATGTTCAGCTTGGTGACCACGTTGTGGCCGACCTCGACCGCGATGCTCCGCAGCAGCTTCGCCGCCAGCATGCGGAGTTGGGTGGCCCACGCGGTCGACTCGGCCTCCACGGTCAGCACACCGCCGTCCAGCTTCACCGGGCGGCTGTGCTTGGCGATGTCCTCGCCGACGACCTTCTCCCAGGCGCCAAAGACGGTCGCCTCGGCCTTGGGCTTCTCCCAGCCGCGAGCCCTCATCAGGTTTTCCAGCATCGCCCCGAACCGCTGCGGGTCGCGCGGGTCCGGACCCGGCCCGGAATAGCCGCGCAGGCGCCCGTCGGACGCGGTGCCGGACGAACGGCGACGGGGGTTCGCGGCGGCGGCGCGGCGCTTCGTGAGCGCCGCATCGAGCACGGCCCGCGCCAGATCAGGCCCGGAAGCACTCTCAGCGAGCTCCTGCGGCCCGGACGGGGCCTCATCCGGGCCCGACCTTGCCTCGGCGGCCGCGGACGGCGCAGCGGGCCGACGAGATCCACGACGCTCCTCCACCATCGGCCCCTCGTCCGGGAAGTCGGGTGGATGAACCTGTGGAAAGTCGCCACGGGGGAAGAATCGCTCGGCGGTGGGGTCGGTCTCGTCACGCGGCACGGGTCACCGATCCGGTGGTCACGTCGAACCGGGCGCCACGCAGCGCCGGCGGCACGTCTTCCGGCACCGCGCAGGTCACCAGCAGCTGGCCGGCGTCGGACACCAGGGCGGCGAGCCGCTCGCGGCGGCCGCCGTCCAGCTCGGCGAAGACGTCGTCCAGCACCAGGACCGGCTCGATGCCGTCCGATCGCAGCAGATCGTAGGCGGCCAGACGCAGGGCCAGGGCGAACGACCAGGACTCGCCGTGGCTCGCGTAGCCCTTGGCGGGCAGATCGCCCAGCGCCAGGGTCAGGTCGTCGCGGTGCGGGCCGACCAGGGTCGTCCCGCGCTCGGTCTCCGCGGTCCGCTTCTCCAGCAGCGCCGCGAGCAGCGCCTCCTGCAGGGCGGCGCGGTCCGGGACGAGAGTCTCGCCCAGGCCCGAGGCGTACGCGATGGAGGCGGCCGCCCGTCCGGCGGCCACCGCGTCGTACGCCTTGATCAGGTGCGGACCGAGCGCCGCGGCCAGCTCGAGTCGGCCGGCCAGCAGCTCGGCGCCGTGCTGGGCGAGGTGCTGGTCCCAGACGGCGAGGGTGGAGAGGTCCTGGCCACGGATGCCGCCGACCTTCCGGGTCAGATACGCCGTACGCAATAGAGCGTTTCGTTGTTTGATCACCCGGTCGTAATCGGCCCGCACGCCCGCGAACCGCGGCTGCCGGGCGACCAGCAGGTCGTCGAGGTAGCGGCGGCGGGCGGACGGGTCGCCGCGAACAAGCTCGAGATCTTCCGGCGCGAACAGCACCATGCGCAGCGCGCCCAGCACCTCGCGCGGGCGGCGCACCGGGGATCGGTTGAGCCGGGCCCGGTTCGCCTTGCCCGGCACGATCTCGAGCTCGACGAGCAGCTCGCGTCCATCGTGGACCACCGCGCACCGGATCACCGCCGAGGCCGCGCCCGCCCGGACCAGCGGAGCGTCCGTGGCCACCCGGTGACTGTCCAGTGTGGCCACGTAACCGAGCGCCTCGACCAGGTTGGTCTTGCCCATGCCGTTCTGGCCGACCAGCACGGACACGCCCGGGTCGAGATCGACTGCCACCCGCTCGTACGAACGGAAGTCAGTCAACTCGACCCGGCGAACGTACATGTCTTCTTTCTAGCTGACGACGGCGTGGCCACCGAACTGCTGGCGCAGTGCGGCGACGGCCTTCATGGCGGGCGAGTCGGGCTGACGTGACTCGAACCGGGTGAACAGTGAGGCGGCGATGACGTGCAGCGGGACGGCCAGGCGGACAGCCTCGTCGACGGTCCACCGGCCCTCGCCGGTGTCCTCGGCGTAGCCCTTCAGCTTGCCCAGCTCGGGGTCGCCGTCGAGCGCGCGGTCGAACAGGTCGAGCAGCCAGGACTTGACCACACTGCCCTCCCGCCAGCTCTTGAACGCGCCGGGCACGTTGTCGACGTACTCCGAGGCCTCGAGCAGTTCCCAGCCCTCGGCGAAGGCCTGCATCATGCCGTACTCGATGCCGTTGTGGACCATCTTGGTGTAGTGGCCGGCGCCGACCGGGCCGGCGTGTACGAAGCCGAACTCGCCGGCCGGCTTCAGCGCCTCGAAGATCGGCATCGCCTTGGCGACGTTCGCCTCGCTGCCGCCGACCATCAGGGCGTAGCCGTTCTGGCTGCCCCAGATGCCGCCGGAGACGCCGCAGTCCATGTACCCGATGCCCTTGGTGGCGAGGCGCTCGGACCGCGGGCGGTCGTCGGTGAACTTGGAGTTGCCGCCGTCGATGATCAGGTCACCCTCGGAGAGCAGCTCGCTGAGCTGGTCGATGGTGCTTTCGGTGATCTCGCCGGCCGGGACCATGGTCCAGACCACTCGCGGAGCGGCGAGCTTCTCGACGAGTTCGGCAAGAGAGCTGACGTCCCGCTTGTCCGGATGGTGGTCGAATCCGACCACCTCGTGCCCGGCAGAACGGATACGGTCGGCCATGTTGCCGCCCATCCGGCCGAGACCGATAAGGCCAAGCTGCATGGTGTTCCCCCTAGATGTGCGTTTCCCTCAGCCTCAGTATCAGCGTGTTACCCGGATCGGCATGATCAGATAGCGGTAACCCGGCACGATTTCGCCGTTTTCGGTTGCGGGGGAGATCACAGCAGGCTTGAAAGCGTCGACGAATGAGAGTAAGGCGTTGGGTGAGCCGAGGTTCTGCATGCCGTCGATGAGGTACTGCGGGTTGAAGCCGATCGTCAGAGCCTCTCCGGTGAAGGTGGCCTCCATCGCCTCGCTGGCCCGCGCCTCCTCCGTCCCACCGGCCTCGACGACCAGACCGTCCTCGCTGAAGCTCAGCAGCACCGGGGTGGTGCGCTCAGCGACCAGCGCCACGCGGCGGACCACCTCGACGAGAGCGGCAACACCGACCCGTGCCTCGGCGTTGTGGCTCGCCGGGAACAGCGAGCGCACCGGCGGGTAGTTGGCCCCATCGAGCAGCCGGCTGGTGGTGCGCCGGGTGCCGCCGGCGAAACCGATCATGCCTTCCCCGGCGTTGCCCTGGGACAGCGCGAGAGTCACCGAGCCACCGAGCGGGCCGAGGGTCTTGGCCGTGTCGTTCAGCGTCTTGGCCGGGACCAGAGCGTTGAGGCTGATCTCCGGGTCGTCCGGGTTCCACTCCATCTCGCGCATGGCGAGGCGGTAGCGGTCGGTGGCGAGCATCGCCATCGACGAGCCGTTCAGCTCGATGCGGACGCCGGTCATCATCGGCAGCGTCTCGTCACGGCCGGCCGCGATGGCCACCTGGGCGACGGCGGCCGCGAAGGCAGCGGCGTCGACCGTGCCGGCGCTGGACGGCATCTCCGGCAGTGTCGGGTAGTCCTCCACCGGCATCGTCGGCAGCGTGAACCGCGCGCTGCCGCAGACCAGCTCCAGATGCGCACCGACGGCCGCGATGTCGACCGGCTTACCCGGCAGCGCCTTGGTGATCTCGGCAAGCAGGCGGCCAGACACCAGGGCGGCGCCGTCCGCGTCGGCCTGCACCTCGACACTCACCTGGCTGGAGACCTCGTAGTCGAAGCCGGACACCTGCAACCGGCCATCGGTGACTCGCAGCATGACGCCGGCGAGCACCGGCACCGATGGCCGGCTGGGCAGGCTCTTCGCCGTCCAGGCCACGGCGTCGGCGAGTGCGTCTCGCTCCACCCGGAACTTCATGTGCTTGTCCTCCGCGTCGCTTTCTTATGTCAGGGCGTGGACCCCCACGAACTTTATTGGGCGTGGCAAGCCGGTGCCTCCTCGGCCCTGCCGATGCGGAGGCGGTGCGAGCCGAAGCCGGCTCAATCCACACCATCCCCAACGCCGTTGATTGCTTTTTGTTCTCTTGGAAGAAAACTCAAGTCGTAATCATCGGTGCTGTGCAAAGTGTGGAGAACTCGAGTTTGCGCAGGTGAGAAGGTTATCCACCGGTGATTCACATGTGGGCAACCAGGGTACAAACCCCCGGTCTGGGTCCACAGTCGTCGACCCGGCTCCGGTTGTCCACCGTTGTCCACCGGCTATCCACCGGCTATCCACCGGATATCCACCGGTTCTGTCCCCCGGCCTGTGGACAACGTTGGGACGCTACCGGCTCGTCGTCCCCAGAACCTTCAACAGGAAATCCACACTCGTCCACAGGATGTGCGTGCTTCGGTCACCGTCTGTGTCTGTCCACATCGATTTCCCCAGGAGTTGTCCACAACTGTGCGGAGCCCGGCCGAAAGTTGTCCACTGCTGGGGATAAAGGGCTGTGAACTCCTGTGGATTGGTGTGGATAACGTTGGCACGGGACGGTTGCGTCCCGTCGTTGACATCCGGCTCTGAGCGTGGATCGGGCTCGGCGAGGGCACTTTTAAGGGTCGACCGGGGCGGCCGAAAAGTTATGCACAGGCTGTGGGAAAAGGTATGGAAAACCCCAAAACGGCACACTTTCGGGTGAGGCTGGCTGTGGGTAACCATGTGGAACGGTCGCAGCGCATGGGGACGCACCGCCCGGCGCGGCATCGCCGGGGCGTGCGGGGGCGCGATCGCCTGATGGGTGTGGTGCGAGCGCGGCTGTGCGGTGGTGGACCGTGCCGCGGCGTACCGGAAGAGGGGTTAGCTGCAATGCCGCGTAGTTAGGGTGCTGGGCTTGCTGTCAAACCCAGCGTGATCGTGATGGTGGCGTTGTGGTTGGTGCGGTCGATGGCGCCTTTGGCGCGGTGTTTGGAGATGGCTCGCTTCACCACGCGGGGACTGATCCGGGTTCGGCGTTCGGGGAGGGGTCGTTCAGGACTGCCCGGCCGATCTTGCCGACGAGGTCGATGATGGTGCCGGCGATGACGCCGGCGGCATGGATGACCTGGTCACGGGCGG
>NZ_JBEZYA010000046.1:0-63847 GCF_040638295.1 Actinoplanes sp. NPDC026619
AATTCCAGCCAAACCCTAAAGCTTGGCCAGGGATAAAACTTTTGGCACTGGCTTATCTAGCACCCTGTTGAGTTCTCAAAGAACAACCGCACCCGTGTTAAACCGCCCTCGGGGCTTTCGTTCGACCCGCAGAACATTACACGGTGTTTCACCGTGGCAATTCCTCGGGGTCCTCCAGGACGGCCGCTGCGTCGAACCGAAGTTTTCCGCTCGCTCGCCCGTCTCCCTGGCGGCTCGTAGAACATTACAGCGTGCTTCCCGGAGCGCCAAATCGGCCCCCCTACTTTTTCCCGCGTTCCAACTCCAGAGTGAGTCCATCCAGGAAAAACCCCTGCGCAACGGCATATGCGGACCCCGACATCGACCGCTCGAGCTCGGCCGCGCAGGCCGCGATGTTCGGATGCGTAGCGGCCGGCAACTCTGCGTAGACCTCCGCCCAGGCCCGTGTGTCTGCCGAACCGGCCACCGCAGCGGCGTCGAGCATCGCGTAGCCCAGGGTGAGGTCGATGAAGGCGTGATAGTTGCGAGCCGCCTCGTCGTCGCCGAAGCCGGCGCGGCGCAGAATGCCGAGCCCGACCTCGACCGTGCCGATCTCGTGGGCCCGCCCGGTCACCCGCGCCGCGGTCAGCACCGCGGTGCGTGGCCGGGCCAGACAGGCCGCGTAGACCCGCCGGCCCATCTCGGTGAGCGCCGCCCGCCACTCCTCCCCCGGCACGAATCCGGTCAGAGCCCGGCCGATCAGTTCGTCGGCCACCGCCCGTACGAGATCGTCGGTGCCTTTGAAGTAGCGGTAGAGCGCCGACGGGTCCGCGCCCAGCGCGGTGCCGAGCCGGCGCACGCTGAGGCCGTCGGCGCCGTGCAGGTCGATCAGGCGGATCGCGGTCGCCACGATCACGTCGTGGCTGAGCACGGTGCCCGACCGGGTGGGCCGGCGCCGCCGCTGCGCGCCGAGTCGTTCAGCAGCCATCGGGTCATCTTATGTCAACGGAGTTGACGGCGCATGGCGACGATGCTGAGGTTAAAGCCCCCGACGGACGGAGTGCGGACTCATGCATGCTGACCTTGTGTTTCACGGTGGATCGGTGTTCACCGGCAGCGAGCTGAGCGCCGATTCGGTGGCGGTCCAGGCCGGGCGCATCGTCGGCGTCGGGGACGTGCGCGATCTGGTCGGCCCCGGCACCGACATCGTCGACCTCCGGGGGCGCCTGCTGCTCCCCGGTTTCCAGGACGCGCACATCCACGCGGTGATGGGCGGGGTCGAGCTCGGACAGTGCGACCTGACCGGCACCACGGAGGTCGACGAATACCTGCGCCGGATCGGCGAGTTCGCGGCCGAGCATCCGGAGGCCGAGTGGATCGTCGGCGGCGGCTGGTCGATGGAGAGCTTCGACGGCGGCGTGCCCCGCAAGGATCTGATCGACCGGGTCGTCGGGGACCGGCCGGTCTACCTGATGAACCGCGACCACCACGCCGCCTGGGTCAACAGCCGCGCCCTCGAGCTGGCCGGCATCACCCGGGACACGCCCGACCCGGCCAGCGGGCGGATCGACCGGGACGCGGACGGCGAGCCGGTCGGGGCGCTGCAGGAGGGCGCTATGGACCTGGTCACGGTGCCGGCCACCACGGCCGCGGAGCGCTACTCCGGGCTGATGCGGGCGCAACAACTGCTGCACGCCCTCGGCATCACGGCCTGGCAGGACGCCATGGTGTGCGCGACCAACGGCTACGACGACATCTCCGACGCTTACCTTCAGGCGGCCGGCACCGGCACGCTCACCGCGACCGTCGTCGGGGCCCTCTGGTGGGACCGCGACCAGGGCGCGGAGCAGGTCGACGAGCTGGTTGCCAAGCGGGAGAAGCTCACCGTCGGGCGGCTGCGCTGCGGTTCGGTCAAGCTGATGCTCGACGGGATCGCGGAGAACTTCACGGCGGCGATGACCGAGCCCTACCGTGATTCCTGCGGCTGCGCGACGGCCAACCGCGGGTTGTCCTTCATCGATCCGGAGCTGCTCCCGGCGTACGTCAGCAAGCTTGATGCCCTTGGTTTTCAGCCGCACTTCCACGCCCTGGGTGACCAGGCGGTGCGCAATGCGCTCGACGCGGTCGAGGCGGCCCGGCGGGCCAACGGGCCGAGTGACACCCGGCCGCATCTGGCGCATCTGCAGGTGGTGCATCCGCAGGATGTGCCGCGGTTCGCGCGGCTCGGCGCGGTGGCGAACATGCAGCCCTACTGGGCGTCGCACGAGCCGCAGATGGACGAGCTCACCATCCCGTTCCTGGAGCCGGCGCTCGCCGGGTGGCAATATCCGTTCGGTGACCTGCACCGGGCCGGGGCGCGGCTGGCCGGCGGCAGCGACTGGCCGGTGAGCACGCCCGATCCGCTGCAGGGCATTCACGTGGCGGTCAACCGGGCGCACCACCGGGAGGAGTACGAGGCGTTCCTGCCGGCGCAGGCGCTGGAGCTGGGGACGGCGCTGGCGGCGTACACCTCGGGGTCGGCGTTCGTGAATCACCTGGACGACACCGGCCGCATCCGGCCGGGCTTCCGGGCCGATCTCGTCGTGCTGGACCGCGACATCTTCGCCGCGCCGGCGGCCGAGATCGGCGACGCCGAGGTGGCCCTGACCTTCGTGGACGGCAAGGCGGTTCACGAACGCTGAACTTGTGGTTCCGCCCGGTCAGCGGTGGGGCGCGGTGCGGGAACGTGGTGCGCTGGGGCCGGGGCGGTTGGTGGCCGGGGAAGCCGGCGGGCGGCTCAGCGCCTCGCCCTCGAGCCGTTTCGACGGCACGCAGTCCGGCTCGGCCGGCCGCGGCGTGGACCGCAGGATCCGGGCGCTCAGGGCGGGCGAGGTCTCCACCGGGATCGCTCGCTGCCGCGGGATGGCCGGCGCCGGTGGCCGGTCCAGGAGCTCGGGGAGGAAGGCGGTCAGCGAGGCGCCCGGGACCAGGACCGCCAGCTGAGCGCACGGGGACAGCAGCGGGTGCCCGGCGAGCGCCAGCACCGGCTCGGGGACGGGCGCGGGCCGGGATGGGGCACGTGGCGCCGGCACCGGTGGGGTGGCGGCCGCCGTGGCCGAGGACAGCGGGGTGATCACGGCCAGGACCAGGGACAGGAGGGCGACCGCGGCGATCGCGTCGAGCCAGTAGTGGTTGCCGGTCACGACCACCACCAGCAGCGTGGTGATCGGGTGGGCCAGCCACAGCCAGCGCCAGCGGGAGCGGCTCGCGGCGATCAGCGCGATCGCCACCGCCAGGGCCCAGCCGACGTGCAGGGACGGCATGGCGGCGTACTGGTTGCTGAGGGTGTCGGTGGTCGGTGACCCGTACACCGATGGGCCGTAGACCTTGCCGGTGTCGATCAAGCCGGCGATCGCCAGCATCCGCGGCGGGGCCAGCGGGAACAGGGCGTGCGTAACCAGGGCGAGGGCGGTCAGGGACGCCAGCGAGCGGCGGAACCACAGGTAGATCTCGGGGCGGCGCAGGTAGAGCCAGATCAGGGCGGCGGCGGTCGCCGGGAAATGGACGTACGCGTAGAAGCAGTTCGCGGCGCGGATCAGCCAGGTGTGCCCGACCACGGCGGCCTGCAGGGACGCCTCGCTGGGCAGGTGGATCAGGCGCTCGAAATCCCAGACGGTCTGCGCGTTGGCGAACGACTCGCCGACGTGGCCTTCGACCAGGAGACGACCCAGTTTGTACGCGAGGAACAGCACCGCCACGAACGCGACCTCGCGGATCGCGCGCCGGGCCGGGGATCGCCCGGTCCACCAGGCCGGGAGGTGCAGCCGGGTCTGCTTCATCGGGCACCTCCGTCGGGCGGGACCGCCTCTGGTCCGACCTCCAGCATCGGCCCGAAATTGCTCAGTGAGCAAACTTGATCGCTGAGAAGTGGGTCACCCTCTCAGCACGCACACAGGTTGCGCGCTCATTTGACCGCCAGGGGGTTGATCGGCGAGCCGACCGCCCCGGTGATCGGCAGCGGCGCGGCGGTCAGCCAGAAGTCGTAGATGCCGTCCTCGGCGCAGTCGGCGGCGAGCGCGTCCGGGTCCCACATCTCGCCGAGGAACAGGCCGATGTTCGGGATCGCGACCTGGTGCAGCGGCTGGAACGCGACGTCGAACTCGTTGGGCCGCACCTCGAAACCCCAGGTGTCGGTGGCGATGGCGGCGATCTCGGTGGTGTGCAGCCAGTCCGCGGTGGTGAAGGACAGGCCGGGCGCCGCGCCGCCGGCGTAGTCGCCCCAGCCCTCGCGCCGGCACCGCGCCAACTGCCCGGTCCGGACGAGCACGATGTCGCCCGTCCCCACCTGCGACGACGGCCCCTGCCGGGCGATCGTCTCGGCCAGGTGATCGGCGGTGATGGCGAACCCGTCGGGCAGCTCGCCGTCGGCGCCGAACGCCCGGCCGACGTCGAGCAGCACCCCGCGTCCGGCGATCACGCCGGCCACCGTCTCGATGCCGGTGAATCCGTCGCCGAGGCTGGTCACGGTCTCGGCGGCCTTGCGGCCGTTCCAGGCGTAGCCGTGGTCGAAGATGTGCCCGAGCCCGTCCCACTGGGTCGAGCACTGCAGCGGCATGGCGATCACGTCGTCGGCGCCGCCGAGGCCGTGCGGGAAGCCCTGGATGCCGGCCGCCGCGTCGGTGCCGGTGTCGAGCATGGTGTGCACCGGGTTGGTGCGGCGCCGCCAGCCCTTCTGCGGCCCGTCCATGTCGAAGGACTGCGCGAGCGAGAAGGACACCCCGCGGCGGATCAGCCCGGCGGCTTCCACCCGCTTGGCGTCGGTCAGGAAATTCATGGTGCCGTGTACGTCGTCCGCGCCCCACCGGCCCCAGTTGTTGCATCGTTTGGCGGCGGCGGCGATCGCGCCCTCCGGATCGGTACGGTCGATCATGCCTGCGTCCCGAACGTGTCGGCGATCCAGTCGGCGATGAAGACGCTCACGTGCGGCAGGTGGTCGAGGCCGATGTGCTCGGCGCCGCCCTCCGCCGGGGTGAAGACGCGCAACTCCCGCCGCGGGCTGTTGACCGCCTGCTGATAGGAGCGGTGGGCGTACTTCAGGGGGATCTGCCGGTCGTTCTCGCCGTGCGCGATCAGGAACGGCACGGTGATGTTCTCGACGGCGCCGTCCAGGTGCACGTTCGCGGCTTTCTTGAGGAACGTGTCGAGGTCGGTCTCGCCCCACACCCACATCACGTGGTCCCAGTAGTGCGGCACCGGGTTCTCGCCCTCGCGCTCGAGGCGTCGCAGCTGCACCTCGCCCCAGTTGTGGTTGGCGCCCCAGGCGACGCAGAGGGCCAGGCGCTTCTCGAAGGCGGCGGCCCGGGGCGCGTAGTAGCCGCCCAGCGACCAGCCGACCAGCCCGATCCGGGCCGCGTCGACGTCGCCGCGGGCGAGCAGGTAGTCGACGCAGGCGGCGGCCCAGTCCTCGCTCTCCACCCGGGCCGTGAGGCCGCCGAAGCGCAGCGCCTCGCCGCTCCCGGGGCAGTCGACCATCAGCGTGGAGATGCCGCGGGCGGCCAGCTCGTGCGGGAAGCTCGACACATACATGTGTTCCTTGGTCGAGTCGAGACCGTTGAACATGATCACGCAGGGTGCGCCGGGGCCGGCCGACTTGAAGTAGGCCGGGAGCGTCGTGCCCTCGAACGGGATCGCGACCCGGGTGGTCTCGGGGTCGATCAGGTCGAACGTCTTCTGCATGAGGTCGAGACAGCGCTGGTAGATGGCCCTGCGACCGGGGTCGTGGGCGCTCTGCATCCGCTCGGCCTGGGTCAGGTAGTTCGTGGCCCGGAAGTACATCTGACCGGCGGCATTGTTATGCCCTTTCTCAGCAGCAGTTCTGGCTTGCTGCTCCAGGTCATCTACCACGGCGGTGAACGACGCCATCAGCTGCCTGGTGCCGACGTCGGAACCCTGGGCGGCGAGTTCGCGAATGGGCCGGCACGCCCGGTCCACCTCGTCGATCAGCCCGCCGCTGTTCAGCGCGGCCACCACGCTGAGGTTCCAGACGTAGTTGCCGGGAAAATACTCGAACATCGGCTCTACCTTTCGGTGTTGGCGCGGCGGCGGACGGGCGGGACGGGCGCCGCGGGCGGCGCCGAGGTGACCCGGTTGGTGAGGCTCCCGATGCCCTGCACGGTGAGGGTGACCACGTCGTTGTCGCGCAACGGGGGCGGTTCCTGCTTGCCGGAGCGGCCCCACAGCTCGGCGAGGCAGCCGCCGTGGCCGACCGTGCCGGAGCCGAGCACGTCACCGGCGACGACCCGGCTGTCCCGGGCGGCGTACGCGATCATCGTTTCGAACGTCCAGCCCATGTGGGACAGCAGATCCCGGCCGACCTCGGCGCCGTTCACCGACGCCGTGCACTCGAGTTCCAGAAAGCCGTCGGCATCCTTATAGATCTCCAGCTCGTCGGCGGTGACGATCCACGGCCCGAGGCTGCTCGCGAAGTCCTTGCCCTTGGCCGGGCCCAGGTTGACCTGCATCTCCCGGCTCTGCAGATCGCGGGCCGACCAGTCGTTGAAGATCGTGTAGCCGAAGATCTTCTGGTCCGGCCCGACGATCGCCGCGACCTCCAGCTCGAAGTCGCGCGCCACCGACGACGCCGGGAACGCCACCGACGCGTCCGGGCCGCTGAGCGTGTGCGGGTTGGTGAAGTAGAAGGTCGGGGCGTCGTACCAGGCATCGGGCACACCGCCGCGGCCGTCGATGCTGCGCCGGACCCCCGCGACGTGCTCCTCGAACGCGACGAAGTCGCGGATCGACGCCGGCCGCAGCGGCGCGAGCAACCGCACCTCCGCCAGCGGCACGCCGGGGAGCAGCGCCAGCGACTCGGCCGTCCCGCGCTCCACGACCTGGCGGGCGGTGAGCCCGTCGGCGAACGGCTGCACGACGTCATCGCGCACGACGCCGGCCGCCGTCGCCGAGCCGTGCCGGAAGGTGGCGATCCGCATCAGACCGGAGGAGCGACGAAGATGCCGCGGTCGGGGTCGTTGAACGACTGCTTGGCCACGAACTCGGTCATCGGGTTCGCGGTGCCCCACTGGTCGGACACCATCGGGTCACTGAAGTCGTAGAGGTGCGGGTGCCAGCTGTCCTCGTCGAGCTGCTCCAGCTCGGTGGTGTACTCGATCGTGTTGCCGTGCGGGTCGAGGAAGTAGGAGAACGTGTTGTTGCCGGCCATGTGCCGTCCCGGCCCCCACACCTTCTCGACGCCGCCGCGCAGCAGCCGGCCGGTGCCGCGCATGTATTCGTCGATGCCGCGCATCTCGAACGACGCGTGGTGCAGCGCCACGTGCGGGCCGCGGGCGATGGCGAGGCTGTGGTGCCAGCGGTTGGTGCGCAGGAACCACATCATCGAGCCCATCCGCGGGTGCATCAGGGTGTCGGACAGCGCGAACGCCAGGTGCTTCTCGTAGAAGGCGACCGTCTGCTCCGGGTTCGGCGAGTTGATCACCACGTGCGAGAGCTTGACCGGGACGGCCTCGCCCTCCTCGACCCGGCGGTGCTGCCGCACTTCGACATCGGCGGACACCTCGACCGTACGGCCGTCGCAGTCGAAGAACCGGAAACCGTAACCGCCGCCCGGAGTCTGCATCTTGCCCGGCTCGCCGACCAGCTTGACTCCGTCGGCGCCGAGCCGTTCGGCGAGAGCGTCGACGTCGGCCGGGGTGGCGGCGCCGAAGGCGATCAGGTCGAGCCGCTTCTCGGCGGCTTGGCGCAGCCGCACCGAGTACTGCTCGGGCGAGCCGGCCGCGGCGAGGAACGCGATGCCCTCGTCGGTCACCGAGGGGGTCAGCCCCCACATGGTGGTGTAGAACTCCAACTGCTTGTCGTAGTCCGGCACGGCCAGGTCGACGTGTCGCAGGTGGGTGATCAGTCGCTCGTTCATGGCGGATCCTCTAAGCGGGGTTCATCAGCAGGTGGGAGATGCGGCCCATCAGGCCGGGCACGTCGCCGCGCTCGTGAGCGAGCAGCCATCGACAAAGCTGGAGCGAGCCTTCTACAACGGTTTTAGCGCGTTCCAGACGGCGGCCGGTGAACTCCTGCCACAGGTCGTCGCTGAGCGCCGACTCCCGCAGCAGCAGCTCGGCCAGGACGGACGCGTCCTCGAAGGCCTGAGCGGCGCCCTGAGCCAGGGTGGGCGGGCAGGCGTGCGCGGCGTCGCCGATCAGCACCACCCGGCCCCGATTCCAGGGGCCGTCGAGCACGTGACTCTCGAACCACGTGTAGTTGATCCGGGACGGGTCGGTCAGCGTCTCGCGGATGTCGTCCCACGGCCCGTGGTACGCCTCGGCGAGCCGCCGCATGACGGCCAGCGACTCCTCCGGCGTCAGCGTGCTGCGGTCCTGGGCGTCCTCGACCAGGTAGGCGTAGAGGGTGTCCTCGCCGGTGGGGCAGTAGCCGGCGATGTACGAGGGCCCGCCGTAGTAGAGGTCGGTGCGGGTCACGCTGTCCGGCCGCGAGGTGAAGGCCCGCCAGATGCCCATCCCGACGTTCACGGTCTCGAGCGGGATGCCGAGCGTGCGCCGGGTCCACGAGCGGATCCCGTCGGCCCCGACGACCAGGTCGTACTCCCCCGCCGTACCGTCCGCGAAGGTGACCGAGACGCCGGTCGAGTCCTGGTCCAGCGCCGTGTAGGTGGTGCCGAAGCGGACCTTCACGCCGGCCGCCTCGGCCCGCGCCACCATGATCCGGGCCAGGTCGGGGCGGTACATCCCGAGCGTCGCCGGCAGGTCCGGGCCACCGGTGCGGATGTCGTTCAGCTCGGCGACGAGCGTGCCGTTCGGGTCGGGCGCGCGCAGGCCGAGCGTGTCGAACGCGTACCCCTGCTCGCTGATCTCGTCCCACACGCCGAGCTGACGCAGGATTCGCAGGGCGTTGCCCTGCAGGGTGATCCCGGAACCGAGGGCGCTGATGTCGGGCTTGATGTCGATCAGGTCGACCGCGACCCCGCCCTCGGCGAGCAGCGTTGCGACGGCGGCGCCCGCAGCCCCGCCACCGACCACGAGAACATTTCGTACGGCTGGCACGATCATTACCCCTCTGTTGCCGGGATGTGACTGCCACCACTGTCCCGGGCCGTCCGGCCATCAGGAAAGGGCTAACTACTGATGCGGGCCATCAGCCGTGCTTATACTTCCGGCCGTGCCGAGCGACCGGATACTCGCCAACCTGGATCTCAATCTGCTGGTCACCCTGGATGCGCTGCTCCGCGAGCGGAACGTGACCCGCTCGGCCGAGGCCCTCGGTGTCAGCCAGCCGGCGGTGAGCGCCGCCCTCGCCCGGCTGCGCCGCCACTTCGGTGACCAGCTGCTGACCCGGGCCGGCAACCGCTACGAGCTGACGCCGCTCGCCGGGCAGTTGCTCGCGCTGACCGGGCCGGCGCTGGCCGGGGTGCGCCGGGTGTTCGACGTGACCCCCGCGTTCGACCCGACCACGGTCGAGCGGGAATTCACCATCATCACCTCGGACTACGCCGCCACCGAGGTCGGGCCGCTGCTCGCGCGGCGGCTGGGAGCGGCGGCGCCGGGGGTGCGGCTACGGTTGCAGCAGACCACGCCGTACACCGTGGACCATGCCCCCGACACCCTGCGCAGCGCCGACGGCCTGCTGCTCCCGCACGGCTTTCTGACCGACTTCCCCTGCCTCGACCTCTACGAGGATCGGTGGGTCTGCATCGTGTCGCCGGACAACCCTGACGTCGGCGACACGCTGACCCTCGAACACCTGGCCACGCTGCCGTGGGTGGTGCTCTACAACCTGCGCACCGCGTTCGCGCCGGCCACCCAGCAACTGCGGCTGCTCGGCATCGAACCCCGGGTCGAGGTGGTCGCCGACGGCTTCCTGCCGATGCCGTTCCTGGTGGCCGGCACCCGCCGGGTCGCGCTGCTGCAGGAGCGCCTGGCCCGAAGGCTGGCCGGCCCGGCCGGCGTACGCATCCTGCCGTGCCCGTTCGACGTGGTCCCGCTGGCCGAGGCGTTCTGGTGGCACCCGATCTACCGCAACGACCCGGCCCACACCTGGCTGCGCAGCGTGCTCGAAACGGTCGGCCAGGAGCTCCGCCATAAGCCGCAGTGATGGCCGCCATAGCCGAATGCCGTCTTCCGGATGACCGCGCACGGCCCCGATAGTCCGGTGTGACCTGGGTCTCCACCGTCGAAGGGCCACCCCACCATGTCGTCACAGCTCGACACCCCGCCCACGGCACCGGTCCGCGAGGCCGGGCCGGCTCAGCTGGCCCTGTTGCTGGCCGGCAGCTGCCTGGCCGTGCTCGGCGCCGTGCTGATCGCACCCGTGCTGCCGAAGATGGAAGACCATTTCGCCGGCGTGTCCGGCGCCGACGTGCTCGTGCCGATCGTGCTCACCGTGCCCGCGCTGATCGTCGGCCTGACCGCGCCGTTCGCCGGGGTCGTCATCGACGCCCTCGACCGCAAACGCCTGCTGATCGCCGCGCTGATCGTCTACGCCGTCGCCGGCACCGCGCCGCTCTACCTCAGCTCGCTCGGCCCGATCATCGCCAGCCGCGCCGTCGTCGGCCTGTGCGAGGCCGCCATCATGACCTGCTGCACCACCCTGATCGCCGACTACTGGTCCGGCCCGAAGCGCAGCCGCTACCTCGGCCTGCAAACCCTTGCCGCAACCATCGCGGCCACGGTTTTCCTCGCGCTGGGCGGAGCGCTCGGCGCCGCCGGCTGGCGCACCCCCTTCTGGGTGTACGCCGTGGCACTGCTACTCGCCGTACCGATGGCGAAGATGTTGTGGCAGCCCGCCGCCGGCCGCCGCACCGAGAAGCTGCCGCCGCTGCCCTGGCGGGAGCTGTTGACCCCGAGCCTGATCACGCTCTTCGGCGGCGTCGTCTTCTACGCCCTGATCGTCCAGCTGTCCTTCGTCCTCGACGACCTGGGCGTCACCTCGAGCGCCGCGATCGGCGGCGTCAGCGCCGCGATGTCGCTGGCCACCGCGGCCGGCTCGGCGTCGTTCGCCCGTCTCTCCGGCCGGCGCCCGCGCACCCTGCTGCCGATCGCGTTCGGCCTGGCCGCGGTCGGCTTGCTCGTGGTCGGCGTCGCCCCCGGCGTGCCGCTGGTGACGATCGGCGCCATGGTGACCGGCGCCGGCACCGGCCTGCTCCTGCCGGTCCTGCTGACCTGGGCGACCAACCGGCTGCGCTTCGAGCAGCGCGGCCGCGGCACCGGCCTGTGGACCGGCTTCCTGTTCGTCGGCGAGTTCGCGTCGCCGCTGCTGGTGGCCGCATTCAAGGGCGCCACCGGCGACCTGCAGCCGGCCCTGTCCGTGCTGGCCGCGGTCGCCGCCGCCCTGGCCGTCATCTCCCTGCTGGTGGTCCCGCGCACCGCGGCCCCGCTGAACGTGACCGACTGAACAGGCCCCTCCTCCGTCCGTCGCCCGGCCCTCCCCCGGCCGGGCGACATCGGCAAGATGACGGTCGAATCAGGGCACCCCACAGGAAGTTCTGGTTTTCGTCGCTTAGCCTGCCGGGGTGAAATCCTGGTTCCGCCCGCGCGACCACAACATCTTCGCCAACTCGGCCGGCCTGCTGCTCTGCGGCCTGCTGACCGGCGTGGTGCTGGCGGGCGCGGCGTTTCCCGCGGCGGCGCTGTCCGGCCTGACGGTCAAGGCCGGCCAGAGTGCGTACGACGCGTTGCCGAGCCGGCTGACCGACTTCAGTTCGCCGCAGATCACCCGGATCTACGCCTCCGACGGCAAGACGCAGATAGCGGTCATGTACGACGAGTTCCGCAGCGACGTGCCGCTGGCGCAGATCTCGGTCAACGTGCAGAACGCGATCGTCGCCGCCGAGGACCGCAACTTCTACCACCACAACGGCGTCGACCTCAAGGGCACGCTGCGGGCGCTGGTCAGCGACTCGAGCGGCGGCAGCAAGCAGGGCGCGTCCACCCTCACCATGCAGTACATCCGGCTGTCGCTGGAGTATTCGGCGACCGACCCGAAGGACGTCGTCGCCGCGTCGCAGGACACCCCGAAACGCAAGATCACCGAGATGAAGTACGCGTTGCAGCTCGAGAAGCAGCTCAGCAAGAAGCAGATCCTCGAGCGTTACCTGAACATCGCCCCGTTCGGCAACGGCGCGTACGGCATCTACGCGGCCAGCCAGATCTACTTCAACAAGAACCCGAAGGACCTGGACGTCGCCGAGGCGGCCCTACTGACCGGCCTGGTGAAGGCGCCGACCAGCTTCAACCCGGCCACCGCGACGGGTTACCCGCAGGCGGTCGACCGCCGCAAGTACGTGCTCGACGGCATGGTGACCACCGGCGCGATCACCCCGGCGCAGGAGCAGGCCGCGCTGAAGGAGAAGATCCCGCGCACGGTCAAGAAGGTCGGCAACGGCTGCACGTCGGTCAGCAAGAACCAGTGGGGCTTCTTCTGCGACTACTTCACCCGTTGGTGGCTGAAGCAGGAGGCGTTCGGCTCGACCACCTACGACCGGCAGCGGCGGCTCAACGACGGCGGCTACCGCATCGTCACGAGCATGGACCTCGATGCCACCGCGGCCGCCTACAAGCGGATCGACCAGCAGATCTCGAAGAAGAATAAGGACGCCCTGATGCTGGCCGCGGTGCAGCCCGGCACCGGCCAGGTGCTGGCCCTCGCGGCGAACCGCACCTACAGCCTGGACGAGTCGAACAACCACATCTCGTCCGACCCGAAGAAGGCCGCCAAGCACCTCAAGGGCACCTACCCCAACACCACCAACCCGATCATCAGCGACGTCGACGGTTATCAGGCCGGCTCGACCTTCAAGATGTTCACCATGGTCACCGCGTTGAAGCAGGGCATCCCGCTGACCAAGACGATCAAGGCGGAGAAGCTGGCGAAGACGCATTACATCGTCCAGTCGAACAGCCCGGCCGCCTGCCCCGGCACACACTTCTACTGCCCGGGCAACGCGGGTGAGAGCGAGGCCGGCACCTACAACATGTGGTCGGCGTTCGGGCACTCGGTGAACACGTACTTCGTGCCGCTGGAGGAGCAGGTCGGCGCACAGAACGTGGTCCAGACGGCGCGGGACTTCGGCATCCAGTTCCGCTCGTCCGGCGACGCGCTGCTGGCCGAGCCGGGCAACGCCGAGCAGTGGGGCGCGTTCACCCTGGGCGTCTCCGAGTCGACCCCGCTGGACCTGGCCAACGCGTACGCCACGCTGGCCGCCGACGGCCAGTACTGCACGCCGACGCCGATCAACCAGATCCTCGACCAGGACGGCGGGAAGATCGACGTCGGCGCGTCCAGCTGCAAGCAGGTGGTCACGACCGAGGTGGCCCGCCAGGCCGTCGACGCGGCCCGCTGCCCGGTCGGCGACGCGGCCCAGACCGGCAGCTGCGGCGGGGGCGGCACCGCGCCGCAGTCACGCGGCGTCGTGGGCCACCCGGTCTTCGGCAAGACCGGCACCACCGACAGCTCCAAGACCGCCGCCCTGATCCTCGGCACCACCACAATCGTGGTGGCCGGCTACCTCGCCGACACCGACTGGCCGCAGACCACCCAGCACATGGACCACGGCACGGTCAACCCAGCGGTCTGGAACACGGTGGCCGACTACATGCGCGACAAGCCGAGCGTGCAGTTCCCCCGCCCCTGAAGATGACCGGCCGGTCACACGCCGTTCGCGCGGGCGATTGCCGCGAAGGCGGCGGCGCTGGGCTTCGGCGTGCGGGCGAAGGTCTTCCGGTCGACCGCATGCAGGCCCAGTTTCGGGCCGTAGCCGAAGACCCACTCGAAGTTGTCCATCAGGGTCCAGTGGAAGTAGCCGCGGACCGGGACGCCGTCGTGGACGGCCTGGGCCAGGCCGGCCAGGGACGCCTCGATGAACTCGACGCGGCGGGTGTCGTCCTCGGTGTTGAAGCCGTGCTCGGTCACCAGGACCGGGACGCCGGTGGCGGCGTGGGCGTAGCGGACCGCCTCGCCCAGTGAGCGCGGGTCCACGCTGGACAGCGGGGCCGCGCCGGCCGGGGCGCCGGACTCGTCGACCTCGCCCTTGGCGTCGTAGTAGAGCCGCTCGTAGTTCTGCACGCCGATGTAGTCGTCCTCGCGGGCCAGGTCGAGCCACCTCGCGTACACCTCGGCGCGTTTGCGGTCGCGCACCGCCGGGTCGTCGCCGATCACCTGGTCGTCGACGACGGCCAGGGAGAAGCCGACCGGCAGGTCGGGGCGGCGGGCCTTGATCGCGGCGCGGGCGGCGCGGTGGCCGGCGGTCATGCCGTCGCCCATCGCGTCCATGTCCTCCGGGAGGATGACGTTGGTCAGCCGGTAACGCGGGACGCCGGCGGCGGCGGCCGCGGCTTCGAGGGTGGCGCGTTCCAGGTCGTGCACGACGTCGGGGATGGCGAGCCAGCTCAGCAGGCTGGGCAGGTTCGGCTCGTTCAGCGTGACCGCGATGGCGATCCGGTCACCGAACGCGGCCATGACCCGATCGCAGTAACGAGCAAAGTACGAAGGCGCCTCGGGGTCGAGCCAGCCGCCGCGGGCGGCGAACCAGTGCGGCGACGTCATGTGGTTGAACGTCACCACCGCGGCCATGCCGTGCTCGGCGCACCGGTCGGCGATGGCCCCGTAGTGGACGAGCGCGTCGGCTGAGAACTCTCCCTCGGCCGGCTCGACCCGGGACCACTCCACCGAGAAGCGGTAGGCCGAGACGCCCAGCCCGGCGGCGAGATCGACGTCCTCGCGCCAGAGCCGGTAGCCGTCGCAGGCCTGGCCGGACGGCTCCTGGAACACCGTCGGTGTCACCCGCTCGGCGAACCAGGTGTCGCTGGTGGTGTTGTCGCCCTCGATCTGGTGGCCGGCGCTGGCGGTGCCCCAGAGGAAGCCGGCCGGAAAGGTCCGCAGCATCCGATCATTCAAGCAGAGAAAGGGGGTGGCGGCCGTCCCCGCGCGGGCCGGCCGCCACCCGGTTCAGGGGCGCGGGTCGATCGGAGTCAGGGCGCCGCGGGCGGCCTCGATGTCGCGGGCGGCGGCCAGGGCGATGTGCTCGCCGTGCAAACGGGAGATCACCTGGACGCCCTGGGGGCGGCCGTCGGCGAGGCCGGTCGGCACCGCGACTGCGGGCAGGCCGAGGAAGTTCGCGGTGACCAGGAGGCGGTGCTGGCGCCACTGCTCGGTGGTCGCCTCGGGGCCGGTGAGGTCCCAGCCGATCGCCGGCATCGCCGCGGTGGTGACCGGGCCGAGCACGACCGGGTAGCGGGTGTGGAACTGCCGCCACAGCGCGGCCAGGGCGTGCCGCTCGGCCCAGGCGGCGGCGTAGGCGGGCGCCGTGTCGAGCAGTTCCACGCCGGCCACGTTGTCGGCGAAGTACTTCACGGTGCCGGCCGACAGCGGACCCGGGAACACGCCGGGGGTGAGCAGGCCGGGGCCCATCTCGGAGGCGGAGATCTGCCGCCAGAGGGTGGCGCAGCGGTCCACCTGCGGCGGCTCGGCCTCCTCGACCTGCCAGCCGGCCGCGGCCAGCGCGTCGGCGGCGGCACGGACGGCCGCGGCCACCTGCGGCTCGACACCCCAGCCGGCCGGGTCGGCGGTCACCGCGACCCGGCGCGGGCCGTCGTAGGACGACGGGTGCGGCACGGTCACGCTCCACGGGTCGACGTCGTCGGCGCCGTGCATCACCCCGAAGAGCAGGTCAAGATCGGCGACGGTACGGGCCAGCGGGCCGTTCACGGCGAACGCCTGCAGGGACAGGTCGACCGGGGTGATCTGCCGGGTGGGGGCGGGCACCCGGCCGGCCGACGGGCGCAGGGCCACGATGCCGGCCGCGTGGGCGGGCAGGCGCAGCGAGCCGCCGTAGTCGTTGCCGAGGCCGGCCGCGGCCATGCCGGTCGCCACGATCACCGCATCGCCGCCGCTCGACCCGCCGGGCACCCGGCCGCGGTCCCACGGGTTGAAGGTGCGGCCGTACAGGTCGTTGTCGGTGTCCCAGCGCAGCCCGATGTCGGGCATGTTGCCCCGGGCGACCGGGATCGCTCCGGCGTCGAGGAGCTTGGTCACGAAGCTCGCGTGGGCCGGCGGGAGGTGCTCGGTGGCCCACGGCAGGCCCGAGGTGGTCGCCGACCAGGTCAGGTCGATGTTCTCCTTGACCGAGATGGGCACGCCGGCGAGCGGGCCGGCCTGCTCGCCGGCGGCGATCCGGGCGTCCTGGGCGGCCGCCGCCTCGCGGGCCCGGTCGGCCAGGACCACGGTGGCGGCGTTCACCGCCGGGTTGACCTCGGCGATGCGGGCCAGGTGGGCCTCGGTGACGGCGAGGGCGGAGACCACGCCGGTGCGGATCGCTTCGGCGATCTCGGTGGCGGAGAGCTCGGTGTAGGAGGACATGCGGGGCCTCTCAGAGGACGGTGATGGTCAGTCGGCAGCCGCTCGGGCCGCCCAGCCGGACGTGCTGGTGGTTGGGCTCGGTGGTGGCGGCCAGCCAGCGGTGCTCGCCGGTGCCGGGGGCGGGGATGAACTCGGGGGCGTCGCTGCTGGCCAGGGTCAGGCGCAGCGCGTGCCCGGGTAGCAGGCGGTAGCCGACGTGGCCCAGGTCGATCTCCACCTCGAAGTCGCGGCCGGGGTCGAGGATCGTCTGCTGGCCGCGGGCGATCAGGTGGGACGAGCCGTCCGGTGCGACGTCGGCGAGGCGGGCGAACAGGTCCATCTCGGGGCCGTCCGAGCCGACGGTGGCGGTTACCGCGATCGGGCCGACCAGGTCCAGCGGGTTGGTGACGGGGGCGGTGGTGAACGACAGGACGTCGGCGCGGGCGGCGAGGTCGCGCTCGTCGGGGGTTTCGGCCAGGAAGGAGAACGGGTCGTGGGCCGGGGAGGGCACCGGCGATGCCGCGTCGTGGACCCAGCCCTGTTCAGTGGGCGCCCCGGCGGGATCGAGCAGCAGGGTGCGATCGGGATGGGGATGAAACTGCTTCTCGCGTACAGCTGAAGGGGGCCAGGCCGTCGCCTCGCGCAAGGTGGGGTCGCCGGAGTTCGCGAGTTGCCAGCGGACCTTGGGGATCGTCGCGGCCTCGCCGCGGAGGAAGACGTCGAAGAACTCGGCCGCCGGTCCGAGATAGCGGTTCATCCAGGACTCGTCGCGGGTCGCGTGCGGGTCGAAATGGCTGTTGTTCTCGTGGTCGATGGCTTCCAGCAGCAGGAAGGTGTTCTGCAACCATGCCGGCCGCTGTTCTAGCTCGCGATAGTCGGACCACTGCCAGGGTGCGCAGTTGTCCCACCACCCGAGGGTCAGGAGTACTGGAACTGCGGGGGCATCGAACGGGCTGCCGGCCGGGAACCTTCGCAAACTCACCGGGTGCGGGAACCATAAGTCGTAGGAGGCACTTCTAGAACCCACGGCCTGGAAGAACTCCTCGACCGCGGCCGCGAGGGGGCGCCGCGACCAGTCGAGTTCCCACTCGAGCATGTCGCGGTCGTGGAACATCGACAGCGGGTAGAAGCGGTGAACGGACATCTCCACGTCGTGGGTGCGCCGGCCCGGGACCGGAATCGGCAGCTCGCCGAGGCGGGTGCCGGTGACCCGCGGGACCATGGCCTTGAGCGCGCGGTGCGCGGACGACGCGGCGGCCCACTGGGTGTAGCCGTAGTACGAGTCGCCCCACATCCCGACGACGCCGTCGGACCAGTCCTGATGGGTGATCCACTCGATGGTGTCGTAGCCGTCGTACGTCTCGTTGACGAACAGCAGCGTCTCCCCCTCGGAGCGGAACTTTCCGCGTACGTCCTGCACGACCATCCGGTAGCCGTGGGCGGTGAACCAGGCGGCGACCTTCGGCATGAACGTGTACTCGCCGGTCTTGTCGTACGGCAGCCGGGTCAGGATCGTCGGGCCCGGTGTAGATGTGTCGGCCGGCAGATATACATCGGTCGCGAGCCGGACACCGTCGCGCATCCGCACCATGTGCTGGGTGGCGTCCGGAGAGAGCGGCCCGGGGCCGGTGCGGTGGATCTCGATCGTCATCTCAGAGCACCTCGAAGAAGCGGATGCACACCTGGCCGGCCTCGCCGCGGGCCAGCCCGACGAAGACCGACTCGGTCAGCCAGTGGTGCTGTTCCGCGTCGGTGCGGAAGACCGGGCTGGTGCGGTAGTAGTACTCGGTCTCCGGGATGTCCTCGCCGGCGTCGACGCGGCGCTCGATGTCCGGATCGGCCCGCCAGAAGCCGCGGTTGACGATGTCGATGACCGTGCCGTCGTCGGCTCGCAGCAGGTAGCGCGCGTCCAGTTCGGTGGTCGTGCCGCGGGTGGTGGACCAGTCGCCGCCGCCGGAGAGGACCACGCCGTTGAGCCGCGGCCCGGCCACCGTCCCGCCCGTGATCGGGGTGAACATGAGGCCCCCGCCGACGTCCAGCGACTCCGCGACGTCGACCCGGGCCTCGAAGGCGAACGCCAGTCGGGGGTCGGGGAGGTTCATGGGTGACTCCGTTCTTCGTCGCAATGACAATCAATTAGAGTTCTTCTTAACCGCAAAGACAGGAGCAGGCATGGGTCGCCCGAGCATGGCTACCGAGCGGACCGAGCAGATCATGCAGGCCACCGGCCGCTGCCTGCGCAAGAACGGCCTGGCCGGTACGACTCTGGAACGTGTCGCCGAGGAGTCCGGGCTGAGCCGCAGTCACGTGCGGCACTACGTCGGCAACCGGGACGATTTGCTGCGGTCGTTCGCGTCGTGGCTCTACACCGGCTACGAGTCCGAGTTCACCGGCGCGGTCGCCAAGGCCGACGGCCCGGCGAAGCTGCCGATCGTGATGGACTACCTGTTCGGGTCCGGCTTCCTGCCGATCAGCGACGACGACACGGTGATCCGCGAGCTGATCACGGCCGGCATCACCGACGAGCGGATCCGCGCGATCATGCAGGCGCAGTACCTGGGCGCGGTGGACACGATCGACGACGCGATCGCCGCCGAGTACCCGGACGCGCCGGCGGTGAAGCGGCGTTCCGCGGCGTACGGGTTGTGGTGCCTGGCCCTCGGCAACTCGACGATGGCCGAGCTCCAGCTGCCGATCGCGAGCGGCGGCCTGGTCCGGACGGCGGCCGAGGCGCTGCTCGATCAGTTGTAGGTCAGTCACGGGTGCTGCCCCTCGCCGGCACCCAGCCGGGGCGCGGGATCGAGCCGACCAGCTTCTTCGTGTAGTCGTGGGTGGGGTCGCCGAGGACCTTCTCGACCGGGCCGCGTTCGACGACCTGGCCGCGGCGCATGACGATGACGTCGTCGCAGACGTGCCGCACCACCGACAGGTCGTGGGTGATGAACAGGTAGCCGACGCCCGTCGCCGCCCGCGCATCCACCAGCAGATTCAGGATCTGGGCCTGGATGGAGACGTCCAGCGCGGCCACCGCCTCGTCGAGGATCAGCAGGCGGGGCAACGGGGCGAGGGCCCGCGCGATGGCCACCCGCTGGCGCTGGCCGCCGGAGAGCTGCTTCGGCAGCGCGGTGGCGTAGCGCTGATCCAGCCCGACCAGATCGAGCAGGTCCTTGATCTTCTCGGCTCGCTGCGACTTGTCGAGATCGCTGTGGAAGTCGAGGATCTCGCCGAGACAGCTCGAGACCGTCTGACGACGATCCAGCGACTGGTACGGGTCCTGGAAGACCATCTGGACGACGCGCGCTTTCTCCTTCCTGCCCGATTTAGGCGACAAGTCGCCGAGCTGGATCGTTCCAGAAGTCGCGTGCTCCAGGCCGGCGACAATCCGGGCGCAGGTCGTCTTGCCCGAGCCGGACTCACCGACGATCGCGAGGGAGCCGCCGACCGGAACGGCGAAGCTCACCCCGTCCACCGCGACTTCGTCACGGTGGAACACTTTGCGCAGGTCGTTCACCTCGAGAATCACGACACCCCCTCCAGGTGACAAGCGACGCCGCCGACCAGCGCCGGGACGACCGTGCGGCAGATGCTCTCGGCAACCGGGCAACGATCGGCGAACACGCAGCCCGGGGGCGCGTCGATGGCCGACTGTGGGACGCCGGGCACGGTCTGCAGCCGCTCCCCCGGTGGCACCGAGCCGGGGCGGGCCCGCAGCAGCGCCTTCGTGTACGGATGCCGCGCCGCCTCGTGCAGCTGCGCGGCCGGGAGGATCTCGACGATCTCGCCCGCGTACATGACCGCGATCCGGTCGCACACGGCCGTCGCCAGCTCCAGGTCGTGGGAGATGAACAGCAGCGCGGTCCCCCGCTGCCGCCGTTGCTCGTCGAGGATCGCCACCACCTCCTCCTGGGTGGTGACATCGAGGGCGGTGGTCGGCTCGTCGGCCAGGATCAGGTCCGGCTCGCCGGCCAGGGCGGCGGCGATCACGACCCGTTGCAGCAGGCCGCCGGAGAGTTCGTAGGGGCGCTGCTTCAACCGGCGCCGGAGGTGGTCGACGCCGATGTCCTCGAGGATCCCGCCGGCCTTCGCCAGCGCGGCGGGCCGCGACAGGCCGCGTTCGCGCAGCACCTCGGTGAGGAAGTCGCCGACGGTGCGCACCGGGTTGACGGTCGCCCGCGGGTCCTGGAAAACCATGGCGACGTCACGCGACCGCAGGCGACGCAGGCCGGCTGCGTCGAGGCCACCGATTTCGGCGCCCCGGAATCTCACCGCGCCGGAGCGGGTCGCCCCGGCGGGCAGCATGCCGAGCACGGACCTCGCGGTCATCGACTTGCCGGAGCCGCTCTCGCCGACAAGCCCGACGGCCTCACCGGCGGCGATCGCCAGCGACACCGACCGCAGAACCGGCCGCGGCCCAACCGGCGTAGGCACCTCAACGCGAAGCCCCTCGAACTCGAGAAGGACATCCCGACCGTTCGCCTCCCGAACGTTAGTCGCACTAACGTTCGTCCCACTAACGTTCGTCCCACTAACGTTCGCGGCACTAACGTTCGCCCCACTAACGTTCGCGGCACTAACGTTCGCCCCACTAACGTTCGCCGCACTAACGTTCGCCCCACTAACGATCGTCGGCCCCAACACGTGGGCCCGGCGGTCTGACGTTGCGCTCATCGGGCGGCCATCCGTTCCGCGACCACCGTGAACGCGACCACCGTGACAACCACCGCCGCCGCCGCCGCGATCGACTGCTGCGGGAACCCAGCCAGGATCGACGGCTGTCCATTGGCGATCATCAAGCCCCAATCGGCAGCCGGCGGCTGCAACCCGAGGCCGAGGAACGAGATCGACGCGAGGTCGATCATGGCGTACCCGAAGCTGATCGCGGCCTGCACCACCAGCAGTGGCGCCAGGTTCGGCAGCAGGTGGCGGCGGCAGATGTGCCAGCCGGAGAAACCTTGCACCCGGAGCGCCTCCACGTAGGGCAGCGCTCGTTCGCGCAGCGCCGCAGCCCGCATCACCCGGGCCAGGATCGGCACGTAGGCCAGGGACAACGCCACCACCGGCGCGACGAAGCCGGCGCCGAACAGCGCGGTCACGGTGATAGCCAGGACCAGCCCGGGGAACGCGAACAGGATGTCGAGCACCCGGGACACGGCCGCGTCGAACCAGCCACCGATCCACGCGGCCGACACGGCGAGGGCGGTGCCGGCCACACCGGACAGGAGGATCACCAGGAGCGGGCCGGCCGGGCTGGTACGCGACCCGGCGATGAGCCGGGACAACAGGTCCCGGCCGAGGTCGTCGGTGCCGAGCGGGTGCGCCGCCGAGAAACCGGCGTAGGCATTGAGCGGATCGACCGCGTTGGGGTCGTGCGGAACGATCCAGGGCGCAAAGACCGCAACCAGGACGATCAGCACGCAGACCGCGGAGGCGAGCGACGAGGCCCAGCCGAGCGAGGCCAGCCGCCGGGCGGGAAGCCCCAGCGGCGCAGCAAGAGCGAGCGTCATACGGCCTCCCCAGAACGAAACAGCGCAGCAAGAGCGAGCGTCATCCGCCCTCCCCAGAACGGAGCAGACGTGGGTCCAGCAGCGCGTTGGCCACGTCGACGAGCATGTTGACCACGACGAACGCGACGACCAGGAGCAGCGCGAGCACCTGCACGACGACCAGGTCCTGGCGGGCCGCGCTCTGCACGAGCAGTGATCCGAGGCCGCTGACGCCGAAGGCCTGTTCGGCGATGGCGGTGCCGGCGAACAGGCCGGCCACGGTGATGCCGGAGACCGCGAGCACCGGGCCGGCCGCGTTGCGCAGCACGTGCCGGCGCAGGACGAGGCCGCGCCGGATGCCCCGGGCCCGGGCCGCGACCGCGTGCTCCGAACCGAACGAAGCGCGCACCTCGGCCCGGGTGATCCGGGAGACGTAGGCGAGGTAGCCGGCGCTGAGCGCGAGGGCCGGCAGCGTGAGGTGGTGGATCCGGTCGCCGAAACCGGTGCCTGAGCCGTAGACCGGGAACCACGACAGCTTCGTCGCGAAGATCCAGATCAGCACGATGGCGGCGACGAACGCGGGCGCGGCCATCAGCACCGTCGTGGTCACGGTGACGGCCGCGTCGGCGATCCGGCCACCGACGGCCGCCACGATCCCGGACAGGACACCAACCCCCAAGATCAGGATTGATGCGTACGCCACCAGCACCACCGTGGTGAGCAGACGAGCTCCGATCAGCTGCCCGACCGGTTCCCTGAACACCAGCGAGTCGCCGAGATGCCCGGTCAGCACGCCGGAGAGCCACCGCCAGTACTGCACCAGGAACGGGTCGTCCAGGTGGTACTGGGCCCGGATCGCGGCCAGCGCCTGCGGTGTCATCTCGTGGCCCCCGGCGAGCAGGCTGGCCGGATCACCGGGCGCGAGGTAGAGCGCCCCGTAGATGACGAAGCTGGCGACGAGAACCGTGCCCAGCATCCCGGCGAGCTTGCGCCCGACAAAGCCGATCATGCTGCCCCGACTTGGGCGGCCCAGGCCGTACTGATGTAGGAGAAGCTGGCCGGGGCGCCGGTGATGCGCTTGCCGAGGAACAGGCGGTTGTACTGCTCGGCCAGGGTGATCTGCAGCTTCGCCGGTCCGAAGATCGCCTGCGCGGCCACGAACTGCCTGGCCGACTCGGCCGGGTCGGTGGCCGACACCGCGGCGACGACCTTCTGGGTGACCGCCGGGTCGTCGTAGCCGGTCCAGTTGAACTGGGCGCCCTTGATCACGAAGCCGGGCGCGTAGTAGAGCGCGCCGGGCACCTCGAGGTAGCCGGTGGTCGCGACGAAGTCGATGCCGGCCCGCAGCGACGGGTCGTAGAACATGCCGGCGTACTCACCCGGCTGCATCTGTTTGATCGTGACGGTCAGGCCGATCTGCTGGGCGGCCGCCTGGGTGATGGTGGCGGTCTGCAGCAGCGCCTGGTTGCCGGCCGGGACCGCCACGACCAGGGTGGTGCGGCTCGGGGCGGCCGCGGCCACGAGTTTCTTCGCGGCGTCGAGGTCGGCCTTGCTCGTGTCGGGCAGGGCGGCGTACCCCTCGTCGTAAATGTTCTTGGCCGTGCTGCCCTGCCAGACCAGCGGCGGGGTGAAGGTCTTGAGCGGGGTGCCGGCGCCCTTGAGGACGCTCGTGATGATCGTGTTCTTGTCGATGGCGAGGTCGAGGGCCTGCCGGATGCGGGCGTCGGCGGCCGGGCCGTCGGCGGCGACCGGGCCGAGGCTGACCGTCTCGGTGCTGGGACCGAAGTAGAGCTTGCCGGCGGTGGTCTTGCGCAGGGCGGCCAGGCTGCCGACCGGCGCCTCGTAGACGCCGTCGACCTCGCCGGCGAGCAGCGTGCTGGTCAGCGTCGAGTCGTCGGTGATGAAGACGAAGTCGAAGGTGGCGGCCTTGGCCTTGGTGCCCCAGTAGCCGTCGTAGCGCTTCAGCTCGATCTTCTGCCCGGTCTGCCAGGCGCCGAGCTGGAACGGGCCGGTGCACATCAGGCCGCCGGTCGGGGTGCCGAACTTCTCCCCCGCCTTCGACGCGAAGGCCTTCTCGATGATCGCGCCGGGCACGCCGGCCAGGTCGGGGATGAACTGCACATCGGGCGTACGGAATTTGACCGTCACCTCGAGCGGGCCGGTCTTGCCGATGCTCGCGACGTTGGCGAAGACGTGTGCGCTGTAGGAGGCGAGCTTCGGGTCCCGGTTGCGCTCGAGGCTGTAGACCACGTCGTCGGCGGTCATCGCCGCGCCGTCCCAGAACGTGACGCCGTCCTGCAGGGTGATGACGACCGTGGTCGCGTCCTTCTGGGTCACCGACTTGGCCAGGCCGGGAGCGGTGGAGAAGTCGGGCTGCAGGCGCAGCAGGCTCTCGCAGAGGTTGGTCTCGACCGAGTTCGCCGAGTAGTCGCCGGTCTTGGCGGGGTCGAGCGAGGTCGGCTCGCCGCTCGGCAGCGCCCAGGTGACCTTGTCGATGTCGCCGGTGGCCGCGGGCGTGGTGCTGGTCAGCGTGATCGCTTCGCCGGCCGAGGCGGACGTGCTCCCGCCGCCTGAGCTGCAGCCGGCGACGATCAGCGTCGCGGCCAACAAAGACGGAAATATCCCTGATTTCGGTTTCACTGTCGCTCCCCTGCTGTGGTGACGGTCTCAGGCTTCCCGCCGGGGAGTTGTTTGTCAATCCTGGAAGTTAATCGTTAACGGAAGTCCTAGAAACGGTGTTGAGCAGGTGCGACGGTACTTCGTCAGCAGGGCATGACAAAGGGCCGGGCGACGGCCCGGCCCGTCGATGCGGGTCTACAGCTCGGCAAGCACCCGCTGCGCGATGCGGAACGCGGTGTTCGCGGCCGGCACGCCGCAGTAGATCGCCGACTGCAGCAGCACTTCCATGATCTCGTCGTCGGTGAGGCCGTTGGTCCGCGCGGCGCGCACGTGCATGGCGAGCTCGTCGTGGTGGCCGAGAGCGATCAGCGCGGTCAGGGTGATCATCGAGCGACTGCGGCGGTCCAGGCCCGGGCGGGTCCAGATCTCCCCCCAGGCGTACGCCGTGATGAGGTCCTGAAAATCCTGCGTGAACGGGGTCGTCCCGGCGACCGCCCGGTCGACGTGCTCGTCGCCCAGGACCGCGCGGCGCACCGTCATGCCGGCCGCCCGGGTCTCGTCGAGCGTGCGCTCCCCCGGACGGCTCTCCGCCGGCAAAGGTTCAGCCGGCGGCCCCTGCGCGAGCATCTGCCGAGCCGACCGGATCGCCCGGTCGGCCGGGGAGCGCCGCACTATCCGACTGCTCCGGGTCGAGCCGGCGGACGGTCTCTGCCGTCCCCGGGCGAAATGCTCGTCGATCAGCGACGCCACCGTGGCCGGCTGTTCGGCCGGCGCCAGGTGGGCGACGCCGTCGAGTGCGGCGAACCGGCCATTCCGCACGCGTTCGGCGATGAACTTCAGGCCGTCCGGCGGGGTGGGCTGGTCCTCGGCCCCGGCGATCGCCAGAACCGGCGCGATGATCTCGCCGAGCCGGTCCCGGACGTCGAACATCGCCAGAGCCACACACACCAGGGCATAGCTTTCCGCGTCGGTGCCGCGCAGCACGTCGAGCAGCGCTTCGGCCGCGGCCGGCTCACGCTCGGTGAAACCGGGCCCGAACCAGCGCTCGATCGAACCCGCCACCACCGCCTCGGTGCCCGCCGCGAGGACCGTCTCGGCCCGCTGCAACCAGCCGTCGCTCTCGCCGATCTTCGCGGCCGTGCAGAGCAGCACCGCCGACTCGACCCGGGCCGGCGCGTCCAGCAACAGTTGCAGGCCGACCGCTCCGCCGACGCTGTCCCCGGCGTATCGGAAGGTGGCGCCCGGCCGCACCCGGTCGGCCAGCTCGAGCACCTCCGTGGCGAGGCCGGCCAGGTCGAAGTCGTCCGTTGCCGGCGCGCCACGGCCGTGACCCGGCAGTTCCCAGCCGACCACGTGGTAGTTGCCGTGCAGCAGCGCCGCACAACGCCCCCAGAGGGTCTCGATCGAGGTGCCGAGCGACGGCCCGAGCAGCAGCAGCGGCCGATCGGGCGCATCGACCAGGGTGACTGCGGTCAGCATGGCTTCCCCTCCGCGGCTTCGCCGGCCGTGTCGCGGCGGGCGACAGCGGTCAGCACGGTTTGCCCTGGGCTCGTTCGAGGGCGCCGTCGATGATCTGGTCGGTGGCGCCCAGGTAGGGGCCGTCGTCGCCCATCTTGGCGCGCTCGGCGTCGATGCCGGGGCGGGCCGCGGCCAGGGTGGCGGCCATCCGCTCGGCGTCGACCTGCAGGCCGGCCAGGAGCTCGGCGGTCTGCGACGCGGCCACGACGGTGCGGCGGGCCAGCGTGCGCAGGGTGGGCCACTCGACGTGCCAGGAGCCGTCCGGGCGCTCGTCGACCGCCTCGGCCGCGGCCAGGTGCAGGGTGGCGGCCAGCTGCGGCGCGGTGAGGGCGGCCCGGCGGATCAGGACGGACAGGACCGGGTTCTGTTTCTGCGGCATCGCCGACGAGCCGCCCCGGCCCTCGACCGCCGGTTCGGACAGTTCGCCCAGCTCGGGGCGGCTGCCGAGGAGCACGTCGTTGGCGATCTTGCCCCAGGCGTCGGTGCAGGTGACGAACGCGTCGGCGGCCCGGGTCAGCGGGGCCCGGGTGGTGTGCCAGGGCGCGCGGACCGGCAGGCCGAGGTCGGCGGCCGCGGCGGCGACGAGGGCGAGGGCGCGTTCCGGGGAGCCGGCCAGGACGGTGGGCGCGGCCAGGCTGCCGGCCGCCCCGCCGATCTGGATCGGCAGCTCGGCCGCGCCGTCGAGGATGTCGCGGGCGTCGAGCAGGCCGT
This sequence comes from Actinoplanes sp. NPDC026619, assembly GCF_040638295.1. Classification (NCBI taxonomy): domain Bacteria; kingdom Bacillati; phylum Actinomycetota; class Actinomycetes; order Micromonosporales; family Micromonosporaceae; genus Actinoplanes; species Actinoplanes sp. NPDC026619. Next base: position 26,646 of record NZ_JBEZYA010000046.1, read on the forward strand.
GCAGCCAGCCGGCCGCCTTGAGCCCGAAGGTGATCGGGATGGCGTGCTGGGTGAGGGTGCGCCCGGCCATCCGGGTCGCGCGGTGCCGTTCGGCGAGGTAGGCCACCTCGCCGATCTGCACCGACAGGTCCGCCTTGATCCGGGCGATGGCCGCGACGAGGTTGAGGACGATGGCGGTGTCCAGGACGTCCTGGCTGGTCAGGCCGGTGTGCAGGGCCTCGGCGACGGCCGGGCCGGCACGTTTGCGCAGCAGCTTGACCAGCGGGATGACCGGGTTGCCGCCGCCCTCGGCGTCACGGGCCAGGCGAGGCAGGTCGGCCGGCCCGACCAGGCCGGAGAGGTCGTGGCCGGCGCCGGTGACGGCCCCCAGCCACGCCTCCTCGACGCGAACCATCGCCACGACGACCGCCTCGTCGCTGAAGAGTTCACCGGCGCGGTGCTCGCCCGGCCACAGCAGCCCGCCGGTCATGCCCAGATGCCGCGGTGCCTCGGGAAGCTCAGGAAGACCGTCTCCTTGGGGCCCTGCAGGTGGATGTCGAAGACGTAGCCGACGTCGTCGCGGGTGGCGATCAGCGTGTCGCGGCGGTCGGCGGCGACCGAGTCGAGCAGAGCGTCGGCGCCCTGCGGATCAGAGAGGTAGGCGCGGGTGAACAGGCGGTCGAGCAGGCCGCGGGCGAACACCGCCACCGCGAAGAAGGCCGGCTTGCCGGGCGACGAGGGGCCGGGCTCGAGCGTCGAGAACCAGTAGTGGCCCTCGGGGTCGGTGGCGGCGCGGCCGAAACCGGTGAACGTCCAGCCGTCGCGCCGGATCGAGCCGGGCTCCTGCAGCACCTGGCCGTCGGGGCCGGGCTGCCAGATCTCGATCATCGCGTCCGGCACCGGCACGCCGCTGCCGTCGAACACCCGGCCGTGCAGCCGGATCGCGTCCGCGCGGCCCGGCGGCACCAGCTCATGGCCCCGCTCGTACGGAAGCCCGAGGTGGAAGAAGGGCCCTACGGTCTGGCCCGGGGCGGCGCTCATACTGTGCCCTCCTTAGGCATGCCCTTCTGGCCCTCGCCTGCGGCCTGAGCGGGCAACTCACGGAACTGCAGCTCGGTGCAGGCGGTCATGCCGGTGCCTCATCGGTGTCGAGCGGGGTGCGGTGGCTGCCGGTGAGCACGATGTCCCAACGGTAGCCGAGGCTGTATTCCGGCGACGTCAGGTCATGGTCGTACTTCGCGATCAGCATCTCCCGCGCCTTCGGGTCGGTCACCGACTGGAAGATCGGGTCCAGGCCGAACAGCGGGTCGCCCGGAAAATACATCTGGGTGATCAGGCGCTGCGTGAAATCCGTGCCGAACAGTGAGAAGTGGATGTGCGCCGGCCGCCACGCGTTGAGGTGGTTGCGCCACGGGTACGGCCCCGGCTGGATCGTCTGGAACCGGTAGTAGCCGTCGGCGTCGGTGAGGCAGCGGCCCTGCCCGGAGAAGTTCGGGTCGAGCGGCGCCGGGTGCTGGTCGCGCAGGTGGGCGTAGCGGCCCGCCGCGTTCGCCTGCCAGATCTCCACCAGTTGGTGGGCCACCGGGAGGCCGTCGCCGTCGACGACCCGGCCGGCCACCACGATCCGGGAGCCCTGCGGCTCGCCCGAGTGCTGGATGGTCAGGTCGGCCTCGGCCTCGGCCACGTCGGTGTGCCCGAAGACCGGGGCCCACAGCTCGACGCCCTCCGGGTCGATCGGGTGCAGCGCCTTGGTGGGGTGGCGCAGGATGCTGCTGCGGTACGGCGGGTAGTCGAGGCGCGGCTGGTCCTCGTGCGGGCCCGCCTGACCGGCCAGGATCTCGCGGTCGATGTCCGCCTGGGTGATCGTCACGAAACCGACGCTATTCCCCCGCGGGCTGCGGGCGCGATACTTGCCTTCCATTGGACGGAAGGACGGCCATGTCGGCGAGCGTCACCTCGCGGGCCCTCGATCTGCTCGGGGCGTTCGACCCGGACCATCGGGCGCTCTCCCTCAGCAGCCTGGCCCGGCGGGCCGGCATGCCCCTGGCCACCGCCCATCGGCTCGTCGGCGAGCTGCACAAGTGGGGTGCGCTCGCCCGGCTCGAATCGGGCGATTACGTCATCGGCCGGCGGGTGTGGGACCTCGGGCTGCTCGCGCCGGTGCAGGCCGGGCTGCGGCAGGCCGCCTCGCCGTTCCTGCACGACCTCTACGGCGCCACCCTCGCCACCGTGCATCTGGCGGTGCGGGACGGGTGCGAGGTGCTGTATGTCGACCGGCTCTCCGGGCACGTGTCGGTGCCGGTGGTCAGCAAGGTCGGGTCACGGCTGCCGATGCACGCCACCGGGGTGGGCAAGGTGCTGCTCGCCTACGCGCCGGAACACGTGCGCCTGGAGGTGCTCGGGCGGCTGAACCGGGTCACGCCGTACACCATCACGCAGCCCGCCCGGCTGTTGGAACAGCTCCGGAGAGTGCGCGCCGAGGGGTTTGCCACCACCGGCGAGGAGATGAGCCTCGGCGCCTGCTCGGTGGCGGTGCCGGTGCGCGGGCCGGCCGGCGAGGTGGTCGCGGCGCTCGGCATGGTCGTGCCCGACCTGCGCCGGGAACGCGCCCGCCTGGTGTCGGCGCTGCAGGTCGCGACGCAGGGTATCAGCCGGGTCCTGTCTTCCGGCCAATGGAAATAGAGCCTTGCCGGAGCGGGGCACGGGCGGGTTGTCTGGAGGCATGCGTACCCAGGTCGCCATCATCGGCGCCGGCCCGGCGGGCCTTCTGTTGTCCCATCTGCTCGCCCGCGGGGGCGTCGAATCGGTGGTCCTCGAGACCCGTTCGCAGGATTACGTCGCGTCCCGCATCCGGGCCGGCATCCTCGAGCAGTCCAGCGTCGATCTGCTCACCGAGGTGGGGCTGGGCGACCGCTTGCGCGCGGAGGGCGACGAGCACCGCGGCATCTACCTCAACTTCGCCGGCGAGCGGCACCACCTCGATTTCGTCGACCTGACCGGCCGCACGGTCTGGGTCTACGGGCAGACCGAGGTGCAGAAGGACCTGGTCGCGGCGGGCACGGCCGATGTCCGGTACGAGGTGACCGACGTTGCCCTCCATGACGTGGAGACCGACCGCCCCTACGTGACCTACATCGACTCGGCGGGTGCGACTCAGCGGCTCGACGCCGAGGTGATCGCCGGCTGCGACGGGTCGTTCGGGCCGAGCCGTCAGGCGGTGCCGGCCGAGCATTTCGAGCGCGTGTATCCGTACTCCTGGCTCGGAATTCTGGCCGATGTCGCCCCGTCCACCGATGAGCTGATCTACGCCTGGCACCAGAACGGTTTTGCTCTTCATTCCATGCGTTCCCCTACCGTGAGCCGGCTCTATCTACAGGTCCCGAACGGCACCGACCCGGCCTCGTGGTCGGATGAGCGGATCTGGGAGGAGCTGGCCACCCGCCTCGGGCACGGCCAGGACGGCTGGAAGCTCAACCCCGGCCCGATCACCGACAAGAGCGTGCTGCCGATGCGCAGTTACGTGCAGACGCCGATGCGGCACGGGCGGGTCTTCCTGGCCGGCGACGCCGCGCACATCGTGCCGCCGACCGGCGCCAAGGGCCTCAACCTGGCGATCGCCGACGTCACCCTGCTCAGCCAGGCCCTGGTCGCCATGCTGCGCTCCGGCGATCCGGCGTTGGCCGACGCGTACTCCGACGACGCCCTGCGCCGCGTCTGGCGGTGCACCCACTTCTCCTGGTGGATGACGACGATGCTGCACACCAGCGGCGACCCGTTCGACGCCCAGCTCCAGTTGTCGCAGTTGCGCTGGGTCACGACCTCGAGTGCCGGGGCGACCGGTCTGGCGGAGAACTACGCCGGCCTGCCGATCGGATTCTGACCCCTCCGCTGCTGGCCGTCACGACCGCGAGGGCGGTGGTGATCGGGACCGAGGCGACCAGGCCGATCGTGCCGACCGCGCTGCGCAGGATCTCCTGGGCCAGGAGCTCGCCGGTGAGCACCTGACTCACCGGCTGGCTGCCGGCAGCCAGCAGGAGCAAAATCGGAAGAGAGGCGCCTGCGTACGCGAGGACAAGCGTGTTCACCGCGGAAGCGACGTGCGCCCGGCCGACCCGGCTCGCCGCCCGGTAGAGGTCCCGCCGGCGCACGTCACCGTGCCCGGCCAGCTCGGCGACCGTGGCGGCCTGGGTGACCGTCACGTCGTCGAGCACCCCGAGCGCGCCGATCACGATCCCGGCCAGCAGCAGGCCACGCATGTCGAGGCCGGTGCGGGTCGCGGCCAGGAACGCGTCCTCGTCGCCGGCCACCCCGGTCAGATGCAGCGCGGCCGTGAAGCCGACCCCGAGCAGCCCGGTCAGCACCAGGCTGGCCAGCGTGCCGGCGATCGCCACCGACGTGTGCACGTTGACGCCGTGGGTGAGATAGAGCGCCGCGAACATGATCGCCGAGGCACCCACCACCGCGACCAGCAGCGGCGCCTCGCCCTGCAGGATCGCCGGGATGATGAAGAACAGCAGGACCCCGAAGCTCACCGCCAGCCCGGCCAGGGCGGTCAGCCCGAGCCGCCGCCCGAACGCCAGCACCGACAGCACGGTCGCGACGAGCAGCCAGATCATCGGCGACGTCCGCTGGTGGTCCACCACCACGTAGTCCGCCTCGTGCAGCAGCACCACGTCGTCGCCCTTTGCCAGCACCGGCGCGCCCGGGCCGGCCGGCAGGTCGACCGTGGTCTCGGTCTTGTCGTCGAGCCGCACGGTCGCCTTGGCGCCGGTGATCGCGGTGACGGTGCCGTTCACCCGGACGCCCGGATCACCGCCGGTCTCCAGCCGGACCCGGCCCGGCCAGAGCACCAGCATCGCGACGAGGGTGGCGATCGCGGCGGGGATCAGCACGGCGGCCAGGATCCGCCGGGCGCGGGGATCGGCAGGTCCGGCCGGTACGCCGTGCGAGTGACTCACAACGTGGCGACGGTAGCCGCGTGCCGTTCCTATTCACAAGTAGACATATGCGCAGCTCCAGCCAATCTCGTGGGTGGCCCGGCGGGCGTCTATCGTGGTCCGCGGCCCCCACTTCTGGAGTGATCCGTGAGCGTTCAGCACCTCAGCGACGCCGAGACCGGCTGGGACCCGTCGCCGCCGCCCCCGTTGCCGAAGAAGGCGCGGCGGATCGGGTCGCTCGAGGTGCTCGCCGGTCTGCTGGTGCTGCTGGTCGTCTTCCGCAGTGTGCTGGCCGGCCTCGTCTCCGGCGAACGCCTGCAGACCTGGACGACGGTGTTCGTGTCGGTCCTCGTACAGGCGGTCCCGTTCCTGGTCTTCGGGGTGGTTCTCTCCGCGGTGATCGCAGTCTTCGTGCCCCGCTCGTTCTGGGCCAAGGCGCTCCCCCGCCATCCGGCCCTCGCCGTCCCGGCCGCCAGTCTGGCCGGGGTGGTGCTGCCCGGCTGCGAGTGCGGCAGCGTGCCGATCGCCGGCTCGCTGATCCGGCGCGGCGTGACACCCGCCGCCGCCCTGGCGTTCCTGCTGGCCGCGCCGGCGATCAACCCGATCGTGCTGGCCGCCACCGCGGTCGCCTTCCCGGGCAAGCCGGAGATGGTGATCGCCCGGGGCGGGGCCAGCCTCGTGGTGGCGGTCGCGATGGGCTGGCTGTGGCTGCGCCTTGGCAAGACCGAGTGGATCCGCCTCCCGCACCGCCCCGACCTCGACGGCGAGTCGAAACTGCACGCGTTCTGGTCGTCGGTCCGGCACGACGTCATGCACGCCGGCGGCTACCTCGTGCTGGGCGCCGCGGCCGCCGCCACCATCAACGTGGTCGTCCCGCCGAGCTGGCTGCAGGTCCTGGCCGAGAACCCGGTGCTGTCGATCCTGGCCCTGGCGATCCTGGCCGTGCTGCTGTCCATCTGCAGCGAGGCCGACGCCTTCGTGGCCGCGTCGCTGTCCCAGTTCTCGCTGACGTCCCGCCTGGTGTTCCTGGTGGTGGGCCCGATGGTCGACCTGAAGCTGATCGCCATGCAGGCCGGCATGTTCGGCCGCCGCTTCGTGGTGCGGTTCGCCCCGGCCACGTTCGCGGCCGCGATCCTGATCGGCACCGGCGCCGGGCTGGTGCTGCTATGAGCCGCCTGACGCAGGCCGTGGTCCTGTTCCTTTTCGGCGGGGCGATCCTGCGCGCCTCCCTCACCGACCTCTACCTGCGCTACGTGAAGGAAGGGCTGCGGCCATTCCTCATCGCGGCGGGCATCCTCCTGGTGGCGACCGCGGTGATGACGCTGTGGCAGTCGCTGCGCGCCGGTGACGCTCCGGAGGGCGGCATCGCGTCGGAGGCCGGCGAGGCCGCGGAGAGCCACGACGACCACGGCCACGACCATGCTCATGAGCCGCGGGTCGGGTGGCTGCTGATTCTGCCGGTGCTCGGGCTGCTGCTGGTGGCGCCGCCCGCTCTCGGTTCGTTCGCGGCGGGCAAGTCCGGCAGCGTGTCGGCGGCGCCGGTGTCCGATTCGGACTACCCGCCGCTGCCGGCCGGCGATCCGGCGAGCCTGAGCCTGCTCGACTACGCGTCGCGGGCGCTTTTCGACGACGGGAAGAGCCTGGCCGGGCGCAGCCTGCGGATGACCGGCTTCGTCACGCCCGCGCCGGACGGGTCGCCGATGCTGGCCCGGATCGTGCTCACCTGCTGCGCCGCCGACGGCCGCCCGATCAAGGTCGGGCTGGCCGGTCAGGCGCTGCCCGCGGTTCCCCCGAACACCTGGGTCGAGGTGATCGGGGCCTACAGCGCCAAGCGCGCGAAGGACCCGGTCAACGACGTCGACGTGGCGTACTTCGAGGTGAAGACCTGGCAGGAGATCCCCCAGCCCAAGCAGCCGTACGCATGACCATGCGCACCGGGCGACGCCCAGCCGGAGCACACCGAACCGGCGAGAACACGGCGGCGCCGGGTGGTGCGAGGCCGACGCCAAAACGGGCGGAAATCGGTTGAACAGGGCATGACTCTGGTCTCGGAGGGCACGGCCGCTGTCGGCGAAACCGGCGGGCGGCGGCGGTTCGGCATCGCCGCATCGGTCAGTCTCGTGGTCGCGCTGGTTGCCGGGGGCGCCCTGCTCATCGCCGGTCCGCCCGGCGGCGGGCCGAAGCCACCGCCGGCCCGGCTGACCGCGGCCGCCGCCTGGCCGAAGGTGGTGCGCGCCGACTTCGACCCGGCCATGCCGGACGGGCCGCTGTTCAGCCCGCTGCGGTTCCTCGACACCGCCACCGCGGTCGGCACCGCGCCGACGAACGACGCCCGGTCGGTGCGGCTCGGCGTGCGGGACGCGGCCGGGTTCCGGGAGCTGCGGAAGCTGCCGCTCGACGACAACCCGCAGTTCGAGGCGATCGCCGTGGACGGCGACGACATCGTCTGGACCGAATCCACCGACGGGCAGCCCCGGGTGCGGATCTGGCACGCGAGCCGCCGGGGCGGGCCGGCGACCCTGCTGACCGCCGACACCGGGAACGCGATCTTCTTCGGCAACCAGTGGGACCTGGCCATCTCCGGCGGCGTCGTGCGCTGGGCGGCCGCCGGCGGGGCGAACACCGACATCCGCTCCGTCGCGCTGAGCGGCGGACCGGTCGGGGTGCAGAGCGTGCCCGGAAACTGGTCGCTGTCGGCCTGGCCATGGCTCGTCGACGAGAACGAGCGGCGGCTGCGCAACCTCGAGAAACACTGGGACGCCGAGGTGGTCACCTCGGGCCCGGAGACCGCCACCTGCTCACCGGTCTGGTGCCGGGTGATGGTGATGAGCGGCGACGGGCTGGCCCGCATCGACCTCATGCACCCGGACGGTTCGGCCCGGCGGCGGATGGCCGGCGGCGACGTGCAGGCCGCGGTGGACGACGTGGCCGTGCTCGACCGGTTCGAGATCCTCGCCGAGCCCGGCCCGGACGCCGACCTGACCGGCACGACCACGCTGCTCGTCTACGACGCGTCGACCAGCCGCACCATCGAGGTCTCCCCGGCGGTGGACGGCGCCTTCACCGGCGGCGGGCTGCTGTGGTGGTCGACCGGCGGCAACGAGGACGACGTCCGCTGGCACGTCCTCGACCTGCGCACCACCTGAGCGGGCCGGCTCAGATCACTCCGGAGAACCACTTGCTGACCCGGCGGGTCCGGTCCTCCCAGTGGCCGTTGACGTTGACCCGGTACGACTCGGAGACGTACCTCTTGGTCTGCCAGGTCCAGACCTTCGTGGTTTTGCCGTTGATGGTGGTCGGGACCAGGTTCTTGTACCACCAGCGGCAGTCGAAGAACGCGACCCACTTCGGGCCCGGGTCGCCGTCGACGAGGTGGCACATGTTCGCCTTGGTGGTCGCGAACGGGTCGTCGGAGGCCGGCCACGCCGTGCCGCTCTTGTGGTAGACCTTCTGCATCGCCTGGTACCAGTTCCACGACATCTTGGCGAACCCGAAGTCGTTGGGGTGCAGGCCGTCCCGGATGTCGAGGCGCCGCACCGTGCTCTGGTCCACCAGGTGCACGTGCGCTCCCTTGGCGGCGACGATGCCGGGGATCCGGGCGTTGTAGGCGTCGGTCCGCTTCTGCTGGGGCGCATTGCCGGCGGTCCGCGTGCCGGTGATCTTGGCGACGAAGAGCTCGGTGGCCGGCGCCGCGACCGTGATCTGGTCGACCAGCGCCGACAACCGCTCCGTCGCACCGACCGAGCCGGCCTCGGTGCGCAGGTCGTTCGTGCCGATCATCAGGAGCACCGCGTCCGGCTGGTAGGTGGTCAGCCACCCGTCCACGTTCGCGGCGATCTTCGCCACGGTCCAGCCGGAGTGACCCTCGTGGTCGAGGTCGGCGGTGGCCGGGCTGCCGTGCTGCTGCGACCCGACGAAGTCCACGTCCATCCCGGCGCCCGCGAGCCGCTTCTGCAGATCGATGCGGTACGAGCTCATCGTCGCCGACCCGATCCCCATCGTGATCGAGTCACCGAGCGGCATGACACGCAGCGGTGAACCCACCGCCGCCGTGCTGACCGCGTCGGCGCCGGTGGGCGCCGCGGCGGCCGGGAGCGCACCGGCGAGCGCGAACCCGGCGGCGATGGCCGTGGCTCCGAGGCCGGCGCGGGCACGCCACACCCCGGGACGCGACGGACGGACGGAGCGAGCGGCAGTCGAGGTCATGCCATCGGGTTCGGCCCGCGCGGGTGATCCTCCGAGTCGCTAACGGTTGCGGCTCGGGTGCTTCCCCCCGCCCGACCCGATCAGTGCGCAGCAAACCGCCGGCATCGGTGCAAAGCGAGTCGCCGGCGTCGGTGCAAAGCGAGTCGCCGGCGTCAGTGCGCGCCGAGCCGCCTGCGGAACTGCCAAACGCGCCGGCCCATGACCATGGCGAGCGGGACCATCGCGACCGCGCACACCACGCCGCCGGCGATCGCCTGCCATCCCAGGACCACCACCGCCGTCAGATACAGCAACATCGGCGGCCCGTAGGAGATCAGCCTGATCCCGAGCGGCTGCGGCGTGTCCGGGAGCGCGTGATCGGAACCGCCGCCCATCGCCATCAGCAGCGGAACCCCGATCAACAGACCCAGCGCGAGGCCCACCCGCTCCGGCCCGCCGGCCGCGAGCACGACCACCGCGGCAACGACGGTGGCCGCCATGGTCGCGACCGGAAACACCGGCCACCCTCGCGTCACACCGATATCGATACACCTCATGGTGTACGCGGTACAACCGGTTACGCTGCCGCCAAGTTCGTCGCCGCTCGCCACCGTAGGGAGGCAGGGATGCCCGACCTCGTGCGACCGACGGCCACCATCCAGCTGCCGGCCGGCCGCCTCGAATACCGGCTGGATCGACGCGGCGACGCCGTCGTTCTGGTGTTCCACGGCGGCCATGTGCGGGCCGGGCTGGCTCTGGGCGAGGACGCCTTCGCGGCGGCCGGTTGCACGGTGCTGGCCCCCTCGCGCCCCGGCTACGGCCGAACGCCGCTGGCCACCGGCCCCACCGTGGAGCGATACGCCGACGTGGTCCGAGACCTGTGTGCCAGCCTTGGCATCACCCGGGTCGCCGCCGTAGTCGGCATCTCCGGCGGCGGCCCCACCGCAGCCACGATGGCCGCCAGGCATAGCGGCCTCGTCGAACGCCTGATCCTGGTCAGCGCCGTGGGATGGCTCCCCTACCCCACCCGCCGGATCCGCCTGGGAGCACACCTGGCATTCGGCCCGGCAACCGAGCGCCTGACCTGGGCCACGGTGCACGCACTCACCCGGATCGCACCCCGACCCGTCCTGCGAACAATGCTGCGCAGCCTGTCGACCCACCCGGCGGACGAGGTCGTCGCCGCATTGACCACCGAGGACCGCACCATGCTGCTGACCCTGTTCAGCCAGATGCGCTCCGGCCGAGGCTTCCGCAACGACCTACGCCCCACGCCAGACATCACCCCGCAGATCACCCAGCCGACGCTGGTGATCGCCACCCGCACCGACGCCGGCGTCCCGTTCGCCCACGCCGAGTCTCTGACCAGCACCATCCAGCACGCCGTGCTGATCGAGAGCCAAGCCCTCAGCCACTTCGTCTGGCTCGGAGCCGACTGGCCCGCCATCGCCGCCCAAATCGAAGCGTTCCTCACCACCGACCCGCCGGCGGGCGGCCCACCCCTCGACAAGCACGTCACCGGCCCCGACATGCCCCGCGGCGATATCGCGCGAGACGGCATTCGTCGCGCCGATGAACACTGATCAAAAGCGTGGCGTGCAAGCATCCGGCAAATGGCGCAAATTGTCCTCCCGGCCATTCGAAGCATTTCGTCCTTTACCGCGCCTCCCTGGTCGGCCGTATAGCCACTTGATTGGTCATACAACTGTCGCCGAGCCTTTCCAGGATTGGCATTATCAATCATTGGCGGCGGCTCTCTGCGGTACGGAATAATGTATTCATGCGACAGCGGCAGCTCCAGTTATTCAACAACTCTGAACTCGCCGCTATGCGTGACCGAACCAGGGCTCGCAATTATTCGGCGGTGGCGGATGAGTTTCGCCGTGAGCATGCGCGCCACCGGCGGTGGGGGCTTGCACGGCGCCACGCGCGGAAGCTGTGCCGCTCGCAGGGCTGCTCGGCCGAGTGCGGAGAGGTGGGTCTGCATGAGTTCTGCGAGGAGGTTCCGCCCCTGATCTGGGACGGCGAGACCACCGCGGTGCGGCGCACGCCAAAATGTGCGGTCCGGCTCATGGGGGATGTGCCGCCGCGAGCTGAGCAACAGCCCGGCCGAGCCGGCCTCGCCGATCAAGCGGCGATTGCCGGAAAGGCTGACAAAGCATCTCAGGCCGAGCCTGCCCGCCAGACCAAGTCAGCCAATCAGCCATCCCCAGCGGACCAGACGCGAGCGATCAACCAGACGGAAACAGCCGCCCGGGATTCGGCAAAGGGCCGGGCGGAGACGACCGACCAGCCAGAGGCCGCGGGCCGGGCGTCAGCCGCAGGCCACGCGCAAGCGCCCAACCAGCCGGAGCCAGCGGGCCGGGCGTCAGCCGCAGGCCAGGCATCAGGACCAAAGCCGCCGGACGGCGTAGGCCACGCGCTTGCCGCAGGCCAAGCGCAGGCGCCCGACCAGCCGGAGGCAGCGGACCGGGCGTCGGCCGCAGGCCAAGCCCCAGCCGCAGGCCAAGCCCCAGCCGCAGGCCAAGCCCCAGCCGGAGGCCAAGCGTCAGCGCCCGAGCGGCCGGACGGCGAAGGCCAGGCGTCAGCCACAAGCCAAGCGCAAACGCCCAACCAGCCCGAGGCGGCGGGCCGGGCGTCGCCCGCAGGCCACGCATCAACGCCCGAGCAACCGAACGACGAAGACCAGACGCCAGCCACAAGCCAAACGCAAACGCCCGACCAGCCGGAGCCAGCGGGCCGGGCGTCGGCCGCGGACCAAGCGCAGGGGGCCAACGGGCCGGACGGCGTGTGCCACGCGCCGGCAACCGGTCGGCGGCAGGTGACCGACCAGCCGAACGCAGCCAGATCGGCGGAAGCGGGAGCCCGCCACGCGAAGGTAGCCAGCACAGACGCCACCGACCAAGCGGACGGAGCCGGCCATGCGGTGCCGGCGCGCTGGTTTGAGCCGGGCGGCCTCTCCGGATTTGTGGTGCGCGGCGAACGGCGTCGACCGTTCGCGCCTGGCGCGCGGGCCGGGCCTGGTCGCTGCCTGCGGTTCTTCCCGAAACCGGCAGCCGCCTTACGCTGCGCACTGGCGGACGGCATGGCGGCGCTACCTGCGGCGGCCGACGCGCTACGGACGGACTGGCCATCGCCGGCGTCACGTCACGGTGCGCGCCGGACGCGCATCAACTGCGCCGCCGAATCCCCGAAGAGCACGCCGCAATCCGGCGGGCCGCGCTGTGCGGTCGATCGGAAAATTGATCGGATGATCGCGCGACCACCACCTGGTGTGACAGGTCGGAATTACATTCTTCGCCAGTCTCGCGCGATACTGACGACTCGCTTCCTGGCAGTTAGCGGAAACGCACGCGCGGCATCGGTGGAGTTCGCCTGGGGGCGGCCGGACCACGCGATTCCGATCCCGGCGGAATGGCGTGTCAGGCGATGCCTTGCCGCGGACCGGCAAACCCGACAAACCCGGCGGGCGGCGGGCGGCGGGCGGCGGGCGGCGGGCAAGGGTCTCGGTGGCGCTGAGAGGGGTTTGCCGTGACGTCGCCGCGGAGGGTTGGCTCCGCGGCGACGTCGGGCCGATCGGGCGGTGGCTCCGATCGGGTGGGAGTGACGTTCGGGTGGTCAGCTGGCGGTGCAGGCGCCGCCGTTCAGGGTGAAGGTGGCTGGGGCGCCGCTGTTGCCGGTGTGGGTGGCCTGGTAGCCGATGGTTACCGAGCTGCCTGCCGGGATGCTGCCGTTGTAGGACACGTTTGTCGCGGTCACCGTGCCGGACGCGGGGCTGTAGGTGGCGTTCCAGCCGTTCGTGATGGTTTGGCCGGAGGGCAGGGCGAACGCCAGCCGCCAGCCGCTCAGCGCTGTGCTTCCGGTGTTGGTCACTGTCACGTTGTTGGTCAGGCCGGTGTTCCACGCGCTGATCGAGTTGGCTACCCGGCAGAGGCCGGACGGCGGGATCGTCGTGGGGGCGGTGGTCGGTGGGGTTGTCGGGGTAGTGGTCGGTGGCGTGGTGGGGGTGGTGGTCGGCGGGGTGGTGGTCGACGTGCTGTCCAGGCCGAAGAAGGAGATGGCCAGCTTCGCCTGGCCGGAGAGCGGCAGTGAGTGGCCCACGCCGGCGACGCTGATGCCCTCGACCGGGGCCTGCACCGTGTTCGTGCCGTATCGGGTGCGGGTCCAGCCGGAAACCGGTGTGTCCGTGTAGACCGGGGTCTGGCTCACGCCCTGCACGTTGGTCCACTGCTTGATCTCTTCGCCGAAGTTCGGGTAGGAGAGCGTGGTGTCGGTGGTGCCGTGGAAGAGCTGCATGCGGGGCTTCCGGCCGGTCCAGCCGGGGTAGGCGCCGCGGACCAGGTCGCCCCACTCGGCGGGGGTTTTGATCGACTGGCCGGCGGAACAGGTGCTGTTCCAGCCGGCCTGGTTGGCCGGGTTGGTGGGATCGCCGGCGCTGGCGGCGAAGCAGGCGAACGGGACGCCCATGAAGGCGGCGCCGGCCGCGAACACGTCCGGGTAGTCGCCGAGCAGGACGTTGGTCATCATGCCGCCGGAGGAGGCGCCGGTGACGAACGTGCGGTTCACGTCGGTGCCGTAGTGCGACTGCACGTAGCGGACCATCGACACGATGCCGGCCGGGTCGCTGTTGCCGTTGTGGGTGAGGGCGCCGGCGCTGGAGTTGTCGAAGCAGTTGCCGGAGCGGGTGGCGGACGGGTAGATGACGATGAAGCCGTACTGGTTGGCCAGCGTGGCGAACTCGGTGCCGGAGTAGAAGGCCGGGCCGTTGCCGGTGCAGTAGTGCACGGCCACCAGCAGCGCCGGGTTGGTGGCGAGCTGGTCCGGCACGTACAGGTGCATCTTGAGGCCGGTGGGGTTGGTGCCGAAGCCGGTGATCTCGGTGAGCGAGGCGGCGGCCGCGGGTGAGGACGGGAGCGTCACGCCGAGGACGATCGCCGCGGCCGCGGCGAGGCCGGCGAGGAGTTTCTTCATGGACGGTCCTTAAAACCGGGGCGCGGCCGCGGAACACCGGACGGGGGAGGTTCCGCGGCCGCCGCCACTCATCGGGCGGTGCAGGTGGGCGTCGCGGACGGGCCGGCGCCGGTGCCCTGGAAGCCGAACTCGGTGCTGGCGCCCGCGTTGACCGCGCCGTTGTAGGCGACGTTGGTGAAGCTCACCGCGCCGCTCGAGCCGGTCGCCGTCGCGTTCCACGAGTTGGTGATCGCGGCGCCGCTGGGCAGCGTCACCCCGGTGGTCCAGCCGCTGATCTTCGCCGAGCCCGCAGTGATCTTGACGGTGGCCACGAAGCCGCCGGTCCACTGGTTGAGCGACACGGTCGCGGTGCAGCCGGCCGTGCCGGAGGGCGGAGGCGAGGTGGAGGGCGACGAGGTCGGCGATGAGGTCGGGGACGTCGGAGTGGTCGGGGACGTCGTGGTGCCGCCGCCGTTCAGGGCCGCGAGAGCCGAGTCGTACGCCGCCTTCTTGTTGCCGCTGCCGTCGAACAGCAGGGGCGTGTCCGAAGCGCGCCACGAGTCGGAGTCGCGGATGCCCCACACCGTGAGGCCGTTGCAGCGGGTCACCGCGAGACAGGACTTCACCACGTTCGCGTACGTGGTGGCCTGCGCCGAACCCGAGCCGGCGATGTCCAGTTCGGTGATCTGCACGTCGACGCCGAGGTCCGCGAAGCGCTGCAGGTTGGACTGGTAGTCGGCGGTGTAGGGCGAGCCGGAGTTGATGTGCGACTGGAACCCGACGCAGTCGATCGGCACCCCGCGGGCCTTGAAGTCCTTGACCATGTTGTAGACGGCCGTCGACTTCGCGTTGACCCCGTCGGTGTTGTAGTCGTTGTAGCAGAGCTTGGCGGCCGGGTCCGCGGCGCGCGCGGTCTTGAACGCCACCTCGATCCAGTCGTTGCCGGAGCGCTGCAGGTTCGAGTCGCGCCGCCCGCCGCCGCTGCCGTCGGCGAACGCCTCGTTCACCACGTCCCAGGAGTAGATTTTGCCCTTGTAGTGGGTCGCGACGTTGGTGATGTGGTTGATCATGGCGTTGCGGATCGCGGTGCCTTCGAGCGACTGCGCCCACGACGGCTGCTGCGAGTGCCAGGCCAGGGCGTGCCCGCGCATGCGCTGGTTGTGCGCCTGGGCGTGGCTGACGATCTGGTCGGCGCTGGTGTAGCTGAACGAGCCCTGGGACGGCTCGGTGGCGTCCCACTTCATCTCGTTCTCGGGCGTCACCATGTCGAATTCACGGTCGAGGATGGTCGAGTACACGCTGTCGCTCAGCTTGTACGCCGCGACCGCGGTGCCGAAGTAACGGCCACTGGCCTCGGCCGAGGCGCCGAGGGTGGTGGCCGCGGAGGCGTTGCCCGCGGACAGGAGCACGGCACCGCCGGCAACGACGAGCGCGGCGGTGGTGGAGAGGGTGGCGGCGAGGACGCGCCGCCGGGGGGAACGGTTCATTGCCGAGGCCTTCCAGCTGCGGAGGGGACGGGTGGTCGCGGCGGTGGCGCCTCAACCGAACGAACAGCAGAAAGTGATCCGGATCGATCGAAACATTAACGCCAGGTTCCGGAAATCTCAACGGTCGACTTTTCCGTGGTCGCGCTCCCACGCGCCCGATTCGCAGGCTTTTACCGGTTTAAAAACGGTCAAAAAGCCAATCCGCGATTTCCGGAAGTTTCGGGATTTCTCGAATGACATCGTTGACATCTATCAATGAACCGTTTCAGATTTCAATGCAGTCGGGACACCACCGGCACCGCGAACGGCGGAGTGGCGGCGGCCCGGCCGAGCGGCGCCACGGCCGCCAGGATCACCAGCGCGGCAGGCGGCAGCAGGTCGAGGTCGACGGTGATCGCCGCGTAACCCGCGAACAGCAGCACCGGGCTCCACACCGGCGCCCGCCCCGCCGCCACCTGCAGGCTGAGCAGCACCACCATGCCGAGCACGAACAGCATCGGGCCGGCGATCTCCAGCGCGCCGGGCAGCGGCCACTCCTGCCGGAACCGATCGGACAGGTCCCCGGCGATCACCCAGAGGAAGCAGCCGGCCCCGAAGACGGCCGCGGCGGCGGCCACGACGGCAATGCCACGACCCTTGGGCGTACGCCGGACCAGCGCCACCGCCAGCACCGCGAACACCGCCATCGAACCGAAGAAGGCCAGGTGCCCGAGGTCCCAGGCGGGGCCGCCCTTGCGGTGCCCGTCGAGCCCGTCGATCCACCGGAGAACGCCATAGGTCAGCAGAAGCAGCGGCGCGGAGGCGGCCATCAATCTCATGGGCCGAGCCTAGGAACGCACCTCCCCGAGCCGATATCGGTGAGGTCCCGGTCCCTCCCCTTAGGGCGAAACCCCGCCATGACCGCGAAAGATCAGTAGACGTCGCGGACGTAACGCTTCTCGGCGGACAGCTGCTTGACGTATTCGTCCGGGTCGACGCCGCCGTGCGCCGCGGCGATGTCCCGCAACGCCCGGTCGACGTCGCGAGCCATCCGCGAGGCGTCCCCGCACACGTAGAGGTGGGCGCCGTCGCGCAGCCACGCCCACAGCTGAGCCCCGTGCTCCCGCATCCGGTCCTGCACGTAGATCTTGCTGCGCTGGTCGCGGGAGAAGGCCAGGTCGAGCCGGTCGAGCACGCCGGCGCTCTGCAGCGACAGCAGCTCCGACTCGTAGTAGAAATCGGTCGCCCGGCGCTGCTCGCCGAAGAACAGCCAGTTCGCCCCGGTCGCGCCGCGCGCCTGCCGCTCCCGCAGGAAGGCGACGAACGGCGCCACCCCGGTGCCCGGCCCCACCATGATCATCGGGGTGGCCGGGTCGGCCGGCGGCCGGAAGTGCGGCGAGCGCTGCACGAACACCGGCACCTCCCCCGCCGTGTCGGCCAGGAACGTCGAGCAGACCCCCTTGCGGCCCGCCCCGCGTGGGTTGTCGAAGCGCACCACCGACACGGTCAGGCTGACCTTGGCCGGGTCGGTCAGCGGCGTCGACGAGATCGAGTAGAGCCGCGGCTGCAGGCGTTTGAGCACCTCCGCCCACTCCTGCGCGGCGGCCCGCACCGGATATTCGGCGATCAGGTCGGCGGCCTGCCGGCCCCAGGTGAACTTGGCCAGCTCGCCCTTGTTGTCCGGCCGCAGCAGGGTCCGCAGGAACGCGTCGCCGCTGCGCTCGGCCAGGAACCGCAGCAGGTCCGGCGTGATCCGGGTGATGTCGAGATGGTGGCGCAGCGCGTCGGCCAGCTCGCGGGCCTCGCCGAGCTGCACCTCCTGATCGGCCCGCAGCCCGGTGACGGCGAGCCACTCGTCCACCAGCTCCGGGCAGTTCGCCGGCCAGATCCCGAGCGCGTCCCCCACCGAGTAGTCGAGCCGCCCACCGGTGTCGAACGTGAACCGGCGCACCTCCTTGGCCGAACCAGCCCCGCTGAGCAGCTCGTTCCCGCAGAGCACGGCGGTCAGCGGCGCCGAGCGGGTCGGCTGCGGTGGCGCGGGCGGCGCGGTCAGCGCGACGACGACCTGGTCGAGCCACCCGTTGGCGGCCTCGTCGAAGTCCGGTTCGCAGTCGACCCGCGGCGCGATCCGGACGGCCCCGAGCTCGGCGAGCCGGTCGTCGAGCCGCCGCCCGTGCCCGCAGAAGTCGTCGTAACTGGAGTCGCCGAACGCCAGCACCGCATAGCGCCGCCCGTCGAGCCGCGGCGCCTCCGGCCCGGCCAGGGAATCCCAGAACCCGGTCCCGTTGTCGGGCGCCTCCCCGTCACCAAAAGTGCTGGTCACGATGAGCAGATCGGCATCGGCGTCGAGGAGCGCGGCCTCATCCATCCCGCGCAGCGTGGCGGGCCGGCCGGCCTCGGCCAGCCGCCGCCCGACGGCCTGCGCGAACTCCTCCGCGTTCCCGGTCTGCGACGCCCAGAGAACCTGCAGACTCCGGCCAGGCGATTTCGCCGCCGGCTCTTTCGGCGGTACGGCGTGGGAGGAGCCCGCTTGCGGTACGGCGGGGAAGCCACCCGTTTCCGGCAGGCCGGCGAACGAGCCCGCCAGCAGCCCGTTCAGCCAAGCCGTCGTCGCCGGGTCGAACGGCGCGCTCGCCGGCAGCAACGGCGGGATGACCGGGTCGGCCGGCAGCGCCGCCAGCGCCGCGATGTAGCCGGCCAAGTAGTGCCGCCCCGCGTCGTCCAGCACCGGCGCGGCCGGCAGCCCGAGCATCCCGTGCAATGCGCCGAGCGGCCCCGTGGTGCCCACCGGCGCCGCAACCGGCACGGTGGGCGGCGCGGCCGGGACCGCGACCGGGGTCAGCGACACCGCGCACACCTTCAGTTCGGGCTGGAACGACAGCGGATCGACGGCGTCGCTGGTGACCGCGTTGACGCTCACGTACTCGCCGAACAGGTCGTTCCAGTGGAACGGGGCGAAGCAGTTGCCCACCTGCACCCGGTCGGTGAGCACCGCCGGGAGCACCGCCCGGCCGCGGCGCGACGCGATCTCCACCGGCTGGCCCTCGGTCAGGCCCAGACCGGCCGCGTCCGCCGGGTTGATCTCGACGAACGGACCCGGGTTGAGCTTGTTCAGCTTCCCGACCTTGCCGGTCTTGGTCAGCGTGTGCCACTGGTGCTGCAGCCGGCCGGTGTTGAGCACGAACGGGAAGTCGTCGTCCGGCAGCTCGGCGGCCGGCATATGCGGGCGGGCATGAAACACGGCTCGGCCGTCCGGAGTCGCGAAGATCAGCGATGGGCGGGTGCCGTCGGCCCGCTCCCGGGCGCCGTCGTTGCGATAGCGGATCGGGTTGCGGTCACCCGCGCCCGGCGGCGCCGGCCACTGCACCGGCCCCGCCTCGAGCCGCTCGTAGGTGACGCCACGCAGGTCGTACCCCGTCTGCGGGTTGGCGAATTTCTTGATCTCCTCGAGGATCTCCGCGGCCGAGGCGTAGTCGAAGTCGTCGCCGTAACCGAGTTCCCGCGCGACGAGGGCGATCAGCCGCCAGTCCGGCAGGGCCTCCCCCGGCGGATCGACCGCGTCGTGGACCAGGGTCAGCGTCCGTTCCGAATTGATCATCACGCCGTCGGTCTCCGACCACATCGCGGCCGGCAGCACGATGTCCGCATACGCGTTGGTCTCGGTCTCGGCGTACGCGTCCTGGGTGATCACCAGCTCGGCGGCCTCCAGGCCGGCGATGACCGTGCGGCGGTTGCCGACCGACGCGACCGGGTTCGTGCAGATGATCCAGCAGGCCTTGATCCGGCCGTCGGCCATCTGCTCGAACATCTCGACGGTGCCCTTGCCGACGTCGGTGCGCAGCGTGCCCGGCGACAGCCCCCACGCGTTCTCCACGAAATCACGGTCGGCCGGCACCAGCACCGACCGCTGTCCGGGCAGCCCCGGGCCCATGTAGCCCATCTCCCGGCCGCCCATCGCGTTCGGCTGGCCGGTCAGCGACAGCGGGCCGCTGCCGGTGCGGCAGATCGCGCCGGTGGCCAGGTGCAGGTTGCAGATCGCGTTGGTGTTCCAGGTGCCGTGGGTGCTCTGGTTCAGCCCCATCGTCCACAGCGACACCCAGTTGCCGGCCGCGCCGATCCACTCGGCCGCCTGCCGGATGCCGGCCTCGGGAAGCCCGGTCACCTCGGCTACCGCCTCGGGCGGGTATTCGGCCAGGAGATCCGGCATCGCTTCCCACCCGCTGGTGTACGCGGTGATGAAGCCCTCGTCGATGCGGCCGTCGGCGGCCAGCAGGTGCAACAGCCCGTTGAGCAGGGCCAGGTCGGTGCCGGGGCGGATCGGCAGATAGAGATCGGCCTTGTCGGCGGTGGCGGTGCGCCGGGGGTCGACCACGATCAGCTTCGCGCCCGCCTTGACCCGCTCCATCATCCGCAGGAACAGGATCGGGTGGCAGTCGGCCATGTTCGCGCCGATCACGAAGAACACATCGGCGTGATCGAGATCGTCGTAGGAGCCGGGCGGCCCGTCCGCGCCCAGCGACAGCTTGTAGCCGGTGCCGGCGCTGGCCATGCACAGCCGCGAGTTGGACTCGATCTGGTTGGTGCCGATGAACCCCTTGGCCAGCTTGTTCGACAGGTACTGGGCCTCCAGCGTCATCTGCCCGGACACGTAGAGGGCGACGGCGTCCGGCCCGTACCGCTCGATGATCTCGCGCAGCCGCCGCCCGGCCTCGGCGATGGCCTGCTCAACCGGGGTTTCCCTGGGCGCGGCCGCGCGCTCGCCGCGGATCAGCGCGGTGCCGAGCCGGCCCGGCGCGGCGAGCATGTCCGCGCTGGTCGCGCCCTTCGTGCACAGGCGCCCGAAGTTGGCCGGGTGGTCCTTGTCACCACGCGCCTTGACCGCCCGCCGCCGGCCGTCCGGGCCGCGCTCGATGTCCAGCACCATGCCGCAGCCCACGCCGCAATAGCCGCACACCGTTCTGACCTGCATTTCGTCAACCTAGGCGGAGCCGGTTTCGCGGTCGTCAATCGATTGTGCGCGCCGGGTTACCCGCGTCTCACCATGCGCCCGGAGCGATTGTGAGGGTCGGTCATGATGAGGAGGTGCGCTTGATCCTCAACGTCCTCTGGTTCATCTTCGGCAGCGGCCTCATCCTCGCGATCGGGTACGGCATCGCCGCCCTGATCTGCTTCGCTTTGGTCGTGACCATCCCGTTCGGCGTCGCCTCGCTGCGGCTGGCGGTCTACTCGCTGTGGCCGTTCGGCCGCACCATCGTCAGCCGGCCCGGCGCGGGCGTCCCGTCCGGCGTCGCGAACGTGCTCTGGGTGGTGCTCGCCGGCTGGTGGCTGGCGCTGGCCCACCTCACCGCCGGCGTCGCCCAGTGCGTGACGATCATCGGCATCCCGTTCGGCATCGCCAACTTCAAGCTGGTCCCGGCCGCTTTCTGGCCCCTCGGCCGGGAGATCGCCGACCTGTCTTGACATCCTCTCGGTCCTTACGGACGGAGATTCCTTCCACGCTGCGCGTCGAGCACGCAACGTCCGGGCGGGTTACCGCTTCCTTGCGCGGTGCCGGGACGAGTCCTGGTCCTACCTGCGCTCCACGGTCGTTGAAGTCCGCCTGTCCGGCGGCCTTGATGTTGATAGCAGCGTCGACGTCCCGATCGTGGTGACTGCCGCAGGGGCAGTCCCACGCTCGGATGTTCAACGCCATCTTGGCCTGACCGAGACCGATGCCGGGCAGTTCACCCTCACCGCCCCCGCCGAATGACCCGCGAACAGCAGTTCTAACTCAAGCTCAAACCCGAAACGTCACTACTGTAAAGCGCACGGATTGCCCTCTGAGCGACATCCTCTTCTCCCGCGCCGGTCATGCCCGGCCCTTACCCTGCAAACTCGTGCTGAAGACCGACGTGACCAGCAGAACTGGTCCACACCGGCCAGCTTTGCTGTGCCTGCCCGGTTCGTGATCTACGCGGTGACCGGCGAAGGAAAAATCGGCAGCCGCGCGTATCACCCCGACGGCTCCACCCACCTGTTATGTACGCGAAGCGCCTCCGGTCTTAGGCCGACGGCCCTGCTCACGTGAGGGGAGGTCGGTAGTGAAACCGGAAGCCGGCAGACCTCGATCGACCCGCTACCTGTGCTCGGCACTGTCGATTTTGACGCGTGACCAGGAAAAATGATGATCAACGATCACGCGTACCCGCAACCGCTCGCCGCACCATGGCAGAGCAGTCGCCCGCGACGCGTGCCCCCTGAGGTTTGGGCGTTATCGGCGGCAAGAGAGTGACTCTGCGGATGCGCCGCTCCACGAACCGGGCGTGGACCACCTGCGTCCATCGCCGGTCGCCCCGGCACGTGCGTGTGCCGAGGCGACCGTGGGAAGGGCGTGTGGCCACCAGCGTGGCCGTGGTCACGCCGGGCTGCGCGTCAGCGGGTGGTCAGGAGGTGGGCGCGGATCGCCGCAGCGCCGGAATCGTTGAGCCAGTCGGTGAGCGTTCGTAGCCGGGGGTGGATGACGCGTAGCGTTTCGATGTCGGCGTGCCATCGGTGGCCGGCCTGCCAGCGTTTTTTGGTCTGGGCGATGACCGGCCCGAGCGCCTCGGCCTCGTCGTCGGTGATCTGCTCGTAGCGGACCGGGATGCCGGTAGCTTCACTGATCGCCGCGGCGGCTTCGACGGGAGTCGGCTGGTCGCCGGCCAGTTCCAGCGTGCGGCCGGCGAACCGCTCCGGTGCCGCAAGTGCCAGCGCCGTGAAGTCGGCGATGTCCTCCAGCGCTACGACCTGCATGGGCTTGTCCGGGGGAAAGAGGTGGCGGTGCGCACCGCCGGAGATGCCGTCGACACCCAGCACCCCGGCACTGATGTAGTTGGTCATGAACCGCACCGGGCGCAGAACCGTCGGAAGCGCGATGGTGTCGAAGAGGTGCCGCTCGATGCGTACCTTCGCCGCCGATCCTGATGCCACGGTGCTGAAGACGACCTGCTCGACTCCGGCCGCGGCGGCGGCGTCGATCAGTGCCCGTCCCCGCCTGACCTCGCGTTCGGTGTCGGGCCCGGACGGGCTGATGGCGGTCGGTGGCATGGCGAACACGGCTGCGACGTCCTTGAGGGCGGGCGACAGGCTCGCCGGATCGTCGAAGTCGCCGGGCACGAGCTCAGCGCCGGCCATGGCGAGTGCCGCGGCGGATGCCGTCGTTTCGTCGCGTACGAGCACGCGCACCGGCCGCCCCTCGGCGAGCAGGCGCCGAGCGACCGCACCGCCCTGCCTGCCGGTAGCGCCGGTGACCAAGACTGTGGTGGATACTGTCATGATGCGGAATGCTCCACCCGTTTCCGAGTGGCCGACAAGAGTTGCGTGACATGACCGCCACACGTGCCGACGCCCTCGAGAATCGCAAGCTCGTGCTGCGTGCCGCCGCTCAACTCTTCGCCGCCGAGGGACTGGACGTTCCGCTCGGGCGGGTCGCCCAGCGCGCCGGTGTCGGCGCGGGCACCGTCTACCGGCACTTTCCGAGCAAGACAGTCCTGGTCGAGGCGGTCTTCGCGCAGCACCTGGACGACCTGGTGTCGGCGGCCGACCGGTGGGCCGCCCAGGCCACGCCCGACGACGCGCTGTTCGGCTTTCTCTTCGAGGTGATCGAGAAATGCGCCCGGGGAAAGCATCTCTGCGACGCTCTGGTGGCTGACCGAAGCTGGCCGCACGCTACCTTCGCCGCGGCGGCACGGAGGTTCGGCGAGGCGCTGGATCGCTTGCTGCACAACGCGAAGCATGCTGGTTCGGTCGATGTGAACCTGCGTGTCGACGACCTGAACGCACTGATCGCGGGCGGCGCGACGCTGCGTTCGGCCCACCCGAGCCCGGCCCGCGGCACGCGTCTCGTCTGGCAGGTGCTCGACAGCCTGCGGCGGCCCGGTGTCACGAAAGGTGTCGGATTACGTGACGCCGAGCATCCCGAAACGTGCGCGGCTTGCGGCAGCCCGCTGCGCGTCAAGAAGGCGGGACGGCCAGCCGTCTACTGCTCACCCGCATGCCGCCAGCGTGCTCGACGCCGTCGCCTCATGAACTGAGCTGGGGAACGACTTCGCGGCTGTACCCCGTACCGGAAATTGGGTGTGGTCGGGGTTGGTTTTGATGGTTCGGGCCCGCTGCCACGCGATTGGACTCGGCACCGCGTCCCTGATCACCGTGACCGAACTGGCCTCGGACGGTAGCCTCCGCGACCAGCGCACATGCAAGTCTCCGATCTTCGGCAGCCGCAGCCGACCGTTGTCCGGCACCTTGAACGGGGAGTTCTTCGTGAACCGGATCGCCTGCCGGTTGTCCTTACGGGACCGGAACCGGGGCGGAGACACTTTACGGCCCTTGCGCTTGCCGGTGACCGAGGCGAAGAAGTTGCGGTACGCGTTATTCAAATCCGCGAGGGACTGCTGCAACACGACCGAGGAAACCTCGCCCAGCCACGCCCGCTCCGCGGTCGCTTTCGCCTCGGTGATCACCCGGAAGTCGTAACGAAGCCGGCGCATCACTGAGCGTCACGCGTCAACACATAGAGCAGCAGAACCACCCGGTCCAGGACACGCTCGGACCTGGCCGTCATCCCGCGCGGGCCTCCGCCCCCGCCCTGACGGGCGGGGCATTGGCCGCAACCCGGTAGCCTTTTCCGATGGCGGACGCCGGGGACGTGCGGCGGCTGGCGCTCGCGCTGCCGCAGGTGGTGGAACTCGAGAGCGACGGCTTCGACTTCCGGGTGGGCAACAAAGGATTCGTGTGGTCCTATCCGGAGCGTCGGCCGGGACAGCCGCGGGTGATCCGCACCGACATCGCGGTGCTCTTTGTCGGTGACGAGGCGGAAAAACAGGCACTGGTGCTCGGCGAGCCGGAATTGTTCTTCACGACGCCCGGATACGACGGCCTTCCGCTGGTCATGGCCCGGCTTTCCCAGCTGGCGGTCGCGCGTCTGGAAGAACTCATTACCGACGCATGGCGGATGCGAGCGCCCGCCGAGCTCGACGGGCTGGTCTAAACGGGAGCTTACGGTCGCCGAATCGGGCACCCGGTAATCGCGGGATGACGGCAGGTGAGCGCGGCACCGAATTGTGACGCGCCGGGCCGCGACCCTCATGGTGCGCAAACAAGCGGATGTGCAAACATGCGCGCTACATCCGCAGCACTCATTGTCCCGGAGGCCCGTCATGGCTTCGTTTCTCTTTTTCGTCGCCGGGCTCGTGATCGGCGCGCTCGGCGGTTGGCTCCTGCGCGGACGCCGAACCGCCGACACGCAGTCCACCACCCCGGTCCCTGCTACGCCCGAGGCCGTTTTGGCCGCCCCCGCCGTCGAGACGACGGAGGCCGAGCCGGTCGCCGAGTCCACCCCCGCCGAGACCGAGGCCGCGATCGCCGAGCAGGCCGTCGTGGTCGAGGAGCCGGTCGCCGTCGAAGAGCCGGCCACCGAGGAGCCCGTCACCGCGACGCCGGCCGCCGCCGAGGAGCTGGCCGTCGAGGAGGAGCCGGCGCCGGTCGCCGCCGAGCCCGAGCCGGTCGCCGCCGAGGTTCCCGGCGTTGCCGAGGAGCCGACGATCGAGGCCGCCCCGGTGCCGATCGCGGTCGCCGCCGAGCCGGTGGCCGTGGTCGCCGAGCCGGAGCTGGTCGCCGCCGCCGAGGTTCCCGGAGCTGCCGAGCCCGAGCAGGTCGAGGCCGCCCCGGCCCCGGTTGCCGTCGCGATCGCCGAGCCGGACGACCTCACCAAGATCACCGGCATCGGCCCGAAGATGGCGATGGCCCTCGCGGCCGCCGGCATCACCACGTTCCGCCAGCTGGCCGACTCCGATGTGGTCACCCTCAAGGCCGCGATCAGCGGCGCCGGCCTGCGCATCGCGCCGACCCTGCCGACCTGGCCGGAGCGGGCCAAGCTGCTCGTCGGTCTCGACGTCTGACGGTTCTTCCCGGCCGACGGCCGAACGAGCGATGCCCGGTGGTCAACCCGCCGGGCATCGCTCGTTCGGTGGTTTGCCGAGCCTCGGACGGGTGATTCAGAGCGCGGCGACCGCCTGGGCGACCCGGTCACGCAGGGCGTCGGGCAGCGGGGCGTAGCCGAGACGGGTCGCCGCCTGTTGCCCGGCCGGGCTCGACGCGTACGCCAGGAAGCTTTTGACCAGGGGTTTTGCTCCGGTCTTGCAGACCACCTCGTAGGTCACCAGGACGAGCGGATAGGCGCCGGTCGTGCCGCTGCGGTAGTCGATCGCCAGCTGGAGGTCGCCGCCGGTGCCGGTGATCTTCGCGCCGCCGACCATCCGGCCGGCCGCCGCGTCGGTCAGCGCGACGAACTCCCCCGCCGCGTTGCCGACGGCGGCGGTCGGCAGGTGGTGGAAGCGGGCGTAGGAGGCTTCCACGTAGCCGATCGCGCCGTCCGACCGCTCGATCGTGGACACCACCCGGTTGCTGCCCTTCTGCGCGAGCCCGCCGGGCGCCGGCCACGCGCTGCCGGAGCCGTGCGGCCAGTCGGCCGCGGCGGTCGCCGCCAGGAATTTCGTGAAGTTGTCGGTGGTGCCGGAGCTGTCGGATCGGTGGACGGTGCGGATCGGCGTCGCCGGCAGTGACTCCCCCGGGTTGTCGCGGGCGATCTCCGGGTCGTTCCACGAGGTGATCCGTCCGGTGAAGATCCGCGCGACGGTGTCCGGCGCCAGCCGCAGGTCGCCGGCCCCGGCCACGTTGTAGGCCAGCGCGATCGGCCCGGCCACCATCGGCAGGTGGATCGCCGGGCCGCCCGCGCAGCGCGCGTCGGCCTTGGGCCGATCTTCGGTGGACAGCGGCGAGTCGGTCCCGGCGAAGTCGCCGGTCCCGCCGATGAACGCGGCCAGCCCGGCCCCGGAACCGACGCTGGCGTATTCGACCGTGGCGTCGGCGCAGCTCACCTGGTAGTTCCGGATCCAGGCGCTGACCGCGTTGGCCTGCGCCGACGACCCCTGCCCGGCGATCTCCCCGCCGGCGCACCCGATCGCCGGCGCCGCCTCGGACCGGGGCGAGTCGCAGCCGGCCAGCGCGAGCAGAGCGATCAGTCCCAGCGCGCGAAGCTTCATCATGGCCCCTCAGCGGTACTCGGCGAAGCGGCGGCGGACGGCCGGCGGGATCAGCACGATCACCAGGCCGAGCCCGGCGACCGGGATCCAGGACCACCCGGCGAGCAGGGTCTTCGAGTCGCGCAGCGCCTGGCCGAAGGCGGCCGAGCGGGCGGACGCGATGTCGTCGACGGCGGCGTCGAAGTAGGCGAAGTCGAACGACGCGTCGCCGCGGCGGATGCCGGTCAGGGCGCCGACCGCCTCCTCGTTCTTCCCGCCGCGGGCCAGGCCGACGATCCGCTCGTGGTCCTTCTGGTAGGCCTGCCAGCGGGTCAGCACCTGGTCGCGGCCGAAGGGGCTGACGTCCGGGCCACCGGTCACCGCCGGTAGGCCACCCGGGACGTCGCAGGCCGAGCCGGTGACCAGGCACGCCGACTTCCGCTGGAAGTCGTCGTCGTAGTAGGCCAGGTTGTCGCTGATCAGGAAACGGCTGGTGTCGGCGGCCGCGTCGTAGCTGATCGCCCGCGCCTGCGACAGCGCCAGGAACGGCGCCAGGCTGTCGTCGCGGGCAGCGGACAGTGTGGCGCTCTGCGTGAGCAGCACGGCGACGGCCGGGACGACCACGGCGGCGGTCAGCACGGTCGCGGCGAGCAGGGCCGGGCTGAGGACCCGCCGGAACCGGCGGGCCAGCCACACCTGCAGGGCGAACAGCAGGATCACCAGCGCGGCGCCGAGCACGACGGCCAGGGTCACGGCCCACGCTTCGGTGGCGCTTTTCCGGGCGTACGCGTCGGAAAGCCGTTCCGTGCTGCGGTCGCGCAGGTCCTGCGCGGCCGGCAGCAGGTCGAGGTGCAGCACGTTGGTGGCCTGGGTGTAATAGCCGGCGGCGGCGTCACCGGCGGTGAGGGTCTGCCAGACCCGCTCGCGGTAGACCGCCAGGTGGGTGGCCAGCTCGGCGACGGCGGCCCGGTCGGTCGCGGTGGCCAGCGCCTGCTGCACGTCGGCGTCGACCTGACGGCTGCGCTCCTGGTAGGTGCCGAGCGCGTCGATCTGGCTGCCGGCCAGGTCGTCGTCGCCGGCGGTCAGCACCATCCGGGCGACCTGGGCGTCCAGGTCGCTGAGTGCGAAGTAGAGGTCGGCGGCGGTGGCGGCCTGCGGCGCGGCCTCGTCGCCGATGATCCGGACCTGCTCCTGCGCCCGGGCCATGAGCAGGCTGAGCGTCAGGAGCAGGGTAGCGGCGGTGGCGATCGTGGCCGCGACCCACAGGCGCAGCCGGGCGGGAGTTTCGGGCCGGGTGGCCCGGCGGGTAAAGGAACGAGTCGCCTCGAGAACTGCGGGCACGCCGCCAAGGTAATGCACACGTGCAATTCTTTGACCACCCGGAGAATGGAATTCCGGCAGTTAACCGGGCGTCCATTCGGCGTTAAATAAATCAGGCCCGCTGATCGGCGACGAGCCTGGTCAGGGGCCGGACGCCGACGGAAAACCGGTTTCCCTCCGCCGGGGCCGGAGTCTTGACCGAAGATGGATCAGGACACAAGAGCCAGGTGGGGAGCCGGACCAGATGACGCTTGACACGGAACCTGATCTGTCGGTCTTCGTGCTGAACCAGCTGGACGATCATCTGTCCGCGATGCTCCAGATCCGCGAGCGCCTGCGCCCGGGCGGCCGGATCACCCCGGGCGGCCGGATGGCGATCGCGGTGGAGAGCATCACGCTCGCCGAGGATTACGCCGCGTCGCTCACCCGCGCACTCGGCGACGACGGCCGTTTTTGAAACAAGCCTAGGAACGCCACTCCTGCTCGAGGATGGCGTAGAGGTCGGAGTCGCGCCAGCCGTCGTCGATCCGCATCGTCTCGCGCATCCGTCCCTCGTACCTCATCCCGATCTTGACCAGGACCCGGGCCGAGGCGAGGTTGCGCGGGTCGCAGGTGGCGTACACCCGGTGCAGCCCGTGCGCGCCGAACGCCTGCCGCAGCAGTTCGAGGGCGGCTGCGGTGGCCGCGCCGTGGCCCCACCGGCCGGGGTGGATGCCGTAGCCGATCTCACCCGCGACCGCGCTGCGGACGTGCAGGTCGGCGATGCCGATGACGTCGTCGCCGGCCAGGATCGCGTGCGGGAAGCTGGTCTGCGGGCGGCTGTGCCAGAGCGCCGACGCCTCCCGTACGAACGATTGGGTCTCCGCCTCGGTGTTCGGCCCCCATCCCTGGTAGCGGGAGGACTCGGGCAGCTTGGCCCACCCGTGCACGGCCCGCCAGTCATCGAACAGCAGGGGCCGGAGGCGTACGTCATCCATCAGTTGATTTTGCCTCTTTGTCAGTTCGTGAAATTTTGCACTGGCAGTGCACTTGTTCGGCCCCGACCACCCTATCTAGCGTCACCACATGCCTAATTCCTGGACGTTCGCCGTGGCGCGGGACGAAATCGGCCGGACCACCCTGGTCAACGGGCCGGTGCCGGAGATCGGCGCGGGCGAGGCGCTGCTGCGCGTCGATCGGGTCGGGCTCACCGCCAACAACGTGACCTATGCCGTGCTCGGCGAGTCGATGCGCTACTGGCAGTTCTTCCCGGGCGAGCCGCGCGGGATCGGGCCGGCGTGGGGGCTCGTGCCGCTGTGGGGCTTCGCCGAGGTGGTCACGTCGGACGTGCCCGGCGTCGAGGAGGGGCAGCGGGTGTACGGCTACCTGCCGCCGGCCATGCACCTGGTCGTCCAGCCGGCCCGGGTCGACCGAACCGGCTTCCGCGATGCCACCCCGCACCGCGCCGACCTGCCCTCGCCGTACAACTCGTACCGCTCCACCACCGGTGATCCGGCCTACCGGACCGACCAGGAGGACCTGCTGATCCTCTTCCGGCCGCTGTTCTTCACCTCGTTCATGCTCGCCGACCAGGTGATCGACAACGACTTCTACGGCGCTCGGTCGGTGCTGCTCTCGTCGGCGTCGAGCAAGACCGCGTACGCCGCCGCGTTCGAGCTGCACGGCCGCGGACCCCGGCTGATCGGGCTCGCCTCCCCCGGCAACGTCGACTTCACGCGGGCGCTGGGCTGCTACGACGAGGTCCTGCCGTACGACCGGATCGGCGAACTGGCGGCCGAGCCGACCGCCTACCTCGACCTGTCCGGCGCGCCCGCCACCCGCGCCGCCCTGCGCCGGCACCTCGGCGACAGCCTGGTGCGGGACATCGCGGTCGGGCTCACCAACCAGATCCCGAACATGGCCGAGGCGGGCGAGTTCTTCTTCGCCCCGGTGCAGATCCGCAAGCGCCGGCAGGACTGGGGCCTCGACGGCCTGGACGCGCGGTTCGCCGAGGCCTGGCAGCGGTTCGCCGCGGTGGCCGGCACGTGGGTCGACGTCCAGTCCGGCGCGGGCCCGGACGACCTGCGCAGCGCCTGGCTCGAGGTCCTCGAGGGCCGCACCCGGCCGCGGGTGGGCCACGTCGTCCAGCTTTAGGCCGCCCGGCGTTTGACAGGCTCTGGGAGCGCTCCTACGGTCAAAGACATCGATCGAGGAGAATATATGAAGCGTCGGGCGGTGATGGCGTTGCCGGCGGTGGCGCTGGGTTCGCGACTTTCCGGGCTGCCGGAAGCGCGGGCGGCGGCCGGGTTCGAGAGCCCGTCGGTGGATGCCGGCAATCTGCCGGTCTTCGCCGAGCAGCTCAAGGCCGAACTGACTTTCCCGATGGCCTGGAGGGCGCGCGAGGGAAACTTCCCGGCGTGGCGCCGGCGGGCGCGGGCCAAGGTCGAGGAGCTGCTCTGGCAGCCTCCGGACGCCACCCCCTTCGACGTGGAGATCGTCGACGACCAGCCGGGCGACGGCTACCGCAAGCGCCTGCTGCTGTTCAACGTGACGCGGCACAGCCGGGTGCGCGCGTCGATGCTCGTTCCCGACGGTCCCGGGCCCTTCCCGGCCGCATTGCTGCTGCACGACCACGGCGCCCGGTTCGACATCGGCAAGGAAAAGATGATCGAGCCGTGGTACGACGAGACCCGTCGCGTGTCCGCGCAGGGGTGGGCCGACAAGTACTTCAGCGGCCGGTTCGTCGGCGCCCAGCTGGTCGCCCGCGGCTACGCCGTCCTCGCCGTCGACGCGCTCGGCTGGGGCGACCGCGGCGGCCTCGTCTACGACAACCAGCAGGCGCTGGCGAGCAACTTCTACAACCTCGGGTCGTCGCTGGCCGGACTGGTGGCACGGGAGGACGCGCGGGCGGCGGCTCTGCTGGCCTCGCTGCCCGAGGTGAACCCGCATCGCGTCGCCGCGGTCGGCTTCTCGATGGGCGGGTTCCGGGCCTGGCAGGTGGCGGCCCTGTCGGACCACATCGCGGCGACGGTGTCCGCCTGCTGGATGACCGGCCTGCGCGAGATGATGGTGCCGGGCAACAACACGCTGCGCGGCCAGTCGGCCTTCTACATGCTGCATCCGGGGCTCTGGCGCCACCTCGACATCCCGGACGTCGCGTCGATCGCCGCACCCCGCCCCATGTTCGTGACCGACGGCGCCGAGGATCCGCTCTTCACCGCCGCCGGGGTCGGCGTCGCCCACGACAAGCTGCGCGCCGTCTGGAACTCGCAGCGGGCCGGCCATCGCCTGACCACGACGATCTGGCCCGGCCTCGGCCATGTCTTCGTCGCCGAGATGCAGGACGCCGCCTACGCCTGGCTGGACCGCCAGCTTTAAGCAACCGATGGTTGCGCTTCCTCGTCACCGCCGCTAGGGTCATGCGCAACCAATAGTTGCGATAGACGGGAGTGCGGCATGGAGTTCGGCAGCATCGAGCGGGAGATCCACATCGAGGCCACGCCCGAGGTGGTCTACCAGGTCATCAGCACACCCGAGCACCTGCGGGAGTGGTGGCCGGACGAGGCCGACCTCACGCCGGCGCCGGGCGCCGAGGGCACGATCACGTTCGGCGAGTCCAAGATCGTCCCGCTCACCGTGGTGGAGGCCGACCCGCCGCGGCGGTTCTCGTTCCACTGGGCCTTTCCGAACCCTCTGAAAGTGACGTTCGACCTGATCCCGTCGGGCGCCGGGACGCTGGTGCGGTTCAGCGAGACCGGGTTCCGGGAGAAGGGCTGGGAGGCGGCCGTCCTCGAGGAGTGGTACACCGACCACGCCCGCGGCTGGGACCACTTCCTGCCGCGCCTGGTGGCCTACGCGGCCCGGCTGGCGTCCGCACGGTGAGCGATTCCATCGACGACGCCCTCTGGTCGGCGATCGGCGACCCGACCCGCCGGCGGATGCTCGACCTGCTGCTCGACGGCGGCGGCACCGCGACGCGGCTCAGCCAGCACCTGCCGGTCACCCGCCAGGCGGTCGCCAAGCACCTCGGTGTGCTGGACCGCGCCGGGCTGGTGCACGCGACACCCGCGGGCCGCGAACGCCGCTACGAGGTCGACGAGACCCAGCTCGGCCGGGCGGTCGCCCAGCTCGCATCGGTCGGTTCAGCCTGGGACGGCCGGCTACGCCGGATCAAGCGGCTCGCCGAGGCGATCCAGAAGGAGACCCGATGAATTTCCGTACGTCGTTCACGGTCGACCAGAGCCCGGACGAGGTGTTCCGCGCCGTCGTCGACGTGCCCCGCTGGTGGACCGGCGAGGTCGACGGCACCGCCGCCCAGCTCGGCGACGAGTTCGTCTACCGGTACGCGGACCTGCACTACTCCCGGCAGAAGGTCACCGAGGTGGTCCCCGGCCGCACGGTGGTCTGGCGCGTGCTGGACGCGAAGCTGTCCTTCACCGCCGACCCGGCCGAGTGGACCGGCACCGACCTGGTCTTCCGGATCAGCCCCCAGGGCCTCACGTTCGAACACGTCGGCCTGGTCCCCGCAGTCGAGTGCTACGACCAGTGCTCCAGCGCGTGGGGCTTCTTCATCAACGGCAGCCTCAAGCGCCTCATCACCACCGGCGAGGGACCGGCGACCCCACCCTGGGCCTGACTCCAGGACATCGACATGCTTCGACAGCCTTCGCTATGGTCGGCTGGTCGGCCATGTTCGCGGCGAGGGGACGCCCGTATGAGGATCAACGACGTGCTCGAATCGAGGCTGGCAAGCCTGCGCCAGGCAGCACGCAGGCAACTTGTCGCCGAGTTCGAGGAGATCGGGCTCCAGGTCGACGGCGGCGGCCGGGTTGCGGAGGATCCGGGGGTCTTTCGCGGCGGACAGCACGTTCCGCAGATAGACATCGATCTCGCGCAGCGAATCTGGAACGACACCATGCGCGGCGTGGACGATCTCTGCTCCAGATTCGAGTCGTTCTACTCGCTGGACCCAGTCGCATTGTTCGTCATGGGCGGCCCTCTGGACATGCGGACAATCGGCACGTCCCCGGGAGCCTCCGCCGATCAGGAGCGGTCACCGAGCCTGGTCACCGGGCGGATCACCTATGCCGACGAAGTGCCGATGCATCAGGTCACCGGCCTGGTCGTCGGCAGGGAGTGGGAGGGCGGGGCCGCGCAAGCGTTTCGAGACGGCTACGTCGATCCATTGAAAAACGGGGTGCCACTGCAACGGGGCTGCCTGTACGAGCTTTCCTTCGCCGTCAGCAGCTGGCACGAGGGCACCCTCAAGGCCATCGAGGACCTGGGAAAGATCGCGGACGTGGCGACGGCGCGATTTGCCGGTGAATTCCCGCCGGACCCGGCACCCGACGGTCGCGCGGCCGTCTACGGCGTCGCCGGTGTGCTCGCCACGGTTGCCGGCTTCTACGGGCCGGTGTCGCTGGCCGCGAACATCGTGGGGCTGGGCCTGATCGCCGCGACGGACCTGGACACCCATCCCGCCGACCGCACCCCGGCGACCGATCAGATCGCCGTCGAGGGTTTCCGGGTGGCCGACATCGTGACCTCCACCGGGAGCGCCATCTCGACTCTGCAGCAGCTCTGCGGCCGTGAGGACGCGGCCCTTGCCAAGAAGCTGTTCGAGGATGTCAGTCTCGGCGAGGGTTTCGACAGCCCGAAGATCAAGCCGGGGCAACGGCCGGACCTGGCGGCGGAGCCGTCACTCGGACCGCATTCCGGAGGTGCGGTCGCGGCGGACGTGGGCGCCATCTACGACGCGGGCCGGGTCCATTTGCCCAGCGCGGCGAGTGAATATCGCAACGCGAGCGCCATGCTCGGCGAGTGCGACCCGCCGCCGTGGCTGAGTCTGCTCTTCCCGAAGTCACCGGTCTGGTTCGACCACGCCCGGGACATGCTGGGCAAGGCGTTCGCGTCGATCGCCGAGACCCTGGACGAGTGCGGAGCGAACCTGGTCACGGTGGCGAACGGTTACGCCGCCGTCGACTCCGCGTCCGCGGCGGCGATCGCGCAGGTCCCGACCGACAGCCCCCGACCCGCGTCACACGCGCCGACAGCGTCACGCCCGACGCGCGGGCCCTTCTGATCGACGCCCCCGATACGATCGCCGTCGATGAGCCTGCTCCGTGACCACGGATTCCGGAATCTCCTCCTGGCCGACGCCGTCAGCCAGCTCGGCACCCAGTTCAGCGTGCTCGCGTTGCCCCTGGTCGCGGTGCTCGTCCTGCGGGCCACGAACTTCGAGGCCGGTCTCCTGACCGCCTGCGAGACCGTGGCTTTCCTCCTGATCGGATTGCCGGCCGGAGCATGGGTCGACCGGATGCGCCGGCGGCGGGTCCTGATCGTCAGCGACATCGCCCGCGCCTGCCTGCTGGCGTCGGTGCCGGCCGCCTGGGCACTCGGCGTACTTACCCTGGCTCAGCTCTGCCTGGTCGCGGTGGCGACCGGCGTGTGCACGGTGTTCTTCGACGTGGCCTACCAGAGCTACCTGCCCCACCTGGTCGGACCGGGCCACCTGGTGGAGGGCAACGCCAAACTGGAGGGCGTGCGAGCCACGAGCCAGATCGTCGGCCCGACCCTGGCCGGCTTCGTCATCCAACTGATCACCGCCCCGTACGCGCTGCTCCTGGACGCGCTGAGCTTCGCCGGCTCGGCGCTGTTCGTCAGCCGCATCGCCGCCCGCGAACAGCGCCCGGAACGCCGCCCCGACCGGCACCTCGGCCGGGAGATCCTCGAGGGCCTGCGGTTCGTCTTCGGCAACCCGCTGCTGCGGGCGATCGCCCTGTGCATCTCCACCTTCAACCTGCTGTCAGCCGCCGGCACCCCGATGCTGGTCGTGCTCCTCGCCCGCGACCTGGGCCTGTCACCCGGCACCATCGGCGTCTTCTATTCGATCGCCTCGGTCGGCGCCCTGGCCGGCGCGCTGATCGCCCGCCGCGTCGCGACCCGGATCGGGCAGGGCCCGGCGATCTGGGTGCCGATCGCGATCTGCGCACCCCTGCAACTGGTCATCCCGACGGCGCAGCGCGGCTGGTTGCTGTGGGCGGCCGCGGCCGCCTACCTGGTGATCTGGGCATGCGTGTCGGTCAACAACATCACCCAGGTCAGCTTCCGCCAGGGCCTGACCCCGCCGCCCCTGCTGGGCCGCATGAACGCCACGATGCGCTTCCTGGTCTGGGGCACGATGCCGATCGGCGCCCTCCTCGGCGGCGTGCTCGGCCAGGCGATCGGCGCCCGCAACACACTGTGGATCGCGGCCGCGGCCGGCGTGATCCCGCTGATCCCCCTGCTGGCCTCCCCGCTGCGCAACACCCGCGACCTGCCGACCGCCGCTTCGAGCGCCGCCGGTTGGTAGCTTGTGCGGCATGACTCCGAGCAGCGCGCTGGAGGCGTTCCGCCTCGAAGCCCAGAGTCTTTCGCAGGCAACAGCGGATCTGTCCGACGACGAATGGAACCTCCCGACCAGGTGTGCGGGTCGCGGACGACCGTTACTGTCGGCGTATGCCCGGCCCTGGAGACGTGCCACCGGAGATCCTGGATCGGCTGCGGCCGATCTGCCGAGGGCTGCCCGAGGCACACGAGGAACCGGCCTGGATCGGGGTCCGCTGGCGGATCCGGGCGCGGACGTTCGCCCATGTCTACACGCCGGACCCGGACCGTTTTCCGGTCTACGCCCAGCATGTGATCGACGGCGAGCCGCCGACCGTGATGACGTTCCGGGTGCCCGCCGAAGACCTGCTCGGCCTCGTCGTCGGCGGATTCCCGTTCTTCCGCGCGCCGTGGGGCGGCAATGTCGGCGCCGTAATCCTCGGTGACCACACCGACTGGACCGAGATCGCCGAAGTGGTGACCGACAGCTACTGCGAGATGGCCCCGAAATTCCTCGTCGCCCAGGTCGCTCCTCCACCGCCGACCAGCTGACAATCGCCGTGCCGCGGCAGCCCTTTTTCAAGGATGTCGGCCTCTCATCAAGGCCACGAGGGACCGGTTTCCTTGACATCGGCCCCTCCCCAAGGGCAGGAAGGAAAGGGGACCTCGCTGCCGTGGGACGAACCCGGGTCGTGGAAATCTCCAGGAGCGGTCGAAGCGGGCCGCGAAACGGGCCGTGAACAGGTCTAGGCCCTTGCGTTCGGAGACCGTTGCGGCGGGCACGGCGGTGACGCCGGACGGGGCCGGTAGCTGACCGGCGCCGCCGTGCGGGCCGAGCGGGAGCAGGATCCGCCGGTCGGGGGACGGTGTGGAGACGGTCTCCGGTGTGCGGCCGGCCAGCTGCGCGGCGATGTTGGCCGCCACCACCTGGGCGTGCACCTGCGCGTAGCTCGCCATCTTGGGGTCGGGCAGATCGGTGAGGTCGCCGAGGGCGTAGACGTGGTCGTAGCCGGCCACGTTCAGGCGCTCGGTGACCGCCAGCGTGGCTCGCGCGGTCAGCGGCGCGAGCGCCGCCGCGATGCTCTCCGACGCCGGGTGCGGCTTGGCCGGGTAGGCGTAACCGGAGCCGGTGGCCAGGACCAGGTAGTCGGCGTCGAGCCGGGCCCCGGAAGCCGGCGTGACGCCGGCCGGGTCGGCCGAGACCACGCGGTCGCGGACCACCCGGCCCCGTTCGAGCAGCGTGTCGAACGGGAAGAACACGTTGACCGCCCAGTCCGGCCGGGTCAGCGCCCGCAGCGAGCCGGCCGCGTTGACGAACGCCTCCCGCGGATCGACGAGGACCACGTCGGCGGTCGCGTCGAGTTCCTTGGCGACCAGGGAACCGCCGTAACCTCCGCCCACCACCACGACCGTACGACTCAGGCCCGCACTCCTCCGCACCAGATAATTCGCACCCCGAACGGTAAAGGTTCGGGGTACGAACTACAAGTAGTTCGGAGTGCGAACTCAGCAGTCCATGAAGATCGCCGACACATTGTTGGCGTCGGTGACCCGGCCGAGCAGGCCGGCGAGCACCTCCCGCTCCTCCGCCGTCAGCGTGACCGGCAACTGCTCGATCCGGGCGCTGGTCTGCTCGAAGAAGCGGTCGGCCACGTCGCGGCCCTCGACGGTGAGCACGGCCCGGACCATCCGCGAATCCTGCTGGTCCGGCTCCCGGCGGACCAGGCCGTGGCGTTCGAGCCGGTCGACCAGGCCGGTG
This sequence comes from Actinoplanes sp. NPDC026619, assembly GCF_040638295.1. Classification (NCBI taxonomy): domain Bacteria; kingdom Bacillati; phylum Actinomycetota; class Actinomycetes; order Micromonosporales; family Micromonosporaceae; genus Actinoplanes; species Actinoplanes sp. NPDC026619. The sequence goes on from NZ_JBEZYA010000046.1 coordinate 63,625, forward strand.
ACGCTGGACTTGGCCAGCCCCAGCACGGCGCCGAGCTCGCCCATGCCGAGCGGTTGCGGGCGCAGAACGCACAGCAGTTGCCCCTGCTGCGGCGAGAAACCGTAATCGCGGCTGCACTCGGTATAGGCCGCGTAACTAATCAGGTCAGCTGATTGCGGGGATCCATGGTCGGCCGGACGTGAGTTGGACGAGGGCGTCGTAGAGGTTGAGGCCGTGTTTGGTT
>NZ_JBEZYA010000047.1:0-56020 GCF_040638295.1 Actinoplanes sp. NPDC026619
TCCCGAACTCTCCGCTGCGCTCCGCGGGCGATTCCCCCGGGGTCGTGGATCACCCGCCAGCCGATTTCCCAACGCCGCACACCCCGCGGCGTCGGGAAATCGGCTGCCTGCTCATCAACGGGGCAATCGCGGGTAGTTCCGTGAATCGGGGCCTCTGGAAAACGTAGACACCAGGGCGGCCCAAGATCTGGGCTACTGGGCTACTGGGCTACTGGCCTACTCGGCCGTCTATTCGTTCGCGTAAGAGGTCGGCGTGGCCGTTGTGGCGGGCGTATTCCTCGATCATGTGGATTAGGACTTCGCGTAGGGCTAGGCCGCCTTCGCCCTGTTCGCCTAGGTCCTCTACTGCGTCTACGTAGTCTTCGGCGAAAGCTACCTCTGAGCGCCAGCGTTCGAAGGCTTCCTTTACCGTGGCGTCGTCGGGGGTGGCGTCTTCGAAGTCGGCGTCGCGGTTGCCGTTCTCGCGGTAGTGGCGGGGCATGTCGAAGCCTGCCATGTGGATCCGGAACCAGCTCTGCTCCACGCCGGCCATGTGCCGCACGAGCCCCAGCAGTGACATCGACGACGGCTCCACTGCTCGGGCGGCCATCTGCTCCGCGGTCAGGTCGGCGCACTTCAACTCGAGCGTCAAACGCTGATCACGCAGGTATCCGATGAGCGTGTCCCGTTCGCCGGTGAAGCCACCGTCGGTGCGCGGGTCGTCGTCGGGATGGACGAACATGTTGGACCAGGCGAATCCCATAACTCGACCTTCCGGCACGGGATGTGCCGAGCGCAACTCCCATCTCACAGCGAGCGAAGGGTCTCGGCTGCCTTCTCCGGCACCACATCGTTGACGAAAGCGCCCATCGCGGACTCGGATCCGGCCAGGTACTTCAGCTTGTCGGCGGCTCGCCGGATGCTGAACAGCTGGAGGTGAAGGTATCCAAGATCACGTCCCTCGCCGACGACGGCCTGGTGCCAGGCGGAGATGTACGGCATCGGCTTGCCGAACAGCGCGTCGAAGCGGCGCAGGATGTCGAGATAGAGCGGACCGAACGCGTCCCGCTCGGCGTCGGACAGGGCCGGGATGTCGGCGACCTTGCGGTGAGGCGCGATTTGCACCTCGTACGGCCACCGGGCCGCGGCGGGCACGTAGGCGGTCCAGTGCTCGTTCGCGGCCACCACGCGAACCTCCGCCTTGATCTCGGCCGCCAGCGTGTCGGCATAGAGGTCGCCGCCGGTGCGAGCGCGGTAGCGCGCGGCCGCCCCCAGCATGGCCTGGGTGCGCGGCGGCACCGTCGGGTAGGCGTAGATCTGGCCGTGCGGGTGGTGCAGGGTGACGCCGATCTCGACGCCCCGGTTCTCGAACGGGAAGACCTGGGCGACACCCGGAATCTTCGACATCTCGGTGGTGCGGTCGGCCAGCGCGTCCACCACCGTGCGGACCCGGGCCGGCGTCAGCGCGCCGAACGAGCTGTTGTGATCGCTGGTGAAGCAGACCACCTCGCAGCGCCCGATGCCGGGCCGCACCGGCACCAATTCGGTCAGAGATGCCAAATGAGGCTGGCCCAGTTCGTCCGGCTTGATGCGGTCGCTGAACGACGGGAACTGGTTTTCGAACACCACCACGTCGTAGCTGGGCGCCGGAATCTCGCTGGAGAACGCCGGGGTGGAAGGGCAGAGCGGGCAGGCGTCGCTGGGCGGCAGGAACGTCCGCGTCTGTCGGTGGGCGGCCACCGCGACCCACTCGTCGACCAGCGGGTCGTAGCGCAGTTGGGAGGTGGGCGGCGGGGTCGGCAAACTCCGCTTGTCCGGAAAGTCAGAGCGGTGCGAGTCGACGGACTCGTCGAAGTAGATCAGCTCGCGGCCGTCGGACAGACGGATCGCGTCGCGCTCGGCGATCGTCACTGCGCGGTCACCACCACGAGCTCGGGCACGGTTTCCTCCAGCAGGGTGCGGGCCTGCTGGTCGAGGCCCTCGTCGGTGATGAGCACGTCGGCGCGCTCGAGCGGGACGATCGACGAGATGCCGACCGTGCCCCACTTGGTGTGGTCGGCCAGCACGACCAGCCGTTCGGCCGCCTCGACCAGAGCGCGGTTCACGTCGGCCTCGTTGAGGTTGGGGGTGGTGTAGCCGGCTCGCTCGCTCATCCCGTGCACACCCAGGAAGAGCACGTCCAGGTGCAGGGAGCGGATCGCGGCGACCGCGACCGAGCCGACCAGAGCGTCGGACGGGGTGCGGGTGCCGCCGGTCAGGATCACCGTCTGATCGGGGCGGCCGGCCCGGTAGAACACGTCGGCGACCGGGATCGAGTTGGTGACCACGGTCAGGTCGGGCACGTCGACCAGGCGCTGGGCGAGCCCGGCGGTGGTGGTGCCGGCCGACAGCGCGATCGCGTCACCGGGGGAGACCAGCGCGGCGGCGCGGGCGGCCATGGCGGCCTTCTCAGCGCGCTGGCGCACCGACTTCGCGGCGAAGCCGGGCTCGTGCGCGGAGCCGGGGCTCACCGTGGTGGCGCCGCCGTGTACCTTCGCGAGGAGGCCACGGTCGGCCAGCGCCTCGAGGTCACGGCGGATCGTCATGTCAGAAACGCCATATTCCGAGGCCAGCTCGCTGACGCGGACGCCACCGGCGGCGCGGACCCGATCGAGGATGGCGGCCTGGCGCTGTTGGGCTAGCACTCAAACATCCGAACTATTTCGAACACGCCCGAACACTACCGTGTGATCGGGCGTGTTGAAAAGGGTGAGCCTAGATACCCCGGCCTCGCTTGTGCAGCGCCGACAGCACGTTTTCGACCTTGACCGCACCGGTCATCGCGGCGAGCGCGATGGCCGTGCGCGGCTCCTTCCAGTTGGCCCGCACCGCTTCCTTGCTGAACTGCCAGGCCTGGCTGCGGTTGCCGGTCGCGGCCGACCAGCAGGCCAGTTGGCCGTAGACCCGGGCGGCGCCGGGGCGGCAGCCGCTGATCTCCGGGTGGCGCTGCATCATCCAGCGCAGCGACGAGATCTTGGTGGCGTACTCGTACGCATAGTGTGAGGTCCGGCCCCACAGAACCCGCACCAGCGGCTCGTCGAGGTGCACGATCGGCGCCCGGCGGGCTGCCCGAAGGAGCAGATCCCAGTCCTCGTTCTGGCTGCCCGGCGCATCCTCGGCGACCAGGCCGATCGCGTCGGCGGCGAACGCGTCCCGCCGCATCAGGAACGACGACGAGTGCAGCATCGCCATCCGGGAGCGGGCCAGCTCGTCGACCGTGACCCGGCTGCGGCCGGCCAGCCGCGGTGTGCACTTTCCCTCGAACTCGACCTCGATCGCACATGTGGCCATCTCGGAGTCCGGTTCGGACATTAGCGCGGCGACCTGGCGGCGCAGCTTGTCCGGCAGCCAGCGGTCGTCGTCGTCGCAGAATGCGACATATTCGGTGTCGAGCGCGAGGATGCCGGTGTTGCGGGCGCCGGCCAGCCCGGAGGTGCGCCAGTTGGTCAGCACCAGCACCTGCACGCCCTCGGTGGAGGCGAGCAGGTAGTCCGGCTCGGTCTGGTCGTAGACCACGAGGATCTTGAGCTCACCGGGGTAGCGCTGGTCGCGGACCCCGGCGATGGCCTTGCGGACCAGCTCGGGCCGGTTGCGGGTGGGGATGACGACGCCTACCGACGGCCAGTTCATCTGGCTTCCTTTCCAGAAAGCTCAGTCTTTCCCGAAAGCTCAGTTTCAGGCAGCTCAGTCTCTTTGGAGGCCGGCTCCATCTCCTTGAAGACCGGATAGCCGTACGCGTGCAGCATCGGTCCGCAGACCGCGCCGACCAGCCGCCGTTGCCGGGGTGGCAGCGAGCGCACCCAGGAGTCGTCGCGGCGCAGCGGCAGCCGCCCGACGGTGAAACGCATCGGGTTGCCGGCCGCGCTGTGCCCGACCTTCAGGTCGGCCTGGCCGTCGTGCAGGAAGTCCAGATCGGACGGTCCGAGATCCACTCCGGCGAACGCCGCCAGCGACGTCAGCGACCCGCGCGGGTCGGAGACGAACTCCTCGTACCGGATCCGCTGCACCGGGACCCCGCGCCGGGCCAGCAGGCCGAACGCCGCGTTGTGCGCGTTCCACAGCAGCGCCGAGCGGCCGGGGGAGTAGCGGGTCATCTCGTCGGCGCCGTCGGTCTCCGGCCGCTGCACGGTCTTGGTCCACGAATAGGCGACCCCGCGCGCGTCCCGCACCACGTGCACCACCCGCAGGTCGAGGCGGCCGGACCAGCGCAGCACGTGGGCGAGCGCCGAGTGCTTGGACGAGTCGACCACGACCCGGGCGCCGGAGACCTCGGCCGCCGCGGCGTAGACCTTCGTGTAGAAGTCGGCGTACTCGTGCACCTCGTCGGGCGCCTCGACGGCGGTGGCGAGCCGGGGGATGTGCCGGGTCCGCTCCACCGCGGCGCGCAGGTAGTGCACCCGGTCGACGTCGACGTTGTGCCAGCCGCCGAACGCCAGCGCGCCGACCCGCCGCCAGAAGCTGCACGCCGAGAAGCGAGCGCCGCACCCGCAGCGCTCGTCGTCGCGGATGTCGCGCTGCCAGAGGTGGACGACCTCGCCGAGCGCGCAAACGCCGGGAAGTTCGCCGAGCAGACGTTCGACGAGCGTTGTCCCGCTTCGTCCTAATCCACCCAGAAATAACACCCGTGCCACTTTGGCCCACCTTCGCTCGTTTCGCTCCTATAACGAGCGAACAAGCATGAAGGAGGCGAGGGTGTCCATCGAGGCTTTCGATCGGGTCGAGCTGGACGGCACCGGCATCGACCGGATCACCGAGGCCGAGGTCGTGGCGGTCGTGCGGGAGGCGCTGGCGAACGGCCGCGGCGGCCGCATCATCACCCCGAACATCGACATTCTGCGGCGGGCGCAGACCGAGGAGGAAGCCCGCCGGCACCTCGACGACGCCGACCTGATCGTGGCCGACGGGATGCCGCTGATCTGGGCCAGCCGGCTGGGCGGCACGCCGCTGCCCGAACGGGTGGCCGGCAGCAGCCTGATCTGGTCACTGTCGGCCGGCGTCGGCCGCGACGGCCGGTCGATCTTCGTGATCGGTGGTTCGCCGCAGAACGACGGGGCGGCCAAGGCGGCGGACCGGCTTGCGGCCGAGTGCCCCGGGCTGAAGATCGCCGGGACCATCTGCCCGGACTTCGGCTTCGACAACGACCGGCAGGCGTACGAGGAGGTCGTCGCGAAGGTGGCCGGCGCGAACCCCGATCTGGTCTTCGTCGGGCTCGGCTTCCCCAAGCAGGAGCGGATGATCGCCAAGCTGCGGCCGATGCTGCCGAAAAGCTGGTTCATCGGGTGCGGCGCCGCGGTCAACTTCGTGGCCGGCGACGTCGAGCGGGCGCCGCGCTGGATGCAGCGCACGGGGCTGGAATGGGCGCACCGGCTGGGCACCGAGCCCCGCCGGCTGGCGAGCCGTTACCTGCGGCACGACGCGCCCTACGCGCTGCGGCTGCTGGCGCGCGCCCCCGGTCAGCGGGTGCGCACGCGCTGAACAGGGCACGCTAAACAGTACGGGCGTACTGTAAGGCCATGAACTTCGAGCGCCTGCACCACGTCCAGTTGCTGATTCCGCCGGGCGGCGAGGAGGCCGCCCGGCAGTTCTACGCCGGTGTCCTCGGCCTGACCGAGCTGGACAAGCCGCCGGTGCTCAAGGCCCGCGGCGGATGCTGGTTCCGGGGTGGCGGCTGGGAGATCCACCTCGCCCCGGTCGCCGGTTTCGAGCCGGCCAAGCGAGCTCATCCCGGCGTACTCGTCAATGGTCTTGATGCTTTGGCCGGGAAGTTGGAAGCCGCCGGTCACCCGGTCGAGTGGGATCCCCACTTCCCGGGTCACCGGCGGCTGTATGCCTCCGACGCGCACGGCAATCGGCTCGAATTCCTCGAGCCTGAAACTACGGATTGAAGTACGGGTCCTTCACCAGCGCGTGGAACGCGTTGAAGGCCAGCTTGTCGCCGGTCAGCTGGAACTGTTTGGTCGCCGGATTGCCCTCCGGATCGGACTCGAAATAGGTCACCGCCTTGATCTGCGGATTGGCCTTGAAGGTCCGTTCGGCGTCGCGCAGCCAGTTCGCCCGCCCGGCCGAGCCCCACGCCTTGGCCACCCCGAACTCGCCGATGATGATCGGCTTGGGGTGTTGCGCGGCGAACTGCAGGAACGGGCCCATCAGCTGCCCGATCGGCTGGAAGCTCTCCCCGGCGTAGACGTCCACGCAGGTCCAGTCGACCTGGTCGTCGCCGGGATAGAAGGCCGGCGCGTCGCCGCGGATGAACCCCTCGGCGGTCGGGCACCACACCCACGAGACGTTGGTGGCGCGTTCCTGGGCGAAGATGTTCCGCACGTACTTCCAGGCGGCGATGTAGTCGCCCCCGGACCACATGGTGGCCCGCAGGTTGGGCCGGTCCATCTCCCAGCGCATCCGCAGCAGCACCGGCTGGTGGATCTTGCGGATCGCCTTGGCCTGCTTGCGGATCAGCGCATCGTGCTCACCGTCCAGGATGGACCGATTATCGCCGGTGGCCCAGCTGACCATCAGGGTCGCGCCCTGGGCCAGGAACTCCTTGTCCGACGAGGTGCCGACCATCTGCTCGAAGCGACGGTAGGTGTTGACGATCGGCAGCTTGCGCCCGAGGTTCGCCTCCAGGCCGTCGACCGCGGCCAGCCGGCCCACGTGGGTCAGCTCGTCCGGTTTGATCCAGGCGCCGACCAGGGCGCCCTTCTTCGGCGCCTGAACCGGCCCGCTCTGGAACGGGCCGGGATTGACCGCGACGGCGGCCGGCTTGTCCGACAGATCGGGCGGCGGGGCCGGGGCCGGCTTCTCCTCTTTGTCCCCCAGGGAACAGCCCGCGAGCAGCAGGACCAGGAGGACGACCAGACCCTTACGCATGGAGCCGCCGAGCCGTGTAGAGCACGTTCACCGCGTACCCGTCAGTCCCGGGCAGCCGTCGCACCGCCGCATCCGCAGCCCGCGCGAGGGGGTTTCCGTGCAGCGACGGCGTGATCATCGAGAAGCCGCGCCGCTCGACCAGCTCGAACCCGTGCTTGGCCAGCAGCTCCTCCACCTGCTCGTGGGAGAGCTCGGCGAACCACCGGTCGTCGCGGTGCCGCCGGGCCCGCAGGTGCCGCAGCGACCCGGCGTTCCCGTGGTTCTCCACCACCAGGATGCCGGCCGCCGCGTCGGGCAGCGCCTTCGTGGCGAACTCCATCGCCCGGTCCCGGATCGCATCGTCCACATTGAGCAGCAGCCGGAACATCGTCACGACCGCCGGATAGCCCGCCTCGACCGGCTCCGGCACCGGGCCCTCCGCCGCCACCTGATGCCAGTTGGCGTGCGAGCCGACCTCGGCCGCCTTCGCCATCATCTCGGCCGACGTGTCGTAGCCGTGCGCCTCCCGGACCAGGCCGTGCAGGGTGCGGATGGCCCGCCCGGTGCCGCAGGCGAAGTCGTGCTGCACGGGCGCGCGCGGCCCGAATTCGCGGCGCACCAGCGTGCGCAGGTAGTCGCGCTGCCGCTGGTTGATCTGCGACGCGTAGCTGTCCGGCGCGTACGTTACGGTCTCGTACTTCTCGACCGCCGCGGCGTCCTGGAACACCTTGGTGTAATCCGTGGTCAACGGGTCCTCCTCATGGGTTTGAAGGCGTCGAGTGCGAGTTTTTTCCGTAGCAGCCACGTCCCGGCCAAAAAGGCGGGAATGCTGAGCGCGAGACCGGCCGTGTGCAGTAGCGGAAGCAGGCCGAAGCAGATCAGCGACAGCAGCGCCGCGGCCCGGGTGCCGCGGCCGAACGGGTGCAACCCGACGGCCCGGCCCACCTGGATCAGCGGCAGCAGGTTGTTGGCGACCATCGCGCAGGCCAGGCCGGCCGCCGCGCCGAGCGCACCGAACCGGGGGATGAGCAGCAGGTCGAGCCCGATCGTGACGGTCAGCGCGACCAGCACGTTGGCGAGGTTCCACGAGGTGCGGCCGGCCATCGCGAGCACCATGTCGACCATGCCGCAGCCGGTGGCGACCAGCATGGCGCAGGCCAGCACGCGCACGACGGCGGTGCCCGCGGTGTAGCCGTCGCCGAAGATCCCCAGGTAGAGCGGCGCCAGGTGCATCACGAGCAGGCAGATCGGCCAGGTGACCAGCACGAGCCACCCGGTCGCGGTCTGATAGAGGTGGTTGGCCGCGCGCCGGTCGCCGATGGCGAGGGCCTCGGCCAGCCGGGGCTGCACCGATTGCGAGATCCCCTGATTGGCGAACTGGATCAGCACCACGAATCGCCCGGCCACCGCGTAGACCGCGGCCGCCGCCAGTCCACCCAGCGCCGCCACCAGCAGCACGTCCACCCGCTGCAGCGCCAGCTGGGCCACGCTGGCCAGGGCGCGCGGCCCGGTGAACTTCCAGAAATCACGGCGCAGCTCGCGCCGCTCGACCCGGCGGGTGGTGACGGCAGGCAGCTTTCCCGCCCGATAAACCTTCTTGAGCGCGTACGCCGCCAGCACCGTCACCGGCAAATAGGGCGCCGCCCACGCGAACGCGACCCACGGCAGCTCCGCACCCACCGGGATCAGCGCGCCGGCTCGGTGCGAGAGCAGCACCACGCCACCGGCCAGGCCCACCAGCAGCAACTGCAGCGAGCTGCGGAGGACCCGATCGAGCAGCACGGTCGGTCGCATCGCCCGGTAACCGCGGGTGGCGGTGAGCAGGGCGTCGGTGATCGCCTGCAGCGGCAGGAAGACGGCCAGCACCCGCAGGCCGGCGGTGTGCGCGCCGACCACGTGGGTGGCCTCGTGCGCGGTCAACCGGGCGATCGCCGGCGCGGCCGCCCACATCCCCGCCCCGAGCAGCACCGACACCGCGACGACCGGGGTCAGCCCGGTGCGCAGGCAGGCCCCGAGCAGGTGGTCCCGGCCGGTGGCGCGCAACCGGGCCGGCCAGTAGACCAGGCCGGTCTGGGTGCCCAGCTTGGCCAGGCCACCGCCGAGCACGAACGCGGCCGTCGCCGCGAAGAACGCGCCGGCCTGCTCGGCGCCGAGCGACCGGGCCACGATCCAGGTGACCGCCACGCCGGTGCCGCCGGCCAGCGCCGAGCCGGCCATGTTGGCCAGCCCGCCCCGGGCGACCTTCTTGGTCTCGGCGCCGGTCTTCTCGAGCAAATCCGTGCTGAGCGGGCCGGGCATGCCCTTCTGGCCCTCGCCTGCGAGGCCGTCCGCAACTGCGGCTGGGTGCCGCTCGGTGCAGTCGGTCATACCGAACGTCGCCAGATCGGCATCCGCCCCAACCAGCGGGACAGCGCGTCGTCGTGCGGCAGGTAGTAGTTGGTCAGGTCGGCGCGCAGGCCCGGGTCCATGTCGGACTGACGCGGGCGGGCGTTGTGCCGCTCGAACGGCGGCCGCTCCAGGTAGGTGGGCAGGCCGAGGAAGTCACAGACCTCGTCGTAGACCTCTTCCGGCTCGGCGAAGAAGCGCTCGCTCTCCACCACGTGGATCCGCTCCCGGCCCACGTGCTGCGCCATCACGCTCAGGTAGCGGGCGTACTCGCCGCGCCCCCGGTAGGCGTGGTGCTGGTGGGCGAAGCTGTAGTACGACGGGTCTTCGGCCAGCCGCTCCTCCTGCCGGTGCAGCCGGGCCGGCTCGAGCGCGAGCGCCGACGGGAAGTCCCGCTCGGCCTCGAAACCGCGCGCCACCTCGTGGTGGTGCTGCGAATAGGCGCGCTCCACCGGGTCGCGGACCAGCACGATCAGCTTCGCCTGCGGCAGATCCTGGGCGATCCGGGCGGCCGCCTGCGGGTGGTACATGTAGTACGGGCTCGACTCGAACGTCTGCGCCTGAGCGCCGTACCGCTCGGCGATCTTGTCGCCGCTGCGCACCATCGGGAAGTGCGCCTTGTACCAGCCCATCCCCCGGTCGTACGAGGTGTCGAAGTAGTGCACGCCCTTGTGCAGCACGGCCTTCATGACCACCGGGTGCGCGGCCAGCGCCCGGTACATCGAGGTGGTGCCGCAGCGCTGGCCGCCACAGATCAGGAATGACGGCGTCATCCGGCCCGGGGCGGTCAGCCGGCCGTACGAGCGGGAGCCCAGGTGCACCACCCGCTTCATCGGGGCGGGCATCTTGCGTACATCCACGTGCGATCAGAGCTCCTCGACCCGGCGGATCAGCACCGGGAGAAGCCAGGTGCCGAGCACGCCCAGGCGGGCGCCGGCCTCGGCCTGGCGGTCGGTCAGGTAACGGGCGGCCAGGTCCACCAGGTACAGCAGGGCGGTCACCTCACGGCCCTCCGGTGGTACGCCGAACGGCCCGAGCAGCTCACCGGCGCGCTTCACGGTCTGCTCGACCGCGTCCTTGGCGTCGCCGGTCGACTGGATGCGCCGCTGCAGCTCGTGGTGGATGGCGTCGAAGCCCATCGGCACCCCGGTGGCGAACCGCTCCCAGTCCCACACCAGCAGGGCGTCGGCCAGGTTCGCCATATTCCAGGGCGCCCAGTCGCCGTGCCAGGCGCCGTACCGGAAGACGGTGTCGCCCGCGTGCTTGACCAGCAGCTCGGCCGCCGAGGCCAGGCCGACCGCCTCGGACCGGTCGCCCACCGCGGTCAGCCGGGCGCGCAGCTCGTGCCAGTAGACGCTGCCGTCGACCGGCCCGGACGTGTAGCCGCAGCAGCCGGCGATGTCGAGCATCGCGGCGATCAGCCGGCGCGGCGTCAGTGGCGCCCGCGGCAGCCACACCGGCAGCGCCGACTGGACCAGCACCTGCAGGCCACGCCACTCCCCGGAGTGCAGCACCCGCGGCACGGTCAGCCTGGTCAGGCCGCTGCCGCCGAGCGCGATCAACGCCGCCGTCTCCGCCTTCACCAGTTTCTGGGTGAGCGGGCCGGTGCCCAGCTTGCCGAAGCCGAACGTGTCGCCCTCGGGGCCGATCAGCTGCAGCACCGGCTTGCGGTTGGCGCGCGCCGGTCCGATGTGGACGCTCACCGACAGCTCCCGGCCGAGGTGCTCGCTCAGATAGCCGTCGATGCTCGACGAGTACGGGCCGGTGACCCGCACCCGGTCGCGTAGCAGCACCGCGGAGGCGCCGGTGCGGACCGCGGCGACCACCGCGTCGCGCTTCAGCTTCGCGGCCCGTGACTGCGGCTCGGCGTAGCGGCGGACCGCGGCGGCGGCGACCCGGCGCGAGCCGGCCGGCACCAGCAGGCGCGGGCGACGGGCGTCCGGCACCACCAGGTACTCCGCGATCGGCGTGCCGGGGGAGCCGTCGGTGCGGCACGGCCACGGGTAGAGAAGTTCCAGCACCTCGGTCAGGTACTGGGTGCGCAGAGCCGCATCGTCCGCGGTCAGCTCGGCCGGCGCGGTTTTGACCGGACTCATCGGGTTGCGTCCCCCTCTGTTGAATTGCGCTCGGTTGGATGGCGGTCAGTTGCGTTACGCCACAAGAGCGCGAATGCCAGAACCATGAAAGCCAGGGGGGTGGCCAGCGAGTTGTACCAAAGCATCGCGGAGAACGAGGTCACCAGCGCGGCGCTCGCGGCCACCCCGATCGCGCTGCGGTCCCGGCGGAACCGCCACAGCCCGTACCCGAAGAAGCCGAGGTAACCGACGGTGCCGGCGGCGCCGTGGGCGTAGAGGAGTTGCCACAGCTGGCCGTTGCCACCGACGGTGAAGTTGCCGCAGCGCTCGCAGCCGGCGCTCTCGCCCACCGTGATCGACTGGCGGCCGCCGCGGGTGTTCCGGGTGCCGCCGTAACCGATCACCGGCGACTCGGTGAAACCGTCCAGCGCGCGGTCGATCAGGAACGAGCGGACGCCGTTGGACTTGCCGTTGTCGAGCCGGGCGTTGACCACTTCGCCGAGCGGGGTGGCGAGCACCGCCACGGTCAGCATGGCGGCCGCCACCCCGACCACCCCGATGATCCAGACCTTGCCGGCCAGCACGTACCGGATGGCCACATAGAGCACCAGCACGCCGATGCCGATCCACAGGCCCCGGTTGAGCGACACCACGGCCGGCACGATCGAGGCGAGCAGGCAGAGCACGGCGAAGAACTTGGCGCGCCCCCGCCCGCTCTGCCAGGCCGCCACCATGAGCCAGCCGGCCAGCAGGCAGAAGTTGTTGCCCCAGGTGTTGGTGTAGCCCCAGGGCGCGGCCGGGCGTGGCTTGTCCCCGCCGACGATGTCCATGATCTGCGCGGCGTACGGATGGACCAGCGACTGCACGAAGCCCTTGTTGCGCACCCCGTGCGGCAGCAGCATCTCCACCGGCGAGGTGAACTCGAAGTGCCCGGCCACCATGCCGAGGAAGCCGCCGGCCACCGTCACCACGAACAGCCAGCCGAGGTATTTGACCAGCCGTTTCTTGGGCAGCTCCGACTCGGTCAGGTTGCCGGCGTAGATCATCAGCACGGTCAGCGCCAAATACATCGCCAGCTTGTAGACGACCGCCGGCAACCGGCCGCTCCCGTGTTCGGGGAGCGTGCCGGTCGGGTCGACGCCCAGCGCGCCGATGCTCACCACGACCGCGACCAGGAACAACACCCACCAGGCGAAACCGGGCGGCAGGAGGAGCGGCCGGCCGGCGAGGCGGCGGCGGAGGAGCAGGAACAGCATGGGTACGGCCATGACCGCGAAGATGAGTACGCCGAGACCGAGCGCCCACCACAGCGGATAGAGCGCCAGGATGCTCGCCACCGGCCAGGCCGGGAGGGTGGTGTTCTTGCGCGCGCCGTGGGCCGGGCCGCCGATCGGCTCGGCGACCGGGGCTGCCACGCTCACTTCTTGTCGCCGTCCTCGGCCGCTCCGCCGGTGCCCTCCTTGACCAGCCCTTCCAGGCCGGACATGTCGATCACCGCGGTGATCTCGTCGGCCGCATTGGCCGAGCGCGGGCGGACCTGGGGCTTCTCGGCGGTCTTCTCGGTGGTGGCGGCCCGGGTGGCCCGGGCCGCCTTCTCCGCGGCCGACATGGTGTTGGTCGGGAACCGCATCGGCTGGGTCAGCTCGATGTCGGAGACCGGGGCGTCCAGCGCGGCGGCCCGGCCCCGCTCGGGATTTTTTTCGCCGGCGGGCGACGGCGCCAGCGTGACGGCGGGCGCGCTCGCCTCGGCGGCCCGCAGGCCGGAGAGGCGGGGCAGCACCACGGCGCCGAGCAGTTGGGTGCCGACCCGCTGCAGCTGTTCGGCCGCGTCGAGCAGGGCGGGGCGGCGCGACTTGCGCAGCTCCACCGCGAGCAGCGCGGCGTCGGCCAGGCTGGCCAGGCTCTGCGCGTCGGCGCTGCTGCTGGTCGACGGCGCCTCGATGACGATGTAGCCGCCCTGCCGGCGCAGTGTCTCCAGGGTGTCCTTGAGCCGCTGCGACTGCATCAGACCGGCCGCGGTGGCCGCGCCACCGGTGGTGATCACCCGCAGCGACGGGATGCGCGGGGTCCGCTGCAGCGCCCGGGCCAGGCCGACCCGGCCGGCCAGCAGGTCGGACAGACCCGGCATGGACGACACGCCGAGCATCCGGGCCAGCGGGGCCGCGTCGACCACGCTGTCCGGCAGGTGCGCGCCGATCAGCACGACCTCGCTGCCGGTGCGGGCGAGCGCGGCGGCCAGGTTCGCGGCCACCAGGGTGGCGGCCGAGCCACGGCTGGTTCCGGTCACCACGATCACCTGGTCGCTGGGGCGCAGCGTCGCGAGGATCTCGTTGCGCAGCCGGTTGAAGACCCGGCCGCCGGCGCCGTAGGGCTGGAGCACGTCGTCGAAGTGCGGCGTGGTGCGTTCGTCCAGGGCGGCCAGCACGTTGACCCGGCCGCGGTCGCGCACGTCCCCCGCCGAGCGCAGCCGCCGGTCGAAGCGTTCCCGCACGAACGCGAGCGCGACGCCGATCAACAGGCCGATCATGCCGCCGGTGGTCGTGTTGACCATGCCGTTCGGGCTGGTCGGCTTCTCCGGCAGGCGCGCGTCGCTGATGATGCTGCCGGCGCCGACCGTGGTGGTGGTCAGCTCGTTGAGCCGGCCGGTCAGCCCGTTCAGCTGGTTCTGCGAGTTGTTGCGCAGGCTCAGCAGGTTGCTCTCGTCCGAGCTGCCCTTGACCGCCCGGGAGAGCCGCGCGTTGATCCCGGTCAGCGTCGTGGTGAGCTGCTTGATCTTGGCGGTGAGAGTCTTGATCTGCTGGTCGAGGCTGCTCTGCGCGGTCTCTTCCCGGTTGCGGAGGTACGCCTCGGCAAACGAGTGGGACCCAGCCTGCGCCTCCTCCGGCGAACCGGCCTTGAACGTGATCACCAGGACGGTGGTGTTCGCCGGCACCTCGACCGAGACGCTCTTGGCGAGTTCCAGCGGCGAACTCGGCGAGCGCAGCAGGGCCTGGGCCTTGACCGCGACCGCGCCCGACCCGACCAACTGGGCCTCGGTGTCCAGGTTGACCGAGCCCTTGGTGCGGCCACCCTGAGCATTCGTGTCCTGGTCTATCGCCTGCACGAGGACGGCGGCGGACGATTCGTACACCTTGGGCAGGGCACTGGTCAGCGCCGCGCCCGCACCCAGCCCCGCGCCCGTCGCGACCAGCGCGATCCACCAGTGACGGCGGAACACGCCGAGGTAATGCGAGACATCCGCAGGGCGAGACGCTTCCATCTGTTCGGCGGACCTTCCGGGGTGAGTGAGATGCTGGTCATGGGCGATTTGCCCCCAGCGAGGTAAACGTCTCACTCCCGCCAACGTGATGGCTTTAGCCCAGTTTGGGCTCCACCCAGCCGTGTTCGACGAGGTAGGCCAGCACGAGTTCGATCGCCTCGGTCACCGTCATCGTGGTGGTGTCGATGGTCAGTTCCGCGTCGGCCGGGGCCTCGTAGGGATCGTCGATGCCGGTCATGCCGCGCAGCTGACCGGCCCGGGCCCGGGCGTAGAGGCCCTTGCGGTCGCGCTGCTCGCACACCTCGAGCGGGGTGGCCACGTGCACCAGGAGGAAGCCGGCGCCGGCCTCGGTCGCCATCGCCCGCACCGCGGCGCGGGCCGCCTCGTACGGCGCGATCGGGCACGCCACGGCCATGCCGCGGTGCCGGCCGATCTCGGCGGCGACCCAGCCGATCCGGCGTACGTTGCGGTCGCGGTCGGCTTTGCTGAAGCCCAGCCCCGCGGAGAGCTCGCGCCGCACCACGTCGCCGTCGAGCAACGTGACCGTGCGGTCGCCGGACTCGCGCAGCGAGTCGGCCAGGCCGCGGGCGATGGTCGACTTGCCCGAGCCGGAGAAGCCGGTGAAGAACACCACGAGCCCCCGGTGCCGGCGCGGCGGACGGGCCCGGACCAGCTCCTTGGCCACCGCCGGGGGAGTGTGCCACTCGGGCAGCGGGAAACCGCGGTCGAGCAGGTCGTGGATCTCGGCCGGGGTCATCGCGAGGCGGCGGTTGCGCGGCGGGATGTCATCCCGCCAGCGCCACTGACCGTCCCGGTTGTCGTAGGCCAGCTCGCGCGGCACCAGCACGCGCAGGCCGCCGCCGGAGAGCGTCCCGCCGGTGGAGAGGACATGGGTCACGCCGTACGCCGCGGCCACCTTGGACCGCAGCATCGCGTCACGCAGCTCGTCGCCCTTGTTGAGCAGCGGCAGCGCGACGATGGTCGCCGGTGGCAACCGGTCACGGGCCGAGAAGATCGCTCGCACCAGCGCCTCGGGCGGCAGCCCGTCCGGACCGGCCCCGCTCACCGGGATGAGGATCAGCAGGTGCGCGGCGAGGGTGCGGGCCGCGTGCGCGATCTGGGCGAGCTGCGGGCGGTGCAGCGGCCGGTCGGCGATGACACCGAGCACCCGGCCCGGTGGGAGCAGCACCCGGACCTCGGCGGGGGTGCGCCGCAGCCGCTTGAACGTGTGGTGGCCGCCGTCGCCCATCGCGCGCACCACGCCGCCCACGCCGTAGTTGCGCTCGTCGACCGGCCAGGCGTCAGTGACCTCGAGCGCCGCGATCGGCGCGCCCTCCGGGTCGGTCAGGACGATCGTGCGGCGCAGCGGATCGTCGAGCAGCAGGTCACCGGCCAGCTCGGTGGGCACCTGGAGGGTCACCGGGGCGGGCCAGGACGTGCCGTCGGCGAGTTGCCCGCGGCGGCGCAGCGCGTCCAGGTCGCGACGGCCGAGGAAGCCGGTCAGCGGGGCGTAGGCGCCACTGAGCAGCAGCTCGAGGTCAGCAAGCTCGTGCGGGAGCGGCGTGTACGACGGCGCGTCGCGCAAAACGTCCTCGGGAAGCACCGAACCATTCACCTTTGCATCCCCCTGCGGCCGACTAGGGGGACAGTTTCGCAGCCCGGCCGGTCGTGGTCGAGACGGGTATCCAGTCCGTGCTCCCAGCTCGGCGTCAGGGCCAATCTGTCCAATTTTCCACGTCGGGTATTGGACAAACCGGATCTTCATCACAATACTGGCACCTCGTGAACCGACGACCCCGCCGCTTCCGGCTCGTGCGACTTGCCGCCGTCCCCGCAGCCTTCGTGCTGAGCGTGGCCACCACGCTCGCCTGGGCCTGGACGGGCGGCGTCGATCAGCTCGGGCTTCCGCTCGGGCCGGTCGGTGACCCCACGGTCTCGCTCCCGGTGATCGCCGCCCCGGAATTCCCGGTGCTCGGCGACCCGCGGCGCAGCGAGCCCGCCCACAGCCGGTCCAAGAGCGACCCGGCCGACCCCACCGTGACCACCGGCAAGGGGGCGGCGGACACGCCGTACACCTCAAGCGAGCCGGGGATGATCGCGCCGCGCATCGCCGCACCCGGCCTGGCCCCCGACCAGGCCGCGCGGGGTGGCGCCTGCGTGACCGGCCGCAAGCTGATCCCCACCTGCAACGTGCTGTGGGGGGTCGCGCCCGGCGCGCACACCGAGAGTCGCGGCGCCTCCGCGCTTGCCGCCTTCGAGCGCAAGACCGGCCGCACGCAGGCGATCTACCACGCCTATCACGGCGGGATCCGGCAACTGTTCCCGACCGAGCAGGAAATCGCGATCGCCCACCAGTCCGGCCGGCACCGCGTCCTGTTCCTCAACTGGAAGCCGGAATCGGCCTCATGGGCGGCGATCGCCCGCGGTGACCGGCGCACCGACGCCTTCCTCGACCGGCTCGCCGTGCACATCAAGCGGACGTTCCCCGAGCAGTTCTTCTTCGCCGTCCACCACGAGGGCGAGAACGACGTGCGGGAGCGGGCCGGCTCCGGCTACACGGCCCGCGACTACGCCGCCATGTACCGGCACGTGATCAATCGGCTGCGTGCGCACGGCGTGAACAACATCGTCAGCGTTTTGGTCCACATGGCCTACATCAAGCACGCGACGCAGAGCTGGTTCAACAGCATGTATCCCGGCGACGACGTGGTCGACTGGATCGGCTTCGACACGTACGCGTACAGCGACCCGGGTTACGGCCACGGCGACTTCGCGCAGGTCTTCAACAAGCGGCTGGAGGGTAAGCAGCGCTGGCCCGGCTTCTACACCTGGGCGCTCACCCGGCATCCCGGCAAACCGCTGATGATCGCCGAGTGGGGCGTCTGGAGCTCCAAGCGCAACACCGGCTACAAGGTCGACTTCTACAAGGAGCTGGGCGCCGAGATCCGCCGGTTCCCGAAGATCCGGGCGATGGTCCAGTTCGAGACCCCGCACAACCAGAAGGGCCAGGACTCCTCGGTGGACAGCACGCCGGCGGCCCTGCAGGCCTACCGGAATCTAGGGAAACTGCCTATCTTCCAGGTCGCTGTGACGCCGTAAAGTTCCTGGGTGTGAGCCTCCTGGTGGCCGCCGGCGCCCTGTTCCGCGATCCCCGCGGCCGCATCATGCTGGTGCGTCCGCACTACAAGGACTCGTGGGAGATCCCCGGCGGCATGGTGGAGGAGGGCGAGACGCCCTCCGAGGCCTGTTCGCGCGAGGTGCGCGAAGAGTTGGGTCTCGTGGTCTCGCCGGGGCAGGCGCTGGTGGTCGACTGGGCGCCCCACCCGGTGGACGGCGACAAACTGCTGTTCGTCTTCGACGGCGGCCGCCTGACCGACGCCCAGCACGCGGCGATCGAGTTCACCGACGGCGAGATCCTCGAATGGCGCTACGTGCCGGCCGAGCACCTGACCGACTACGTGGTGGACCGCCTGGCCCGCCGCCTGCGCGCCGCGGTGCCAGGCGAAACACGCTATCTGGAGAACGGCCGCCTTCCCGGCGAGTGATGTCCCTGGCTCGTCGTGCGTCGGAAAGTGTCGTACGGGTGTGCCATTTAGCGGGTTGGTGTGGGTAGTCCTAAGGGGTTGTTGGCGTACAAAGAGGGCGGCACGCAAGGGGTCGGGTCTCGTTCGACGGTTGCTAAGGCCAGCCGAGCGAGGGATCCACATGCGTGCCGCTGTTGTGCTCAACCGTCTGCTCGGGTTCAAGGCAACGGTTGTCGAGGGTGTCGATTTCTGTGGGGCCGAGATGGTCGTGCGGGTGCGGCTGCGGTCCCGGGTTTTGGTGTGTCCGTGCGGGAAGACCAGCCGGGCCCGGTACGACACCTCACGCCGGCGGTGGCGGCATGTGGATTTCGGCCGGCACCGGGTGCTGATCGAGGCCGACATCCGGCGGGTTGACTGCCGCGGTTGTGGGCGGGTCCGTACCGAGTGGATGCCGTGGGCGCGGCCGGGGGCCCGGCATACCCGTGATTTCGAGGATATGGCTGCCTGGCTGGTCAAACGCATGTCCAAAAGCGCGGTCGCGACCCTGCTGGGCAGCACCTGGGAGACCATCGACGCGCTGGTAGCCAGACTCGTCGATGAACACCTGGACACCGCCCGACTGGACGGGCTCTACCGGATCGGGGTGGATGAGATCGCCTACCGCAAGGGCCGCAAGTTTTTGACCGTGGTCGCCGACCACGACACCGGCCGGGTGGTGTTCGTCGGCGAGGGCCGTAACCAGCACGTCCTGGCCGAGTTCCTGCAATCTTTAGGCGAGGCGGGGCGGGCCCCGATCGAAGCGGTCAGCATGGACATGACGGCGATCTACCGCAAAGCCACCACCGCGCATGTCCCGCACGCGAAGATCTGCCTGGACCCGTTCCATGTGATCAAGTGGGCGTCCGAAGCCCTGGATCTGGCCTATTACGGCACCTCCCACCTGGCCGCACCCATTGCTGTCGATGGGCTCACACACGCCCAGACCTGGCAGAAAGTCCGCGGCGCTCTGCGCCTGCCGACCGAGAAACACGACCCGCGACGGGCCTCGATCATTGAGCAACTACGCCGTAAACACCCCCGCCTGCACCGCGCCTGGGCTCTCAAGGAAATCCTGCGTGACCTCTACCGCATCCCCGCCGACCACGCCGACGACCACCTGAGACGCTGGATCACCCGGGCCCGGCGCAGCGGTATCAACGCTTCCGTCGCTCTCGCCCGGCGGCTACGCCATCACCGGCCCGGGATCCTCAACGCTATCCACCTCGGACTGTCGAACTCCCTGCTCGAAGCCGTCAACGCCGGTATCCGACTGATCCAACGCCGCGCCCACGGCTACGCCAGCCTCGACAACCTCATCGAAATGATCCACCTCTGCCACGGCGGGTTATCCACAGAACTACCCACACCAACCCGCTAAATGGCACGGGTGTTCTAATCTTCGGGGCGTGTTGGAGGAGCTGGGTCAGGTTCGTGGCGTGCTTGCCGAATGCGGCGACGCGCCACTGTGGTCGTGCTCCGACGCTGACTTGCTGGAGTGCCTGGCGTCCGCGTGGACATGTGCGCAGCAGTTGTCGGCGATCACCGCGCACTTGATCCGGGCGGCCGAGACTCGTGGCCTTCCGCAGCAGGACGCCGCCTCCAGCACCGCGGTGTGGCTTCGGCATCGTTTGCGGGCCGGCATCGGCGAAGCCCAGCGCCTGACCCAGCTCGCCGCCGCGCTGGACCGGTCGCCGGCTCTCGACTCCGCCATTCTCGAGGGCGCGATCTCCGCCGAGCAGGCGACGACGATCGCCACGGCGGTCGCCGACCTGCCCGACGAGGTGGGCCTCGAGACGACGGCGCGGGCGGAGTCGGCGCTGATCTCGTTCGCGTCGCGGTTCGAACCGATCGCCCTGGCCCGCCTCGGCACCCGGATCCTGGCGCACGTCGACCCCGACGCGGCCGACCGGCACGGCGCGGACCTGCTGCGGCGGCGGGAAGAGCGGGCACACCGCGCGCGGGGGTTCACGCTCAGCCCGTTCGGGGACGGCCGGGTGCGCCTATCCGGCTGGCTCGACACGGCGGCGGCAGCGACGGTGACTGCCGCGCTCGATCCGCTGTGCCATCCGAGCCGGGATGCTGCGGTCGACTCCGGCCTGGCTCGGACGCCTACGCAGCGCCGGGCCGACGCGCTGGTGGACGTTTGCGCTCGGGCCTTGCGCACCGGCGCCCTGCCTACGGCGGGCGGGGAGTCCGCTCAGGTGGTGGTGACCATTCCGCTCGACCAGTTGCAGACCGCGCCTGTCTCGGCTGATTCTGTCCCGGCTGATTCTGTCCCGGCCGAATCTGGAGCGGCGGCCGCGACGGTCAGACACTCGACCCCGCCCGGGTCCGCCCGCAACGCCACGTCGCATTCCGGTCGTCGGTCGAAGCGCCACGGCGGCGCCCACGGTCGCCTGGACAATGGCGTCCTGATCAGCCCGGCCGACGCCCGGCTGCTCGCGTGTGACGCCCAGATCATTCCGGCCGTGCTGGGGACGGACGGGCAGGTCCTCGACATCGGCCGCGCCCGGCGCCTGTTCAACGGGCCGATCCGCCGGGCGCTCAACCTCCGCGATCGTGGTTGCACCTTCCCCGGCTGCGATCGACCCGCCACCTGGTGCGAGGCGCACCACATTCGGTCGTGGGCCGCCGGTGGGCCGACCGCCCTCTCCAACGCCTGCCTGCTCTGCCGCCACCATCACCGGGTCATCCACCGAACTGAGTGGGAGGTTCGCCTCGGCTCGGACGGGTTCCCGGAATTCATCCCGCCGGCGACCGTCGATCCGGAATGCCGTCCCCAGCGCAACCTCTATCACCAGCGCGAATAGGCCTTACCCCGTTCTCGGCTGCCAATCCGGGAAGCCTTCCGAGATGCTGCGCCCGCCGTGCAGCAGCTTCTTCTTCGTGCCGTCGGCACGCATCACCCAGAGGTCGCCGAGGAAACTGGCCCGATCGGTGCCGAAGGTGATGTAGCGGCCGTCCGGTGCCCAGGCCGGCCCCACGTCGAAGAAGCGTCCGCTCGTGAGCCGCTTGGCGTGGGTGCCGTTCGGGTGGACCGTCCAGATCGAGGATTGGGTGGCGATGTCCCGTTCGAAGACCAGGCGCCGTCCGTCGGGCGACCACGCCACCTGATGGTCGTAGTCGGCGTTCCGGGTGACCCGCTTGAGCTTTCCACTGGTCAGCGTGAGGACGAAGATGTCGCCCACGTCCCCCTCGGCCGACCCACGCGTGAACGCGACCCGCTTCCCATCGGGTGACCAGGCCGCCTCGAAGTCGAGCGCCGCGCCCCGGGTGAGCCGCCGCTTCCCCGACCCGTTCGCGTTCATCACCCAAAGGTCGAAGTCTCCGCCGGTGACGCGGGTGAAGATGATTCGCGTCCCCGGCCGGTTCCAGACCGGATCCCGTGCGTCCATGCCGGTGGTGAGCCGCCGCTGATGCCGCCCATCGGCATCCATGGTCCAGATCTCGCCGGGCCCGAACGGCGCCGGAGTCCGCCAGAACACGATCTTCGTGCCGGCTCCGTTCCAGGCCGGCCCCAGCTCGTTGAGCCCCGGCGTGTTGGTGAGCCGCCGCGCCCCTGCGCCGTCCGCTCCGACGGTCCACACGTCGGTCTGAGTGTGGTCACCCGCCGCTGATTCACTCTGAAAGACGATCCGCCCGTTCCGCCCCGGGAACGCGGCCTCCGCCCCGTGCGGCGCCACCAGCACGCTCCCCGCGGCGACCGCGCTGACCAGCAACAACCTTCCTGCTCGCATCCCTCCAATGTGCGCTAGATCACAGCGAAGCGCATTGGCCGATCATCCGGCGCTGCCCGGGCCGTCACGTCAGGACCTGTCCGTCACGTCAGGACCTGTCCGTCACGTCAGGACCTGTCCGTCACGTCAGGACCTGTCCGTCACGTCAGGACCCGGGCAGCGGAGAGTCCCGCGGTCAGCTTGTTTCGCCGGCCACGCTGAACGAACCCAGCCGGTTGATGGCGAACAGGGTGCCGCCGATGGCGAAGATGACGGCCATCACCACGGCCACCGGCAGGGAGACCTTGCCGTTGAGCATGCCGGTCGGGGCGATCTTGTCGGCGATCGTGATGACGTACTGCTCGATCGAGAGAACCCTCGTGCCGCTGATCCAGCGGCCGAGCAGACCTTCCCACACCAGGATGTAGACCAGGCCGAGCAGGACCGGGCGCCGGGTCACGAGACTGAGCAGCAGGAACAGCGCCGAGTAGGCGACCGCGCCGGCCGCCGACGCGGCCGCCAGAGCCAGCCCGAACTTGACGCTGTCGGCCAGGACGCCGGCCACGAACAGCGGGATGGCCGAGGCCACCGCCGACACGCCCGCCGCCACCAGCAGCTTGGCCAGGATGATGTCGCGGCGGGGGAGCGGCTTCGTGAGGATGTGCACGATTGTGCCGTCGTCCACCTCGGAGCCGAGGACGCCGGTGCCGACGATCAGGCTCATCACCGGCAGGGCGACGGCCAGGCCGAGGCCGACCACGACGGCCTGGCCCCACTGGTCGGGGTCGACGCCGGCCGCGCGGCAGATCACCGCGAGGCCGATGACCAGCAGCGGCAACGGCAGCAGCAACAGAACCCGGCGGCGGCCGAACAGGCCGCGGGCGGTGATGTAGGCGACCGTGGACATCATGCCTCCAGCAGGTAGGAGAAGACGCTCTCCAGGGACTCGTCGGACGGCAGCAGGCGCCGCAGCCGGATGCCCTCACCGAGGGCGATGCGCGGCAGCGCGCGGGTGAAGCTGCCGTAGTCGGAGGCGCGGACGGTCATGCCGTCCGCCTCGATCTCGACGCCGCTCACCGACTTCTCGCCGATCAGCGCCACCGCCAGCCGGCGGTCGTCGGAGCTCTGCACGGCGAACACGTGCGGCCGGTTGGTCATCAGCCGGCGGATGCGCCGGTAGTCGCCGGAGGCGGCCAGCCGCCCGGCCACGATCACCTGGACCAGGCCGGAGAGCTGCTCGACCTCCTCCAGGATGTGCGAGCTGAACAGGATGGTGTGGCCCTCGTCGCCGAGTTTGTGCAGCAACTCCATCATGTGCATGCGCTGGCGCGGGTCCATGCCGTTGAACGGCTCGTCCAGCAGCAGCACCTGCGGGTTGTGCACGAGCGCCGCCGCCACCCGGGTGCGCTGCCGCATGCCCTTGGAGAACGTCTCGATGCGGCGGTCCTGAGCGCCGGTCATCTCGACCAGCTCCAGGGCCCACTTGGCGGCCGCGTCGGGATTGGGCAGCTTCTGCATCTTGGCGCAGGCCACCACGAACTGCCGGGCGGTGAGGAAGCCGTGCACGGCCTCCTTTTCGGCGACCAGGCCGAGTTGCCGATAGATGGACGGGTTGCGCCAGGTCGGCGACCCGTCGATGGTGACGGTGCCGCGGGACGGCGACAGGAAGCCGGCCATCATGTGCAGCACCGTGGTCTTGCCGGCGCCGTTCGGCCCGAGCAGGCCGGTCACCCCGGGCTGCAGACTCATGCTGATGTCGTTGACCGCGACGACGTTGCCGTACCAGCGGGAGACGGTTTGCAGTTCGACGACACTCATAGCGAGGCCACCTTCCGATAGCGCGCCAGCAACAGCAGCAGGCACGCGGCGATCAGGCAGAACGCCTCGATGCCGTAGATCGCGCCGAAGTCTCCGACGTCGATGCCGAGGTCGTTGCGGCCACGCAGCCACGCCTCGACGCCGGCGATGAGGCTCATCGGGCTGGCCAGGGCGGCCAGGTGCCGGGAGGTCTCGGACGGCAGCACGCTGAGGACGCCGACGATCGGCGTGGTCATCAGGAAAACGGCCACGATGCCGCCGGCGGCGAAGGCGCGCTTTCCGGTGAGCGAGGCGACGAGCAGGCTGATGCTGGTGAAGATGAACGCCCACAGCACGCTGTAACCCCAGCCGGGCAACAACAGCCCGAGCTCATGCCAAACCCCGCGCATCCCGGTC
Organism: Actinoplanes sp. NPDC026619; assembly: GCF_040638295.1. Taxonomy (NCBI): domain Bacteria; kingdom Bacillati; phylum Actinomycetota; class Actinomycetes; order Micromonosporales; family Micromonosporaceae; genus Actinoplanes; species Actinoplanes sp. NPDC026619. The sequence goes on from NZ_JBEZYA010000047.1 coordinate 24,077, forward strand.
TTGGTGGTGAAGGCGCCACCCAAGAACATAATGAATTGAGGTACGCCGAGCAGCAGCCACACCGCGGTGACCAAAGCCCCGACCTTGGCGAGCACGTAGTCGGCGGCGCGCAACGGTCGGGAGAAGTAGAGCGGGAGGACGCCGGAGCGCAGATCGCGGGAGACCAGCTCGGGCGCCACGATGGCGACGAAGAAGATCACCAGCCAGCTCATGCCGTCGTCGAACGCGTAGTAGTCGAACAGCCAGTTGCCGGTCTGCGAGCGAACTGCCGCGTTGATCACCGCGACGAGCAGCACGATGCCGACGACGCCCCAGGGGAAGATCTTGGACTTGGCCGGGCGGCCGAGCCCGAACGAGGCCCGCAGCCCGTGCTGGTAGAGCGCGCCGAGCACCGCGCCCCGGCCCAGGCGCGGACCCTGGTAGCGCTGGTATCCGATGTCATGGATGACGCCGGCCTCAGACATCGGCCGTCTCCTTCGCGGTGAAGAGCTCGGCGACGCGGTGGCGCCGCTGGTCGAGCCGGTGCAACGGCAGGTCCAACTCGGCCACGGCCTGCAGCACCTTGTCGTAAGCGCTGTCCGACTCGAGCGGCACCAGCAGCAACCGGCCTTCGGGGGTGACCGCGAAGCCGAGGGCGCTCAGGGCCGCGGCAAGTTCGTCGGTGCCCTCGCTGACCTCGACGGCGAGCACGTCGGACGCCGTGGTCATCGAGGAGATCCGGTCGGCGCGCAGCAGCCGGCCGCCCTCGATGGCGATAAGAGAGTCACAGATCCGCTCGACCTCGCCGAGCAGGTGCGAGCAGACCACCACGGAGATGCCGAACTCGTTGCCGATCCGGTGGATCAGGGTGAGCATGGCGTCCCGCCCGGCCGGGTCGAGGCCGTTGGTGGGCTCGTCGAGCAGGAGCAGGTCGGGGTCGTGCACGAGCGCCTGGGCCAGCTTGACCCGCTGCTTCATGCCGGTGGAGTAGCCGCCGATCTGCCGGTAGCGCTCCTCGTAGAGACCGACGTGGCGCAGCGCCTCGGAGGCCCGCTCGCGCGCTGCGGTCTTGGGCAGCCCGCTGAGCCGGCCCATGTGGGTGACGAACTCGGAGGCGGAGACGTCGGGCGGCAGCGAGTCGTTCTCCGGCATGTAGCCGACCTGCGCCCGCACCTTGTCGGTTTCGACGACCGGGTCGATCCCGAACACCCGGACGTCGCCGGAGCTGGGTGCGAGAAGCCCCAGCATGATTTTGATGAAGGTGCTCTTGCCGGCGCCGTTAGCGCCGACGAGCCCGATGACGCCCGCGTCGACCTCAACGGTGAGGTCGGCCAGAGCCGTCACCCCGCCGCCGTAGGTTTTTGTCAGCGCCTTGGTCGCGATGATGGTCACGGGGTCCAGCCTAGGAAGCGTCCGCACCCCGCGGATCCGGAGAATCCCTGAGGACCCTCTCGGGGTCTCTCAGCCCACTCTCAGGTTGGCGAGAGGCGGGCTGAGAGACCGAAGAAACGCTCAGCCGGTGTTGCGCATGCCGGCGGCGATGCCGTTGACCGAAGTCAGCAGGGCCCGCTCGAGCGCCGTCGACTCCGACGGGGCCCGGCGTGCGCCCGGCGAGGTGGCCAGCTGGCGGTCGGCCTCGTTGAGATCGCGGTACTGCCGCAGGAGCGCCACCTGCAGGTGGTGCAACGGGAGCAGGTAGGTGTCCCGGACGCTCAGCGTGCGCTTGAGCTCGGGCTGCAGGGCCAGGAGGTCATCGCCGCCGGTGATCGCGAGCACCTCGCGGACCGTCAGCTCGTACTCCTCCTTGATCTTTTCGAAGATCGGGTGGAGGTTCTCCGGGACCAGTTCTTCCACGTACCGGTGGGCGATGTCCAGGTCGGTCTTGTTCAGCATCATCTCGACGTTCGACAGGAACGTCTTGAAGAACTGCCAGTCCGCGGACATCTCCTTGATCGACTCGGTGTAGCCGGCCTCCCGGGCCGCCTTGAGGCCGGTGCCGACGCCGAACCAGCCGGGCACGATCTGCCGGGTCTGGGTCCAGCCGAACACCCACGGGATGGCGCGCAGGCCGCCGAGGCCGGCGTCGGCGTTCGGCCGCTTCGCCGGCCGGGAGCCGATGTTCAGCTGGCCGAGCAGCTCGGTCGGAGTGGCCGCCCAGAAGTACGCCGGCAGGTCCGGGTTCTCCACCAGCGACTTGTACGCCTCGAACGCCGCGTCCGACGCCGCGTCCATGGTTGCGTCCCAGCGTGCGAGCCGCTCCAGGTCCACCGACGGGGTGGTGTGCAGCAGCGTCGCCTGCAGCACAGCCGCGACCGTCAGCTCCAGGTTCTCCCGGGCCAGGGCCGGCAGCGTGTACTTGTCGGAGATGACCTCGCCCTGCTCGGTCACCTTGATCGCGCCGTCGAGCGTGCCGTACGGCTGGGCCAGGATCGCCTCGTGGGTGGGGCCACCGCCACGGCCGACGGTGCCGCCGCGGCCGTGGAAGAGCCGCAGCCGGACGCCGTGCCGGGCGGCCACGTCACGCAGCGCCCGCTGCGCCTTGTGGATGCGCCACTGGCTGGTCGTGATCCCGGCCTCCTTGTTGGAGTCCGAGTAGCCGAGCATGACTTCCTGCACGTCGCCGCGGGCCCGCACGATTTCCCGGTAGGCCGGCAGCGACAGCATCTCGTCGAGCAGCTCACCACCGGCGTCGAGCTCGGCGGGCGTCTCCAGCAGCGGCACGATGTTGACCCGCGCGCGGCCGGTGTGGATGTCGACGAGGCCGGCCTCGCGGGCCAGCACGGCCGCGGCCAGCACGTCGTCGACGCCGAGGGTCATCGAGATGATGTAGGTCTCGATGACGTCGGAGCCGAACCGCTCCTGCACCTCGCGGATCGTGTTGAACACGTCGAAGGTCTTGCGGGCCGAGTCGGTGAGCGGGGTGTCCGCGCTGGACAGCGGCCGCCGCCCGGCCAGCTCGGTGGCGAGCAGCTTGGTGCGGTCGGGCCGGTCCAGGGCCGCGTAGTCCTCGACCTCGCCGACCTGGGCGTACATCTGCTGGAGCACCTCGTGGTGCTTCTCGGCGTGCTCGCGCACGTCGAGCGTGGCCAGCTGCAGGCCGAACGCGGAGACGGTGCGGATCGCGGAGGCGACCACGCCGACCGCGGTGAGCTGGCCCGAGTTGCGGGCCAGCGAGGCGCGCATCAGCTCGAGGTCGCTGATCAGCTCGTCGTTGCCGAGGTAGTCGCGGCCGGACACGTGCGGGGTGCCGCGGCGCAGACGTTCCCGGGTGTTGGACAGCTTCGCCTTGATCGCCCGGACCTTCAGCCGGTACGGCTCCTCGGCGTTGGTCTTGCGGAACCGGGGGGCGACCTCGGGCAGGTTGTCCAGGTCCTTGGCGAGCGACGCGGACAGGTCGAGGGAGACCCCGCGCAGCCGGCGGGAGACCGACAGCTCGTCGATCAGCTTGTCCATGGCCTTCTCGGTGGCCTGGATGCCGTGCTCGTGCTGGATCATCAGGACGTCGCGGGTGACGGCCGGCGTGACGAACGGGTTGCCGTCCCGGTCGCCGCCGATCCACGAGCCGAAGGTCAGCGGCCGCGCCGTCGGGGCGGTCTCGACACCCAGGTTGCGCAGCGTCTCGGCCAGGTCGGTGAGCACCTGCGGGGCGGCCTCGGCGTAGAGGTCGCGCAGGTAGTAGACCGCGTTGCGGGCCTCGTCGGTCGGGTCGGGCCGGTCCAGCCGCAGCTCGTCGGTCTGCCACAGCAGGTCGATCAGCTCGGCGAACCGCCGGGTCGACGCGGTGGTGTCCGACGCGCCGAACAGGACCTGGGCCGAGGCCTCGGCGTCGAGCGCGTCGGCGAGCTGGCGCAGCTTCGACAGGATCGAGCGGCGGGACGCCTCGGTCGGGTGCGCGGTGAAGACCGGGCGGACCGCGAGCCGGCGGGCCGCCGCGGCGATCTCGTCGGCCGGCACGCCCTTCTCGGCGATGCGCTTGGCCGCCTGGTCGAGCCAGCCGCCGTCGCGGGCGCGGCGCCGCCGCAGGTCGCGGGAACGGTGCACCTGCTCGGTGATGTTGGCCAGGTGGAAGTAGGTGGAGAAGGCGCGCGCGAGCTTGGTGCCGGTGGTGACATCCATCGCGGCGAGCCGGTCGGCGGCGGCGCGGGCGTCCTGGCGGACCAGGGCGCGGACCTCCTCGACCAGGTCGAGCAGCGGACGTCCCTCCTGCCGGGCCAGCGTCTGGCCGAGCAGCGTGCCGATCCGCCGGATGTCGGCGCGTAAGGCGGCGTCGGCGCCGTCGGGGTCGATAAGGCCGGGCTGGTCGGTCATCGGGGCGCTCCTTCGCATCAGGTGCTCCAGGACGGCGCTGTCCCGACTCCGCCGATGGTATCGGCGCGGCCTGTAGGCCGGGTGAATTGAGGCAAGTCTCACGCGTTTGTCGGGGCCTTATGCAGACACAGGCACCGCCGGGCGAAGCGTAGCGGCCCGGCGTGCTTTCGGCGCCGTCGGGACCTTGGCCGCGGGCAGCAGGCGGGCGGGTGTCTCGGTCGGCTTGATCTTACGGACGAAGGCGTGCCGCGCGGCGGCGAAACCGGCCCGGTCGGCGTACATGTCGCGGCTCATCTCGGCCAGTTCACGCGCCTCGAACACCTCGAGCGGGACCCGCTCGGCGGCGAGCCGCCGGGTCTTGGCCTGACGCCGGTTACGCGCCGTGCGCACGTCACTCTCGCGTTCGGCGAGGGCCGCGAGCCAGTCTGTGTACGCGTCGGGATGGCGCGGCCCGACCTCGTCCACCAGACCCAGCGACCGGGCCCGGGCGGCGCTCACCGGCAGCTTGTCGTCGATCAGCCGTTGCGCCGAGTCCGGGCCGACCCGCCGGGGGAGCGTGAAGGTGTGCAGCTCGGAGCCGAACAAACCCATCTCGTAGTACGGGTTGAGGACGATCCCCTCCCGGGCGGCCACGATGTCGGCGCCCAGCCCGAGCATCACGCCACCGGCGCCGGCGCTGCCCGCGTACCCGGCGATGACCACCTGCCGGGTGCAGTTGATGATCTCCCGGCATACCTCGTTGATCGCCCGGATGCTGGCCCAGGCGGCGCTGGCCGGGTCCGGCGAGGCCTCGATGACGTTGAGGTGGATGCCGTTGCTGAACGCGTCCGTTCCGCCTCGCAGCACGAGCACCTCGGTGTCCTGGGCGACCGCGTGCCGCAGCCCGGCGAGCAGCCGCCGGCAGTGCCCCGGCGCCATCGCGCCGTTGTAGAAGTCGAAGGCGAGCCAGCCCACCGCGCCGGTACGCCGGTAGCGCACCTGCCGGTACGTGGCCGGGTGCTCCGGCTCGCTGCCGGGCGGCAGCGGCGAGTGCGGCACGCCGCGCAGGCGCGCGCCGAGCAGCGTGGTCGAGGGCAACTTGATGCCGGCCCGCGCGTGACCCGGATCGGCAGCACGCAGGTGGCCCAGCCAGACGCTGCCGTCGCCGGTGCCGACCAGCACCGCGCCCTGGCGGCGGCTGATGATCTGACCGGCGATCTGACCGGGCCGGGCGCCCTGCCCCTGAGCTGCAGAAACGATGCCGGGCAGCGCGTCGTACGCGAAGACGGCGAGCCCGCCCAGCTCGGTGCGGACGCCCGGGGCGCCGTCGGCGGCCCGGATCTTCCGGACGATCTGCTCGGTCGGATCGTCCCAGCTGAAGGCGCGGTCGGGCTGGCGCATCAGCGGCCGCAGGCGGGCGCCGGGCACCTCGCCGGGCGCCCGGTCGGCGGGCACCGGGGTGAAGGCCGGATCCTGCGCCTTGGTGACCACCTCGAAGATGCACTCCATGGCGGCGTCCGCGACCGGCCCGTTGTAGAGCGACGACTTGCGCGGCGGGGCGGCGGCCAGGGCGAACGTGCGGGTGGCCCAGATCGGGCCGGCGTCCATCTCCTCGACGGCCTGCAGGGCGGTGACGCCCCAGACGCGGGCGCCCTCGGCGATCGCCCAGTCCAGCGAGGACGGTCCGCGGTCGCCGACCGGGCCGGGGTGGATGATCACGGTGCGCCGGCGCTGCCACACCTCGGCCGGCACCCGGTCCTTGAGGAACGGGCAGATGATCAGCTCCGGGTCGGCCCGGCCCACTCCCGTGATCATCTCCTGCTCGCCGGTGGCGAACAGGACGCTGACGTCGTGCCCCGCTTCGCGCAGCGCGCACCAGGCGCGCTGGCTCAATCCGTTGAACGCCGTAACGAGCAGCAGGATCCGCACGTTGCCTCCCTCGGAGCCGTACTGAGTCGCACTCACAACGTCCTGGGACTATTCTCCGGATATCGACGCTTATGTCGGACATGTTGTCCGACCCGTGAATGTCAGAGGGCCGGACTAGACTCGACTGCACACCCCCGTCCCGCAGGACGCTGGGGTTATTCGACGTGGTTCGTGCTTGGAGCAGACGGCATGCAGCTCTCCGGATTGATTCCCGCGGCTCTTCGCGACCGAGGGCTCGCTCGCGCGCGCGATTTGGCGCGTAAAGGCTTCGTGGATTCCGACTCGCTCGACCTGACCGCACCGGCATCGCTGCGGCCGTTCGTGGTCGCCGCCGTGGCCGGGGCGGCCGACCTCGGCGGCGCCGGGCGGCCGGTGCTCGCCGTGACCGCCACCAGCCGTGAGGCCGACGACCTGGCCGACGCGCTCGGTTGCCTGATCAGCCCCGACCGGGTCGCGGTCTTCCCGTCGTGGGAGACGCTGCCGCACGAGCGGCTCTCGCCGCGCTCCGACACCGTCGGGCGCCGCCTCGCCGTGCTGCGCCGCCTCGCCCACCCCGGCGACCAGCCCGTGCAGGTGATCGTGGCCCCGGTGCGCAGCGTGCTGCAGCCGCAGCTCAAGGGCCTCGGCGACCTCGAGCCGGTGGAGCTGGTCACCGGCGGTGCGGCCGACCTCGAGACGGTGTCGCGGCGGCTGGCCGACATGGCCTACGCCCGGGTCGACCTCGTCACCAAGCGCGGTGAGTTCGCGGTCCGCGGCGGCATCCTCGACGTCTTCCCACCGACCGACGAGCACCCGTCCCGGGTCGAGTTCTGGGGCGACGAGGTCGAGGAGATCCGCACCTTCTCCGTCGCCGACCAGCGCACGATCGACCCGGTGACCCGGCTGTGGGCGCCGCCCTGCCGGGAGTTGCTGCTGACCCCCGACGTGCGGGCGCGGGCGGCGGAGCTTTCAGCCGCGCACCCGGAGCTGGGCGAGATCCTCGACAAGCTGGCCGAGGGCATCCCGGTCGAGGGCATGGAGTCGCTGGCCCCGGCTCTGCTCGACGGCACCGACAGCATGGAGCTGCTGCTCGACTGCATGCCGGCCGGCACCCACGTGCTGCTGTGCGACCCGGAGCGCATCCGCACCCGGGCGCACGACCTCACGCGTACATCCGATGAATTTCTCGAGGCCTCCTGGGCCGCGGCCGCCGTCGGTGGCCAGGCGCCGGTCGACGTCGGCGCCGCGGCATTCAAGACCCTTGCTGACGTGCGCGCTCATGCCGCCACGTTGTCGCAACCGTGGTGGGCCGTTTCGCCGTTCGGCCTGGCCGAGGCGGAGGAACCGGCCGCCGACGACAAGCCGTGGCTCGACTCGGCGGCGCCGGTGGAGGTGTCGCCGGACCTCGGCGACGCCATCGCTCTGGGCGCTCAGCCGGTGCCTCTCTATCACGGCGACACCGCGCGGCTGACCGCCGATCTGACCGAGTGGGTGGGCCTCGGCTGGGCGGTCGCGCTGATCTTCGAGGGCCACGGCACCGCGCAGCGGGCCACCGAGGTGCTGCGCGACGCCGGCGTCGGGGTGACCCCGGTCGACTCGATCGAGAAGGGCATCGAGGCGGGCCAGGTGCTGATCACCTGCGGCGGCCTCAACCACGGTTTCGTCGACGCCTCGTCGCGGCTCGCGGTCATCACCGGCAACGACATCAGCGGTGGCCGCGGCGCCTCCACGAAGGACATGCGGCGGATGCCGTCCCGGCGGCGCAACACGATCGACCCGCTCGAGCTGAAGCCGGGCGACCACGTGGTGCACGAGCAGCACGGCATCGGAAAATACGTCGAGCTGGTGCAGCGCACCGTCAACGGCGCCGACCGCGAATACCTGGTGATCGAGTACGCGCCGTCCAAGCGCGGCCAGCCCGGCGACCGCCTCTACGTGCCGACCGACCAGCTCGACCAGCTGTCCCGCTATGTCGGCGGCGAGCAGCCGACGCTGCACAAGATGGGCGGCAGCGAATGGCAGAAGAGCAAGGCGCGCGCCCGCAAGGCGGTCCGCGAGATCGCCGCGCAGCTCATCCAGTTGTACGCGGCGCGCCAGGCCTCGAAGGGCCACGCGTTCGGCCCCGACAGCCCCTGGCAGCGCGAGCTGGAAGACGCCTTCCCCTACACCGAGACCCCCGACCAGCTGTCCGCGATCTCCGAGGTCAAGCACGACATGGAGCTGGCCGTCCCGATGGACAGGCTGATCTGCGGTGACGTCGGTTACGGCAAGACCGAGATCGCCGTGCGGGCCGCGTTCAAGGCGGTGCAGGACGGCAAGCAGGTCGCCGTGCTGGTGCCCACCACGCTGCTGGCGCAGCAGCACTTCAACACGTTCACCGAGCGGATGAACCAGTTCCCGGTGCAGATCAAGCAGCTGTCCCGCTTCCAGACCCCGAAGGAAGCCCAGCTGACGCTGGAAAACGCCGCGGAGGGTACGGCGGACATCGTGATCGGCACGCACCGGCTGCTGTCCAAGTCGACCAAGTTCAAAAACCTCGGCCTGATCATCGTGGACGAGGAGCAGCGCTTCGGCGTCGAGCACAAGGAGCAGCTCAAGGCCCTGCGCGCCTCGGTCGACGTGCTGACCATGTCGGCGACCCCGATCCCGCGGACCCTGGAGATGGCGATCACCGGCATCCGCGAGATGTCCACCATCGCCACCCCGCCCGAGGAGCGGCACCCGGTGCTCACCTTCGTCGGCGCGCAGGACGACAAGCAGGTGGCCGCGGCTATCCACCGCGAGCTGCTGCGCGACGGCCAGGTGTTCTACCTGCACAACCGGGTCGAGTCGATCGACCGGGCCGCCCGCAAGCTGCGCGAGCTGGTTCCCGAGGCCCGGGTCGCGCTCGCCCACGGCCAGATGAGCGAGGAGCAGCTGGAAAAGGTGATGGTCGGCTTCTGGGAGAAGGAGTTCGACGTCCTGGTCTGCACCACGATCGTCGAGTCCGGCATCGACATCCCGAACGCCAACACCCTGATCGTCGAGCGGGCCGACCTGCTCGGCCTGGCCCAGCTGCACCAGATCCGCGGCCGGGTGGGCCGCGGTCGCGAGCGGGCGTATTCCTACTTCCTCTACCCCCGCGAGAAGCCGCTGACCGAGCACGCCCACGAGCGGCTGGCCACCATCGCCCAGCACACCGAGCTGGGCGCGGGCATGTATGTGGCGATGAAAGACCTCGAGATCCGCGGCGCCGGCAACCTGCTCGGCGGCGAGCAGTCCGGGCACATCGAGGGCGTCGGCTTCGACCTGTACGTCCGCATGGTCGGCGAGGCCGTGCAGGCCTTCAAGGGCGAGCGCCCCGAGGAGGAGCCCGAGGTCAAGATCGACCTGCCGATCGACGCCCACCTGCCGGTGGAATACATCGCGGTGGAGCGCCTGCGCCTGGAGATGTATAGGAAGCTGGCCGAGGCGCGCGACGACAAGCAGCTCGACGAGGTGGTCGCCGAGATGACCGACCGTTACGGCGAACCGCCGACCCAGGTGGCCAACCTGATCGCGGTCGCCCGGTTCCGTCAGGTGGCCCGAGCCTACGGCCTGACCGACGTGTCCGTGCAGGGCAAGCACCTGCGCTTCTCGCCGCTGCCGCTGCCGGATTCCAAGCAGATGCGGCTGAAGCGCTACCACCCGGATTCGGTCTACAAAACCGCCAACGATCAGGTGAGCGTCCCCCGCCCGGCGACCCGCCGGATGGGCGGCGAGCCGCTGCGCGACCTGGCCCTGCTCCAGTGGTGCGCCCAACTGCTGAAGGACGTGCTGGGCGAGGTCCCGGTCAAGGCGGCGGTCGGCGGTTGATCCGGTTTTCCGGGGGTCGGCGGCGTGGGTCACAGCGGGCGTGAGAGAGTCAGGCCATGCAGCGTGCTCGCCGACTCGCATCCGTCGCCGTCGTCGCGTCACTGGCCGTGGCCGGGCTTTCCGCCTGCCGCTCCGAGCCGTCCGTGGCCGCCTACCTCGGTGACAACCGCCTGACCGAGTCCCGGGTGCAGGGCGTCTACGACCAGGCGCACGACGCGGTCGTCGCGGCCGCTGCCAAGTCTCCGGCCGGCGCGGCGGCGACCATGCCGATCACCCGTAACGACGTGGTGCGCACGCTGGTGAGCGCGGACGTGCTGGCCCAGGTGGCCAAGCAGCAGAATGTGTCGCTGCCGGCCGACCTGACGCTCGACGACTACGCCAGCTCGCTGCACGTGCCGGCCACCACCGAGTTCGTCCAGCTCTACGCTCAGGCCGACACCTACGTGCGCCTGCTGCGGCAGGGCGTCAAGGACGCCCCGGCGATCACCGACGCCGACCTGCGCGAGGTCTTCGACGTGCTGGCGGCCAACGGCCAGGTGCAGGAGGGCGCGACGTTCGAGCAGTTCAAGTCGAGCCTGCAGGACTCGAACGTGCAGCTGGTGCAGGGCGCCGCCGCGGTCCGCAAGGAGATCGCCGCGGTCACCGACAAGCTGGACATCAAGGTCAACCCGCGTTACCAGCCGCTCGGCATCCCGGTCCTGCAGTTCCAGACGCAGAACGGCGACGTGCGCCCGCTGGTGTCGGTGCCGCTGGGCAGCGACGACACCGCGCCGGTCAGCGCCTCCTAAAGCGCCCCGTGACCGCGAGGATCATCCTTCTCGTCACCTCGCCGCGCCTGCCGGCCGGTCTGCTCACCGCCGCCGCCTGGGACGTCGTCCGGCAGTTTCCGGTGTTCACCGCGGCCGAGTCGGAGCAGGCTGACGCTCTGCGCCATGCGGGCGTCGAGGTCGTGGTGATGGACCCGGATCCCGAGCGCCTTTTGTCGGAAATGTCGGGCAAGGGGGCGGTCGTCTGGCTCTCCGGACCGGCCGGTGATCAAGACTTCGCCCGGCAACTGGGCCTGCGCCTCACCCGCGAACCCGACCTGGCCGAGCTGGAGCTGATGTACGGCTCGTGGGACCCGCCCGGCGCCCGCCTGCTCGACGCGGTGGCCGTGATGGACCGCCTGGCCTCCCCGGGCGGTGACCCCTGGAAGCGCGCCCAGACCCACCGCACCCTGGCCCAGTACTTGCTGGAGGAGGCCTACGAGGCGTTCGACGCGATCGAGGCCGACGACCCGGACGCCCTCCGCGAGGAGCTCGGCGACGTGCTTCTCCAGGTGGTGCTGCACGCCCGCCTGGCGCAGGAGCTGCCGGACGGCGCGGCGTGGGGCATCGACGACGTGGCCGGCGGCCTGGTCGAGAAGATGGTCCGTCGCAACCCGCACGTGTTCGCGGGCGAGGACATCACCGACCTGGACGAGATCACCGCCAACTGGGAGCGGATCAAGAAGGCCGAGAAGTCCCGTGACTCCGCGCTCGACGGCATCGCGCTCGGCCAGCCCGCCCTGTCGCTGGCGGCCAAGATTCTCCAGCGGGCCGAGCGGCCCGGCCTCGACGTGCCGCTGCCGGCCGGTGACGACCTCGGCCCGGCGTTGCTGCGGGTGGTCGCCGAGGCCCGCGCCGCCGGAGTGGACGCCGAAGCCGAATTGCGGCGCGTGACATTGATATACGCGGACGCGGTGCGGAGCGCCGAGCAGAAAGATGTCGGACCGGCCGAGTAGTTTTCTCGGCATGCCGGAGTTCGTTCCGCTCGCCGAGAGCATCGTCGACGCCGTCCTGCAGCACGACCCGGGCCTTGCCACCGAGGTCGGCGACCATCGTTACGACGACCGCATACCCGACCTGTCCCCGGGCGCGGTCGCCGACCGGGTGAGCATGCTGCGCGATGCCGCCGACGCGCTGTCCGGCATCGACCCCGACGCCTTCGGCCCGGAAGACCAGGCCGACCACGCGATTCTCGCGGCCATCGTCGAGCGCAACCTCTTCGAGCTGGCCGACGTGCGCGAGCACGAGTGGAACCCGTTGCACCACAACCCGGGCCCGATGCTGCACGCGCTGATCGCCCGCCAGTTCGCGCCGGCCGAGGAGCGCCTGGCCAGCCTCGGCGGCCGGCTCGCGGCGATCCCCGACGCGCTGGCCACCGCCCGGGCGGTGCTGCGCGACGTGCCCCGCATCCACGCCGAGACGGCGGTCGGCCAGTTCGCCGGCACCGCCGCGCTGATCCGTGACGAGCTGCCGGCACTGGTCGCGCAGGAGCCGGGCATGCGCCCCGCGGTCGAGCCGGCCGCCGCCGCGGCCCTCGACGCGCTGGCCGAGTTCGACGGCTGGCTGCGCGCCCGCCTCGAGGGCGGTGAGCCGGGCCGCGACCCGCGCCTGGGCCGCCCGCTGTGGGAGGCGCGGCTCTGGCACACCCTCGACACCGAGCTGCCCGCGGCCGAGGTGCTGTCCCGCGCCCGGCAGCGGCTCGACCTGGTCGGGGAGCAGTTGCGGGCGGCCGCTGCCGAGCTGGTGGGCGGCCCGGAGAGCGACGAGACGGTGCGCCGCGCGCTCGACACGCTCGCCGCCGAGCACCCCGACGACGCCACCATCGTCGACCTCGCCAAGGTCACGATGGCGGAGGCGACCGCGTTCGTCCGCGAGCACGACCTGATGACGCTGATCGACGACCCGCTGGTGATCGAGGAGATGCCCGAGTTCGCCCGGGGCGTCGCGGTGGCCTATTGCGATCCGCCCGGCCCGCTCGAGACCGCCGAGCTGCCCACGTTCTACTGCATCTCGCCGACCCCGGCGGCCTGGTCGCCGGAGCGGGTGGAGTCGTTCTACCGTGAGTACAACTCGCACATGATCCGCGACCTGACCGTCCACGAGGCGATGCCCGGCCATTTCCTGCAGCTGGCGCACGCCCGCCGGTTCCGGGCCGAGACGAGGGTGCGCTCGCTCGGCTGGTCCGGCCCGTTCGTCGAGGGCTGGGCGACCTACGCCGAGGAGCTGATGGCCTCCTTCGGCTTCGGCGGCCTGCCGGTGCGCCTCCAGCAGCTGAAGATGCAGCTGCGGATGAGCCTCAACGCGGTCATCGACCAGTTGGTCCACTGCGAGGACCTGCCCGAGGCCGAGGCGATGGCGATGATGACCGGGCGCGGCTTCCAGGAGGAGGGCGAGGCGGCCGGCAAGTGGCGTCGCGCCCTGCTCACGTCGACCCAGCTGAGTACGTATTTCGTGGGTTACACCGAGGTGGCCGAGATCGCCGCGGCCCGCCCCTTCGGCGCCACCCCGAAGGCGTGGCACGACGCGATGCTGGCGCACGGCTCGCCGCCGCCGCGCCACTTGCGCACCCTGCTGGGCGTCTAGGTTTCGTAAATAGATCCACCGGTCAAGGAGGGCGCCGTGGCCTCCTTGACCTCGCACGCCCACAAAGCTGCCGACAACCCCTGGCTCGAGCGTCTGACTCGAGCCGGGCTGGTCGGCTACGGCGTACTCCACCTGCTGTTCGCCTGGCTGGTGTTGCGCATCGCGTTCGGTGGTGCCCCCGCCGACGGCGATCAGTCCGGAGCGCTGCACGCGCTCGCCGCGAAGCCGTTCGGGTCGGCGCTCATCGTCATCCTGGTGATCGGCCTGACCGCCATGGTCGTCTGGCAGATCTTCGAGGCGTCGATCGGCCACCGCGGCGAGCGGGGCCGCCATCGCGTCTACGAGCGGCTGGCGTCGGCCGGCCGGGCCGCCTTCTACACCTACCTCGCGTGGACCGGCATCAAGGTCCTGCGCGGCAAGAACAAGTCGACGGCCGACCTGCAGGAGGAGGCCAGCCAGGACCTCATGGTGTCCTCCGGCGGCCGGCTGACGGTGGCGGTGATCGGCGTGCTGGTCGCCGCCATCGGAGCCGGCCTGGCTGTCTACGGGCTCACCCGGAAGTTCGAGAAGCACCTGATGACGTCGCGGATGACCGCCCAGGTGCGCGACCTGATCCGCCGACTGGGTGAGATCGGTTACACCGCCAAGGGCGCCGCCTACGGGACCGCGGGCGTGCTGCTGGTGATGGCGGCGGTCACCTACGACTCCGACAAGGCCCGCGGCCTCGATGCGGCGCTGCGCGCCATGGCCGCCCAGACCTACGGCACCTGGATGCTCGTGATCACGGCCGTGGGCATCGCCGCGTACGGCCTGTTCTCGGTGGTCCAGGCCCGTTACCGCAAGGTTTGACGGGCTAGCGGGTGCGCTTGTCGGTCACCTGCGCGGCGGCGGGGAGGATGAGGTTCTCCGGTTCGGCCTTCTCGCCGTACGCGGTCAGGGCCTGCTCGTAGCGCGTGCCCGCGATGGTGGCGGTGAAGCTGCCCAGCGCGCCCTCGTTGGTGACGCAGATGCCGAACTCGGCGGTCGGCGTGCCGTCGACCTGCTTCAGATCGAGGCAGGTGGCGTGCCGCCCGGCGATCGTGGTGTCGTGCGGGGTGGCCTCGACCTCCTGGTCGAGCGCGGCCGTGTTGAGCAGCGCGAGCGCCGCCTCCGGGGTGACCAGCGTGCTGCCGGTGAGCGGCAGGGCGGTGGCCGGCGACGGATCGGTCTCGGTGCACTTCAGAGCGGCGGGAGAACCTTCGCAGCGGATGGTGCCGGTGGTTTCCTCGACGAGCCGGCCGCCGGGGTAGACATACGCCGTCCGGGTGGGTTTCTGCGCCTGCGTCACGGTCGCGGTGTCGCCGCCGGCGAGCTGATAGGTCGCCGTGTACGTGAGACCCGTCACCCGCGCGAGCTGGGTGGCCATCTCCGACACCATGTCGTCCCGGCTGATGCCGGCGGCGCTGGCCTGTTCGAGCCCGGCGCAACCGGCCGAGCCGAGCAGCGCCACGGCCGTCGCGAGACCGACGGCAGTAAGGCGCAGACGCATGGGCACGACTGACACCCTTGCCTACGCCCGCAACCTCGCGCAAACGAGTATCAGGCTCATCTCAGTGGGGGCCGAGTCTCAGCGAGGCCCCGCGCCCCGGTTCCGGTTCATCAGCTGGTGCCGCATGATGTAGCGCCGGATCACCCGGGCCTGGGCCTCCTCCTGGTCGTCGAAGACCGCGACCATCTCCACCGACATCGGCCCGGCCACCGGAATCTGCTGGCGCATCGAGCTGACCTTGAACGCGGTGGCCGGGAACGACACCACCTCGCCCTCGACCCGAATACTCAGCGTCATCTCGTCGCCGGCGCGCAGGTCGATGTCGGTGAAGTGGGCACGCACCGCCCGCTCGCTCATGTCGTGCACCACACCGACCGCGTCATCGGCGTCGGCGCGGCTCATCACGACCGGTTCCCCGCCGCCGCCGCGCACGAACGAGCGGCTCTGCAGGATCGCCGGCCGGCCGGTGAAGCGGACCTCCACGCGGTTGCCGTCAACCGACACCACGAGCCCTTCCTGGGCGTAGCGGCCGCGCGGAGCCGCAGCCCAGCGCAGTTCTACCGGTGAATTCGCGGGCGGCACGTCGGCCAGCGCCAAGGAGAGTGTGATCACTGTCCCGGACGCCTGCAGCACCCGCACCTCAGGATGCGTTTCGCCGTATGAGGTCATCTCGATGAACGACCCGTTCGGCGGGAGACTCGAAGCGCTCATAGTGCCCGGGAGATCGGCACCAAAGTCCCGAACTTGAGCCATCGGTCGTAAGTTCACCGGCCGCGCGTACGGCGGTCACCACGCCCGGATACGCTCAGTGCCGTGGTCGGCCGCAGGGTCGCGGTCGGTGAACTGCAGCCTATGTGAAGAGGAGCGACACCACACATGGCCACCATTGAGGCGATCGTCGCCCGCGAGATTCTCGACTCCCGGGGCAACCCGACTGTCGAGGTCGAGGTCGGGCTGGACGACGGAACGGTCGGCCGCGCCGCGGTGCCCTCGGGCGCCTCGACCGGCGCATTTGAGGCGCTCGAGCTGCGTGACGGCGACAAGGGCCGCTACCTGGGCAAGGGCGTCGAGAAGGCCGTTGCCAACATCGAAGACAAGATCGCCGACGAGCTGATCGGCTACGAGGCGTCCGAGCAGCGCCTGATCGACCAGAAGATGCTCGACCTGGACGGCACGGCGGACAAGTCGGAGCTGGGCGCGAACGCGATTCTCGGCGTGTCCCTGGCGGTTGCCAAGGCCGCCGCGCTCTCCGCCGAGCTGCCCCTGTTCCGCTACATCGGCGGCCCCAACGCGGCTCTGCTGCCGGTGCCGATGATGAACATCCTGAACGGCGGTGCCCACGCCGACTCGAACGTCGACGTGCAGGAGTTCATGATCGCGCCGATCGGCGCGCCGACCTTCCGCGAGGCGCTGCGCACCGGCGCGGAGGTCTACCACGCGCTGAAGTCGGTGCTGAAGAAGAAGGGCCTGTCGACCGGCCTGGGCGACGAGGGTGGCTTCGCGCCCAGCCTGGCGGCGAACGCGGCCGCGCTCGACCTGATCGCCGAGGCGGTGAAGGCGGCCGGCTTCACGCTGGGCACCGACATCGTGCTGGCCATGGACGTGGCGGCGACGGAGTTCTACAAGGACGGTGCGTACGTCTTCGAGGGCTCGCCCAAGTCGACGGACGAGATGATCGCGTACTACGCGAAGCTCGCCGACGAATACCCGATCGTCTCGATCGAGGACCCGCTGGCCGAGGAAGATTGGGCCGGTTGGAGCGCGATGACCGGTCAGCTCGGCAACAAGATCCAGATCGTCGGCGACGACCTGTTCGTGACCAACCCGACCCGCATCGGCCGGGGCATCGCGGAAGAGGCCGCCAACTCGGTCCTCGTCAAGGTCAACCAGATCGGCTCGCTCACCGAGACGCTCGACGCGGTCGACCTGGCCCACCGGGCCGGCTTCAAGACGATGATGTCGCACCGTTCCGGTGAGACCGAGGACACCACGATCGCCGACCTCGCGGTCGCGGTCGGCAGTGGCCAGATCAAGACCGGCGCCCCGGCCCGTTCGGACCGTGTCGCCAAGTACAACCAGCTCCTGCGCATCGAGGAGCAGCTGGAAGGCGCGGCTCGGTACGCCGGCGCCGGTGCCTTCCCGCGTTACCGGGCCGCGTAACCCGCGACCGCACATCATGGATTTGTGGCACCCTCGATGGGGTGCCACAATCCATGACCTGAAGCGGGGGAGCAGGGTGACCACACAGCGACGCGCACCGAGCGGTCAGGGCCCGTCCCGCCGCCCCGGTTCGTCGCGGGTGCGCACGACCGGCTCGACCCGGGTGCAGACCCGCACGAGGGCGCGCCCCGCCCCGACCCGCCGCACGGTCAACGTGGGCACCAACCCGGCGAAACGCACGGCGGCTCCCCGGCCGCGCGCGCTGACCGGCCGCGCGACCGTCCTGATCGTGGTGTTCGTCGCGCTGGCCTTGGCGTACACGTATCCGCTCCGGGTCTATCTCGCTCAGAAGTCGCAGATCGCCCAGATGGAGGCCGATCAGGCGGCTCAGCGTCAGCTGATCACCAAAGATCAGCAGGAGCTGGCGAAGTGGAAGGACCCGGAATACCTCCGGGCCCAGGCCCGGCAGCGGCTCTCCTACGTGTTGCCGGGGGAGATCCCGCTGCTGGTGATCAACGACCCGGACGGCGCGGCCCGCGAGTCCGGCACGCAACCGGCCGCGGCCCCGGCCGACCGGTGGTACGACACGCTCTGGAACAGCGTAGAAGCTGCCGACATGGAGTCCGCTAACTGACATGGCAAGCCCTCCCCCCGAGGCCGACCTCGAGATCGTTGCGGCCCAGCTCGGCCGCGCACCCCGCGGGACCAGGGCGATCGCCCACCGCTGTCCCTGCGGCAACCCGGATGTGGTGGAGACCTCGCCCCGCCTGCCGGACGGCACTCCGTTCCCCACGCTCTTCTACCTGACCTGCCCGCATGCCACCGCCGCGTGCAGCCGCCTCGAGTCGGCCGGCGTGATGCGCGACATGCAGGAGCGGCTGTCGACCGATCCGGTGCTGGCCGAGCAGTACGCGAAGGCCGCCGAGGATTATCTGGCTCGCCGCACGGCCATCGAGGACGTGCCGGAGATCGCCAAGGTCGCGGCCGGCGGCATGCCGGACCGGGTCAAATGCCTCCATGTCCACCTGGGGCACGCCCTGGCGGCCGGGCGCGGCGTTAACCCCTTCGGCGATGAGGTCCGCGACGCGGTGGAGCCGTGGTGGGTGGACGGCCCCTGTGTAGCAATAAAAAAGGACGAATAGGTGGAAATCCGGCGGGCGCGGACCAGTGACATACGAGCCATCAGGGCTCTCGTGGACACCTACACCACCGACCGGCGCCTGCTCAGCAAGGCCACGGTCACGCTGTACGAGTCGGTCCAGGAGTTCTGGGTCGCCGTCGACGAGCGGGATCGCGTGCTCGGGTGTGGCGCCCTGCACGTCATGTGGGAAGACCTCGCCGAGATCCGTACGGTCGCGGTCGACCCGGCTTTCCGCGGCCGCAAGCTCGGCCACCAGATCGTCGCCCGCCTCCTCGATGTCGCCCGCGAGCTGGGCGTCCGTCGCGTCTTCTGCCTGACGTTCGAGACCAGCTTCTTCGGCTCGTTCGGCTTCACCGAGATCGACGGCGCGCCGGTCCCGCACACCGTCTACGAGCAACTGCTGCGTTCGTACGACGAGGGCGTCGCCGAATTCCTCGACCTCGAACGGGTCAAGCCCAACACCCTGGGGAACACGCGAATGCTGCTGAAGCTATGAGAGTCGCCGCGATCGACTGCGGGACCAACTCGATCCGGCTGCTCATCGCCGATGTCGCGGACGGAAAGATCACCGACATCGCCCGGCGGATGGAGATCGTCCGGCTCGGCGAGGGCGTCGACCGCACCGGCCGGCTTTCCGACGCGGCGCTGGCGCGCACGAAAAAGGCCCTCCAGGTGTACGCCGCGGAAGTCGCCGAACTCGGTATCGACCGGGTCCGGATGTGCGCGACTTCGGCGTCCCGCGACGCGTCCAACGCGGCCGACTTCCGCACGATGGTGCGCGGAGTGCTCGGCCTCGACCCCGAGGTGATCACCGGCGACGAGGAGGCGCGGCTCTCCTTCGCCGGCGCCGTGGCCGGGCTGGCGGCGGAGCCACCGTTCCTGATCTTCGACATCGGCGGCGGCTCGACCGAGTTCGTAACCGGCGCCGACGGCGTCGAGCACGCGATCTCGATGGACATCGGCTGCGTGCGGATGACCGAGCGGCACCTGCACTCCGATCCGCCCACGGCCGCGGAGATCGCCGCCGCCACGAGGGACATCACCGAGGCGGTCGACACGGCGCTGGCGGCGGTCCCCGGCCGCGACGCGAACACCCTGGTCGGTCTGGCCGGCACGGTCACCACGGTGACGGCTCTCGCGCAGGGCCTGCCGTCCTATGACCCGGCGCGGATCCACCACGCCCGGGTCAGCCGGGAAGCGGTCGCCAAGTTGACCGACGAACTGCTGGCCATGACCACCGCCGAGCGCCTCGCGCTGCCGGTCATGCACCCCGGCCGAGCCGACGTGATCGGCGGCGGCGCCCTGATCCTGAAGATCATCATGGAGCGGTCCGGTCAGGACGCGGTGATCGCCTCGGAGCACGACATCCTCGACGGAATCGCGTTCTCGCTCGCCTGAGTTGGACCATGGTCCTACCGCGCGCTTGACGGTACTTCGCAATGCGCACTACTGTGCGGCGCGTGGATACCACCCAGCTCCTCAAGGGAGTGCTGGATCTCGCCGTCCTGGCGGTCCTCCGCGACGAGGACGGCTACGGCTATGACATCCTGCGGCGACTGCGCTCGGCCGGCCTCGAGGATGTCGGCGACGCGTCCGTCTACGGCACGCTGCGGCGCCTGTTCAACGCCGGCCTCCTGAGCACCTATGTGGTGCCCAGCGACGAGGGCCCGCACCGCAAGTATTACGGGCTCAACCCGGCCGGCCGGGCCGAGTTGCAACGGTCCGGCAAGATCTGGCACGGGTTCGCATCCACCATGGACGATCTGTTGCGCGAGCGGGGAGCGGCGTGAACGAGATAGAGGCGTACGTCGAGGGCGTCCGGCAGGCCCTGACAGGCCTGTCCGCCGAGGTCCGCGAGGAAATGCTGGAAGACCTTCCGGAACACCTGGCGGAGGTCCTGGCCGAGGGTCCGGGCACGCTGGTCGAGCGATTGGGCACCCCGGAGGCGTACGCGTCGGAGCTGCGCGCCACCGCCGGCCTCGTCGGCGACTTCCCGGACCCGCCGGAGCCCCGCTTCCCGGAGCTGGCCGAGCTGCGCGACAACGCCCTGGCGATGCTGCGCGACGTCGACGTCCGGGTCGGCCCGGTGATCGGCTACGAGAAGGCCAGCGACTTCCTGCGGCTGCTGCGCCCGGCCTGGTGGGTGCTGCGCGGTTACCTGGCCGCGATGGCCATCGCTTTCCTGCTCGGCGCCAACCGCGGCAGCATGGGCCTGCTGCCCCGCATCGGCGACAACGACCTGGTCGCGCTGGTCCTGCTGACCGGCAGCGTGATCGTCTCGATCGTCCTGGGCCGGCGCAGCGCCGACCTGACCCGGATGCCCCGCTACGCCCTCCGCGCCGGCACCGCCTTCCTGATCATCTTCGCCTTCGCCGGTTTCGAGAGCGCGGACGGCGACGCCCGCAACGTCCCGTACAACGACGCGAACTACGACGCCGGCACCAGCGGCGGCAACCCCTACAGCAACGTCAACGACGTGTACGTCTACGACGGCCAGGGCCACCTGGTCACCGGCGCCCGCCTGTTCGACCAGGAGGGCAACCCGATCCAGTTGGGCAACAACTACTGCACGGACGAGGCCACCGGCGAGAGCTCGCGCTCGGTCAACCTGGGCTACCCGTACTGCCCCGCGAACGCCCCGTTCACCAACACCAACTCACGAGACGCGTCCGCGCCCGCCTCGGTGGCCCCGTCGTCGGTGGCCCCGTCGGCGTCCTCGCCATCGGTCGCGCCGAGTCCGTCGCGCTAGGCGGCTCCCGGGTCCGAGGGCGGCACGAGCAGGGCCTCGGACCCGACCGGCCGGAAGCCGGCGGCGTGAAACGACCGCACGGCCCGCGCGTTGCCGGGCGCCTGCTGCGACCACAGCATCTCCCCGGCCGGCGCCAGGTGCCGTGCGGCCACCGCGAGGGTGCGGCCGAGTCCACGATGGCGCTGGCCCGGCTCGACCTCGACGGCCATCTCCCAGCGCCCCGCCACCCCGCGCCCGAGAATGACCACGCCACCGTCCACCCGCCACACCCGCACGTCGTCCCGATGCTCCCGCGCCCGCCGAACCCGCGGATGCGCCACATCGGTGATTTCCTCGAGCGCGACCGGCGGTTCTCCCGGCAGCGCGGATGCGACG
Source organism: Actinoplanes sp. NPDC026619 (assembly GCF_040638295.1). Classification (NCBI taxonomy): domain Bacteria; kingdom Bacillati; phylum Actinomycetota; class Actinomycetes; order Micromonosporales; family Micromonosporaceae; genus Actinoplanes; species Actinoplanes sp. NPDC026619. The sequence continues at coordinate 45,427 of NZ_JBEZYA010000047.1, forward strand.
GTCAGCAGATCGATCGTCTCGGTCCGGCGCCCGGTCCGTTCCAGCAGCGCATGCAGAAAGCGCGGATTCATGGCCGCGGCCAGCGAATCGCAGTCGACCAGGGCAAGGGCGCCCCGCACCCACTCCGGATCCTCGTCGACAAACACCACGGAATGCCCGGTGAATGCCACCACTCCCGCATCTCGAGCACTGTGCTGCGGCACCACAGTGACCCCACCGTCGTCCGGCGGAAACCGCCCGTCGGCAGCGGCCTCGAGAATCCCCGCGAGCGTCTGTCCCATCCGCCCATTAGATCTGGCGGCGGCGAAGAACATCCCGCAGGTCATCGGGATAGAGCAGAAACACGATCGCCTGCCGGTCCGCCAGGTAACGCACGTCCCGCACGTCGAGCAGCAACTCTCCAAGATCGACGCGAACGTCCGCCTCCGGATGCCCCAGCAACATCTGCATCAGCTCAAGCCGGTCCACGGCCACCTCCCGCCAGCACAGCGCCCGCCGAACACCCACACCGCAACGTCGCCCCACATTGCGAACACCACCGACTCTTCACGCGAAAGCTGAATAGCCCGGCCAAGAATCCAACAAGCACCGCGCATATAACCGCCATCACCAATCCCATTCGAAGACCTCCAGCCACTCGTCCATTCGGCCTTCCCAGTCTGATGAGGACACCGATAGCCTCGGAAGTCTCGATGGACTTTCCTGATCCGGTCGTGTGGCGAATCATTCTCATGTGTGATTCCTGTGGCGACGGATCATGATTCGGTGGCGGGGGTGTGGAATGCCCGAAGACGTGGTTTCACCGTCGGAGCGGCATCGCGGGCTTCGACCGGTCACCGGTGTGGTTCCGCGATTGGCTGATCATCGAGCGCGAGGCGACGCTGATCCGCTGGTTCGAGCCACTGATCGTGCCCGGCCTCCTGCAGACGAAGGCCTACGCCCACGCGATCATCGCGGGCTCCGGCATGGTGGATGCCGCGGACGTCGATCTGATAGTGACGGCCCGACTGGACCGGCGGGATCTCCTCGCCGCACCAAAACCGCCCACCCTCATCGCGATCGTCGACGAGGGCGTGTTGCGGCGTTGCGTCGGATCGCCGGCGATCATGGCCGAGCAATGCCAATTTCTCCTGGAGGCAAGTGCTCACCCGCACATGCAGATCTATGTCGCTCCGTCATCTGCCGGCGTGCACGGGGGCCTCGGCGGAGCCTTCACGCTGGCCAAGGCGCGCGATTTCGACGCCGCGCATCTGGACAGCCCGCTGCACGCGCAGATAACCGGTCGGCGCGACGACATTGATAGTCTTACCCGCAGGTGGGAGGCAATCCGCGGGGAGTCGTTGCCCAGGGCGTTGTCTCTGGAACTGATCGAGGATGTGGCTAAGTCATGGCAGACCTGACGGGGGCCGTCTGGCGGAAGTCGACCCGCAGCGACAACGGCGGAAATTCGTGCGTCGAGGTGGCCGACAATCTCCCCGGCGTCGTCGGGGTCCGCGACAGCAAGGACCCTTCCGGGCCGGCGCTGATTCTTGGACCGGACGCCTGGCGGGCGTTCGTTAGCGGCGTCAAAGCCGGCAAGTTCCAGCTGCCCGAGTGATTCGACGCTGATGCCGCGGCGATATGAACTGAAATTTCCCCCATATGCCGCGCCGTCGGTGGCCCTGATCGCGATCTTGGTGACTTGGTGCGCCGTCCGAACGCTAAATCTCCAAGATCGAGTGGGGGCATCGCGTACCCGGGGGCGGGGCTGGGGCATGGGCGTGCTGTGCTGCCTGCGTGAGTTTGGGTGAGTGGGAATCCCGTACTGCTGAAGATGTTGTTGGCCGCGCTGCTGGGGCCGCCTCGCTTACGGTGCTGGACGCGGCGATTGCGGAATGCTTTGCCTGTCCGCGGCTGGTGGAGTGGCGGGAAGACGTTGCGCGGGTCAAGCGGGCCGCCTTCCGGGACCAGGAGTACTGGGGGCGCCCGATTCCGGGGTTCGGGAACGCGGACGCCAAGATCGGGATTCTCGGGCTGGCGCCGGCGGCGCACGGTGGGAACCGGACCGGGCGGCTGTTCACCGGGGATCGTTCGGGTGATGTTCTGTTTGCCGCGCTGCATCGGGCCGGGCTGGCCAATCAGGCTCTCAGCGTGTCGATCGACGATGGGCTGGCGCTGCGCGACACGCGGATCTTTCCGGCGGTGCGGTGTGCGCCGCCGGACAACAAGCCGACACCGCAGGAGCGGGACACCTGCGCGCCGTGGTTCCATCAGGAACTCCGGCTGATTCGGCCGACTTTGAAAGTTGTCGTGGCGCTGGGGGCATTTGCCTGGGCTGCGTGGTGGCCCGCGATGAGCGCGGTCTATCGGATCAAGGCGCCGGTGCCGCGGCCGAAATTTGGGCATGGTGCGCAGGTCAGCCTGCCGGGCGCGCCCACCCTTCTTGGCTGTTTTCACGTCAGCCAGCAGAACACCTTCACCGGACGGCTCACCCCGGTGATGCTCGACGACGTGTTCGACCGTGCGAAGAGGTTGGCGGGCCTGGCATGATTCGGGCACATCCGATACCGATCGTGGAACTGAGCCTGCGCTGATGGATCTCGCCGCTGTGCGACGCTGGTGGCCACTGGCCGCCGTCTTCGTGCTGCTCTTCTTCACTGCGCTGGCCGCCACCCGGTCGGCGCCGCAGCTCGACCAGATCAAGCCGGACGCGACGCCGACCCCGCCACCGCTGCTGCCCACCACGGCGGCGGGCGGGTCCCGGGCGCCGGAGCCGCCACCGGAGGCGGCGAAGGGGCTGCCCGAGTGGGTCGGCACGGCCGCGCTGGGGATTCTCGCCGTGGTGCTGGTGGTCGTGCTCGTTCTGGTGCTCTGGGCGGTGCTGCGCGACCAGGCCAAACGCCGGGTGCGCAAGGGCAAGAGAGGCACCGCCAAACAAACCGGCGCGCGTACGGCGGAGGAGCTCGTCGCCGCGCTCGACGCCGGCCTGGAGGAGCTGTCCGACAGCGACCGTGACCCGCGGCGTGCGGTGATCGCCTGCTGGGTGCGGCTGGAGCAGGCGGCGGCGGCCGCGGGCACGCCGCGCAACCCGGGGGACAGCCCGACCGACCTGGTCGGCCGCCTGTTGCAGGAGCAGCGGGTGGACGCGCAGGTGCTGGCCGCGCTGCTCGAGGTCTACCGCGAGGCGCGCTATGCCACGCACACCGTCGACAACCAGATGCGGCAGCAGGCGATCAGCGCGCTGGAGCGGCTGCGGGCCGACCTCGGGGCGGGGGTGCCCGCGTGAGTGATGGTGGGCTCGAGGAGCTGTTCAGTTTCCGCGACGAGCCGGTCGAAGAGGTGGCCGAGCCGGTCGCCAAGCCGAAATCGCGGGTCTGGTGGTTCGTCCGGCAGGCTCTGCTGATCGCCGGCGCGACCGTGGTGACCATCGCCGCGCTGCGGGCCGGTGGGCTGCACATCTCGGTGCTGCTCGTGGTGGCGTTCTTCATCGGACTGCGGGCGGTGCTCTGGGCGGTGTCCGAGGTGGCGCCGCCGGCTCTGCCCAAGCGGCGCCGCGGAAGCGACCGGGTCGATGACGGGCGGGCGCTGGATTCGCTGCGGGCCGCGGTGCGCCGCTGGGAGCGAAACCTGGACCGGGCGCACGAGGACGCGGATCTGTATGCGCGTAACGTTTTGCCGGTGCTGGCCGAGCTCGCCGACGAGCGACTGCGGCTGCGCCACGGCATCACCCGGGCATCCGACCCGAAGCGCGCGCGTGAGCTTTTGGGCGACCCGTTGTGGGCGGCCATGCACGATCGCGGGCGCCGCACGGCGAAGACCCGTGAACTGGAGACCTACGTGGATGCGTTGGAGCGACTGTGACGGAAAATGCCCTTCCCCCGTACGAGGTGGGCAGGTTGGCCGGTGCCGTCCTGGATTCGGTCGGCAGTGTCCTGGTCGGCAAACGGGACTCCCTCGAGCTGGTTCTCGCCGGCATCCTGGCCGGCGGCCACGTGCTGCTGGAGGACCTGCCGGGCCTGGGCAAGACGCTGACCGCCCGCTCGTTCGCGCAGGCGCTCGGCCTCGACTTCCGGCGGCTGCAGTTCACTCCCGACCTGCTGCCGGCCGACGTCACCGGCTCCTTCCTCTACGACCAGCGCAAGGGTGACTTCGCGTTCCGGGCCGGCCCGGTCTTCACCAACATGCTGCTCGCCGACGAGATCAACCGGACGCCACCGAAGACGCAGTCCGCGCTGCTCGAGGCCATGCAGGAGAAGCAGGTGTCGGTCGAGGGCGTGACCTACCGTCTCGACCCACCGTTCCACGTGCTGGCCACGGCCAACCCGATCGAGTACGAGGGCACCTACCCGCTCCCGGAGGCGCAGCTCGACCGGTTCCTGATCCGGGTGTCGTTCGGCTATCCGACCGCCGAGGAGGAGTGGGAGATCCTGCAGCGCCGCATGTCCCGCCGCCAGGAGGAGGCGTTCCTGCAGCCGGTGGTCAACGCCCAGGTGCTGCAGGCGATGCAGGCCGCGCTGGAGAGCGTCACGGTCGAGGACTCGATCGGCCGGTACATCGTCTCGCTCGCCTCGGCCACCCGCGAGCACGCGTCGGTGCTGGTCGGTTCGTCGCCGCGCGGCTCGCTGGCGCTGCTGCTGCTGGCCCGGGCGAGGGCCGCGATGGCGGGTCGCGACTTCGTGGTGCCCGAGGATGTCAAAGACGTGGCCATTCCCGCGCTCGCCCACCGGATCACGCTGCGGCCGGAGATGTGGCTGCGCCGCGTCGACCCGGCCTTCGTGGTGCAGGAGGTGCTGACCAGCGTGCCGGCACCGGCCAGCGGCGCCCTGCCGACCTACGCGCGGCATGACTGACCGTCCGTCCTTGCGGTACTCGGTGCCGCCGCCTCCGCCCGAGGTGGAGCCGATCTACGGGCCGGCCTGGGTGCCGACCCGGGCACTGGGCCGGTCGGTGCTGCTCACCGGCCTGTTCCTGCTGCTCGGGGTGGCGCTGGGCCGGGTCGACCTGGTGCTGCTGGGGGCGCCGTTCGCGATCGGCGCCGCGGCCGCGCTGCGCCGGATGCCGCGCTCCGCGCCCGAGCTGACCATCTCGACCGGCGACGAGCATGTCGTCGAGGGCGGGCACGTGGACGCCTCGGTGACCGTGACCAACCCCGACGTGATCTCGTACGACCTGGTCGTGCTCCGCACCCGCACCTCGCCGTGGCTGAAGTTGGAGCATTCCGACCGCCCGTTCGCGATCCGCGTCCCGCCGGACGGCTGGCACGCGGTGGAGCTGCCGGGCGACGCGAACCGCTGGGGCCGGCAGGACGTCGGCCCGGCCGCGGCCCGCGTCGCCGCCTGCGACGGCCTGCTGGCCTGCCGGCCGGTGGTGACGCCGGCGCGCGGGGTGCGGGTCTACCCGGTCACCGACCCGTTCAAGGCCACCGAGGCCATGCCGGCCGCCGCCGGTCTGGTCGGAAACCACCGATCGCGGCGGCCCGGCGAGGGCGGCGAGCTGGCCGGCGTTCGTCCGTTCGCGCCCGGCGACCGGCTGCGGCGCATCGACTGGCGGGTCTCCCTGCGCACCCGGGATCTGCACGTCGCCTCCACTCTGTCCGACCGGGACGCCGAGGTGCTGCTGCTGCTCGACGTGCTCGGCGAGGTGGGCCGCTCCGGCGGCGTGGCCGGCGGCGCGTCGGTGCTGGACACCACGGTCCGGGCCGCGGCCGCGATCGCCGAGCACTACCTGCAGCGCGGCGACCGGGTGTCGCTGCTGGAATACGGCGCGACCGCCCGCCGGCTGCGCCCGGCCACCGGCCGCCGGCAGTACCTGACCGCTCTGGAGTGGCTGCTCGACGTGCGCCCCGACCCGGTCGAGACGGACAACGACGACTACGCGAACGTCTTCGGCTTCCACACCGTGTCGTCGGACGCCCTGGTCATGGTGCTCACGCCGCTGGTCGACCCGCGCTCGGCCGACATGCTGGCCCAGCTCACCCGATCTGGCCGCTATGTGGTGGCGGTCGACACGCTGCCCCCGGGCATCGCGCCCAGCAACCGCGGCCAGTGGACGCCGCTGGCGACCCGGCTGTGGCGGATGGAGCGGGAAAATGTGCTGGGCCGGCTGCGCGAGCACGGCGTGCCGGTGGTGGCCTGGGCCGGTTCCGGCAGCCTTGACCTGGTGCTGCGTGACGTGGCCCGGCTCGCGTCAGCACCGCGGGGGCGTTGATGGCCGGCGCCTTCTCCTCGGCCGTGGCTGCCGCCCGCCTGGTCACCGCGCGAGCCACCGGAACGCCGTTCCTGGTGCGCTGCGGGGTAGGCATATCGGGGCTGCTGGCGATGCTGGTGGCCTGGCCGGTCTCGCTGCTCGGGACGCAATATTTCATTCCGCTCACCCTGCTGGCGGTCTATCCGGCGATCGTGCCGCGCGGCCGGGGCGCCACCCTGGCGGCGATGGCGGTGGTCGCCGGCTGGCTCATCGACACGACGGGTTACGGGGCGCCGGTGGAGCTGTGGCGGGTCCTGTCGATCGCCTCGCTGCTCTATCTCGGACACACGCTGACGGCGCTGGCTGCGGTTCTGCCCTACGACGGGGTGGTGAACCTGGACGTGGTGGGCGGCTGGCTGATGCGCGCGGCGGCCGTGCTGCTGGTCTCGGCCGTACTCACCGTGATCGCCCTGGCGCTCTCCGCGGACCTGGCCGGGGGTGCTTTCCTGGTGGCGACGCTGGTGGGCATCGCGGGCGCTGTGGGGGCAACTGTCCTGATCGCCCGGCTCTTGCGCAGAGCGTGAAATCTCTTGGAAATATGTGCTTCATGGCACTTGACAAATGGCTTTGGCGTACATCACAGAACAGCGCATGACGGCTCGGCGCGCGCCACAATCGATGGGTGAATCCTCAGCGCATCGTTGTCGTCGGAGCAGGCCACGTCGGGCTTTACGCCGCCCTGCGCCTCTCCAAGAAGATCAACCGGCGCCGCGCCGAGGTGGTCGTCATCGACCCGCAGCCGCACATGACGTACCAGCCGTTCCTCCCCGAGGCAGCGGCCGGCAACATCAGCCCGCGGCACTCGGTCGTCCCGCTCCGGCGTGAGCTCAGCAAGTGCCGCATCGTTTCCGGTGAGGTCACGAAGATCGAGCACGCCCGCAAGACGGTCACCATCCAGCCGATCGACGGCCCGTCCACCGAGATGGAGTACGACCACATCATCGTGGCGCCCGGCTCGGTCTCCCGGACTCTGCCGGTCCCCGGCCTGCGTGAGCACGGCATCGGGTTCAAGACCATCGGCGAGGCCATCTACCTGCGCAACCACATCATGGACCGGCTCGACGTCGCGGCGGTCACCCCCGATCCGGCCGTACGCAAGGCCTCGTTGACCTTTGTTTTCGTCGGCGGCGGTTTCGCCGGCATCGAGGCGCTCGCGGAGATGGAGGACGTCGTCCGCGACGCGCTGCGCTACTACCCTGACCTCGACCAGAAGGAGGTCCGGTTCGTCCTCGTCGAGGCGACCAACCGCATCCTTCCCGAGGTCGGCGCGAAGATGGGCGCGTACGCCGCCCGCGAGCTCGACAAGCGCGGCATCGACCTGCGCCTGGACACCCGGCTCGAGTCCTGCGTCGACGGCGAGATCGTGCTCAGCGACGGCGACCGGTTCCGCGCCGAGACCCTGGTCTGGACGGCCGGCGTCAAGCCGTCGCCGATGCTGGACCGCACCGACCTGCCGCGCGGCCCCCGTGGCCACGTCACCTGCCTGCCCACCCTCCAGATCGTGGATGGCGACCCAGAAGGTGGCGGGCAGGTGCTCGGCGGGGCGTGGTCGGCCGGCGACTGCGCCCAGGTCCCCGACCTGACCAACCCCGGCGCCTGGTGCTCGCCGAGCGCCCAGCACGCGGTCCGGCAGGCGAAGGTGCTTGCCGACAACATCCGCGAGGTGATCCTCGGCGGCGAGCCGAAGGAGTACCGGCACAAGTACGTCGGCAGCGTCGCCGGCCTCGGCCTGTACAAGGGCGTGGCGCACGTCTACGGCATCAAGGTCAAGGGCCTGCCCGCGTGGTTCATGCACCGCACATACCACATGAGCCGTATCCCGTCGTTCAACCGGAAAGTCCGGGTCGTCGCGGACTGGACGCTCGCTTTCGTGCTGCGACGCGAGACGATCGCGCTGGGCCAGCTGCACACCCCGCGTGAGGAGTTCACCCACGTGACCCCGGCGGTCAAGCTCCCGGAGGAGCGCGAAACAGTCGGGGCGGCGGCCCGCTAGGCCGATTCCACCGTCCGGGCGGCAACAGTTACGGTGTCACTGCCCGCCCGGGTGGTGGAATGGCAGACACGGCCGCCTTAAAAGCGGCTGCCTTACGAGGCGTGCGGGTTCGAGACCCGCCCCGGGCACCCTGAAGATCCGCACGAAGATCATCGGTCGTCGGTTGGGGTCCCTTGCGTGCCCCACAGGGGCCACGCAAGGGATGTTTAGTGCCGTCGTGGGCGCATCGGTCGCGACCATGCCGCCCAGAGCGGTGCGCCAGAAGATGATCGGTGCCGTGTCGTGAGCGGTCATCGGCGGGTCGCCCCGTGCCGACTGGCCGTGTTCGCACTTCATAAAGGCGTCGTTGCAGGCCTGTACGCGGCGTCGATATGGCCGTCGCGGGCCGATCCCTCCCCCCAACAGAGCCCCGTTGTTGGGCCGGGTTGGGTTCAGCGGTCACCGGCCAACAGCGCACCGACCTGCGCTGTTGACCGTGTTGGATCACGTCACCACGCCCAACACGGTCATGTGATCTGTTAGAGGTCCTGTTGGGTCGGTGTTGGGCGGCCTAGCCGTGACGGATGCCGCGTTGGGTGCCCAACCGCAGGCCTTGGCAGACAGGACATCAAATCGCTCGGCGGCCCCTGTCCGCGCGCGGGCGATCGCGTCGGCGTCCACTTGAGCGGGCCGCGTTCGCGCCCGACCGCACCATCTCTCGACCGCGGTGGGCAGCCAATGCTCGGCCGCCGAGCTGAGCCCGGCCCGCTGGCCGGCCCACGTGTCGGCCCGGCCCCGGCACCGTCCGGCCGGCTCCCGGCCGACCCTCCAGGCCCAACATCGCAGCTAGGAGCCGCCGTGCCAGCTACCTGACTAACCCGACTCTTCCCCACAGGGGAAGTCTCCCGACCGGGGATGTCGCGTCGGCACGGCCCTCGCCGTGGGTGCCGTAGCAGACGCGACAACCGGCGCGGAGGGCATCGGCCGGCTGCTCGCCGCTGGGGATGTAGCGATGTGGTCGGTAGTCGAGTCGTTCCACGGTGACCATGGGGACGATGCCGTCACGGATGATGTGAGCGGCCGTGACAGTGGCGAGGTGGTAGCCGGCCTCCGCGAAGCAGAAGTGGAACCGGTGGCTGTAGAAGTCGGTTTCCAGGACGGACGCCCTGACCGCCGGGAGCGCGGATCCCTCCACGCACTCAGGCACGTGGATGAGCACTGCGGGCGGGTAGTGCCTCCTGAACATCATCACTTGTAGGCCGCACCCCCGTACACCGAGACCTGCTCGGTCGGCGGCCGGTCGGTCTCAGGCCGCCATTCGCTGACGATCTGCAGTCCCGGGTCGACCATCGTCAGACCGTCGAAGAACGCCGCGACCCCGGCCTTGCTGCGCAGCGTGGTGTCCGTCTTGCCGACATGGCCGCCATCGGAGAGCGTCTCGATGATGCCGTGATCCATCAGGCCGTCGGTGGCGTGCGAGACGACCAGGTAGCTACCCGGTGCCATCGCGTCGACCAGGATCTTGACCGCCGCGCCCGCCGCCGAGTCGTCCGGCAGAAAATGCAGCACCGCGACCAGCAGTACGGCGATTGGCTGGGCCAGATCCAGGGTGCCGGTGAGGGTCTCGTCGGCCAAGATTGCCTGCGGCTCACGCAGATCCGCCTCGATGTACGCGGTCCTGCCCTCCGCGCAGCCGGTCAGCAGCGCCCGAGCGTGGACCATCACCAGCGGGTCGTTGTCCACGTAGACGATCCGGCACTGCGGTGCGATGCCTTGGGCGACCTGATGGGTGTTGCCCGCAGCTGGTAGCCCGGTGCCCACGTCGAGGAACTGCCGGATTCCCGCCTCCTCGACCAGATAGCGCACCACACGCCGCAGGAACATGCGGTTCTGCCGGGCCGAGGTCCGGATGTGCGGATAGATCTTCTCGATGGCGTCCCCCGACTCGCGGTCCGCGGCGAAGTTGTCCTTGCCGCCCAGCCAGTAGTCGTACCGGCGTGCTGGGTGCGCCTCGGACGCATCGATCGGCGCGGACAAACCGCTACTAGTCACAAGACACCTCTAGGCCGGAGAAGTCGGCCTCCCAGACGGCGGGCGCGGGTGGTGGACCAGCCATCAGCGGAAGGTCAGCGGGGACTTTTGGGCGCCGTGGCAGGCGGGTGCGGATCTCCCGGCCGCGGCAGTCCGAACCTACGAGGCCCGTATCGCCAACCGCCGGAATTGTCGCGGGCAGCACAAGGACCCGTCCGAAGATCGCGTGCCCTCACGTAGCTGGTGCCGGCTGAAGTTCGCATTCGAGCGAATGTCAGCGCTCACGTAATTCCCCCAAGAGGCCGCGGTGCGCTCACGTAATTCCCCTGGTCCGCGCTCGTTATGGACTACCGGGCCGCTCGTGGT
>NZ_JBEZYA010000048.1:0-54032 GCF_040638295.1 Actinoplanes sp. NPDC026619
CGCCGGCCTCGCGCACCCCAGCTCCCCGAGAGAGCCTGGATCAACCAGCCAACAACTGAGGCACAAACCGTCTCAATTTGACTTGACAAATTCCGTCTCCCCGATCGCGCTCGGCTGCCGCCGCGATCGCGCCCACCGTGTTCGCATTGCCCGGCGTGAGGCTGGTCGCCGCCGCGACCTCCAGCACTCCCGCCAGCGCCCCGGCCGCCGTCTCCCCAGCGGCCGGCTGCCCAGCGGTCCCTGCTGCGTCCACCCGCCCGCCCGCGCCATCGGGCGAGCCGAACCGGAGGATCGTCCCCCGCGGCAACTCCAGCAGATCGATGCCGCTGGTGGTCACGTTCTCGCCGAGGTTGCCGGCCCCGACGTCGTAGCCCTTCTCCCCGACCTCGTCGAAGAGCTCCCGCTGAATCAGGTGCACCTGCCGGAAGTTCGGCTGCGTCGGGTCCCGCCACACCCGGCCACGGTGCTTGACGAACAAGCCGGAGTGCACGTCCCCCTCCACCCCGATGCCGGCGATCAGGAGAATCTCGTCCCGAACCGGCTTGGTGAACGAGTAGGTGCCGTTACAACTGACTCCCGCGACCGTCCCCTGCATTGCCTCCATGCCTCTGATTCAAGGCGAGCTGCTGCCATCCCCGCGACCCCGTTTCCCACTCATCGAGTCACCGCGCGGCTCGAGTCACTCCGGCGGCGCGAGGAAGAGGGCCGACAAGCGCGGCAGTCGCCTCTGCATCTCCTCCTCGTTGTCGAAATCCCACAGGTCGGCGGAGTCGGGCCTGGTCGCCGGCGCCTCCCAGGCCGGCATCTCGGACCCGGTCGCCTGCCGATAGGCCTCGGCCGCGATGGTCAGCACCTCTTCCGCCTCGAAGACGGCGCCGTTGTCCGCGGCGGCCTGCACGGCCGGCATGTCGGCCAGCGCGTCGGGCGACTTGACCGAGCCCGCCACGGCATCCCGCCCGTGTGCGATCAGCCAGCCGCGGAAGTTGTCGAATCCCTCGTCGGAACACCCGCCATTGATCAGATAGGCCGCCGCCCACAGATCCTGTGTGCCGGAGGCGACCATCACCTTGTCGAGGTGGCGAGCCCAGGCGACGATCTCCTCCGGGTCGTGGGTGGCCAGGTCGGCGGCGGCACGCTTGGCCACCTCGGCCGGAGTGGCGGGCCGATCGGCGGTCGCGCGGCCGATCACCGCCCAGAAGTCGTCGGTTCTCATGGGGAGGATCCTGCCAGCCGGGTACGACAAAAATCGGGACGGCAGGATGGTCCGGTGCGGCCAATTTCACTTCCCGATGTCCCGTACGGCTCGACCGCCGTACGCCCGCTTTGGTCAGATCTGCCGGCCGGCCTCCGGAAAGCGGTGGAAAAGCGCCTCGGCGCGCCGATCGCCGAGGCGCACAGCGCCGGCGGCGGCTTCACCCGGGCCTTCGCCGCCCTGGTCAGGACGGAGGCGGGCGAGAGCGCGTTCCTCAAGGCCGCACCCCGGCAAGATCCGAACTCGCAGTGGTACGCCCGGGAGGCCGCGATCACCGCGGCCCTCCCCCGGGAGATCGACGCGGCCCGCCCGCGCTGGACGATGGAGGATTCCGGCTATTTCGTCCTCTGCCTGGAGGCGATCGACGGCCATGTCCCGGCACTGCCGTGGCAGCCGGCCGAGCTGGCGACGACGCTGGCGGCCTGGTCACATGCCGCCGAGGCGCTGACCACCCCCAGCACTCCGGGTCTGCCACCGCTACCGGCGATCATCCAGGCGGAAATGTCCGAGTGGTCGGAGATAGCGGCCGGACGGGAACGAATGCCGCGTACCGCCCGGAACACCGTCGCGCCCGCCCATCTGCCCGAACTGGCCGCCCTGGAACAACGCCTCCCCGGCCTGGTCGAGGGCCCCGGCATGATGCACGGCGACCTGCGCATCGACAACGTGATGATCGACCGGACCGGCCGCGCCCGCCTCTGCGACTGGACCTGGCCCGTCCTCGGCGCGCCCTGGTTCGACACCATCACGCTGCTGACCAGCGCCTTCGCCAGCGGCCTGGACGCGGACGCCTACCTGGCCCCGTGGGACCCACCGGCCGAGGGGGTCGACGGCGCCCTCGCCGCCCTGGCGGGATACTGGTTGAGCAGAGCGGACGGCGGCCCGAGCAGCGCTTCCCCGCACAGCCGCCAGCACCAACGCTTCAGCGGCGAACAGGCCCTGGCCTGGCTCGCCGACCGCCGCGGCTGGTAGCTCGTTTTGGCGGGTGGAGATGGTGCTGGTAGTCTGGGCCATCGCGTGTGGTGACGCGCTGCTGTTCGCTGCTCCACCGCTAGAGACCAGTTTCCCGAACCTAGTCAGGACAAGGCTGTCGCGTGGCGAACATCAAGTCCCAGATCAAGCGCAACCGGCAGAACGAAAAGGCCCGGCTGCGCAACAAGTCGGTCAAGTCGTCGCTGAAGACCGTTATCCGCAAGCTCAACGAGGCGAGCGAGGCGGGCAACGTCGACTCGGCCACGACCCTTCTGCGTGCCGCCTCGCGTCAGCTCGACATTGCTGTCAGCAAGGGCGTCATCCACAAGAACCAGGCGGCCAACCGCAAGTCGGCCATCGCCAAGCGGGTCGGCGCACTGTCTGCCTGATCCACCAGGCCAGGCGCGGCAGCACGGAAGCCGCCGCGCCACCGCTCGCGAAGCGAGCCGGTCACCGACCATACCCGGGCACCGCCGGACATCTGTCCGAGCCGGTGCCCGAGTCGTTTCCCTGCGCGACCACAGCACAAAAGCGTCAAATTCAAGTTCAAGAACTTGATGTCGTGCCCGGGCGGGTGGCACAGACCGCAGCTCCCGCCGAGGCCGGGCCGGGGCCCAGCTCCGCCGGCCCTGGCCCTTCATTCTGCGTGAATGGCACACCCATGGCCGCTGCGCGCCCACCAATCCCAGCGTCCCCGCCCGGCCCACCCTGCATCGGCCGATGGGCGCAGGGACCCACGCCCCTCGGCCGTAGTGACCGAAGATGGCCGCCCCGACCGGCCACAGAGCTGCTCCCGCGCGAAGGCGCTGGCGCCTCGGCACGGAACAGCCGCACGGCTGTGTGATTACTCGTAGCGGCGGCTGGCGGACTGGCGGACTCGCTGCTGCTGGGCCTCGGCTTCCTCGGCCCAAGGTCGCATGATCGGAGTGCCCTGGTCGCGGTTGATGACGCCCGGGAGACGCGTGGTGGCTTCGCCGGCGATGCCGGTCGGTGGCATGACTCCACTGTTCGCGGAATGTGGATCGCCCAGGCCCGCCGGACCACCCAGAGGCGCCGGACCACCCAAAACCGCCGGACCGACAGGAGCCGCCGGGCCGTATTGAGCCCCCGGGCCGTAGGAAGCCGCTGAGCCGGGTTGAGCCGCCGGGCCGTAGGAAGCCGCTGAGCCGGGTTGAGCCGCCGGGCCGTAGGAAGCCGCTGAGCCGGGTTGAGCCGCCGGGCCATATAGACCGGCCGGGCCATTCTGAACCGCCGCGCCATGCTCAACCGCCGAGCCGCACTGACCCGCTGGGTCATGCTCAGCCGCCAAGCCGTACTGAACCGCCGGGTCATGCTCAACCGCCGCGCCATACTGACCCGCCGCGCCATACTGACCCGCTGGGCCGTGCTGAACCGCCGGGTCATGCTCAACCGCCAAGCCGTACTGACCCGCCGCGCCATACTGACCCGCTGGGCCGTGCTGAACCGCCGGGTCATGCTCAACCGCCAAGCCGTACTGAACCGCCGCGCCATACTGACCCGCTGGGCCGTGCTGAGCCGCCGGGCCGAACTGACCCACCGGGTCATGGTTAGCCGGCAGGCCGTACTGAATCGCTGGGTCGAGTTCGAGCGCCAAGTCGTGCTGGGCCAGGTCGCTCAGCAGGGCGGAATCGCGGAGCCCGGCCGGGCTGGTGGCGCTGGAAGGACGGAACGTCTGCGCTCGGGGGAAGGCGGCGGCCGGTGCGGTCGAGCGGCTGAGTGCGCCGGCGATGACGTCGTTGAGCTTGACCATGGCGGCGACGCAGAGCGGCAGAACCGGGACGCCCCACCAGCTGACCAACTCGGCCAGGGCCAGCAGGATGCCGAGCGCGACCGCGCCCTCGAGGAAGACGAAGCACAGGAAACCGCTGGGCGCGACGTGCCGCAGCCGGAGCAGCCGAGCGTAAAGCGGGCGGTGTGGCTCGTCGGGCCGGCCGGACCTCATCGCGCCCCGTTTCCACGACGGGCCGCGGCGACGGCGAAGACGGCCTGTTCCAGGGCGAATCCGCGGTCCTCGGCGCCGCCCTTGACGGCGGCATTGCAATCCGCGGCCGCGCGCATCGCGTCGACCAGGCCCTCGGGCGTCCACCCGCGGCTGCGCTCCTGGGCTCGCTGGATCTTCCAGGCCGGCATGCCGAGCGAACTGGCCAGCTGATAGGGATTGCCCCGGCCCGCCGCGGCGACCTTGGCGACCGTGCGGACGCCGTCGGCGATCGCGTCGGAGATCGGCACCGGATCGACGCCGACGTGCAGTGCCCAGCGCAGCGCCTCGAGCGCGCCGGGCAGGTCACCGACCATCGCGGCGTCGGCCACGGTGAAGCCGCTCACCTCGGCGCGACCCTTGTAGTAGCGGGCCACGACGCCTTCGGTGATCTTGCCGTCGGTGTCGGCGAGCAACTGCGAGCAGGCCGCCGCGATCTCCCGCAGGTCGTTGCCCACGGACGCGAGCAGCGCGGACGCGGCCACCTCGTCACACCGGCCGCCGTTGCGGCGGAACTCGTCACGGACGAACGCGATGCGCTCCCGATCGCCCTTGAGCTTCGCCGCAGGCACCACGGTGGCGCCGGCCGAGCGCAACCCGTCGGCGAGCGCCTTACCCTTGGCGCCGCCGAGGTGCGCGACGATCAGCGTCACCTCGGGGTCGGGATTCTTCGCATACGCCAGCAGGGCGGTGATCAGGTCTTTTCGGGCATCCTGTCCACTGCGGATCACCAGCACCCGGCGACCGCCGAACAGCGACGGGCTCAACATCTCGGCCACCTCGCCGGCCGCGATGGCGCCTCCCTCATACTCCCGGACGTCGGCGCCGGGCTCGGCCGCCCGGGCCGCATCGACCGTCGCGGTGATCGCGCGGGCGGCGAGAAGCTCCTCGTCGCCGAGGACGAGCACTAGCGGATCGGGAGCTGCCGTGTTCACGTCCAATATCGTCGCACGAAGGGCTGACGTTTCCGCGAGGCTCACTCCTTCGCGCAGATCGCCGATCACCGAATGCGAAAGCAGACATATTGGCGTCTCGCCATGCGCCGGGGAACGTAAAGTCGCTCGATCAGGCTGAATGTCTGCACGGGTCACCGCCCGGGTCGCAACGCCCATCGATCCCACCGAATGCCATCAATCGACCTAAGCCGGGCGTGTCGACAGCTCCCCCGGCAGCATCGATCCGATCCACGCATCCACCCGCACACCTCGGTGCCGCAGGCGGTGCCTCAGCGTCGCCTCGAAGCGGAATCCGGCCTTCTCCGCCACCCGTCGTGAGGCGATGTTGCCCACCTCGGTCCGCCACTCGACGAGATCGAGCCCGAGCCGCTCAAATCCCCACCCGCAAAGCATCAGGACGGCGGCCGTAGCCACCCCACGCCCGCGCGCCGCCGGGTCGAGCCAGTATCCGATCTGCGCCACCCCGCGCCCGTCCAGCCCGAGTCCGGCCCGCCCGAGCCGCTCCCCCGCCCTGCCCTCGATCAGGAACTCGGCCCGCGAGCGGTCGTCCCAGGCCGCGATCGCCATCTGCCGCACGAAGTACTCGGCATCCGCCATCCGATACGGAATCGGGATCTCCAGGAACCGCTGGACGGCCGGGTCGAGCGACACCTCGTACACCCAAGGAATGTCCTCGACCACGAACGGCCGCAGCCTCAGATCCCCGGCGCTGATCGTCTCTCGCTCCATCCGAGCATTCTGATCGACCGGTCAGTGATCCGGCGGATCGCCGCGAGCGACCACCGCGAGGCCGTGCCCGGTGGCGACCGCGGCAAGGTTACCCGCCTGGTCGGTACGCAACACGCGCGCACCGCCACGAACCAGCCGGGCCAGGAGCGGGGCGTTCGGATGCCCATAATCGTTGTCCTTTCCCACCGATACGAGTGCCACCGCCGGATCGGTGGCGTCGATGAAGGTCGGCGACTGGTAGCCGCTTCCGTGATGCGCCACCTTGAGCACGTCGGCCCGGAGCGCCTCCGGGCCCAGGTGGCGCAGGAGTTCGTCCTGCTCCTCGGTCTCCGCGTCGCCAGGCAGCAGCACCACCTCGCCGCGCACTTCGGCCCGCAGGACCAGCGAGTTGTTGTTCGGATCCGAGTTGGTGCCGTGCAGCGGTTCGAACGGACCGATCGCGGTCAGCCGTAGTCCGCCGACCTCGTAGGACCAGCCCGGGGCGATCGCATGCAGCGGCAACGGCGCGGCCGCGGCCGCTACCGAGGCCCGGCCGGCCGGCGGCTCGGGCCAGTCGGGCCCGGCGACCGCACTGACCCTCCGGCCACGGAACACCCCCGCCACCCCGCCGATGTGGTCGACGTGGAAGTGGCTGACCACGAACAGCGCCACCTGCCGCACCCCGAGCCGCCGTAGGCAGTGGTCGACCGGATCGGCCTCCGGCCCGGCGTCGATCACCACGGCCCGCGAGGGCCCGGCCGGCAGCACGATCGCGTCGCCCTGCCCGACCGCGCAGGCCACCACGACCCAGTCAGCGGGCGGCCACCCCGAGGCGAGCAGCCGCACCGGCATCGCGCCCAGCATTCCGGCCAGCGTCGTCACCAGCGCCAGCCGCCGGAGCACCGGGCGGCGCGCCGCGAACAGCAGGGCCACCGTGATCACGGCGAGCAGAAGCGCACCCCAGACACCATCGGGCCAGGGCAGCGCGCCGGCCGGCACCCGAGCGCCGTACCGCGCCACGATCACCAGCCACCTCGCCGGCCAGTCACCGAGCCAGGCCGCGAACTCGGCCCCTCCGGCCCACACCGGCGACAGCAGGGCCGCGCCCACGCCGAGCAGAGTGGCCGGGGCGATGGCCGGCACGACCACGAGGTTGGCCGGCACCGCGACCAGGCTGATCGTGCCGGACAGGCCGGCCACGACCGGGCCGCAGGCCACCTGGGCGGCCGCGGGAACGGCCAGCGCCTCGGCCGCGCCCGCCGGCCAGCCGCGGCGGCGCAGCGCGTCCCGCCAGGCCGGCGCCAGCAGGAGCAGCCCGGAGGTGGCCAGCACGGACAGCGCGAAACCGGGATCGGCCGCCAGCTCCGGGTCGTAGAGAATGAGTGCCGCTACCCCCGCCGCCAGCGCCGGCAGCGCCGCCCGGGGACGGCCGGAGGCGAGACCGATCAGGCCGATCGCGCCCATCGCCGCAGCACGCACCACACTCGGCGACGGCCGGGCCAGGATCACGAAGCCGACCAGCACGACCGCGCAGATCACCGCCTGCAGCACCGGCCCGGCCCGGGCCCGCCGCACCACGAAAAGCACGACACCCAGGATGATCGCCACGTTCGCCCCGCTCACGGCCATCAGATGAGTCATTCCGGTGGTGCGGAAGTCGTCGCTCAACGCCGGATCGAGACGGCTGGTGTCCCCCACGACCAGGCCGGGCAGAAGTCCGCCGGAGTCGTCCGGCAGCGGCTCGCAGGCGCGCTGCAGCCCCGCTCGGAGCACACCGGCCGCCCGCTGCGCCCAGGACGGCCGGCCGATCGGCTCCGGCGCTTCCTTCACCGAGACCACCACGGCCCGCAGATCTCCGCCGCGCGGCGGCATCAGCTTGCCGTGGGCCCTCACCCGCTGGCCGGGCAGCAGACCCTTCCAGCCGGGATCGCCGCCCAGGACGAGGGCGCGCGCCTTCAGCCGCAACGGGGCGGCGTCCTCGGCCCCGACGACCAGCAGGTCGACCGCGACCAGGTAGGTCGGCGGCATCGCCGGCGAGCTACGCAGGGCACGCGGGTCGTCACTGACGATCGCCTCGACCCGCACCGGATCTCCGGCCCGGATCAGGGCGACCAGCGGCCCCGACTCCCGCGCCGTCACCCGAGCCCCGGTCACGACGGCTCCGCACCCGGCCCCGAGCAGTACTGTGATCCCGATCCACCGCGCCGCTGTCATCGCTGCCCCGGAGGACGCGGGCTTCGCCGCTTTCCGCCGTGACTCGAACATCGCCGCAGCCGCCTGCGGCCCCGACGCCGACCTCGCCGCCCGCCCCTCCGAGATCGGCACCGCCTGCGCCCCAGAAGCCCGCACCGCCGCCCGCCCGTCCGAGATCGGTGCCGCCTGCGCCCCAGAAGCCCGCACCGCCGCCCGCCCCTCCGAGTTCAGTGCCGCCTGCGCCCCAGAAGCCCGCACCGCCGCCCGCGCGCCGGCGGGTGCCGCTCTGCTCCGCACCGACACCGGCCACAGCCGGCCGGCAGCGGGAGCCGCGGACGATCCATCGGCCGGCGAGGCCGCCGCCGACCGGCCCGTGGCGGAGGGTGCGGCCGGCCGGGGTGCCGGGGCCCGGGTTGAACGGCGGGCCACGAAAACCGCGACCAGGGCCGCACCTCCGAGTGCGCCGGCGCCGAGCAGGATGCCGGAGCGGGCCGAGAGGTAGAGCGCGGCCAGCGACGACAGCCAGGTCGCCACCGCGAACCCGGCCAGCCGCAGGTCCGGCACTCCGCCGGTCACACCGTCACCAGGTCTTTCAACTGCTCGTAGCGGGCGTCGCCGATGCCGTCGACCTTGCGCAGATCGCTCACCGCCTTGAAACCGCCCTGCGCGTCCCGGGCGTCGAGGATGCGCTGGGCCAGGACCGGGCCGACCCCGGGCAATGTGTCCAGGTCGGCGAGGGTGGCGGTGTTCAGGTTGACCAGGCCGCCCGCCGGCGCGGCGCCGGCGGGACCGGTCACGGCCGGGCCGGTGGGCAGGACGACGCCGGGCGACGGCGTGACGCCGACCAGGATCAACTCGCCGTCGGCGACCTTGCGGGCCAGATTGAGCATGGCCACGTCGACGCCGGGGTCGGCGCCGCCGGCCGCGGCCAGCGCGTCGGCGACCCGAGCACCCGGCGGCAGGCGCACCAGACCCGGTTTGCGGACCTTGCCACCGACGGCGACCACCACCTCGGCCGCCGGGACGCTCGCCGTAGCAAGCGGTCCGGCGCCCGGCCCGCCGCCGTCACCGCCGGGAGCGGCCGGGGAGGCGGTCGTCTCGAACGACGGGGGTGCGACCGTGTCGACCTGCGGCCGGGCCCGCCAGGCCAGGAAGGCCGCGACCGCGATCACCACCAGAGCGACCGCGGCCAGCGCCTTGACCCCACGTCGCCCCGGATCGAAAGCGCCGAGGCCGAACCTCCGGCCGCCATCGGAGCGATCGCCGCCGAACGCACCGGAGGCGCTGAGCCGCGGCTCCTCGTCCTCGGGGTACATGTCCACGCCGGCCGGGCCGGGCGAGATCGGCCAGGCCGGGTCGGTGTCCGGCGGGTCCTCCGGCTCAGGCAGCACCCACGCCGGGGGCGGCAGCGGACGTCGCTCCGGACCTGCGGTCCGGACGGTGGGTGTCCGGTAGGACCGGAACGGCTCGGCGTCGTCCATGAAGTCTCCGAGATGAGCGGGGAACGGGTCGGTATGGCTGTCCAGGGGCGGGCCGCCCGCCGACGGCGGCCGGTAGAACGCCGCAGCTTGCGGCAACCGGCTACCGACCGGCACGGCCTCCACGGGCGTACGCCCGACGGGCGCGGCCACCATTGGCGGACGCCCAACCGGCACCGCCTGCCCGTGCAGACGGCTCGCTGCCGGGGCGTCCGCTGACGGGTGCCCGGCAGAGACTCCGCCGGTCGGCGAAGGACCTACCGGCACAGCCTCGGCAACTGCAGGGCCGCGCGGCTCGGCCTCCGTCGCCGGGCGGCTTGCCGGGATGGCCTCCGCCGACGAAGACCCCACTGGCATTCCGCTCGTCGACCGAAGCCCGAGGGGCACAGCCCCTAGCGGCGTGCGAACCACCGGCGCGGCCGCCGTCGACGGACGGCTCGCGGGCGCTGCGTCCGCCGGCGGGGATCCGGCATGCACTGCACTCGTCAGCGAAGGCCCGACCGACACAGTCGCCGGGGTTGTACGAACTGCCGGCGCGGCCTCCGTCGACGGACGGCCGACCGGCGGGAGCCCGACCGGCAGGAGCCCGACCGGCGGGGATGTGCGAACTGAGGGCGCGGCCTCCGTCGACGGACGACCGGCAGGCGCGGTGCCCACCGGTGGGAGCCCGACCGGCACAGCCGCTGGCGATGTGCGAGCTGCCAGCGCGGCCTCCGTCGACGGACGGGCTGAAGGCGAGGTGCCTACCGGTGAGGGCCCGATCGGCACAGCCGCTGGGGGTGTGCGGACTGCGGGTGCGGCCTCCGTCTGCGGGGCGACTCTTGGCAGAGGCCTCGCGGGCGGGCGGTCTATCGGCACGGCACCTGGCGGCGACGCCCAGGGCGTGCCCAGCTGGTATCCGCCCGTGATCTCCGATGCGGGACTGCGCGGGGTGCTGCCGAGCTCGGTTCGTGAGGTGCTGCCCGGCTCGGTGCGCTCCGGCGGCTCCGTCTCCTCCGGCGGGTCGGGCATCGGGCCGAGATCGACGTCGTCCGGCCAGCCGGTCACGACGTCCGACCAGTTCAGCGGCTCGCCGACCTCAGCGAGATCGCCCAGGGCCGACTCGTATCGAGAGTGGGGCGCTGCGCTCGGCGGCTGTGGGCGGCCACGAATGGCGGCGGTCTGGTCGCGCCCTCGCACTGGCGTCGCGGCCATGACCGACCGCAGCCGTTCCGCTACGACGTGGTCCTCTCGCACGCCAGGCACGCTAGGGATTTCGCCGGGCCGGTGCCGGGCGCCCTGTGGACAACCGCGAACTGTGGATAACTCCCACGGCCGGCCCCGCTGTGCTAAGGACTCCGTGTGACAACGGGAATCTCCGCGCCGGCGATGGCCGAGGCGATCGTGCGGCTGCGGGCCGCGGGCTGCGTCTTCGCCGAGGACGAAGCAACCGTGCTGGCCGGCACCGCGGCCGACGGGACCGAGCTGGCCGCGCTGGTCGGCCGGCGGGCGCTGGGCGAGCCGCTCGAGCAGGTCGTCGGCTACGCCGACTTCTGCGGCGTCCGGGTGCGCTTGCGGCCGGGCGTCTTCGTTCCGCGCGTACGCAGTGAGCTCCTGGTCCGTGTCGCGGCGGACACGGCCGGCCCCGGCGACGTGGTGGTCGACCTCTGCTGCGGATCGGGCGCACTGGGCCTGGCCGTCCGCCACCGGCAGCCGGCAATCGACCTGTACGCGGCGGATCTCGACCCGGTGGCGGTCGCCTGCGCCCGGGACAATCTGGACAGCCACGTGTATCAGGGAGATCTCTTCGACGCCCTGCCCACTTCGCTGCGCGGCCGGATCGCGGTGCTGCTGGCGAACGTGCCGTACGTCGCGACCCGGCATATCTCGCTGCTCCCGGCGGAGGCGCGCGATCACGAGCCACACACCGCGCTGGACGGCGGCGCCGATGGGCTCGACGTCTTCCGGGCCGTGATCGCCGGCGCCGCCGACTGGCTCGCCCCCGGCGGGATCGTGCTCTCCGAGATCACCGAAGCGCAGGCCGGGGCGGCCGCCGCCGCTATCCGGGCCGCTGGTCTCGACGCTGAGCTGCGATCCGATGAGGATCTTGAAGCGAGCGTCGCCCTGGGGCGGAAACTTGTCACCCGGTTGCGATAAGGTCGGCGACCTTCAGGGAGAGAAGAGGCGTCGGGGTGGGCCTGCTGCGGAGGGTTGCCCGGGCACGACTGGCCGGCCTGGTCATCCGGCGGTTACGCCGCGCTGGGTTCACCGACGCCAGATACGACGCGCGCGCATTCCGGGTTCGCTTCACCACGGACGGTCACGAGGCGCCGACGATCCTGGAGCTTGCCCCGCTGCTGGCCACGCGGGGCGGGCGCCGGCGGGAGCGGGTCGATCGGTTCGTCGCCGGCCTGGTGCGGTCGCCCGGGCTGCCGCTGGATTGGGAGCAGGCGCGGCCGTTGCTGCGCCCGGTGCTGCGCGGCTGCACGCCGGGCACACTGCTGCGGCGCCCGGTCCTGCCGTTCCTGTCCGAGTTCGTAGTGGTCGACAGCCCGGACACGATGACGTATGTGGGGCCGGATCAGCCGGCCGGCTGGGGGGTGAGCGCGGAGGAGGTCTTCGAGGCAGCCCGGGCGAACCTGTCCGGGGCGGTGCTGCACGGGGTCGCGAGCGAGCCCGTGGTGGTGCGGTTCGTGGATGACGGCGATGCCTACTGGACGTCGCATCTGCTGCTGCAGCACTGGCTCGAGCGGCTCGCCGGGCAGGTCGGTGGCGCGCCGGTGGCGTTCGCGCCGGAGCGCGGCACGCTGCTGGTCACGGCGGACGGGAGCGACCACCTGGCCGGCTTGTTCGCGCAGGCGGAGGAGATCTACGCGGCATCGTCGCGGCCGATCACCCCGATGGCCTACGCGAGTGACGAGAACGGCTGCACGGTGCCCTACGAAGCGCCACCCGGCCATCCGCTGCACCATGCGGCCGCGCGGGCCGAGCGGCTCCTGGCCGTCCACGAGTACGCCCGCCAGGCCGCCCTGACCACCGCCCATCCCGAGGCGGCCGGCGCGATCGAGGCAGGCGACGCGGCGAGCACGACCGACGACGCGACAGGCCCCGCCGATGGCTCGCCAACCCCGGCCGAAGGCACGGCAGGCACGGCAGATGGCACGGCAGGCACGGCAGATGGCACGACAGGCACGGCAGATGGCACAACAGGCACCGCCGAGGGCACGGCAGGCACGGCAGATGGCACGGCAGGCACGGCAGATGGCACGGCAGATGGCACGGCAGGCACCGCCGAGGGCACGACAGGCACCGCCGAGGGCACGACAGGCACCGCCAAAGACACTCCAAGCCCGGCCCACGGCACGGCAGGCGCGGCCGACCGAACACCAGGCCCGACCTATGGCCCGGCGAGCCCGGGGGTGGGTCGGCTCGGCGGAAAGCGCGGGTCCCGAAAAGGCGGTTCGGCGGATGCTGAGGCGGGACTGCCCGGCTTGGCGGAGTTGCGGCTGGCGGGCTCAGCCGAGCTGGGCTGGCGCACCCGCGCGGTCTGGGAGCGCGACGAGCCGATCCTGCTACCTGCGGCCGACGAGGTGCAGGCCGGCGCGGACATATGCGCTTGGGCGGAATTGGCCGCGCACCTGAGGCTCGCACCGGGATTCGAGCCGGCCCGTTGGGCGGCCGACAGCTGGCCGCGCAGGTAGCGAGTCGTCAGGCAACCGCCAAGACAGCGCGGCCGGATCACTGCCGCACGAGGACTGCCGGGTCGCGACCGCACGAGCACCGCCGGATCACTACCGCACGAGCGCGGGAGATTGCCACCGCACGAGCACCGCCGGATCACCACCGCACGAGCGCGGACGATCGCTGCGGCGCGGGCGCTCACTGATGCGCGGGCTCGGATGCGGCGCTTCTGCCGTGGGTGGCGGGGGCGGTGGTCAGGAGCGGCGGTGGACCACGACGCCGGCCAGGCCGGGGCCGACGTGGGCGGCTACCACGGCGCCGATCTCGGTGATGTAGCAGTCGCGCAAGCGGTCGGCCAAGCGCATCGAAACCGCGTCGGCCAGGGCGGTGGCGCGGTCCGGAGCTTCCAGGTGGTGCACGGCTATGTCGACCTCGCCGTCGCCGCTTGCCTCCACCGCCAGGTCGACCAGCTTGGCCAGGGCCCGGCCGGCGGTGCGCACCTTGTCCCGCACGACGATGGCGCCGTCCACCACGTGCAGGATCGGCTTCACCGAGAGGGCGGTCCCCAACAGGGCCGAGGCGGCGCCGATCCGGCCGCCGCGACGGAGGAACTCCAACGTGTCGACGTAGAAGAGCGTGCTCACGCGGGCGGCGTGGTCGGCTGCTTCACGGCGTACGTCATCGAGGTCTTTGCCGTCGCTTGCGGCCTTGGCCGCGGCCAGCGCCGCGAACCCCAGCCCCATGCCGGTCGTTTCGCTGTCCACCACCCGGACTTGATCGCCTACCTCGGCCGCCGCCAGGCAGGCCGCCTCGAACGTGCCGGAGAGTTTCGCGGACAGGTGCACCGAGACGATGCCGTCGGCGCCCTCGGCGAGGAGGCGGCGGTAGGTCTCGGCGAACTGGGACGGCGCCGGACGGGACGTGCTCACCGCGGACCGGCGGGCGGTCAGCGCGCGGGCCACCTCGGCCGGCTGGATCTGCAGACCCTCCAGCCCTTCGGCGCCGTTGATCACCACGGTCAGTGGCACGACGGTCAGGTCATACGAGCCGCTCAGTTCGGCGGGCAGGTACGCGGTGGAGTCGGTGACGACCGCGACGGGCATGCGGGCACGTTAACCGATCGGCGCCCGTCCGGCCGCACAGGAGCCGATCAAGCGGCAAAACAATCAGCCGGCGGTCACCGACGTGACGATGAACGGGATGCCCTGCTGGCAGGTGGACATCTGGCTCGGCTCGGAGCGGCCGGTCAGGGTGACCTTCTTGCCGACCGTGGCGTCGGCGCGCATCGAGGCATCGTCGAAGACCAGCAGATGGGAGCCCTTGGTGTCCTGCAGGAGCAGGCAGTTCGGCTCGACGCCGGCCTCGACCGTGCCGGTGATCGTCTCCGCGCCGGTGGCGGTGGGCTTCGCGCCGCTCGGCTCGGCAGTGGGCGCGGCCGATTCGGCTGAAGAGGAAGCCGAAGAGGAAGGCGCGGAGGAAGCCGGGGAAGACGTGGAAGTGGAGCTCTGGTTGGCGCAGCCGGCGAGGCACACCATCAGGGCCAGGCCGGCGGCAGATCGACGGATCAGCATGATGGTTGGACGCTACCGGATCAAGGAGGGTTCCGACGCCCGCGACAAAGCCTCAGACCGGGGGCGGAACCGGGTGGTCGGTGAACGGGCCGACGTTGTACGCCGCCACCTGCCAGCCCCGCTCCCGGTCGTGGGTCAGCTCGACCCAGTGGCAGTTCTGCAGCGCCCGCAGCGTGCGCAACTGCTCCAGCGGCCACCCGAGCAGATGCCCGATGCCCTGGCGGGCCGCCGCGCCGTGCGTGGCCACCACCACCGTGCCGCCGGGTGGGGCGACAGCAGCCGCCGCACTCAGCGCTTCGGAGACGCGTTTCCCCAGGTCGTGCAGGGTTTCGACCTCACCGCCGACTTCCTGGCCGTGCGTCCACCGATCGTATTGATCGGGGTAGAGCTCGGCCACCTCGGTCATGGTGAGGCCCTGCCAGTTGCCGAAGTAACGCTCGCGGAGCCGCTTGTCGTAGCTGATCGACAGCCCGCTAAGCGCGGCGAGCGACGCGGCCGTGTCGGCGGCCCGATGCAGGTCGCTCGACACGATCGCGTCGGGCTTCATCTTGATCAGCAGCTCGGCCGCGTCGACGGCCTGCTGCCGGCCGAGCGCGTTCAGCGCCACGTCGGTCTGGCCCTGGACGCGGTGGCCGGCGTTCCAGTCGGTGTTGCCGTGGCGCCAGACGATAAGCCTGCTCACGACGCTTCGGCGTCGACCATGTCGCGGTCGACGAACGGAATCGTCGGGCAGTCCTTCCACAGCCGGTCGAGCGAGTAGAACTCCCGCTCCTCGGTGTGCTGGATGTGCACGACGATGTCGACGTAGTCGAGCAGCACCCACCGGCCCTGCCGTTCGCCCTCGCGGCGCACGGGTTTGGCCTTCTCCGGCAGGTTGGTCAGCGCTTCCTCGACCGCGTCGACGATGGCGATGACCTGCCGCTCGTTCGACGCGGAGGCGATCACGAAAGCATCGGTGATGTAGAGCTGCTCGGCGACGTCGATGACGACGATGTCCTGAGCCTTCTTGTCGGCGGCGGCCTGAGCGGCTGTCATCGCCAGTTCAAGAGCGCGTTCGGTGACGGGCAAGAGCGTCCCCTCGATCGGTGTTCCAGGACCACAAGCGTCTCACACCGGTGTGACATTTCCCGAGCCGCGATAGAGGCCCCGCTTGTTGATGTACTGCACAACACCATCAGGCACCAGGTACCAGACCGGATCGCCGGCGGCCACCCGGGCCCGGCAGGCGGACGAGGAGATGGCCATGGCCGGCACCTCGACGAGGGTGACCGAGTCGGCCGGCAGATGGTCGTCGGTGAGCTCGAAGCCCGGCCGGGTTACCCCGACGAAGTGCGCCATGGTCAGCATCTCGAGCGCGTCCTTCCAGCCGAGGATGCGGGAGAGCGCGTCCGCGCCGGTGATGAAGAACAGCTCGGCCGACGGGGAGGAGCCGTAGATCGCCCGCATGTCACGCAGGGTGTCGACGGTGTAGGTGGGGCCGTCGCGGTCGACGTCGGCCCGACTGACGTGGAAGCGCGGGTTGGACGCGGTGGCGATCACCGTCATCAGGTAGCGGTCCTCGGCCGGCGAGACGCGGCCCTTCTCGTACGGCTGGCCGGTGGGCACGAAGACCACCTCGTCAAGGTTGAACCGCGCCTGCACCTCGCTGGCCGCCACCAGGTGCCCGTGATGGATCGGATCGAAAGTTCCACCCATGATCCCGATCCGGCGCATCAAAGAAATATAGATCGCATTCCGGTTAAGGGTGGCGGGCGGGGCGGCCTGGACGTAGATCAGACATCAAGGCGATTGCGTACGGCGGCGAGCAGGTCCGACGCCGTGAACGGCTTCTCCAGCAGCGCCACGCCCGGGTCGAGCGTGCCCTGCGAGTGCAGCACCGGCTGGGCGTACCCGGACATGTAGAGCACCCGAGTGCCGGGCCGGGCGTCGACGAGCCGCTCGGCGAGCTCCTTGCCCAGCATCCCGGGCATCACCACGTCGCTGACCAGCAGATCGATGACGCCGTCGTGCCGCGCGACCAGTTCCAGCGCCTCGGCCCCGCAGGAGGCGGAGAGCACCCGGTAGCCGGCCCCGGCGAGGATCCGCCCGGCCACCTCGCGCAACGCCTCCTCGTCCTCGACGACCAGGAGCGTCTCGCCACGCCCGGGCGCGGGCTCGGAAGGGTCCGACGAGTCCGGCAGGCTGCCGGATGACATGGGCAGAAGCACCGTCACGGTCGTGCCGACGCCCGGCGTCGAAGCGATGCTCACCTCGCCCCCGGCCTGGGTGACGGTGCCGTAGACGGTCGCCAGGCCCAGCCCGGTCCCGCCGCCCTTCGTGGAGAAGAACGGCTCGAA
Source organism: Actinoplanes sp. NPDC026619 (assembly GCF_040638295.1). NCBI lineage: Bacteria > Bacillati > Actinomycetota > Actinomycetes > Micromonosporales > Micromonosporaceae > Actinoplanes > Actinoplanes sp. NPDC026619. The sequence goes on from NZ_JBEZYA010000048.1 coordinate 17,126, forward strand.
GACCCGCTCGACCACGTCCGGCGGCATCCCCGATCCGGAATCGGAGACGCGGAGCCGCACCTGCGACCCGTGCCGCGAGGTGTCGACCACCAGCTCGCCGCCGTCCGGCATCGCGTCCCGGGCGTTCAGAGCCAGGTTGACCAGCACCTGCTCGATCTGCCCGGGGTCGCAGAGCACCGGCGGCAGTTCCGGCGCCGGCGCGACGATCAGATCGATGTGCGACCCGATGGTGCGGCGCAGCATCTCCTCCACGTCCGCGATGACCTGGTTGAGGTCGAGGACCTGCGGCCGCACCACCTCGCGCCGGGCGAAGGAGAGCAGCTGGTGGGTGAGGTCGGTGCCGCGCTTCCCGGCCCGGACGACCTGCTCCGCGTCGGCCGCGATCGCCGCGACGTCCGGCGCATCGGACGACGCCTCCTCGATCACGAAGTTCGCGTAGTTGACGATCACGCCGAGCATGTTGTTGAAGTCGTGCGCGATGCCGCCGGCCAGTTGCCCGAGGCTCTCCAGCCGCTGGTTGCGGTCCACCTGCGCCTCGGCCCGCAGCCGGGCCTTCTCCTGGTCGGCGCGGGCGCGCTCGCTGAGGTCGCGGACGACGCAGACGGCGAGCCGCCCCTGCGGGGTGTCGACGAGCGAGACCGACGACTCGACCGGGATCTCGGTGCCGTCGGGCCGGCGGAGCGTCGTGGTGACCGCGCCGATCGGCCCGGGGCGCCCCTCCTCGATCTTGCGGCGGCGGGCGGCCATCATGATCCGCGCGTCGGCGGTGACCAGCATCTCGATCGATTTGCCGAGCAGCTCGTCGCGGGCGCGGCCGTACAACTCGACGGCCCGGTCATTGGCGAGCACGATGGTCTCGCCGTCCATGACCAGGATCGCGTCCGGCGCGGCCTGCAAGAGACCGCCGGCGAGTTCCTCGGACCACTCCACGCACGAAGGATAAGTCCGAAAAAGCGCGAGGAACCCCTAAAAGCGGGCTGAAAGGGCGCGACGCATGTCGTCGTCCGCGTCCTGCACCACGCGGCGCAGAATCGGCTCAAGATCTTCGCGGGCCAGCAGGTCAGCGGCCAGCTGCCGGGTCTGTGCAGCAACCGCGAGCTCCGGGTACGCGTACCCGACCGTCTTCTCCGCGCTCATCCCGGACCGGACCCGCATCATCTCCGGCATCTCCGCGAAGTACCGGGACACGTACGGCGCGGTCAGCTCGATCTGCTCGGGGTGCCAGAAACCCGACGCGGTCATCTCGACGAGCCGGTTGGACAGCTTCACGTCCGACACGATGGCCCGCCAGGCCGCGGCCTTGGCCTCCGCAGTGGGCACGGCGGCGCGCGCCCGGGCCGCCCACTGCTGCCCGCTCGCGCTGCGGTCCCGGGCGAACTCCTCGTCGATCTCGGCGACACCGGCCCCGCCCAGCACGACCAGCCGGTAGAGGATCAGCCAGCGCAGGTCGGCGTCGATGGCCAGCCCGTCCGGCACCTCCGCGCCGGCGAGCCAGCCACGCAGCCGCGCGGTGTCGACGGTGGCGCCGATCAGGCCACGGGCGGCGGCCAGTTGCCGGGAACCGCCCGGCTCGGCCACGGCGAGCAGGCGGTCGGCGGCCTGGGTGACGAGTTCGAGCGCGGCCGGCCGGGTCTCCGGGGTCGAGTAGCGGTCGACCAGGCTGCGGGTGGCCCGCAGCACGTCCTCGATGATCACCACCTCGGATTCCACCGGCAGCGCGGTCAGCACGAGCGTGACCAGCTCGGCGACCGGCCGTTCGCCGTCGACCACGGCGTCGAGGGTGGCGGCCCAGAGCACGGCCCGGGCCAGGGAGTCGGAGATCAGGGGCAGGAGGGTGGGCACGGCGGCGGTGGAGACCTCGTCGAGACGGATCTTCGCGTACGTCAGGTCGCCGTCGTTGAGCAGCACGAGGTCGGCGGTGAGATCGGCGTCGACGGCGGTGTTCTCGACGGCGTCGACATCGACGAGGACCGACGAGCGCCGCACCACCATGCCGTCCGCGGCCTGGTCGAACAGCCCGATGCCGATCTTGTGCGGGCGCAGCGTCGAGTAGGCGTCCGGCGCGGTCTGGATCACGGCGGGGGCCGGCGACAACGACAGGCGCAGCGTGTTGACCTGCGCGCGGCGCAGCCACACCTCGGCCCATGCGGCGAGATCGCGCCCGCTCGCCTTGGTCAGCGCGCGGAGCAGGTCGGCGAGCGTGGCGTTGGCGTACGAATGCGCGGTGAAATGCTCGTTGAGCCCGGCCAGGAACGCCTCGTCACCGACGAACGCGACCAGCTGCTTGAGGGTGGCGGCGCCCTTCGCGTACGAGATGCCGTCGAAGTTCAGCAGCGCCTGATCGGTGTCGCTCACCTCGGCCGGGGCGACCGGATGGGTCGAGGGGTGCTGGTCGGCGCGCAGGCCCCAGGCCTTGCGCTGCATCGCGAACGTGGTCCACGCGCCGGCGAAGCGGGTGGCCTCGGCCGCGACCCGGGTGCCGAGGTATTCCGCAAACGACTCGTTCAGCCACAGGTCGTCCCACCAGGCCATGGTGACCAGGTCGCCGAACCACATGTGCGCCATCTCGTGCGCGATCACGGTGGCCCGGCTCTCCCGCTGGCTCTCGGTGACCGCCGAACGGTAGATCATCTCGTCGCGGAACATGACCAGGCCCGGGTATTCCATGGCGGCGAAGTTCAGCTCCGGGGCGAACGCCTGCTGGTAGTGCCCGAAGGGGTACCGGATGTCGAACATCTCGTGGAAGCGGTCCAGGCACTGCTTGGTGACCGTGAAGATCTCCGCGGCCTCCCGGTCCAGGTGCTCGGCGAGGGCGGCGCGCACGTACAGCGCGAGCGGGATGCCGTCGTGCGAGTCGGTGACCGCGTGGAACGGCCCGGCGAACAGCGACGCGAGGTACGTGGAGATCGGTTTCGTCGCCGCGAACCGCCAGACGCCGTCGGCCGCGGACACCAGCTCGCCGTTGGTCGCGACCTTCCAGTGCGCCGGCGCGGTGACCGTGACCTGCCACGACGCCTTCAGGTCGGGCTGGTCGAAGCAGGGCAGCACCCGGCCGCCGTTGTTGATGAACAGGTGCTGGTAGAGATATACGTTCCCGTCGGCCGGGTCGATGTACCGGTGCAGGCCCTCGCCGTCGTTCGAGTACCGCATCGTGGCCGCCACGACCAGCTCGTTCTCCTCGGCCAGCCCGGTCAGGGCGAGCCGGCCGCCGGAATCCGCGCCCGGCGCCACCGATGATCCGTTCAGCGTGACCGAGGCGACCGCGACCGGCTCGAACTCGAGGAACGTCGACTCGCCCGGCCGTGCCCCGAACCGCACCACGGTGCGCGACTCGAAGGTCTCCCCCTCCGCGGTCACGTCGAGGTGCACCTCGTAGGAACGGACTTCGACGGTGGCGGCGCGGGCGGTGGCCTCGGCACGGGTCAGCGGCATGTTGACCATCATGCCGGTCCGCCGGGTCGGGCACATGGCCGCCCCGCGGTACCATTACCCGCATGCGCGTAGCGAACCTTTGCTGGTGGCTGCCCTGACGGGCGGCTCACCCCAACGCGCATGACCTCATCGCGGCCGCCCCTTCCGGGCGGCCGTCGTGCTTTTCACGGCCGGTTTCCGGCGGGGCGCCACACCCACCCCGTACGGAAGGAAAATCGCCATGATCAAGCAAATCTCCGGCTTCCAGCCGACCGGAAACCTGCATCTCGGCAACCTGCTGGGCGCCATCCGCCCGCTGGTCGAGGCGCAGGCGACCGCCGACTCGATCGCCATGATCGTCGACCTCCACGCGCTGACCATGGAGCATGATCCGGCGGCGGTGCGGGCCAACACCCTCGAGGTGGCGACCCTGCTGCTGGCCGCCGGCGTCGATCCGCGGCGCACTGCGATCATCGCGAACTCGCAGGTCCCCGAGCACACCGAGCTGCATTACCTGCTGGAGTGCACGACCGGCTTCGGCGAGGCGGCCCGCATGATCCAGTTCAAGGAGAAGTCGGCGGGCGGCGGTCCGGTGCGGCTCAGCCTGCTCACCTACCCGGTGCTGATGGCGGCCGACATCCTGGTGCACGGCGCCGATCATGTGCCGGTCGGCGAGGACCAGAGTCAGCACCTGGAGCTGGCCCGCACGATCGCGATACGCTTCAACGCACGCTACGGGGAGACCTTCACCGTGCCCGAGGGCATTCGCCCCGAGTCGGCCGCGCGGATCATGGACCTGTCCGATCCGACCCGGAAGATGAGCAAGAGCGCGCCGTCGGCGGCCGGTCGCATCGGGCTGCTCGACCCGCCCGAGACCATCCGCAGGGCGATCTCCCGCGCGGTCACCGACACCGCAGGCGTCGTCCGGCACGACCCGGAGCACCAACCCGGCGTGACCAATCTGCTCGAGATCCTGGTCGCGTGCACCGGCGAGAAGCCGGGCGGGTTCAGCTCCTACGGCGCGCTGAAACGCGAAGTCGCGGATGTGGTCGTCGCGCTTCTCGAGCCGATCCGGGCGCGCTACCGGGAGCTTGATCCCGGCTACGTCCGCGAGACCTTGGCGGAGGGCAGGACCAGGGTGCGGCCTGCGGCGCTTGCGACGGTACGGCGTGCCAGAGCGGCTATCGGACTCTGTCTTTAGTCCGGTCAAGGGCGGCGGGGTGGTTGGACGGGTGGACTAACGCCGCCAGCCTTTTCTCGAAGCACACGCTGTAGGGGTTACCCACGTACGGCCCGTAGGCCGGGATCTGGTGGTAACCCGACGATTGGTAGAGCGCGATCGCCGCGGGCAGGTAGTTGCCGGTCTCGAGCCGGATGACGGGCCGGCCCGCGGCCAGCGCCTCCTCCTCGATCGCGACGATCAACTGGCGAGCGATGCCCCGGCCCCGGAAGGCCGGCCGCACGTACATCCGCTTCAGCTCGGCCGCTCCCGACTCCATGCCCTGCCACGCACCACACGCCACGACTCGCCCGTCGACAACCGCCACCATGAACGCAGCGTCATCGCCGGGCACGAACGCCGCCGCGTTCGTGCCCCCGTCGATCTCCCTGATCTCGTGCTGCTGGGCCGTGATCAGCGCAGCCAGTTCCGGGTCCAGGGAGGGGCGGGATTCGATGAGCACGGCGGTGACTCTAAGCGAGGACCATTTCCGGATGGTTGCGACAAGCTGGACGACGTCCTATTCGCCGGTGTCGTCCTCGTCGGTAACAAGGACCGGCCGGGACGCGTTCGCGAGGCTGCTGACGGTGCCGTCCGGCGCCATGTGCAGCAGTTCGTCGTCGGAGCGGACCCGGCGGGACTTGCGGGCCGCGAGCCGCTGCGACGCGCTGGCCCGGCCGCTCTCGTCCTCGAGCCGGGCGTCGGCGCCACGCGGTCCGGCGACGAACTCGCCCGCGTTGGGCTGCCAGTCGAACTCCATCTCGCCGATGCGCACCGGGTCACCGGGCTTCGCGCCCTTCTTGCCCAGTTCGCCCTCGACGCCGAGCCGCTCGAGCCGGTCGGCAAGGTAGCCGACGGCCTCGTCGTTGTCGAAGTTGGTCTGCTTGATCCAGCGCTCGACCTTGGTGCCGCGCACCACGAACACGCCTTCTTCGTCCTGCTCGACGGTGAAGCCGCTCTCGTCGACCGCCTTGGGCCGCACGATGGCCCGGGTGGCCTCGACCGGCGGGTTCGCAAGCCGGTGCTCCTTGACGGTGCCGGCCAAGGCGTACAGCAGCTCCTTGAGCCCTTCCCGGGTGATCGCGCTGACCTCGAACACGCGGTAGCCGCGCGCCTCGAGGTCGGGCCGGACCATCTCGGCCAGGTCCCGGCCGTCCGGGATGTCGATCTTGTTGAGCACCACGAGCCGCGGGCGGTCCTCGAGACCGCCGTACGCGGACAGCTCGGCCTCGATCGCGTCCAGGTCGGCGAGCGGGTCGCGCTCGATCTCCGGCGTCGCCGCGTCGAGCACGTGCACCAGCACCGAGGTGCGCTCGATGTGCCGCAGGAACTGCATGCCGAGGCCCTTGCCGGTGGCCGCGCCCGGGATCAGGCCGGGCACGTCGGCGACGGTGAACGTCAGGTCGCCGGCCTGCACCACGCCCAGGTTGGGCACGAGCGTGGTGAACGGGTAATCGGCAATCTTCGGCTTGGCCGCGGAGATCACCGAGATCAGCGACGACTTGCCGGCCGACGGGAAACCGACCAGGCCGACGTCGGCCACGCTCTTCAGCTCGAGGACCACGTCGAGGTGGTCGCCGGGCTCGCCCAACTCGGCGAAACCGGGCACCTTTCGCCGGGTGTTGGCCAGCGAGGCGTTGCCCCGGCCGCCGCGGCCGCCGCGGGCCACCTCGAAGGTGGCGCCCTCGCCGATCAGATCGGCCAGCACCTCGCCGCCCTCGCCGTGCACGACCGTGCCGGCCGGCACCTGCACGATGAGGTCCTTGCCGTTGGCGCCGTCGCGGTTGGCGCCCGCGCCGCTGACGCCGTTGGGCGCCTTGACATGCGGGTGGAAGTGGAAGTCGAGCAGAGTGTGCTGCTGCGGGTCGACGACCAGCGTGATGCTGCCGCCGTGCCCGCCGTTGCCGCCGTCGGGGCCGCCGAGCGGCTTGAATTTCTCCCGGCGCACCGAGACGCAGCCGTGCCCGCCGTCACCCGCCTGCAGGTGCAGCACGACCCGATCGACGAACGTGGTCACTTGCTCAACTCCTAAAAACAACAGCGGGCCAGCGGACCCAAAGGGTCCGTGGCCCGCTGAGGTAAAGAACTACTTGGAGACCGGGACGATGCTGACGGTCTTGCGGCCACGGTTCGTGCCGAACAGCACGTTGCCGTGGGCCAGCGCGAACAGCGTGTCGTCGCCGCCACGGCCGACGAGCTCGCCCGGGTGGAACTTCGTGCCGCGCTGGCGGATCAGGATCTCGCCGGCGTTGACCAGCTGGCCGCCGAACCGCTTGACGCCGAGCCGCTGAGCGGCGGAGTCACGGCCGTTGCGCGAGCTTGACGCACCCTTTTTGTGAGCCATGAGTGATCCGCCCCTTACTTCCCGCTCTTGATTCCGGTGACCTTGATCTTGGTCAGAGGCTGACGGTGCCCCTGGCGCTTGTGGTAGCCGGTCTTGTTCTTGAACTTGTGGATCCGGATCTTCGGACCCTTGGTGTGCTCGGCGATCTCGCCGGACACCGTAACGTTGGCAAGCTTGGCCGCGTCGGTCACCAGGTTGTCACCGTCGACGAGGAGGACTGCGGCGAGCGTGAGCGCATCGCCGGGCACGCCCGCGAGCTTCTCGACCTCGATCACGTCGCCCTCGGCAACCTTGTACTGCTTGCCGCCGGTCTTGACGATCGCGTACATCGGACGCGGACTCCCTGAGACTTACGCAGCGATGACCGCTGCTTGGCGGATGGTGCTCTCCCGGGCCAGGATCTCGCACCGGGGTAGGACGCAAGAAAAGCGCCGTCGGCAAGCGTACTTCATGCGAGTCGCCCAACCCAAATTGGGTAGCTCAGCTCTTTCCGCAGGCCTTGTCGAGCGTAGTCGTGAGCTCCGACATCTTGTCCGCGTTGAGTTTCGTGACGTCACCCTTGAGCGCCTTGACCTGCTTGCTCATCTGGGTGAGGGCAGACTTGAGCGCCTTGTCGTCGGCCAGGCCGGCCATCTGCGACAGCGCGACCGAGTAGTTCTCCACATCCCGGTCGATCTTCTGCTGCGCCTCGCTCTTGGCGGCTGCGTCCTTGGCCGCCGCGTCGATCTGCAGCTTCAGGTCGGCGATGAAGGTCTGGCCGAAGCTGGTGCTCGCGCGCCCGGCCTGGTCGCAGATCGCCTTGGTGTTGCCGGTGAGCGCCTTGTCACCGGCGGCCGCGGCCGACGGGTCGACCGGCGTGGATGACGCCCCATCACCGACGACCGGGGTGGCCCCACCGGACGTGGTCGAGGTGTCGTCGCTGCTGGAGCAACCGGCAGCGATCGCGAGGAAGGGCAGAACTATGAGGGCGGCGAGGCGTCGCACGGGAGGTATCTCCTCAGGGGAAAGCCGACAGCCTTCAGTCCGCTCAAGGGCGGCGGCGGGGCGGTCGGAAGGGCGATCCCAGGGAGGGTAGCCGACTTCGATGAAGATGAGCGGATCAGCTTTTAACTTTGTTTACTGATCCGCTCACCGTCACGTCAAGACCTACGGACGCGTACGCCGCCGGGCGCCACCGCGTCGCGACCGCCGGCGGCCCGCACCCGCGCCCACCGGCTCGTCGTCCCCGTCCCCGTCCTCGGCCTCGTCCTCGTCATCCTCGTCGTCGTCGACCGCGTCCGGGTCGTCCGTGCCGGTCAGCCGCAACGGCTCGGCCGGCGGCTCGGGCTCACCCGGAGACTCGTAACGGGACAGGTCGTAACCGCTGATGTCGTAGTCGCCGGTGTCGGACTTGCTCGCCACCACCGGGGTGATCGACACGATGCCCGAACCGACGACCGGCGGCAGGTCCGCCGCGATCGCGATCGGGCTCTCCACCTCGATCACCGTTTCGACCACCGGCTCGAGCGGCGCGATCGGCGCCCCGTCGGCAACGACGACGGCGGCGGCCTCGGCCGCGGCTGCCTCGATCGACGCCGCCTCGGCGCCGCCACGACGCCGGCGTGACCGCGACGACGTCTGCGGCTGCGGCTGCGGCTGCGGCTGCTGCTGCTGCTGCTGGACCGGCGGCTGCTCGGTCCGCGTCGCCGCCGCCACCGCCTTCACCTGAGTGCTGGCCGCGTTGCCATTGCCGTTGCCGTTACCGTTGCTGCGCTTCTCCGCCACCGGCTCGGTGTGGATCAGCAGGCCCCGGCCCTTGCAGTGGTCACAGGTCTCGCTGAACACCTCGAGCAGGCCCGACCCGATCCGCTTACGGGTCATCTGCACCAGGCCGAGCGACGTGATCTCGGTGACCTGGTGCTTGGTGCGGTCGCGGCCCAGGCACTCGGTGAGCCGCCGGAGCACGAGCTCGCGGTTGCTCTCCAGCACCATGTCGATGAAGTCGATCACGACGATGCCGCCGAGGTCGCGCAGCCGCAGCTGCCGGACGATCTCCTCGGCCGCCTCGAGGTTGTTACGGGTGACCGTCTCCTCGAGGTTGCCGCCCGCGCCGGTGTACTTACCGGTGTTGACGTCGACGACCGTCATCGCCTCGGTGCGGTCGATGACCAGGTGGCCGCCCGAGGGCAGGAACACCTTGCGGTCGAGACCCTTGAGGATCTGCTCGTCGATCCGCTTGTCGGCGAAGACGTCGGCGACCCCGGTGTACCGGTGCAGGCGCTCGACCAGGTCCGGCGACACCGAGTTGAGGTAGTTCTCCACCTCGGCGTACGCCTGGTCGCCCTGCACCACCAGCTCGCGGAAGTCCTCGTTGAAGAGGTCCCGGACCACTCGCAGGACCAGTTCGGGCTCCTCGGAGAGGGCGGCCGGCGCGTGGCCATCGGCGGCCCGGCGCTGGATCTCCTCCCACTGCGCCTGCAGCCGCTTGACGTCGCGGGCCAGCTCGTCCTCGCTGGCGCCCTCGGCGGCGGTGCGCACGATGACCCCGGCGCCGTCCGGCACCATCTTCTTCAGCACGTCACGGAGCCGCTTGCGCTCGTTGTCAGGCAGCTTGCGGCTGATCCCGGACGCGTTGCCGTTGGGCACGTAGACCAGGTGCCGGCCGGAGAGCGCGATGTGGCTGGACAGCCGGGCGCCCTTGTGCCCGATCGGGTCCTTGGTCACCTGCACCAGCACCGAGTCACCGGACTTGAGCGCCTGCTCGATCGAGCGGGCACGGCCCTCCAGGCCGGTCGCGTCCCAGTTGACCTCACCGGCGTAGAGCACCGCGTTGCGGCCCCGGCCGACGTCGACGAACGCGGCCTCCATGCTCGGCAGGACGTTTTGCACCTTGCCGAGGTAGACGTTGCCGACCATGGTGCCGGAGGTGGCCCGGGCCACGTAGTGCTCGACCAGGATGCCGTCTTCGAGCACGGCGATCTGGGTGCGGTCCGACTTCTGCCGCACGACCATGACCCGGTCGACCGCCTCGCGGCGGGCCAGGAACTCCGACTCGCTCAGGATCGGCGGGCGGGTCCGGCGCTGCTCGCGGCCATCCCGGCGGCGCTGGCGCTTGGCCTCGAGCCGGGTCGAACCGGAGACGCCCTGCACCTCGTCGCTGGTGCGGCGCGGCTCGCGCACCCGCACGACGGTGTGCACGCCGTCCTCGATGCCGCCGGTGTCCGCGTCGCCGCTGGACCCCTTGCGACGCCGGCGACGACGACGGCGGGTCACGCCGTCACCCTCGTCGGGCTCGTCCTCGCCGTCCTCGGCGTCGTCCTCGGCGGTCGCCGCGATCGGCTCCTCGTCGCCGTCCTCGTCGCCGTCCTCGGCCGGGCCCTTGCCGCGACCACGGCCACGGCGGCCACGACGGCGGCGGCGACGGCCGGCGGCCAGGTCGTCCTCCGACTCGTCCTCGATGCCGTCCTCGACGTCATCGGCGGTCTCGTCGGCCTCGTCCACGAGCGGCTCGGCGACCTCGGCCACGGCCTCGAGCGGCTCGGCGGTCTCCTCGGCAGCCCCGCCACGACGGCGGCGACGGCTGCGACGACTGTTGTCCGCGGGCTCCTCGGCAGGCAGTTCGGCGACCTCGGCCACGGCCTCGGAGATCTCCGGCTCGGCCTCCGCGACCGGAACGATCGACGGAACGGCGACGGCCGCCGCGCGCCGCGAGCGGCGGTTGGTGGGCGCCGGCTCCTCGGTGGCCTCCGGCGGCATGAAGAGTACGGCGGGGGGCAGTGCCGCCCGGCGGCCACGCCGAGCCGGCTTCTCCTCCTCGACGAAGTCGTCGTCCAGGGGCAGCACGCCGATGATCGGCGCCGCCTCCCCGTCCGGCTCCTCTTCCTCCTCGACGACCGGCTCCTCGGCGACCGGCACGGCCGCGACCAGGTCGGCGACCGGCACGGCCTCGACCACCGCCGCCTCGACCGGCTCGGGCAGGGCGGCGGGTGCCGCGGCCTTCTTCCGGCGGGCCCGGGTCGCCTTGACCGGGGGAACCTCGGCCTCGGCGTCGGCCGTGGGCTCGGCAGCCGCGGGCGCGGCGGCCGGAGCAGCAACCTTGCGGCGGCTACGGGTCGCCTTGACCGGCGGAACCGGGGCGTCCTGGGTCACCGCGTCCTGAGTCACCGCGTCCTGGGCCGCGACGGCCTCGATCGCGGCGCCCGGCTCGGCGGTCGCGCCCTCGGCCGATGGCTCGGCTGAGGGCTCGGCGGCCGGTGCGGCCGTCTTCCGGCGAGTGGTCCTCGTCCGGCGCGCAGGGGTGGTTGGGGTGCTATCGGCGGTATCGGCGGGCGGCGTAACCGCACCGTCCAACTCACCGCCCTGTGGCTCGTTATCGAGCATGGGCGCTCTCCATTTTCTGGCGGCCCCGGGCGCGTGTGAGCGCTGCCACGCAGGGTCGCCGCAAGTATTTCGGTCCCGGCCGATGGTCGGACGGGCGGCCGAAGTCTGCCGACGGGCGCAGGCCGTGGTGCAGCTAGCGCCCTCCGATGACGCCCGCTCCTAAATCGGAACAGGCCCGCGGTCCGCGTCCAACGGATCGACGATTTCCCCCTGCGCGGTGAGCGTGCCCTGGGCCAGCCGGGTTACCCGAGGGGGCACCGGCGGCTCCAGGCCAGCCACTACACGCAGGCCGGAAAGGACGTCATCGGGTCGCACGGCGGGCGTAACCAGTCGTACGACAAGGTCGATTATCGCACACGGTGTGCCGTCCGCCCCGGAAGGTAGGTCGGACTGCTCGGTCACAGCGATGTATGTCACCGCGGAGCGGGCGTCGAAGGAGCGTTTTCCCTGCTTCGTCATGCGCTCGACCAGCACTTCGTCGGCGTCGAGGAAGCCCTTGACCGCGGCGGCGGCCAGCGCCGGGTCGATCTCGGGCAGTTCCAGCCGCCACCGCGAGGCGTCGATCCGGTCGGCGAGGCTGCCCTCGCCGGCCACGACCGCCTCGAGGACGTCGAGGCCGGGCGAGAGCGCGGCGTCCAGCGCCACCCGCAACTGCTCCGGGTCGGTCTGGAGCTGAAGGCCGATCTCCAGGTACTCCGCCTCGCTGCCGACGCCGGTGGGCGCGGCACTCGCGTACGAAATCTTGGGGTGTGGGGTGAAGCCCTGGGAGAACGCGATCGGCACGGCGGCACGGCGCAGCGCCCGCTCGAACGCACGGGCGAAGTCGCGGTGCGACGTGAAACGCAGCGGGCCGCGTTTGGCGTACCGGATGCGAATGCGCTGGACAACCGGGGCCTGGCCGCCCACCGGTTGGTTCTTGGGGGGAATCGTCGCCTCCTCTAGGCCGGGATGCGCAGATTGTTCACGGGGGTCAGCGGCAGCAGTTTCTTGCCCGTGGGGCCGATCTGGATCTCGGTGTCCATCGACGGGCAGACACCGCAGTCGAAGCACGGGGTCCAGCGGCAGTCTTCCTGCTCGTACTCGCTGAGCGAGTCCTGCCAGTCCTGCCAGAGCCAGTCCTTGTCAAGCCCGGAGTCGAGGTGGTCCCAGGGCAGCACCTCGGCCTGCTCGCGCTCGCGGGTGGTGAACCAGTCGATGTCGACGCCGAAGCCGGGCAGCACTTCGGCGGCCGCCTCGATCCAGCGGGCATACGAGAAGTGCTCGCTCCAGCCGTCGAAACGTCCGCCTTTTTCCCAGACGCGCCGGATCACTGCCCCGACGCGGCGATCGCCCCGGGAAAGCAGGCCTTCGATCAGTGACGGCTCGCCGTCGTGGTAGCGGTAGCCGATCGCCCGGCCCAGTCCCCGGTCACTGTTGATCTCGTTCTTCAGCAGCCGGAGCCGGTGGTCGATCACCTCGGGCCGCACCATCGGCGCCCACTGGAACGGGGTGTGCGGCTTGGGCACGAACCCGCCGATCGACACCGTGCAGCGGATGTCCTTGGTGCCGGTGGCGATCCGGCCCGCCTTGATCACCTCGTGCGCCATCCGGCCGATCTGCAGCACGTCCTCGTCGGTCTCGGTGGGCAGGCCGCACATGAAGTACAGCTTCACCTGCCGCCAGCCGTTCGAGTACGCCGTGACGACCGTCCGGATCAGGTCTTCCTCGGTCACCATCTTGTTGATGACCTTGCGGATCCGCTCGGAACCGCCCTCGGGCGCGAAGGTGAGGCCGGTGCGGCGCCCGTTCTTCGACAGCTCCTGGGCAAGGTCGATGTTGAACGCGTCCACTCGGGTCGACGGCAGCGACAGCGAGACGTTGGTGCCCGCGTACTGCTCGGCGAGGCCGGAGCACATGTCGCCGATCTCGGAGTGGTCGGCGGACGACAGCGACAGCAGGCCGACCTCGTTGAAGCCGGAGAACTCCAGCCCCTCCCGCACCATCTGGCCGACGGTAGTGATCGACCGTTCTCGCACCGGGCGGGTGATCATGCCGGCCTGGCAGAACCGGCAGCCCCGGGTGCAGCCGCGGAAGATCTCCACCGCGTACCGCTCGTGGACCGTCTCGGCCAGCGGGACCAGCGGCTTCTTCGGGTACGGCCATGCGTCCAGGTCCATCGTCGTGCGCTTGGACACCCGGAACGGCACGTCCGGGCGGTTCGGCACCACGCGCTGGATGCGGCCGTCGGGCAGGTAGTCGACGTCGTAGAAGCGCGGCACGTAGATGCTCTCCGTGCGGGCCAGACGCAGCAGCAGCTCGTCGCGGCCGCCGGGGCAGCCCTCGGCCTTCCACTCCCGGATGATGCCGGTGATCTCGAGGACGGCCTCCTCGCCGTCACCGAGCACGGCGGCGTCGATGAAGTCGGCGATCGGCTCCGGGTTGAAGCTCGCGTGGCCGCCGGCCAGCACGATCGGGTCGTCGACCGTGCGGTCCTTGCTCTCGATCGGGATACCGGCCAGTTCGAGCGCGGTGAACATGTTGGTGTAGCCGAGCTCGGTCGAGAACGAGATGCCCAGCACGTCGAAGTCGCGCACCGGGCGATGCGCGTCGACGGTGAACTGGGGCACGCCGTGCTCGCGCATCAGCGCCTCGAGGTCGGGCCAGACCGCGTACGTGCGCTCGGCGAGCACGTCCTCCTGCTCGTTGAGTACCTCGTACAGGATCTGCACGCCCTGGTTGGGCAGGCCGACCTCGTACGCGTCCGGGTACATCAGCGCCCAGCGGACGGTGGTGGCGTCCCAGTCCTTGACTACGGCGCCCAGTTCGCCCCCCACGTACTGGATCGGCTTGCTGATCTTCGGCAGCAGCTGTTCGAGCTGTGGAAAGACGGAGCGTCCAGTCATGGAAGTCAAGGGTACTTGGGCCCTACGTCAGCTCGGCCGCCGCCCGTTCAAGATCCGTTGTGAGGATGTCCTCGCGAAACGCGCAGAGCCGCAGAGTCATCCGCGCGGCGCCCCGCTCCCCCACCACCAGGCGGGTCCGGGTGCCGTGCACCAGGAGATCGCCGACCAGCGCATCGAGCAGCCGCACCCCGGCGCTGTCCAGGAACGAGACGGTGGTCAGGTCGATAAGCACCTTGCCGGCCTCGTTGATCCGGGCGACGATCGCGTGCCCGATGTCGCCCGCGTTCGCCAGGTCGATCTCGCCGGTCAGGCTGACCAGCTCGGCGTCGCCGAACTTGGAGAACGTCACCCACTGATCAGTCATATTGGAGTCTCCCGGCTGCGCCGCATGGTCACGATGGTGCCCTCGCCGCGGTCGATGAGCACCTGGTCCATCGACTCGCGGATCAGCTGGAGCCCGCGGCCACGCGCCACGTCGGCCACCGCGCCCTGCCACGTGCCGTGGTCGGCGACACGCACCTCGACGGCGTCGCCGGTCACCGTGGCCACCACGTTGATCTGGCCGAACGGGTCGTCCCGGTAACCGTGCTCGATCGCGTTCGCCACCGCTTCCGAGCAGGCCAGCAGCACCGCGTCCCGGGTTTCCGGCTCGATGCCGTGCGCCACCAGCCAGGCGCGCAGTTCGGCCCGCAGCAGGGCGATGTGCGACCGGTCGGCCCCGAGGCTGCGCTCCATCCGCTCCTCGCTGCCCAGCGACAGGCAGAGCAGGCAGACGTCGTCGGCATGGTCGCGGCCCACCAGCAGGTCGGCGAGGCCGCCGGTCAGGCCGGGCAGCGGCGAGTCCCGCCGCCGTGCGAACTCGCGGGACAGCAGCTCGAAACCCTTGTCGATCGGCCGGGTGCGCCGCTCGATCAGCCCATCGGTGTAGAGCAGCAGGCGGCTGCCGGCCGGGAGCGGCACCCGGTGCTCGGTGCGGCGGGTGTCGCCGGCCTTCGAGCCGAGCGCGGCCGACCGGCCGTCGAGCAGGAACTCCGGCGGGCCCATCGGCGCCTGCAGCAGCGGGGGCAGGTGGCCGGCGCAGGAGTACGTCAGTTCGCCGGTGACCAGGTCGACCTCGGCGTACGCCACGGTCGCCATGTGACCGGTCTCGACCCGCTCGACGAACCGGTCGAGGCCCTCGATCAGCCGGGCCGGCCCGACCCCGTCGCCGGCGAGAGCCCGGATCGCGCTGCGCAGCTGACCCATCGTGGTGGCCGCATCGATGCCCCGGCCCACCACGTCGCCGACCACCACGGCCAGCCGGTCGGGGTTGATCAGGAACGCGTCGAACCAGTCGCCGCCGACCTCCAGATCCTGGCCGGCCGCCTGGTAGTGGGTCTCCAGCGCGAACCGGGGGTCGCCGCCGGGCAGTTCGCCGGCCAGCAGGCTGCGCTGCAGGGTGCGGGCGATCTGCCGTTCCTGCTCGTAGAGGCGGGCATTTTCCAGCGCCAGCCCGGCCCGGTCGGCCAGGTCGATGAGGAAGATGCGTTCGGCCTCGGCGCCGCGGCGGTCGGGCGCCATCCGCATCGACAGCGTGCCGAGCACCCGGCCCCGGGCGGTCAGCGGCAGCACCACGCAGTCCAGGGCGTCGCCCGGCTGCGGGAAGACCGGCACGCACGCCACGCTTGCCCGCTGCTCCGCCTGGGCCAGCAGGGTGGCATCGGGCGCCGGGCCGCCGGCGTCCTCCAGGATGCCGGGCGTGCCGATCGCCAGGCGCAGCCGCGCCCAGTCGGCGATCTCCGGCACCGCCCGCTCGACCAGCCGGCGGGCCCGGGGCACGAGCCGGTGCAGCTCGTCGAGCACCCGGGTGGTCCGGGCCAGGAAGATCGCGCGCTCCTCACGGCGGCGCAGGTCGTCGTAGAGCCGGGCGCGGTCGAGCGCCTGACCGGCCTGCTGGCCGAGCAGTCGCACCACGCGCAGCTCGCCGTCGGAGAGCTTGCGCTCGCCGGTGAAGCTGAACGCCAGCACGCCGAGGGTCTCGGCGCCGGCGTGCTCGTCGGTGGGGCCGGTGGTGAGCGGCAGCAGGACCACCGTGTTGCGGCCCGACCGGCGCATGTTGTCGACCAGGTCGGGGAAGTGCCGCTTGGCCTCGGTGAGCGAGCCGACCACGTGCAGGTCGCCGCGCTCGGCCACCCGGGCCACCGCCCGGGGCGACGACCGCGGCATGTCCTCCCAGTCGCCGGTCGTGGGATCGGTCGAGGAGACCGCGACGACCAGGTCACGTTCCTGATCGACCAGGTAGATGCTGCTGCTGGCGGCGCCGAAGGCCGACTCGGGCGCGCGCACCACCGCCTCGGCGACCTCGGCCTCGGTGGGCGCCGCCGCCAGGTCGGCCACGATCTCCTGCAGCACCTTGACGCGGCGTTCCGAGTCCTCGGCGAACTTGCGGGCGTCGAGCAGCTCGTTCTCATAACTGCGCCGCTCGGTGGCGTTGAAGACGGTGGTGCGGATGGCCCGCGGTTCCTTGGCCGGTCCGCGGGACAGCACCGAGTTGATCAGCGTGGGCAGCGTGCTGCTGTCCGCGCAGACCATGTCGAAGGCGAGCTCGTGCACCTCGTCCTGCATCCGCAGCAGAGGCGCGTAATGGGTCTCGTGGAAGATCTGCCCGCCGGAGCTGAGCAGGTCACGGAACCGGCGATGCCCGACCAGCTCCCCGCGGGTGTAACCGGTCCAGGCCAGGAAAGTCTGATTGACCTTGACGATGGTTCCGTCGGGGAGCGTGGTCAGATACCCGCACGGCGCATGCTCGTACAGGTCGTCCGGGTCGTCGTCCCAGGGCAGCCGTAACTCCTGCGTCACGTCCGGCCCACCAGAGTCACTCACGTCCGCTTCTACGCTTCTAAAGCCAGGCCTTCATCGCGTCGATCGTCTCTTCCGGGGCACTGAGATTGGGGCAGTGCCCGGTCGCGTTCATCTGCACCAGCGTGCTGCCCGCGGTGTGCTTATGAACGTAGTCACCCACGACGGTCGGCGCGATCACATCGTCCGTGCATTGCAGGATCAATGCGGGCGTACGGAGTTTTAGCAGGTCGTCGCGGTTGTCGGAGAGGAACGTGACGCGCGCGAATTTCTTGGCGATCTCGGGGTCGGTGCGGCAGAAGCTGTTGGTCAGCTCCTCGCCGAGCTCGGGACGCTCCGGATTGCCCATGATGACCGGGGCCATCTGGCTGGACCAGCCGAGGTAGTTGCTGTCCAGGGAGTCGAGCAGGGAGTCGATGTCGGAGTGGTTGAACCCGCCGACGTAGTCGTCGGCCGGCTCGTTGATATACCGCGGCGACGGCCCGACCAGGACCAGCTTGGCGAAGCGCTCGGGCTCCTTGTTCGCGGCGAGCACGCCGATCATGGAGCTCACCGAGTGACCGACGAAAACCACGTCCCACAGGTCGTGCTCGTGCAGGATCTCGAGGATGTCGTCGGCGTAACCGTCGAGGGTGGAGTAACGGTCGTCGTGGTAGGCCGACAGATCGGATTTGCCGTTGCCTACGTGGTCGAAAAGAACGAGCCGATATGTGTCTGCGAAGGCGGGAGCGACGAGACGCCACATGTTCTGGTCGCAGCCATAGCCATGCGCGAACACCATCGGCTGACCGAGATCATTCCCGGTCGACGTGACGGCATTTCGCTGTGTCGTTCTCATGTCTCGGTAACCATACGGCTCCAGACCGTCCGGCACATCGCCCAGGTTGTCCGGCATTTGAGCGCGGAATCCGGAACGCACCGTTCCCGATTGGTGGCGCACCGGCTCTAGCCTGGAATGCGGACCGGCGGTGCTGCTCAGCGAGTTGGCCGGCAAGTGAAGGAGATCGACGGATGGGCGACCAGCAGCCGGGAGAAAATATTCCGGCGGCCGAGCTTCCCGACTCCACCCGTGTCGAGGGCGGCGAAGATCCCTCGACGGTGGACGCCCCGGCGCGCTGGAGCGGGTCGGCGGCCGTGCCTCCGCCGGCGCCGAAGAAGTCGAAATGGAACCGGCGGCGGATGGAGCCGGACGACGAGCGGGCCGCGATCCCGGCGGTCGACCCGTGGGCCGGTCAGGACACTCCGTGGGACGCATTCCCCGCCGTACCGGAAATGCCGGAGATAGACCCCACCAAGCCGGACCCGTTCGTCGCCCTGCCACCCACCCGGATCGAGCCGCCGGAGGCCGCCGCGGCGCCCGCGCCAAAACCTGCCGCCGCGGCGCCCGCGCCAAAACCTGCCGCCGCTCCCCCGCCTGCGCCGCCGTCAGCGGCGCCCTTGGGGCAGAGCCCGGCGGCGCAGAGGCCACCGGCGCCCGCCAAACCGAGCCGGCGCGAGCGCAAAGCGCGTGAGCAGGCCAACCGAGCCGCCCAAGCCGCCGCCCAAGCCGCCGCCCAGGCCGCCGCGGCCCGGGCCGCACAGGCGCAGGTCAATCGCCTGCCGGTGCAGAACCGGCCCCCGGCGCCGGTCAAGGGTCAGCTTCCGCCGGCGCCCCCGTGGGCGGCCCGGCCGCCGCAGCGGCCGATGCCGCCGCCGCGCCGCAAACGCCGGTGGGGCCGCCGCCTGGCTCTACTCACCGTGCTCGGCGTCTTCTGCTGCTGCGGCCTGCCGTTCGCCTGGTTCCAGTTCCCGGCGGCGCGGCAGTTCCCGGTCAGCGCCGCCCTGCCGACGTCCTTCTCCGACCTGCAGCTGCGCGACGACGACGCCAGCAAGCGCGCCACCGAGCGGCTCGCCGAGCAGTTGCGCTCGTCCGACGCGAGCAGCGGCACCCCGTTCGCCGGGGTCTACGGCGACAGCCGCGGCAAACGGGTGACCGTCTTCGGCGTCACCGGCTGGCGGTTCCGCCCGGAGGCCGACGTGCGGGCCCAGCTCGACAACCTGACCGGCCAGCTGAACCTGAAGCAGGCGCAGTCGTTCGACCTGGCCGAGAGCGGCGCGCACGAGAGCTGCGCAGTCGGCCGGGTGGAGGGCAACGCAGTGGTGGTGTGCGCGTGGGCCGACCACGGCAGCCTGGCCACCGTGCTGCTGACCCGCCGCTCGATCACCGACAGCGCCGAACTGGTCGGCCGCCTGCGCAGCGAGGTGCTGAGCCCCGGTTAGGAGGCCGGCTTCGCGGGGGCGTAGCGCGGAACGTATTCCTGGCCGGTCAGCTTCTGGATCTCGCCCATCACCTCGTCGGTGAGCGCGCGCAGCGAGGTGCGGTCGTCGGCCCGGCCGGTGGTGTCGATCGGCTTGCCGAACTTCACCGTGATCTTGCCGCGGAACGGCATCGGGTACGGCTGACCGATGGGCTGCACCTTCTCGGTGCCGAGCGTGCCGACCGGGATGATCGGGACGCCGGCCGCGACGGCGAGCCGGGCCACGCCGGTGCGGCCGCGGTAGAGCTTGCCGTCGGGCGAGCGGGTGCCTTCGGGGTAGACGACGACGCAGTCACCGGCCTTGAGCACCGGGATGGCGCCGTCGAACGCGGCGAGCGCGTCCCGCCCGCCGGCCCGTTGAACCCGGATCGCGCCGAGCCCGTTGAGCAGGTTGCGGGTGAACCAGCCGGACAGGCCGGTGCCGTCGAAGTAGTCGGACTTGGCCCAGAAGGCCAGGTGCCGGGGCACGACCGCGCCGAGGAACAGCTCGTCGGCGACCGAGAGATGGTTGCCCGCGAAGATCGCGCCGCCGACGCGCGGCACGTAGTCGAGACCCTCGATATGCGGACGCCAGCCGAGCATCAGCGTCGTGCCGACGGTGACTTTGCCGATGGAGTAGAGCAGCGGCAACTTGGGGATCCTCCGGAACGGGGTGGTGCAGTGGGGGTGGCACGCTGAGGTTATCGGACGTCAACCCGGAAGTCCCCGCCGAGCTTGCTACCCGGCCCGGACATTCACCGCGAAGGCGGCAAATGCCCGGACCGGGTTAACAGATTCACACCCGGGCGACCGAAACCGTGACCTGCTCGCCGTCTCCGACCTCGCCGGCGAACCCGCCGGCGGCGGCTGGGCCGAACGCGACCGACGTCGCCAGGGTCTCCCCCGCCACGAAGTCGCGGTGCGTCTCGACCGCCGCGCGCACGGCGTCCGACGCCGAGACGGTCAGCGAGATCCGGTCCGAGACGTCCAGGTCGGCGTCCCGGCGGGCCTGCTGGACGACCCGGATCAGGTCGCGGGCCACCCCCTCGGCCGCCAGCTCCGGGGTGACGACGGTGTCGAGCACGACCACACCGGCCCCGGCCGGCAGCGGCGCCGAGTTCTCGACATCCGCGGCAACCAGCTTCAACTCGAACTCGCCGGGAGCCAGGGTGACGCCGGCCGCGACCGGCGCGCCGTCGACGAGCTGCCAGTCGCCCTTCTTGACCGCCTGGATGACCTGCTGGACCTGCTTGCCGAGACGCGGGCCGAGAGCTCGCGGCACGACCGTCAGGACCTGCTCGCAATAGGCGGCCACATCGGCGGTGAACACCACGTCCTTGACGTTGACCTCGTCCTTCAGCAGATCGGCGAGATCGGTCAGCGCGGTCGCGTCGGCGGTCGCCACGGTCAGCCTGGCCAGCGGCAGCCGCACCCGCAGGGCCCGCGCCTTGCGCAGCGACAGCGCCGCCGACGCCACGTCACGGATGGCGTCCATCGACGCCACCAGCTTGTGGTCGGCCGGGAACGTGTTCGCCGACGGCCACTCGGTCAGGTGCACCGAGCGGCCCCCGGTCAGGCCGCGCCAGATTTCCTCGGTGGTGAGCGGCGCGAGCGGCGCCAGCACCCGGCAGAGGGTCTCCAGCACGGTGGCCAGGGTGTCGAACGCGTCCCGGTCGCCGGCCCAGAAGCGGTCCCGGGACCGGCGGACGTACCAGTTGGTGAGCGCATCGAGGTACGACCGCACCGAGGCGGCCGCGCCCGAGATGTCGTACTCGTCCATCTGGCGCTGGACGTCGTCGACCAGCTCCCCCGTCTTGGCGAGGACATACCGGTCGAGCAGATCACCGGAATCGGTCCGGAATGACGCTTCGTACCCCGACGCGTTGGCGTAGAGGCTGTAGAAGTACCAGACGTTCCAGAGCGGGAGCAGCACCTGGCGCACCGAGTCGCGGATCGCGGTCTCGGTGACCGGCATGTCCCCGCCGCGCAGCACCGGCGACGACATCAGCATCCAGCGCATCGCGTCCGAGCCGTACGAGTCGAAGACCCGGTAGACGTCCGGGTAGTTCCGGAGCGACTTCGACATCTTCCGGCCGTCCTCGCCGAGCAGGATGCCGTGGCTGAGGCAGTTGCGGAACGCGGGGCGGTCGAACAACGCCGTGGCCAGCACGTGCATGGTGTAGAACCAGCCGCGGGTCTGCCCGATGTACTCGACGATGAAGTCGCCCGGGTAGTGGTGCTCGAACCAGTCCTTGTTCTCGAACGGGTAGTGCACCTGGGCGAACGGCATCGAGCCGGACTCGAACCAGCAGTCCAGCACCTCCGGCACGCGTCGCATCATCGACTTGCCGGTCGGGTCGTCCGGGTTCGGGCGGACCAGATCATCGACGTACGGCCGGTGCAGGTTGTCGACCTTGACCCCGAAGTCCGCCTCGAGCTCGGCGAACGAGCCGTAGACATCCACCCGCGGGTAATTGGGGTCGTCGGACTTCCACACCGGGATCGGCGAGCCCCAGAAGCGGTTCCGGGAGATCGACCAGTCGCGGGCGTTGGCCAGCCACTTGCCGAACGAGCCCTCCTTGATGTGCGCCGGCGTCCAGGTGATCTCCTGGTTGAGCTCGACCATCCGGTCCCGGAACTTGGTCACCGCGACGAACCACGACGACACCGCCTTGTAGATCAGCGGGGTGTCGCAGCGCCAGCAGTGCGGGTAGGAGTGCGTGTAGCCCTCCTGCTTGAGCAGCACGCCCTTCTCCCGCAGCACCGCGATGATCGGCTTGTTCGAGTCGAAGACCTGCACGCCCTGCCACGGCGGGACCAGCGAGGTGAACTGGGCGTGCTCGTCGACGGCCACCACGGTCGGGATGCCGGCCGCGTTGCAGACGTTCTGGTCGTCCTCACCGAACGCCGGCGCCTGGTGCACGACCCCGGTGCCGTCCTCGTCGGTGACGTAGTCGGCCGCGAGCACCTGGAAAGCGTTGGGCCCACCCTGCTCGACCAGGAAGTCGAACAGCGGCGTGTACCGGCGTCCGGCCAGGTCACGGCCCATGACCGTGCCGACCTTTTCAAAGCCTTCAAGATCTTTTGCGTACGCCGCCACGCGCGAGCTGCCCATGATGAGCTTCTCGCCGTCCTTCTCCAGCACCGAGTACTCGATGTCCGGCCCGACGGCCAGCGCGAGGTTCGACGGCAGGGTCCACGGCGTGGTGGTCCAGACCGCGATCTTCTCGCCGGTCTCCAGCTGGAACGTCACGGTCACGGCCGGGTCGGTCCGGTCGCGGTAGACGTCGTCCATCCGGGTCTCGGTGTTCGACAGTGGCGTCTCGCACCGGAAGCAGTAGGCCAGCACGCGGAAGCCCTCGTAGACCAGGCCCTTGTCGGACAGGGTCTTGAACGCCCACATGACCGACTCCATGTAACTGGGGTCGAGGGTCTTGTAGTCGTTCTCGAAGTCGACCCAGCGGGCCTGGCGGGTGACGTACCCCTCCCAGTCCTTGGTGTAGGCGAGCACGGAGGTGCGGCAGGCGTCGTTGAACTTGTCGATGCCGAGCTCGACGATCTGCGCCTTGGTGGTGATGCCGAGCTGCTTCTCCGCCTCGATCTCGGCGGGCATGCCGTGGGTGTCCCAGCCGAAGCGGCGCTCCACGTGCTTGCCGCGCATCGTCTGGTAGCGCGGCACCAGGTCTTTCACGTACCCGGTGAAGAGGTGTCCGTAGTGCGGCAGGCCATTGGCGAACGGCGGTCCGTCGTAGAAGACGTACTCGTTGCTGCCGTTCTCGCCGGCCGGGTTGCGCTCGACGGACGCCTCGAACGTGTGGTCGGCCGCCCAGTGGTCGAGCACCGCGCGCTCGACCGCGGGCAGATCCGGGCTGGCCGGTACGCCCGTGGCGTCGGTGTGCTTGGGATAGGCCATGTCGGCGGTTCTCCTCGAGGCAGTCTTCAGATCGACTGCGAGGACGAGCCTGGTTGCGGCCCGCGGTACCACCTCGCTTGACGACCCGAAGGCCGCCCGCTCATTCGTCGGCGCACGCGTGTGCCGATCCACCCGGTTCTACTGAAGCCGCGAGCGGCTCGTTCTTCCGGAGGCTCCCCGGTGATGGCCGGTTCAGTGCCTGCGTGGGCACAACGATACCGGCCACCCCGGGATTCCTACATCCGGATTACCTCTGCCGGAGCGTCGTGGACCAGAGTGAGACGCCGTCGCGGTCGCGTAGGTAGACGGTCAGGTCGCCGGAGTGGCCGTCGATCTCGACCTCGCCGAAGTGCTGGTAGCCGTCGGCCGGTGAGGTATTGGCGACCGGCGGGGCGTGCACGAACTCGGCCTTCGGGCCGAACGTGCCGTCCAGGACGTTCGGGCCGAACGCGCCCGCGTGGGCCGGCCCGGAGACGAACTCCCAGAACGGCGTGAAGTCCTGGAACGCCGCCCGGGACGGGTCGTAGTGGTGCGCGGCGGTGTAGTGCACGTCCGCGGTGAGCAGCACGATGCCGGTCACGTGATGCCGGTGCGCGTCCTGCAGGACCTGGGCGAACTCCAGCTCACGGCCGAGCGGCGCGCCGTTGTCGCCCTGCGCCACGCCCTCCTGGCCGACCGGGCTGTCCGGCACGATCAGGCCCAGCGGCAGGTCGTTCGCGATGATCTTCCAGGTCGCCGTCGACTCACGCAGGCCCTTGATCAGCCACTCGCGCTGGTCGCGACCGAGCATGCCGCGCTTCGGATCGGCGTACACATCGTCGGTGTTGGGGTCCTTGAATGTCCGCATGTCGAGGATGAACAGGTCGAGCAGCGGGCCGTGCGAGATCTTGCGATAGACCGGGCCGGTCTGCGACGGAATCGGCACCCACTCGTGATAGGCCTGGTGAGCGCGGGCGGCCAGCACGTCCACCCGCTTCTCGGTGTAGCGGGCGTCGTCGAGGATCTCCCCCGGGTACCAGTTGTTCAGCACCTCGTGGTCGTCCCACTGGTTGATCTGGGGAACCTCGGCGGCGAACCGCTTGTAGTTGTCGTCCAGCAGGTTGTAGGCGTACTGGCCGCGGTATTCCTTGAGGGTTTCGGCGACCTTCGTCTTCTCCTCGGTCACGAGGTTGCGGTAGATCCGCCCGTCCGGCAGCGTCACGGTCTCGGCCAGCGGCCCGTCGGCGTAGACGGTGTCGCCCGAGTGCAGCAGAAAGTCCGGGCGCCTGCGGCGCATCGATTCAAAGAGCTTCATTCCGCCGTACGCCGGATCAATGCCCCACCCCTGGCCGACCACGTCACCGGTCCAGACAAACCGCACATCCCGCTTTGTCGACGGCGCCGTCCACAGTGAGCCGTCGAGCGACGAGCCGTAGAGGCCGGGCCGGTCCAGGCTTTCCGCGCGCACCCGGTAATAGATCTTGGAGTCGGACGGCAGGTTGTGCAGCCGCACCTTGCCGGTGAAGTCGGTGTCCGGCGTGACGACCGGGCCGCGCAGCAGGCGGGCGCCGCGCAGGTCGGGGCGGCGGCTCACCTGCACCCAGAGGCGGGCCGGGCGGTCGGCACGACTCCACACGACCGCCGAGCCGGCGGTGGCGTCGCCGCTCTGCACACCGTGCGTGAGCAGCGGCCGGATTCCCGCCGAGGAGAACGCGGGGGCTTCGAGGAACGCGCTTCCGGCCAGGCCGACGGCACCGGCGCGCAGCAGATTGCGTCGCGAGATCGAGGTCATACCCTGATGCCTATCGATCGGACGTGGCTTGCGCGTGTCCGTTCCCTAAACTTCACCACGTGATCCGCATCGAGATCGATGAACCGACGCTGGCTCGCACCCGGATCGCGATCAGCCCGTTCGCCGAGGCCGTCTGCAGCCTCTACCTGCTGCAACGGAACCCGGACGGCGCACCGTGGCCGTACGACGGGTGGGCGCGGCAGGCGCGGGAGATCCTGCGGACTGTCCCGGCCGTCGCGCCGGCGTCGTTCTATTTCCATGCGCCGTCGAGACTGCCGGACTTCCTCGATCCGATCCCGGAGACGCCGGTCTCGACCATCACCGAGCAGCTCGACCGCTTCCGGGCCACCCCGGCCGAGATCATCGAGGAGCAGTTCGCGACGTACTACCCGTCGGGCGATCTGCCGGATTCGATGCGCCCGTTCCGGGACGACCGCGAGGCGGCGCTGAACCGGCTCGCGGACGGGCTGGCGGCCTACTGGGAGGCGGCCATCGCGCCGCACTGGCCGGCCATGCGGGCCGCGCTCGACGAAGAGGTGCTGCTGCGGGCCCGGGCGCTGGCCGCCGACGGGCCGGACGCCCTGCTCGCCCGGCTGCACGAACGGATCCGCTGGGAGCGGCCGGTGCTCACCCTGGTCAAGGCGCTGGAGCACTCGTTCGAAGCGGTCGACAAACGGCTGCTGCTGGTGCCGCTGATCTTCTCGCGGGGCGCCCTGACCTGCTCGACCGACCACGCCGAGGTGGTCATGGTGACGTACCAGTCGCGCGGCGCCGCGCTGCTCGCCGCCGCGCCGGTGCCGCACGCCGACGACCGCCTGGCCATCCTGGTCGGCCGGGGCCGCGCCGCGGTGCTGCGCGCGCTGACGGTGCCGGCCTCCACGACCGGACTGGCCACCACGCTCGGGCTGGCCCCCAGCACGGTGTCCGAACACCTGGCCGGCCTGCAGGCGGCCGGGGTGGTGCACCGCCGCCGGGCCGGCCGGCGCGTTCTCTACGGCCTCGAACCGGCCGGGATCGCGCTGGTCAACCTGCTCGGCGGAGATTCGGCCCCGGCCGAATTCGTTTCCTAGCGCTGCGTCTTCCGCCTAGCGTTTCGGCCCATGGGGAGCGAGTACGCCATCGAGGCCGATCAGTTACGCCGCACTTATCGGGGGCGCACCGGCTGGCTACGCCCGCGCCGCACCGAGGTCGACGCGGTGCGCGGAGTGTCCTTCACGGTGCGTCGCGGCGAGCTGTTCGGCCTCCTCGGACCGAACGGGGCCGGCAAGACCACCACCATCAAGATGCTGAACACCCTGCTCATCCCGACCTCAGGCACAGCGACGGTGTGCGGCTACGACGTGGAGAAACAGACCCGGGAGGTACGCCGCCGGATCGGTTACGTCTTCGGCGGCGACCGCGGCCTCTACGAACGGCTGTCCGCCCTGGACAACCTGCGTTACTTCGCCGAGCTGTACGGGGTGGCCCCGCGCGACCAGAAACGCCGCATCGCCGAGCTGCTCGACCTGGTCGGCCTCACCGGCCGGGAGCGCGAGCGGGTCGAGGGCTACTCGCGTGGCATGCGCCAGCGGCTGCACATCGCTCGCGGCCTGCTGCACTCCCCGGACGTCCTCTTCCTCGACGAGCCGTCGATCGGGGTCGACCCGGTGGCCGCCCGCGAGCTGCGCCGCATGGTCGCCGATCTCGCCGCCAACGGCACGACGGTGCTGCTCACCACGCACTACATGGTCGAGGCCGACGAGCTGTGCGACCGGATCGCGGTGATCGCCGACGGCCAGATCCAGGCCCTCGGCACCCCGGCCGAGCTGCGGCACCGGGCGGACGGGCGCCGGGTGGTCGAGGTGGAGGCGTACGGGGTGCCGGACACCGCCGTCTCCGCCCTCCGCGAGCTGCCCGGCGTGCGGGAGACCGCCATCGAGGAGCGCGGGGCCCTGCAGCTGCTCACCGTCCAGTCCGACGCCCACGTGGACGTGCAGGGCGACATCCTGCGCGAGCTGACCGGCATCCGGCTGGGCCGGGTCTCCAGCCGCGAGCCCACCCTCGAGGACGCGTACGTCGCGATCGTGAACGCCTCATGAGGACGCTGCGCATGCTGCTGCTCGGCACGCTGCTCCACGTCAAGCAGATCAGCCGTTCGCCGTTCGAGGTGGCGATCGCCATGGTGGTGCCGATCGTCCAGGCCACCCTCGCGGTCTACCTGTTCCGCGCCGGCGGCGAGCAGCACCGGCTGATCGAGGCCGCGGTCGGCGCGGGCGTGATGGGCGTCTGGTCGTCAGTGCTGTTCGGCTCGGGCGGCGCCATCCAGAACCAGCGCTGGCAGGGCACCCTCGAAATGATCATGCTGGCGCCCCGGCGGCCCGTGCTGGTGCTCCTGCCGATCACCGTGGCCACCGGCCTGACCGGCGCGTACTCCCTGCTCGCGACGCTGGCCTGGGGCCGGCTGCTCTACGGCATCCGCCTGGACTTCGCGCACCCGGTCGTCTTCCCGATCGCCGCGGTGGTCTGCGTCGTGGCGCTCGGCATGTTCGGCCTGCTGCTGGCCTCCACCTTCGTGCTGATGCGCAACGCCAACGCGCTCACCAACGCGCTGGAATACCCGATCTGGCTGGTCTCCGGGATGCTCGTGCCGATCACCGTGCTGCCCGCCTGGACCGGCCCGATCGCCGACGTCCTGCCCACCACCTGGGGCGCCCGCGCGCTGCGCGAGGCCACCACCGGCGGCCCGGTGTGGCCCTCGGTCGGGATCTGCCTCGCGATCAGCCTGGTCTGCCTGATAGCCGGCGGCTTCGCCTTGACGTACGTCGAACGCCGCGCCCGCGTGGCCGCCACCCTGGCGCTCGCATGAAGACGCTCCGTCTGATCACCGTCGGCGGGGTGATCGCCTACCGCGCCCTGTTCAACTGGACCCGGCCGAGCATCTTCATCGGCACGCTCCTGATCGGCCCGCTGTTCCAGCTGCTGTTCTTCGCCTACCTGGGCCGCCAGTTGCAGGTCGAGGACGACCGCTTCTTCATCGTCGGCAACGCGGTGCTGACCGCCACGCTGGCCTGCGTCTTCGGGGGCACCCTCGCGGTCGGCAACGAGCGGCGCTACGGCACGCTCGGCCACGTGCTGCTGTCCCCGCGCAGCCGCACCGTCCTGTTCCTCGGGCGAGCCCTGCCGTACGCGGGGAACGGCCTGCTCATCGCGGTCTTCACGCTCAGCGCGAGCGCGCTGCTGCTCGGCCTGCGGATCCCGCTGAGCGCCGTGCCCGGCCTACTCGCGGCGATGGCGGTCGGCTCGCTGGCCTGCAGCTTCTTCGGCCTCACGCTGGGCGCGCTGGGCCTGCGCTTCCGGGACGTCTGGGTGATCTCGAACGTCGCGGTGGCCCTGCTGATGCTGCTCACCGGCGTGAACGTGCCCAGCTCCGGGCTGCCCGGCTGGATGGCGGCGATCGGTGATTACCTGCCGATCACGCACGCGGCCGAGGCGGCCCGGCGGTTCGCCGGCGGCGAGGGCTGGCACGCGGCCGCACCGCAACTGGGCCGGGAAGCGCTGGTCGGGCTCGGCTACGCCGTACTCGCCGCGGCGCTCCTCAAGATTTTCGAACTCGAGTCGCGCCGGTCGGCGAGCCTGGAAACGCTGTAATCAGATCTTCGGGCCAGATCTTCGGGCCAGATCTTCGGGCCAGATCTTCGGGCCAGATCTTCGGGCTAGATCTTCGGGAACCAGAGGGCGAGCTCGCGGGCCGCGCTCTCCGGGGAGTCGGAGGCGTGCACCAGGTTTTCCCGGTTCGACAGGGAGAGGTCGCCGCGGATCGTGCCGGCGGCCGCCTTGCGGCCGTCGGTCGTGCCGATCATCGCGCGGACCACCTCGATCACCTGGTCGCCGGCGAGCACCAGCGCCACCAGCGGACCGCTGGTCATGAACTCCTTGAGCGGCGGGTAGAACGCCTTCTCCACATGGTCGGCGTAGTGCTGGTCGGCGAGGCTCGCGTCCATCGTCCGCAGCTCCATTGCCTCGATCACCAGGCCCTTCTGCTCGAAACGCGAGATGATCTCGCCGAGCAGGCCACGACGCACCGCGTCGGGCTTGACGAGCACGAGGGAACGCTCGATGGGGCTGGTCACGAAATCCTCCAGATCGTGCGGGTGGGACGACACGCGCGAGGTTCAGCCTATCGGTACCTCGGTGGCGGCAAGCGACTACCGCACTTTCGCTGAGACCCGGCCGGGCAATAACCTGACGGTATCGAGCGGGAGGTCCACATTGGCAAACCAGACCGGCCGTCCCATCGCACCGGCGCGCAAGCTGGTGGCGGCCGTCATGGGCACCATCGCCGTCTTCGTCGTGGCGCTCGGCCTCGGCATGTCGAGCTGGGGGGTGGTGGTGTTCGGCTTGGCCGTGCTCGCCCTCAGTATCGCCCTGGGCATGGTCAATGTGGTGCGCCGCGGCGCCCGCGCCTGGGTCACCGGCACCGCCGAGGTCAAGGCGATCTCGCCGCCGCCCACCTCGTCGGCGGTCTACGGGCGCGCCGAGATCCAGGCCGTGGTGGTCGCGCCCGGGTTGCCCACCTCCGAGGTGGTCCTGCGGGAACCCCGCGTGCCGGTGGTGAAATGGCCGATGATCGGTGACACGCTCCCGATCACCGTCGATGTCGACGACATGCGCCGGGTCCGGATCAACTGGGACGAGGCGGCCCCGCACGAGCGGGGCGCGGACCCGCCGCCGCCACCGGCCACCATCTACGACCAGGCCGCCGACGACGAGGACGACCTGCTCGACAACGACCTGCTGGGCGACCCGGAACCACCGCCGTGGGCGAGCCGCGACCGGCAGTGGTCCGCCGACGAGCCGCCGCCCCCGCCCTCATCGGGCGCCGTGGAGACGGTCGTCGTCCACCACACGCCCGAGGGCACCATCGTCGAGGGCGAGCTGGTCGACCACGACGACACCCCGCAGCCGCTGCCCCGGCGCGCGCCGGGCGCGGCGACCGCCGCTGCCGCGGCTACCAAGCCCGATTCCACCGCCAGCAATGCCCCCGCGTCCACCGCCAGCAATGCTCCCGCGTCCACCGGCAGCAATGCTCCCGCGTCCACCGGCAGCAATGCTCCCGCGTCCACCGCCAGCAATGCTCCCGCGTCCACCGCCAGCAATGCTCCCGCGTCCACCGGCAGCAATGCTCCCGCGTCCACCGGCAGCAATGCCCCTACGGACACGGCGGCGGAATCCGCCGCCGGCCGGCCGGCCGGCACGCGGCCGCGGCCGCACCGGCGCGGAGGCACTGCGACCGCCACTGCCGAGCCGGAGACCACCACCGCCACCGCGGGGGCCGCGCCCCTGGTCGACGACGAGATCCCGACCGCCCCGGCGCAGCGCAGCGCTCCCCCGGCCGACGTGTTCACCGAGCCCGAGACGCGTGGCTCGGTGCGGCACGACGATCCGCCGGTCGACCTGCCGCTCGAGGACCCGGAGCCGGAGCCCGAGCCGCGCGGGTGGCGCCGGCCGGAGCCGACCGCCACCGCGACGACCGCGGCGCCCCCGCCGGCAACCACGTTCCCGACCGCCCCGGAGCCGGTGACGCCGCCGCCGGTCGCGCCCGAGCCGGAAACGCCGCCCCCCGCCGCCCGCCCGGCGGACTTCGACGAGTTCGACCTGCCGCTCGACGGCGACCCGGACCCGGCGCCCGAGACCACCGACCCGGCCGCGGCCGACGCCATTGACGAGGGCCTGATCGCCCCGCCGGTCGAGCACGAATACCGGCGGCCGCCGGCCCCCGACGTGGTCGATTCCAGCGATCGGCCGACTACCCAGTTCATGACCAACGCGGCCCACGACGCCGAGTCGGCCGCGGGCGCCGGCCCGGCGCGAACGGCCGAGGGCCGGTCCGGCGCGAGCGGTGTGGTCGCGGGTGCGGCCGCCGCCATGGGCGCCGCGGCGGCCTCGGTGTTCGCCGCCGTCAAGAAGGTCGGCCGCGATCACCGGGAAGACACCCCGCCGGACGACACCGCTCCCGAGCCGGTCGCGCACGCAACCGCTGTTCCCGAGCCGGAGCCGACCATCGCTCCCACCCCGGAGCCGGTCGCGGCTGAGCCGGTCGCGGCTGAGCCGGTCGCGGCTGAGCCGGTCGCGGCTGAGCCGGTCGCGGCTGAGCCGGTCGCGGCTGAGCCCGGCGCGGCTGAGCCAGAGCCGCCGGTTGCGCACTCCTCACGGGTGGAGGCCGAGCCGGTCGTGGCCGCGCCGGCGACCAGGGACGAGGTGGACACTCCCGACGTCGGGCCGTGGTCGGAGCCGCCGACGAGCGCCTCCGAGCCCGACGCACACGCCGACGACCTGATCACGGCGTATCCCAGCGCCCGGCCCGGCCCGGCCGGGGCGATCTACGGGGTGGGCATCACCGTGCTGGTCACCGATCTGGCCCGCTCGGTCTCGTTCTACCGGGACACGCTCGGCTTCTACGAGATCGACAGCGGCGACGGAAGTGCCGTGCTGGCCTCCGGCGACACCCGCCTGGTGCTGCGCACGGTGACCGACCTGTCCGCCGCGGCGGGCCGGCTGATCTACCTCAACCTCGAGGTGGGCGACGTCGAGGCGGTCTACGCCGAGCTGATCGCCAAGGGCGTGACGTTCCAGCACGCGCCGCAGCCGGTCAACCGGGGTGACCGGCTCGAGCTGTGGTCGGCCACGTTCAGCGACCCGGACGGCCACAGCGTGGCCATCACCCAGTGGCGCGCGATCAGGTAAGACTCAGCCCAGGATGCGCCGGCGCACATAGGCGG
This sequence comes from Actinoplanes sp. NPDC026619, assembly GCF_040638295.1. Classification (NCBI taxonomy): domain Bacteria; kingdom Bacillati; phylum Actinomycetota; class Actinomycetes; order Micromonosporales; family Micromonosporaceae; genus Actinoplanes; species Actinoplanes sp. NPDC026619. Next base: position 48,897 of record NZ_JBEZYA010000048.1, read on the forward strand.
CGTAGCCCCAGGCGGCGCCGAAGATGATGCCGAGGACGGCCAGGGACCAGTGCAGCAGGCCGCACGCGACGAGCAGCGCCTGCAGCACCGCCCCGGCCGTCCATGCCCAGCGGCGCTTCATCACGCCGGCCAGCAGGATCGCCAGGACGGCGAGGCCGACCACCGCGCCGACACCCCAGCCGCTCAGATGACCGCCCATGATCCGGATCGGCTGGATGGCCAGGAGCAGGACGATCGCTTCGAGAATGAGCGTGCCCGCGCCCAGACCGCGTACGGCTGCCTGGGGGTTGCGCAAACCGGAGCGCGGCGCCGCCGCACCCGGCTCGCCCTCGGCCGAGGTTGCGTTCTCGGTCATCGCTTGAGCAGTTTCCGCGCGTCGGCGACCGTCACAACCGAACCGGTGATCAGCACCGCGACCCCGCTGAGCTCGCCCGACGTGTCCTCCTCGGCCAGCACCACGGCCTCCTGGATCGCGTCCGGCATGTTGTAGGCGACCGTCACCCGGTCCTCGCCGAAGAATTCGACCGCGAGCTCGGTGAGCTGCTCGACCGGCATCGAGCGGGGCGAGCTGTTCTGAGTGACCACGATGCGCGCCGCCACCGGCTCGAGCAGGTCGAGCAGGCCGGACACGTCCTTGTCGCCGAGCACCGCCACCACGGCCACCAGGTGGCGGAACGAGAACTCCTCCTCGAGAGCGGCGACCGTGGCGGCCATCCCGTGCGGGTTGTGCGCGCCGTCCAGCAGGATCGTCGGCGCGCTGCGCACCCGCTCGAGCCGGCCCGGCGAATCGACCTGGGCGAAGCCCTCCCGGACCAGCTCGATCTCGAGCTGCTTCTCCCGGCCGGCGCCGAGGAACGCCTCGACCGCGGCGAGCGCCAGCACGGCGTTCTGCGCCTGATGCGCCCCGAACAGCGGCAGGAAGATCTCGTCGTAGACCCCGCCCAGCCCCTGCAGGGTGAGCACCTGGCCGCCGACCGCCTGGGTGCGCTCGACCACGCCGAACTCGCGGCCCTCGCGGGCCACGGTCGCGCCCATCTCGGCGGACCGCTCGAGGATCGGCCGCATGGCCTCCTCGGTCTGCAGCGCGCTGATCACGGTGGCGTCCCGGTGGATGATGCCGGCCTTGGCCCAGGCGATGTCCTCGATGGTGTCGCCGAGCCACTCGGTGTGGTCGAGACCGATCGGCGTCATCACGCAGACGCCGGCGTCGATCACGTTGGTGGCGTCCTCCTCGCCGCCCAGCCCCACCTCGACCACGGCGATGTCGACCGGCGCGTCGGCAAACGCGGAGTAGGCCATCGCGGTCGTCAGGTCGAAATAGGTCAGCGGCTCGACGTTCCGCTCGTCGATCAGGTCGGCGAGCGGCGCGACGTCCTGATAGGTGGCGACCAGCCGCTCCTCGCTGATCGACTCGCCGTCGAAGCTGATCCGCTCCCGGATCGTCTCCAGGTGCGGGCTGGTGTAGCGGCCGGTGTGCAGGCCGTGCGCTCGCAACAGCGCGTCGATCATCCGGGCCGTGCTGGTCTTGCCGTTGGTTCCGGTCAGGTGGATCGCCGGGTAGGCCCGCTGCGGGCTGCCGAGCAGGTCCATCAGGTCCCGGATCTTCTGCATGTCGAAAACCATCCGGGTGAAGCCGCGCTTGTCCAGCGCGGCCACTACCTCGTCGTACTCACTCATGCTGTTGCCAACGCCGAAAGAGCCGCGCCAATTCTCGCCAGGTCGGCCTCGGCCGTGGCCAGGCGGTCCTTGATCTTCGCGACCACCTGCTCGGGGGCCTTGCCGATGAAGGACTCGTTGCCGAGTTTGGCGCGGCACTGTGCCGCTTCCTTCTCGGCGGCGGCCTTGTCCTTCTCCAGCCGGGCCCGCTCGGCGGCCACATCGATCGTGCCCCGGGTGTCCAGGTCGACGGTGATGCCGCCGGTGACCGCGAGGGTCGCGGTCGCGGTGAAGCTGTCGGTCGGCCGGTCGAGCCGGGCCAGCGAGCGGATCAGCTGCTCGTGCGTGTCGATCCCGACATTGCCGAGGCCGGTCAGCGCGGCGGTCACCCGCTGGGTCGGCTTGAGGTCCTGGTCGGAACGGAAGCGCCGCACCTCGGTGACGACCTTCTGCAACGCGGCCAGCTCCTCCTCGGCGGCGTCGTCGATCAGCGCCTTGTCGGCGGACGGCCACGCGGCCCGCACCAACGTCTCGCCGCCGGTCAGCGCGATCCACAGCTCCTCGGTGACGAACGGGATGACCGGGTGCAGCAGGCGCAGCAACTGGTCGAGCACGTGGCCCAGGACCCGCTGGGTCGGCGCGCTGCCCTCGGCCAGCACCGGCTTGCTCAGCTCCAGGTACCAGTCGCAGACGTCGTCCCACGCGAAGTGGTAGAGGGTGTCGCAGACCTTGGCGTATTCGTACGTCGCGAACTGCTCGTCGACCTCGCCGATCACATGCTGCAACCGCGACAGGATCCACTTGTCGATCGCCGACAGTTCCTCCGGCGCCGGAAGCGGACCCTCGACGGTGGCGCCGTTCATCAGCGCGAACCGCGTGGCGTTCCACAGCTTGTTGCAGAAGTTGCGGGAGCCCTGGCACCACTCCTCGCTGATCGGCACGTCCGAGCCCGGGTTGGCGCCACGAGCAAGCGTGAAGCGGGTCGCGTCGGCGCCGTACCGCTCGATCCAGTCGAGCGGGTCGACGACGTTGCCGAACGACTTCGACATCTTCTTGCCGTGCCCGTCACGGACCATGCCGTGCAGGTTGACCACGTTGAACGGCTGCACGTCATCCATCGCGTACAGGCCGAACATCATCATCCGGGCGACCCAGAAGAAGAGGATGTCGTAGCCGGTGACCAGCACACTCGTCGGGTAGAACTTGGCCAGCTCGGCGGTCTGCTCCGGCCACCCCATCGTCGAGAAAGGCCACAGAGCAGAAGAAAACCATGTGTCGAGTACGTCTTCGTCCTGGTGCCAGCCATCACCCGTCGGAGGCTGCTCGTCCGGTCCGACACAGACGACCTCGCCGGCCGGCCCATACCACACCGGGATGCGGTGACCCCACCACAGCTGACGCGAGATGCACCAGTCATGCATGTTGTCGACCCAGGCGAAGTAGCGCTTGGACAGCTCGGCCGGCTCGATGGCGACCCGGCCGTCGCGAACCGCGTCACCGGCCGCCTTGGCCAGCGGCCCGGTGTTGACGAACCACTGCAGCGACAGGCGCGGCTCGACGGTCGTCTTGCAGCGCGAACAGTGCCCCACCGAGTGCACGTAGGGCCGCTTCTCGGCGACGATCCGCCCCTCCTCGCGCAGCGCCGCCACGATCGCGGGCCGCGCCTCGTAACGGTCCAGGCCCTCGAACGGCCCCGGCACCGTCACCACCGCACGCTCGTCCATGATCGTGATGCTGGGCAGGTTGTGCCGCTGCCCGATCTCGAAGTCATTGGGGTCGTGCGCCGGCGTCACCTTGACCGCACCGGTCCCGAACGACGGGTCCACGTGCTCGTCGGCCACGATCGGGATGCGCCGCCCGGTCAGCGGCAGCTCCACCTCGGTGCCGACCAGGTGCTTGTACCGCTCGTCGTCGGGGTGAACGGCCACCGCGGTGTCGCCCAGCATCGTCTCGGCTCGGGTGGTGGCGACCACGATCGCGTCGGCGCCCTCGCCGTAACGGATCGAGACGAGCTCGCCGTCGTCGTCGGAGTGCTCCACCTCGATGTCACTCAGCGCGGTGAGACAACGCGGGCACCAGTTGATGATCCGGTTGGCCCGGTAGATCAGCTCGTCCTCGTACAACCGCTTGAAGATCGTCTGCACCGCGCGCGACAGACCCTCGTCCATGGTGAATCGCTCGCGGCCCCAGTCGACCGAGTCGCCGAGCCGGCGCATCTGCCCGAGGATCGCGCCGCCGGACTCCGCCTTCCACTCCCAGACCTTCTCCACGAACTTCTCGCGGCCCAGGTCGTGCCGGGAAAGCTGCTGAGCGGCAAGCTGGCGCTCCACCACGTTTTGGGTGGCGATGCCGGCGTGGTCCATGCCGGGCAGCCACAGCACCTCGAAGCCCTGCATCCGCTTGAGGCGGGACAGGGTGTCCTGGATGGTGTGGTCGAGGGCGTGGCCGACGTGCAGCGAGCCGGTCACGTTGGGCGGAGGGATGACGATCGAGAAGGCCGGCTTGTCGCTCGCCGGGTCGGCCGTGAAGTAGCCCGCCGAGACCCACGTCTCGTACCGCCGCTGCTCTACCTCGCCCGGCTGGTACTGGGCGGAGAGGCCACCGGTGGGCCGGCTGTCGGGGGTGCGGGTCTGGGTCGTATCGGTCACTCGACAAGTCTACGGAGCCGCGTGTGGAACACGAATTCGCACCTCCTACGGTGGGGGCGGATTGCTACGCTCGCGCAATGTCCGACGCCCCGATCGACATCGGCCCCGTCGACCTCATCGAGGAACAGCCTGAAGAGGCTCCTCGCCCGAAGTCGAAGGTGCGCACGATCGTCCTCTCGTCCCTGCTGGTCGTCGCCCTGGGCGGCACCGGCGTCCTGGGCTGGACCGCATGGCAGATCTCGTCCCAGAAGGACGCCAAGCTGACCACGCCGGACACGATCGGCTCACTGACCCGAGACCAGTCGGAAGACGCACAGTCCACCGCCGACTATCTGCAGACCGCGCTGGCCGCCGAGGTCGACCTCGACAAGACCGTCGCCGCGGTCTACACCTCCGCCGGCGAGAAGAACGTCCTCTTCTTCGGGGGCACGACCCTCTTCTGGACGCCGGAGGACGACCTCGAGACGGCCTTCAACCTGATCGCCGACAACCAGGGCGCCGTCACCGGCATTCATGATGTGCCGGCCGGCGATCTGGGCGGCGCGATGAAATGCGGAACGACGAAGTCGGACACGGGCGAGCTGCCGGTCTGCGGCTGGGCCGACCACGGGAGTCTCGCGCTCGCGATGTTCCCGAACCGCACCGCCGCCGAGGCCGCGCCGCTTTTCCAGCAGATTCGCAAGGCCTCGGAAAGCCGCTGAATTGCTTCGGAAATGCAGAAAGGCCCACCCCTCACGGGGTGGGCCTTTCTGTCACGTTGAGTCCGGCGGCGTCCTACTCTCCCACACCCTCCCGAGTGCAGTACCATCGGCGCTGGAGGGCTTAGCTTCCG